>NZ_JAKVPU010000011.1:137940-175389 GCF_022487605.1 Bacillus sp. ES1-5 | reverse complement strand
CTTCTGTTTCCGCAATTACTTCCACTTCTTCTCGCTCTTCTGTTTCCGCAATTACTTCCACTTCTTCTCGCTCTTCTGTTTCCGCAATTACTTCCACTTCTTCTCGCTCTTCTATTTCCGCAATTACTTCCACTTCTTCTGACTCTTCTGTTTCCGCAATTACTTCCACTTCTTCTCGCTCTTCTGTTTCTGCAATTACTTCCACTTCTTCTGGTATTTCCACGATGATTGTTTCTTCAAGTTTTTCTTCTGCTTTGACAATCACTGATTCTTCCGGTGCTTGTTTTTCTACTTCAATAGTAGGTTGTTCTATTTCTGTATTACGTTTAGTTTCTTCTGATAATATTGTATCCTCGTGCTCTACTTTAGAATCTACTAATTCCGTTTGTAGAATGTTTTTGGCCACTACATCACTTTCTTGCTTAGCATCTTCCATACGCTCAGCAATTGTTTGATGAGGTACTTCACCCGCTGGAACTGCCTGCTGTGCACTAATTTCTTGAACCACTTCTTTTTCTTCTACAATAGGCTCTTGGCGTTCAATTTCGTAACCGTTTTTCTCTAGCCATTGATCGACAACTGACTTTTCTTCCTTTTTACTCTGTTGACCTCGCTGATCAACTCCTTCATGACCGGAAGAATTCGTTGCTTGTCCTTCTGAGAAATCAGATAATGTATATCCTTTTTTCTCTAACCATGCATCAACGACTGATTTGCCCTCTACAGATATTTCAAGATCTTCTCTTTCCTTTTTTTCCTCCTGCTTTTCTACCTTTTTCTCTACAGAAGGACGGTTATATCCGTAAATTGGCGAGATCATTTCTGTTGGACGAAATGGTCTACGGTTACTTTCTTGCGAAGGTGCAGATGCTTTCTTTACGACAGGCTCTCTCTCCGGTTCATATTGTACTTCCGGCTCTTCATATGTAGAAACTACCTTTTCCACATACTGTCGTCTACTTCTTTCCACTTTGACCCCTCTTTGAGTAGGCTGATTTTCATATGTTACAACTTGAACAGGTTGTTCTTCAAAATGCCCTGTTGCTATAACATCCTCTTCATCGAACCCATTATCCGGTACTAATGGAAAACGGCATTTACCTGCATTCCGACTTGCCATTTGTGCTTCTCTTGCTTCAGTGTAGTGGTTTACACGAGGGATCTTCGGCTGACTTTCGATTTGCTTTGGTACTTCTTTATTTATCGCTGTTTGTTCTTCCTCTTTGTTAAACAGCTTTTTCATCCAATCTAACATGCTTACCACTCTTTCTACTAAATAGTAACATCCTTTATTGTATCAGCATTCGGCAAAAAGTGCAGGTAAAATTAAGCATGTCATATTTATCCATAACATTCTAATTTACGAGTGTTTTCATATGGAAAAACGCAGCCTTCCATGTAAGACTGCGTTTAAGCTTTACTCTTCCGATACTCATCTACACTATCCGTTACACTTTGCAATAAAGAATTTACATACTGTGGGTCAGATAATTTTTTATCTTCTTCAGGATTTGACATAAATCCAAGTTCTAATAGTACGCCAGGAACCTTTGCCCAATTAAATCCAGAAAGATCATCCCTGAATTTAATTCCATTTACTTTCACTTGCTGATTCTCTCTCATTTTATTTACAATCGTTTGAGAGATTTGAAGACTTTCAGCATAAATCTCTTTCGTGTACGGACTTCCTTCTGCCGGTGTTAATACAGCAAATCCACTTTGATTCGGATTTTCAGAACCATCTGCATGAAGACGCAAAAACAAATTCGCCTTATGATCATTCGCAAATGTCGCGCGTTCTTTATTACTTATATCCACATCTTGTGACGTTCTTGTCATTAATACTTGTATTCCCTTTGCTTCTAACTTTTCTTTTAATACGAAAGCCATTTCTAATACGAGAACAGCCTCTCTTTTTTTCGTCACAACACCAGTTGTACCATCTGTCACTTTATATTTTTGCGTCGTTGCTCCTGGCCCAATCGGCTCTAAATTTAAATCTGCTTTTTGTTGATGCCCTGGATCAATAACAACAAGAAAATTTCCTTGTTTTTCATTACTCTCTACTTTTTGTTCATTATTTTGCAGCGGTTGCTCTGTTGGCTGCACTGGCGTAGCTTCCTCTTTCTTTTCCTCGGCCGGCACTTCCTCCTGCTTATGCTCCACTTGCTCATTCGTTTGGACTGCTTGCGGTTCTTCTTTCTTTTCTTGTTCTTCTTGCTGCTTTTCTACCGGTGCGTCTTCCCTGTTATCTTTGTTTGTTTCTTGCATAGAAGATGTTACTTCTTTTTTCGGCTCTTCTTGCGAACAGCCTCCCATATATATTCCAATGAATGCAATCATGCTCATTATTTTTATATACTTCATCTTTTTCTCCCATCACTTTGCACCGGTCTCAAAGTTTTTCTTATAATTGTTTTATAATCTCATCCATATTTCCAATATGAACGGGTTGCCACGTTTCTGTACCACGCTCTGCAGTATAAACTAGATAAGTATCATCAGCCACACTTACGAAAACCGGATCCCCCATATCTGTTTCATATCCGATAGCAATCCATTCCTCTTTCCATTTTCCATGTTCTTCACTTATTAATGAATTTTTATGTTTATCATATCGGTAACCGATTTGTCCTTTTTCTAATTCATTTTCACTAAACAAATAGATTTCATAAGAACCTAATTCGATATCTTGCTGTTTTGAAGTTTCAATTCGTTTCAGAAGTTCTGCGATTTTTAGTTGTTTTTTCATACGTCTATCCCCTTCTATTTTTCTAAATTTTAACTAGATTGTCTATAAAATACAATATAGATTTTATGAAAAAAGGTGACATCCTCATAATATTAACGATTTTTCAAATATATCTATCGTAACTCTAAATATATTAACGGTTCGACATAGAATATCGATTTACAAAAAATAAAAAATAAAAAGAGAGACCATCCAAAAGGACAACCTCTCTTTTCTTAACATCAATTAAAATTTAAATTCTTGTCCAACTTCAAAGCTATCTTCTAATACAAGAATACCTTTTTCTTGTGGAGCATCTGGAAGCTCTAATTCACGTGCTGAGCAAATCATTCCAGAAGAAGGAACACCGCGAAGTTCAGCTGGTTTAATTAGCATACCGCTTGGCATTACAGCGCCAATTTTTGCAACGACAACTTTTTGTCCTGCATCAACGTTCGGTGCGCCACATACGATTTGTAATGTTTCTGTACCGATTTCTACTTTACAAATGTTTAACTTATCAGCATTTGGATGCTTCTCTTTTTCAGCTACATAGCCTACAACAAATTTTGGAGAAAGATCTGCTTCTACCGTTTCTTCAAAGCCGTTCTTCGCTAAAATTCCGTTGATTTTTTCTACAAATTCTTTCGTTAATGTTAGGTTACCTGTTTCTTTTACCTCTAAGTAAGAAGACGCATTAAAGATGTTGAATCCTGCTGTTACATTGCTTTCACGATCGTATACGCGTGCAACATCTCCTTTGCGATCAAAAGTACGGTTCTCTAAAGTAATATCTTGTAAGGCAACAATTAAAGTGTCACCAATTCCTTCAAGGTTGTAAAAAACGTTCACTTCGTTCATCCTTTCTCTTTTCCATCTGTCTTCTTCCGATTCTTCGCTAAAATAAAGATTGGTTCAAAGTCCCCATCTTCATATACGAATGAAAGTGATGTAATCGGAACATGCCCTTCGGCAAAAAATTTCATTGTCATTTGTGCAATAATATCATAACCGATTTCGTTGACGATATCAGCAATAATTAATACATCTTGGTGAGGAACAGCAACAACCATGTCACCAGAAATCTTTTCACGCATCGATTGTAGTAACGATTCGTTTAAAATACGAGTCGCATCATACCCATCGTTTGTGTTTAAAAAGTAGAATGTATTCCCTGCTACTGTTTCTTGTTTAAATTCATAACCTAATGAGCGAGCGTTGAATAATGCCATTTCACGCACTTGTTGCTCTGTAAGTTCTAATTTTTGTAATAGACGCTCATCAATGAGTCGATACGTTTTATTCGAATCTAATGCGTAGTAAATACGTGTTTCCGCCGTATGATCCGTCATAATAAACGGATTTCCTTCTTCTGCTTGTTTCGGGAAAGAAGTAGAGCGAATAACAGGTAAAATTTTCGCTGCGCTATTTTCTTCTTTATGCATCGCAATTAACGCTTCTTGTACGTAATAGGCAACCTCTTCAATTGCTTTTTCTTTATTCACTTCCCATTTTGCCACAACTCCTGGAAGCGATACGTTAATACCCTTTTTCGAGTCTTTTTGTTCTATACGTAGAACTTCTTTCTCGCTATCATACTGAAAGTCCCATTCTGGGCGAGATAATTTCTTCATTAACTCGTCTTTCATCTTTTTACTTGTCATCTTCATCTCTTTTTCCTCCCTTCCAAAAAAATAACCTCCCCCGCGAAGGTAGAGGTTGTTTTACAATTCAATTGGCAAATTGCCTTATTTTAAACCTTCAATAAACTCTTCGATTTGTTCTTGTGTTTTACGATCTTTGTTTACATAGCGACCTGTTTCTTCACCCTTATTGTACGCTACAAAGCTCGGAATGCCAAATACGTCTATTTTTACGCATAGATCAATAAACTCATCACGATCTACATAGTAAAATGAGAAATCACTATATTTTTCTTCTACTTCTGGCATAAATGGATCTACAAAACGGCAGTCTGGGCACCATTCTGCTGAGAACATAAAGACTACATTCTCTTCATTTTTCAATTGTTGGAATTGCTCCATGCTTTCTAATGATTTCATCTATATTTCCTCCTCTAACGAGTGCTTTTTTTCATGTTATAATCTTTCTTTTATACTACCATACATCGCGTATGGTGCAAGGTTTATGCTTGCTTTTCATCATACTTATATTGCCCAACAAGTAACTTAACAACGTGTACAAATAATTCCGTGCGGTCGACATAATCATCTGTAAAGATACCGATGGCACCTTCGTGACTACGAATATCTTTTCTCTGTACAAACTCTTCCATCACTTCACTTAACTCCTTGCCCTCTTCAAGAGGTGCTAAAAAATCATCTGGTAACTTAATACGTGCACCGCCTGCAACGAATATTTTACCGGTACTTGTTGCTAGTGCGCCCCAGTTACACATAAATAAACCGTGCTCCGTTTTCATTACGCCGCCTTCTAATCCAATACCAATTTGAGCTTCTCCTTCTTGTAGCGCTCGCTTCGCTCTATTAACCGCTCCTTGCATCGTCTCTTCATCTGTAAACGGCTGGTTTGCTACTCCTGAAGGAACAGAAAGAGATGTAATTGTAGCATCTTTCCAAACCTTCTCCACAGCACCAACTTTCGTTTTATTCTTCGATCCAACTACTACTTTCATTTCTTTCACCTCTATATACATTCATCATCTTACCTTAATCAAATTACTCTTTATACATGGGAGCACGGCCACCACTCATCGATAGGGTATCTCTCCCACCTAAAAAAAGAAAGGCTCTTCAGCCCTTCTTCTCTACGCGTTATTCTTAATTGTCTCTAACGTCGTTTTATCCGTTGCTCTTACAAGCTTCGTAATAAGTTCTTTTGCTGCCGCATAATCATCAACATGTAAAATAGAAGCATGTGTATGAATGTAACGTGCGCAAACACCAATTACTGCTGATGGGATACCTGAGTTACTTGTATGTACACGGCCCGCATCTGTGCCACCTTGTGAAATAAAGTATTGGTACGGAATGTTGTGTGTTTCTGCTGTATCTAAAATGAATTCGCGCATTCCTCTATGTGTTACCATCGTACGATCATAAATACGAAGAAGAGCACCTTTTCCTAATTGACCGAACTGCGTTTTATCACCAGATGCATCGTTTGCTGGACTTGCATCAAGCGCATAGAAAATGTCTGGTTGAATCATATTTGCAGCAGTTTGTGCACCGCGAAGACCAACTTCTTCTTGTACAGTCGCACCAGAGTATAATGTGTTTGGTAATGTTTCGTCTTTTAATTCTTTTAATAATTCGATTGCAAGACCACATCCGTAACGGTTGTCCCAAGCTTTCGCCATAATTTTCTTTTCGTTTGCCATCGGTGTAAACTGGCAGATTGGCACGATTTGTTGTCCTGGTTTTACACCAATTTCAATCGCATCTTCATAACTATCTGCACCTATATCAATTAACATATTTTTTATATCCATCGGTTTTGCACGTTGCGCGTCACTTAATAAATGAGGAGGAATAGAACCAACAACCCCAATAACAGGACCATTCTTCGTCATAACTTGTACACGTTGCGCTAATAACACTTGACTCCACCAGCCGCCTAACGTTTGAAAACGAAGCATCCCGTTTTTCGTAATTTGCGTAACCATGAAACCTACTTCATCCATATGACCTGCTACAAGAACACGTGGGCCAGTTTCGTCCCCTTTTTTCAGACCAAATACGCTACCTAAACCGTCTTGCACAATTTCATCCGCATATTTGCTTAATTCTTGCTTCATAAAACGGCGTACATCATGTTCAAAACCTGATGCACCTTGTAATTCTGTTAACGTACGAAATAATTGTAATGTCTCTTTATTCACGAAGTCCCCTTCTTTCAAACCTTAGTAGAATACCTCTTTTATTGTAACGAAATTTTCGAAATGTTTCTAGTTTCTTCTTTTTTAGCTGTATTTGCTTTATAATTATTATTGGTACACTATTTTTATTTTATAGAATTGAGGTGAATATATGAGCTGGAAAGGTTTAGTAGCAGGTCTTGGCGTTGGGTTCGCAGCTGGTTATCTTGTTGCAAACAAAGTACAAGAACAATCCCATATTTCTTCAGAAAAAGCATTGAAAATGGTGAAACAAGCATTAAGTCATAAAGGTGAAATTACTGGCTCTTGGGTACATATGGTTCCAGAGACATTTGAAAAATATGATGTCGCATACGAAGTTTATCGCGGCGGTCTTACAACGATGTTAGATGATATACAAGAACGATTTGAATTTTTAGTTGATGCTAAAACAGGTACTGTTTTAGAGGTTATAGCAGCATAAAAAGGAGGGTTCCCATTAGGTGAACCTCTTATTTTTTAATTGTGGATAGTAATTGAAATTATATCGACTTACCGACAAAAAACGAAAATAATAAAAAGGCTGCCCCGACTGGTTTCTAGAACAACCTCCTCTTTTTATGCTTCTATACTCGTTTTCCGCTCTATCTTTTCTACAATATGTCCTTCCTCATTCCACTTTACTGCACGGTAATACGCGTCATGATAAAACGTAAACCAAGCATCGTTTTCAGCGCCGTACTTCATCCACTTTTGCTTATTTTCAATCGATGTCATCGGATAATCGTCGTAGGCCATCACCCATAGTACATTTTGATGTGCGTGCGTCGGCAATAGGTCTGCTAAATGAAGCATCGTTTCACCTTTGCTTTCTAAAGCAATAACTGCATGTCCATCACTATGACCACCTGTATGCGCCATTTTTATTTCATCCGTAATTTCTATTTCTTGCTGGAATGTAACAACTTGATCTACAATCGGCTCCCAATTTTCCTTCCAATATGTATTGCGCGACCTGATATTTGGGTTCCTCATTTCATTCCATTCTGTTTCGCTTACATACACTTTTGCATTCGGAAACGATGGTACAAGGTGATCCCCTTCCCATTTCGTTAAACCAGATGCATGATCAAAATGCAGGTGTGTCATTAAGACGTACTGAATATCTTCAGGTTTTAAATCTAGTTTTTCTAATGATTTATAAACCGCTGACTCTTCTGTTACACCTTGATTTCGCTTCATCTTCTCATTCAATTTACCGTTTCCTATTCCGGAATCAATGAGCATATTACCGTCTTTCGTTTGCAAAAGTAACGGATCTGTTCGTAAATAAATATGATTTGTATCATTATGTTTATATTTACGTGACCAAAGTACTTTCGGTACAACACCAAACATTGCTCCTCCATCTAAATGTGTGTTCCCGCCTTTTAGCCACGTCACTTTTATATCTCCAATTTGTAACTGTTCCATTTTTCATCCCCCTTTCCTTTTAATATTAACATAAAATTCCGATTATTTTAGTTACAAAAAACCTATGCATTACTGCATAGGCTCTGTGCGATATTTTGCTTCAACTCGGTAAATACGATGACCTTTACTTGAGAATTTCTCTTCGTATTCTGTCATAATGTTTCCTTCATAATCACTATTATGAAGATCTAGGCTCAGGTAAGTTAATAACATACCATACTCAGCCATACTCATTAGAGAGTATTCAAATAAACCTTGGTTATCTGTTTTGAAATGAATTTCTCCGCCTTCTACTAACACTTCTTCATAATTGCGTAAAAATGTTTTATACGTTAAACGACGCTTCGTATGACGATTCTTCGGCCATGGATCTGAGAAGTTTAAATAAACGCGGTCAATCTCACCTTTTGCAAAGAACACTGTTAAATCTTCAGCATCTTTATTAATTAACTTTAAGTTCGGTACTTCTTCTTCAATTAATTTATCAAGTGCATCTACAACAACACTTGTGAATTTTTCAATTCCAATATAATTAATATGTGGGTTTGCTTTTGCCATATCATACATAAAGCGGCCACGACCTGTACCTACTTCAATATGAATTGGTTGTTCATTTCCAAATACTTCTTTCCAGTTACCAGCGCGCTCCTCTGGGTTTCCGATTACGATATGTGAATACTCATTAATTCGATCCATTGCATATGGTTTATGTCTTAAACGCATAGATGTTTCCCTCTCTTTACATAGCTATTTTAAAGGAATAATTCCTTCTCTCTGTTTTAATCAATCTCCCAAACAAAAAACCAAGTACGTACGAGCACTCGGTCCGTTTCTTTCAAGTATAAGATGTACCATTTTGATAAAAACTACATACAGCATTAAACATTCCATGACGAAACAGCTTTTTCTCGTACATTTGAAGAGAAAAACAATCGAAAGGATGATCCGTTCATGCCAATTAATCAACAACATCAATTAGAAGTGCTGAAAGATATTTTAGTCAATCACCAAAGTGATTGTTGCGGGACAGTTTCTGAATGCGAGCAATTAGAGCGTCTCATTCAATCGTTACTCGCAAACGATAGTATAAGTAGTGACGCTAAAACAATGCTAAACGATGTATATTCTTATAGTCAATCGGGTAAATCTTCCTCTAATTTGGACAACCACATTTCCAATAATCAAGAACAACTTACTCAGTGGATTGCTGGAATGGACAATTTTTCTTAAATATTACTCTGAAGCAAGTAGTTGCTGTAAATATTGATGCCAATATTCAGCTTCTGCTTGCTGTTTTTTTGTTGTGTGCCATTGCATAGACAAAATCGTTTGTGCTATTACATACCACCTCATACGCCTAAGCAGCGATTCATCCATTTCAATATCATAATATTCGAGCCACTCGCTCCATTCATGGCGCGGAATGTACCAATATAATAACATACCGAGGTCTAGAGCTGGGTCAGCAATTACGGCTCCATCCCAATCAATTAAAAACAACTCATCTTCATCCGACAATATCCAGTTGTTATGGTTCACATCACAATGGCATACAACGAATTCATTGTATTCAATATCTTTTAATGAATCCATTAAATATTGAAGACCTTGCTGAATTGTTTCATCATCCCTTATATCTCCTCTTAAAACAAGTTGCAGTTGTTGTAATAACTCTTGTGCGTGAAGCGGCTGCTTCCCAAGTCTTTGAATCATCTGTACAAGTGCTTTAGAGGAGTGTATTTTCTTCAAAAGTTTCGCAACACGTTCTAGTTTCATATCCTCTGGCTCTAGCTTCTGTCCCGGAAGCCATTTTTGAGCAGAAATTACATCACCGTTCGTTACCCTTCTTGTCCAAAGTAATTTTGGAACAATTCCTTCTGCTGACAATACCGCTAAAAAGGGCGATGTATTCCGCTTTAAAAATAACTTCTGTTGTCCGTTTTGCGCAATATACGCATCGCCCGTTACTCCACCAGCCGGTACAAGACTCCACTCTTTTCCTAATAATTGTTCCAACCATTCCATATTCATTACCCGTTAACAAATCCTTATCTTTTATAGTTATGAAAAGAAAAACCGCAACATTTCTACACATGTTGTGGATTCATATATTTTACTGTAAATGAAAAGAAAACTTGGCATAAGCCAAAAATTCTCTATTTTATTTTACAAAACCAGTCATAGAATGACAACTTATCAAAATCGTCACCTTTGTCAATTCTACATTTATTACATTCTCATCGTCAAGTAGCGATTTGTCACATTATCGTCAATATATACGTGCTAATCGGAGCGAGCCTAAGTTCCTTTCCTCTAAATGAAGAAATTGGCTCTATTTTCGCTTGCTTTTCGTTTACTAACACATGCCACGTTTCTTCTTTCGGAAGTTGCACCGTTTTAGCTTCTAAACCGCTATTAAATAAAACTATAATCTCTTTCCACGGTCCAAATGATTCTGCATGCTCTAGGTGATATGCAAGTACTTCTGGAGATGTTTGCAAAAAAGTCATGTGTTTTTTTATAAGGTCTGCGTTTTGTAATCGGAATGCTCTGTGCTCTTTGCGAATCGCAATTAAACCTTTTATATAGTTAACGGTCTCTATCTCTTCCTCTTTTTGATCCCAATCTAATTGATTAATTTCATCATTTGCATTATAACTATTTTCATTTCCTTGCTTCGTACGATAAAACTCTTGCCCAGCATGTAAAAAAGGAATGCCTTGCGAAAGAATCACCATTGCGCTCGCTAGAAGGTGACGTTTTTTCAAAATCTCTTCTGGCTCTTCATTACTCCGCATTAGTTTATCCCACATCGTCATATTGTCATGACATTCTACATAGTTAATGCTTTGCACAGGCTCTAGAAACAGACCTGTTTCTTTCATACTCAAAAGACTTCCCGATGCTATATACTGCAAATGATTACAGTCTACATGCCCACCAAATGCAAAACCACGCTTATTTATATGAAAGGTACTCCCTTTTATCCCATCACGAAATTGATCATTAAATTGCGCAATATGCGGCATTTTCTTTGCATTATTTAACGTTGCTTTTTCCTCTAGAGGAAGTGGTGTTTGTAGCTCCCACCCTTCTCCTAATAACAATGCATCTCGCTTTATGTTTCGCACTTCTTTTTCTATTATATTCATTGTATCAACATCTAAAATTCCCATTAAGTCGAATCGGAATCCATCAACATTGTATTCAGTAAGCCAATATAAAATAGACTCTACAATAAATTTCCTCATCATTTTCCGTTCAGATGCTATATCATTTCCGACTCCCGTCCCATTAGAAGGCATACCATCTTCACCATGACGAAAATAATATCCTGGGACAAGCTTTTCAAATGATGATAGCTCTCTTTCATACACATGATTATATACAACATCTATAATTACCCTAATGCCGTGCTCATGAAATGTTTCAATCAACTGTTTACACTCTACTATCCTGTTATACGGATCAGAAGGGTTTGTAGCATAATATCCCGTTGGCGCATTGTAATATAACGGATTGTAACCCCAATTATATGCAGAGGAAGGATGCGCCTCATCTACACCACCGAAACAATATAAAGGCAATAATTCAACATGTGTAACACCCAAATCTTTTATATAGGACAAGCCTGTTAACGTCCCATTTCGCCCTGTTGTTCCTTCTTCCATTAGCCCCTTATATGTTCCTTTTTTACTCACTCCACTGCCCTGATGAATAGTAGCATCACGAATATGCAGTTCATACAGTATGGCATCTGTCATTGCGTGTAATGGTGGTAATTGCCCTCGTTTTTTTACATTTGTCTTTTCCAAATCAATAATCACGCCGTACTTCCCATTTACAGTCACTGACTTTGCGTAAGGATCCACCGCTTCATTCCATATTAAATTAATACAAACAAGAAATGTATACTTTGCTCCGGCTAAATCGCCTTGTAATATATGAGTCCAAACCCCATTTTCTCCTCTATGCATTTCATGATCGGTATATTCTTTATCACTTTTATAAATCCTTACTTTCGCAAGCCTCGCAGTTGGAGCCCATACTTTAAATGTAGTTGCTTCTTTTTGATACACGGCTCCTAAATCTGTACCTTCGTAATAATACTTTTCATCGAAAATCGCTGTTCTTATGACAGCACCTATTTGTAAATCTGTTTCTTCATTCCGTTCATCTCGTACTGTATAATACTTCCCCACATCTAGCGGCTCTTCTATAAAGCACTCATACTTCGTTGCATCCGGAAGCGCAATTGTATGAGAAATCGGTAAATCTTTCACGTTACTTCCTTCTTGCAAACGAAATGTCCGGCTTGTTCCATACGCATGTGGGAGCAAAATTGTAATTTTATTCATTTCATCTAAATAGGCATCAAATGGACGTTTTACTTTCAACATAAAAAAATCACCATCATTCTTAAAGTTAAATGAAACGAGCTGCAAATGATAAGGCTTTTCTTATCAGCAAGGCTCTATACAGTAACACATTATTCTCTATAGTATATTCACCTGTATAAAAAACGTTTTCATACATTCTATTTTTGTAATTTTATTTCAGCAATCGCTTTATACTTCGGTGTCTCCTTTACGTGAGATTCGTATAAAGTAATCGTATCCGCTTGAAATGATATTTCAGGCACTTCCTTTATATGTTCTAAATCAAACTTCTCTTCTCCTACCCATTTGCGAGCAACAGTAATATGCGGATGATACGGGCGCGTTTCTAAAGAAAATCCATTCTCTTCACAAATAGCATGTACTTGTTTTTGTAACTGGAACAAATCGGGATTCTCGCTTACCTTCGACCAAAAAATACGCGGCCTATCTTCCATACCGAACGTAGAAAATCCTTGTAATGTGAACGATAGTTCTTGCGTTTCTGTAAAGGTTTGTAATCCATTCTTTATGCCTTCTAATTGTTCCTCTGTTGCACTACCTAAAAATGAAAGGGTAATATGGTAGTCTTCTTTATGTACCCATGAACGAAATGGTAATTCCTCCTGCATTTCCTCTTTATAGTTAGACAGCACTTCTTTTATATGATTCGGTAACGTAATCGCGACAAAATAATGCAGCTCCATGTACATCTTCTCCTTCTTTCTATTGTTGCTTTTCTTTCTTATCTCATTCAATTAAATAGAATCAAACTTTCCTAACAGTCTAACCAAGTTAAGATCGCAATAATAAATGAAATTATATCGACTTAACAACTAAATACGATAAGAAAAGCAACCTATACGTAACAGAAAACCGTCCCAAAATATTTATCGGGACGGCCTCTTCTTATTTATATATCCATTACTTCGCTAATTCATGAATTGCTTGCGCGTAAATTGCTGTTGCTTTTAATAAGTCTTCAATTTCAATGTACTCGTCTTTTTGATGCGCAAGTTCTTCTTTTCCAGGGAACAACGGACCAAACGCAACGCCAGCTTTCAATGAACGAGCGTAAGTACCGCCGCCGATTGCTAATAGCTCTGCTTTTTCACCTGTTTGTTCTTCATATACGCGTTGCAACGTACGAATTAACACGTGGTCTTTATCAACATGATGCGGGCGAGAGTTTGAATAATCCGCCACTTTAAATCCATGATTACCAACGTATTCTTTTAACTTTGCAATCATTTCGTCAAAGTTAGTCGTAACCGGATAACGTACATTTAATCCTAAATTGCCACCATTTTCTTTCGTATAAGAAAGGCGACCAACATTCACAGTTAATGGTCCGCTAATATCGTCTTTATACGAAATACCAGCTTTCTCTCCTAAAATATCTCCTGTAAATGTTTCTGTTACAAACGATGCAAACGAAGCCCCTTTTCCATCAAGAGCAACTGTAGTTAAGAAGTTTGCCAGTAATAAACCTGCATTCTCACCCTTTTCTGGAGTAGATCCGTGAGCTGAAATCCCTTTAATTTGCAACGTCACCGTATTACCTTCTACAATTGCTTCACCTATTTTTTTAGCAGTTTGTAAATACTCTTCATATGCTACTGTAAGTGCATTTACATCTTCTCCTGTAATAATCGCTTCTGCAAAATCAGGAACCATATTTAAACGGCGACCTGATTCAAACGAAACAAGTTCATATGTACCTTTCTTCTCTTCACTACCACTTTGCACAACTTGTATATCAGAAATTCCTTTTTCTGCATTAATAATTGGAAAATCTGCGTCTGGCGCAAAACCGATTGTTGGCATTTCCTCGTTTTTAAAGTAGTGATCTACACATTTCCAATTGCTTTCCTCATCTGTTCCTAAAATCATGCGAACGCGTTTTGAAAGAGGTAAACCTAATTCTTTCACAATTTTCATCGCATAATAAGCTGCCATCGTTGGGCCTTTATCGTCAATTGCACCACGTGCAAAAATCTTTCCATCGCGAATATCTGCACTATATGCGGGAGTCGTCCAGCCATCTCCTTCTGGTACAACATCAACGTGACAAAGAATACCTACTAACTCTTCTCCTTGCCCCATTTCAAGATGACCTGCATACCCTTCTAAATTTTTAGAAGCAAAACCTTCAGTTTCTCCTTTATGTAACATGAAAGATAAAGCTTTTTCTACACCTTCACCGAATGGTGCGCCCTCTTTCGCTGATTCTTCTTCCCATACACTTTTAATTTGTAAAAATTGTTGTGTATCACGAATTAAATCATCTTTTCGTTTTGCAACTTCTTCTGTCCAATTAATCGCTGACATCACGCATCCATCCTTCACTATATTGTTTCTTTCATCATAACAAACCGAAATCTCTTATGCCATATACGAAACTCAAATACCTAACAATTTTAATATTTCAGATATTTCTTATTAGTTCTTCTTTTGTTTTTCTAAAAAAATTTGCAGGAATTTGGCGTTTTACGTAGAATTTTATGTGTTAGTTGACTGACCATATATACAATGTCAACTACCAATATTTTTCTATATGAATATTTGTTAAACTTTTGTAAAATTTAAGTAGATTAAAGCATGAATTTTATCATGTAGAGTACAATGGTAGTAACGACCTTCTTTCCTGAATGGGGTCAAAAAAACTAGTAGAGGAGTGGTTTTCTCTTGAAACCTACAACTACTCGTATGCTAACACGCATTAAATCAATTTATATGTACATCAATGAAAACGGAACGGTAACGACGAAAGACCTTGTAGATGAGTTCGGGATCACACCGCGAACGATACAACGTGATCTAAATGTGTTGCAGTTTAATGAACTCGTGTATAGCCCTTGCCGCGGTAAGTGGACAACAACAGGAAAGAAAGTGAGAATGACCTCATAATGAACAAATAATTGTATGTAAATAAATACATACCCCTTTCTAACTCATTAGAAAGGGGTCTTTTCTGCGCCAAAAACAGCACTATTTCTCAGTATCTACTTGATATGTTTTTAACATTTCTACTTCTTCATCTGATAGCTCTCGGTATTGTCCCAGTTCTAGCTCTTCATCTAATACTAATGGTCCCATCTCTGTTCTCTTTAGGTAGACTACTTTTTTCCCTACCGCTTCAAACATACGCTTCACTTGATGGAACTTTCCTTCTGTAATCACAAGCTCGATTTCAGAAATCTCATCGCTTTTTAATATTGTAAGTGCACCTGGCTTTGTTTCATAGCCATCATCTAAAATAACACCTTTAGCAAACTCTTTTACATCCTCTTCTGTTACTACTCCTGCAACGTGTGCATAATATTTTTTCGGCACATGCTTTTTCGGAGATAACAATTGATGCGATAACTTCCCGTCATTTGTTATCAATAAGAAACCTTCCGTATCAATATCAAGTCGTCCAACTGGGAATGGATCAAAGATTGCATCTTCTAACTCTAATAAATCTATTACCGTTTCATGATTATCATCTTCTGTCGCTGAAATAACGCCTTGTGGTTTATGCAACATTAAGTAAACAAACTCTTTATATTCCACAACTTCTCCGTGAATCATAACTTCTTGCTCTTCTACATTTACATGAACCTTCGCATCTTTTACTGGCGTTCCATCAATTTTCACAACGCCGTCTTTCAATAATTTCTTTACTTCTTTTCTACTTCCATATCCCATATTTGCTAATAATTTATCTAATCTCACGTTTTTCACCTTCTTTATTTATCATAGAAAAGGGGACGTAATTACGCCCCTTTTGACTTCAACTTTATTTTGAATCTATTGCCAAGTTTACGTTGGATTTTCTCTAACGCTTCTCCGCCAAATACTCTTTCAAGTACTCCTGTGCGAATTGCTAACAATCCGTACACAAGACCACCAATACCTGCACAAACCACAACTGTAATAAGAGCACCCATTCGGCCATCAGGCGAAATCATGAAGGACAGAATCCATTGTGATAACTTTACAGCAATGACCATTACAAGTGTTAATATTGCAATTTGGAATGTTCTCTTATATACAACACCAAATGAATAGTGTACATGTTTTTTGATTTGTCTATTCGTATACCATACGGAAGCTAAGAAGCCGACTGCAGTAGCTAAAATCGCTCCAACTGTACCGAAATAACGAATAAAGATTACGTTACATACGAATTTCAAAATAACACCCATAATAAGCGCGACAATTGCATGTTTTTGTTGATTGATTCCTTGCAGAATTGCTGCTGTTACTGTAAATAAAGCGAATAACAATGCAACTGGTGCATACCACATTAATACTTGTCCACCTAATGGATCTGAGTCATAGAACGCAGTATAAATTGGATATGCAAGTGTTGAAATACCGACAACTGCTGGCAATGTTAAAAACATATTTGCCTGGAATGTTTGTGTAATTTGTAACTTTAAATAACGGTATTGTTTTTCAGTAAATGATTTTGTAATCGCTGGTACAAGCGTTAAACTAAACGCTGTTGCAAGCGATACAGGAATCATAATTAATTTATGCGTCCACATTGTGAAAATACCAAGCGCTCGTTCTGCGATATCACCTTGGCCAATCGCCTGCATAATTGAGTTAAATGTCAATGTATCAATTTGTTGATATAAGGGAATTGTTAACCCAATTACAACGTAAGGAATCGCATATGCAAATAATTCTTTAAATAATTGAACGGTACTCACTGTCGATTCTGGTACAGTTTGTTCAATTAAATATTGATCCAAATGTTTTTTACGTTTTAACCAGTACCAAATGAGTACACCGAGCGCTCCAACTGCTGAAACGAACGCAGCAAATGTCGCTACCCCAACTGCTGTTGCAACTGTACCGCCAAGTACTTTAATAACGATAAAACTACCCGCTAATAAAAAGACGATACGAATAATTTGTTCAATAATTTGCGAAACAGTAGTCGGTCCCATCGATTGGTGACCTTGGAAATAACCACGAATTAAACTCGCTGCTGGTACAACAATAAGTGCAAAACTTACAAGACGAATAATCGTCGTAACTTCTTCTACATTACTGTGTATACTTTGTTTACCAAGCATTGCTTCTGCAAACAGTGGCGCTGTCATGTATAGAACTAGGAACGAAAGAACTCCTGTTACTATCATCATAACCATTCCCGAGCGGAACATTCTCCGGCTCGTTTTATAATCGCCAAGCGCATTATATTTGGAAACAAATTTGGAAACAGCAAGCGGCACCCCTGCCGTTGCAATACTTAAAAAGATCGTATATGGAATGTATCCATATGTATAGAGCGTTCCGCCTTCTGTACCTACTAATGCATGAAACGGAAAGACGTAAATCATGCCTAAGAACTTTACTAAAAATGTCCCTAACGTAACAATAAGCGTTCCGCGCAGAAATTTCGAATCGGACATACAAAAATCCTCCTACATCTACATAAAGTGAAACTTTAATCAGTGTGGGTGTTCTTCCCCACTGATTATTAGCCCCCACCAATCGGGCCTTTACGGGCAGTTAATCTCCCACCTATGTCTTTGTCCTAAGCAAACTTTAAGGTGGGAGTCTTACTGCCCGGCAAATAGCGTGGTAAAGTGAAACTATAATTTGCAGGGAAGGTGTTCACTCCCTACTCTTTATTAGTTGAACTATTCGAGCATTTACGGGCTACCAAATTTCCTTTTTATTTCTCTTACATCTTAAGGTTTTAGTCTTCTTGCCCACAAATAGCAGGATAGTGCTGAACTCTAACTTTTGTATTGTACCACAATTCTATCCTTAAGCAGTACTTCACTCTATTTTTCTTTTAAGGGAAAACATGCTATTCTTTTAGGCAGGAAATGTAGAAAATGAGGTCGATATATTATGCATTATGATGTTATTGTCATCGGCGGCGGGCCTTCTGGGCTAATGGCTGCAATCGGTGCTGCAGAAGAAGGCGCAAGTGTCTTACTTCTTGATAAAGGAAATAAACTAGGGCGTAAACTTGCGATTTCTGGTGGTGGTCGTTGTAACGTAACGAACCGTCTACCACTTGATGAGATCGTTAAACATATACCAGGAAATGGCCGCTTCTTATACAGCGCTTTTTCTATTTTCAATAATGAAGATATTATTACATTCTTCGAAAAGCTTGGCGTGCAACTAAAAGAAGAAGATCATGGTCGCATGTTCCCTGTATCAAATAAAGCACAATCAGTAGTAGACGCACTTTTAACACGATTAAAAGACTTAGGTGTAAAAATCCGTACGAATACACCCGTTGAAACAATTGAATATGAGAACGGTCAAACGAAAGCAGTCGTACTGCAAACTGGTGAAGTGCTAGAAACAAATCACGTCGTTATCGCTGTTGGCGGAAAATCCGTTCCTCAAACTGGCTCTACTGGAGACGGATACGCTTGGGCTGAAAAAGCTGGGCATACAATTACAGAGCTATTCCCAACAGAAGTACCAATCCTTTCAAATGAACCATTTATTCGTGATCGCTCCTTACAAGGTCTTGCTTTACGCGATGTAAACTTAAGCGTATTAAACCCGAAAGGAAAAGCTATCATTTCTCACAAAATGGACATGCTCTTCACTCATTTCGGCCTATCTGGTCCTGCCGCTCTTCGTTGTAGCCAATTCGTCGTGAAAGCACTGAAAAAGTTTAAAACGAATACGATTCAAATGAGTATCGATGCATTGCCAGAAGAAAATAGTGAACAACTATTCCAGCGCATGCTGAAACAAATGAAAGAAGATCCGAAAAAAGGAATTAAAAATGTATTAAAAGGTTATGTTCCTGAACGTTACTTCCTATTCTTATTAGAAAAGAATGAAATTGATGGCAGCGAACAAGCTGGACAAGTTTCTCACGAGAAGATTCGTGCACTTGTGAAAGACTTTAAAGAATTTACTGTGAATGTAAATGGTACGCAGTCAATTGAAAAAGCATTCGTTACTGGCGGCGGTGTATCCGTTAAAGAAATTAATCCGAAAGAAATGTCTTCTAAATTCACGAACGGCGTATATTTCTGCGGAGAAGTTCTTGATATTCATGGTTATACTGGCGGCTATAATATTACATCTGCTCTCGTTACTGGTAGAATTGCCGGAACAACAGCTGGAGAAAACGCGAAAATGCCATATTAAAAAAGAAACAGGGCTTCCTGTTTCTTTTTTTATAGGTATATGAAATTATATCGGCGATTCCACGACAAATATACGCTCCTCCTGACTTCCCATTGCTTTTTTGTTGCTTTATATACCTTAGTACCTTTATATTTTATATTGTTGAATATTTAAAAAAGGGTAAGGGGAAAAAATATGAGAAAAAAAGTCATGATGTCTTTAATGCTAATGACGTTTCTTTCTGCGGTAGAAGGAACGATTGTTAGTACAGCGATCCCTCGTATAACGAGTGATTTGTCAGGCGTCGAACTTGTTAGTTGGGTATATGCAATTTATATGCTTGCAACAGCTGTTTCGACTCCAATATACGGAAAGCTTGCTGATTTATTCGGCCGTAAAAAAGTTTTGCTCATCGGAGCTACAATCTTCTTAATTGGTTCTGCACTTTGCGGAGTCGTTACGTCAATGGAACAATTAATCTTCTTCCGTGCTCTTCAAGGTATAGGTGCTGGTGCTGTTATGCCGATCACAATGACGATTATTGGCGACTTATATAGTGAAGCGAGAGACCGTGCGAAAGCACAAGGCTGGATGAGTGCCGTTTGGGGGGTATCTGGCGTTATCGGGCCGTTAGTAGGTGGTTTTTTAGTTGATTCTCTTTCTTGGCGCTATATTTTCTTCTTAAACGTTCCTTTCGGAATTATCGCTTGCTTAATGTTTGCCACTTCTTATAAGGAATCTGTTAAGTCTGCCGCCAAGCAGCATATCGACTACCTTGGTGCGACAATCTTCTCATTAAGTACAATTGCTTTACTATACGCATTATTAACAGGTAGCAGTAAGCAAAACTGGGGAGACATTACAATCATCGGTCTATTAATCTTTGCGGCTGTGTCATTCATTATTTTCTTATACATCGAGAAAAAATCTCCGGAACCATTAATTCCGCTAGCACTTTTCTCTAACCGTACATTATCTACAATAAACATCTTAACTCTTATTGCCGGTGCGATGATTATTAGTATTACAATGTACCTTCCAATTTGGAGCCAAGGTGTATTAGGAAAAAATGCGACAGAAGCTGGACTCATTTTAATGCCAATTCCTGTTATGTGGACGTTCGGTGCTATGTTCTCCGGTAACTTAGTTGGCAAATTACAAACGAAACAAATTATTTTACTTGGAGCTAGCATTTTATCAGTTGCTACCTTTTTATTATTTACATTGTCAACAAATTCACCATCGTTCCTTATTTATGTTGCAGTCGGATTATTCGGCTTAGGCATGGGGCTTGTGACACCTATTTACATGGTAACAATTCAAGCAGCCGTACCAGCTCATACGCGCGGAACAGCAGTCGGTTTAAACACATTTATTAATACATTTAGTCAAACGTTAGGTGCTGCAATTTTTGGCACAATCTTTAATACGATGATTCATGCACGTGGTATTCAAAACCTTGATCTTGTATCTGGTGGCGGACACGGAGGAACTACAGCAAACGTAGTAACCGAATCGCAAGAGGCATTAGCATCAAGTGTACACGTCATTTATATGAGTACTTTCGTATTAGCAGTATTTACACTAATTATCGCTTGGATTTTATTAAAACCAGCTACACAAACAAGTGAGCAATAATAAAGAGGATGACCATTTCGGTCATCCTCTTTTTACTCTTCATTCTCCACAATATGTTTCAGCATGGACAATTTATTATCCCAAAAACGTTCATAATACGAGAGCCACTGTTGTAATTCCTCTAATGGTTCTGGATGCAAACGATATATCTTCTCTCTTCCGCTTTTTGTTCCGCTTACTAAATTCGCTTCTGAAAGAATATGAAGGTGCTTTACAACCGCAGTACGACTCATCGGAAAATGATCCGTTATTTTGGAAATCGGTAACTCTTTATCACTTAATAACCGTATTACTTCTCGGCGGGTTGGATCAGCAATTGCTTGAAATACATCATATTTCGCTGCTGATGAGGACACTTAGCCTTCAACAACCTTTTTCAGTTTTTCATTTACAATCGCTACCCAGCCCCCGCTCATTCTATCGCGAATAATAGAGCTCTTCGCATTCGCTTTCGGAAGAATTTCATCAGGATGTTTCCAGCCGCCGTGAATTAACGTAAATTCTGTTTTATTATCTCCTAGGTCTTTCAGATTAAATGAAACAACCCAGCCATCTGTATCCCATGAGAAAGATAGATGGTTTGGTTCATCAATTTCTAACACTTTACATGGTGATGGTCCAAATGGTGATTGCACATGAAATTCATGTCCTACCTCTAATACAAAATCATTTGGCATAAACCATGACGCAATCCCTTCTGCAGTTGATACTACATTCCATACTTTTTGAATAGACGCGTTAAAAACGATCGTTTGTTTAATATCAGTTAATGTATTTTGTTGTTCCATTTTCATTCTCCTTTATTCGGTATTAAAACATAACACCTTTTGGTTACATTTAGATGATATAACACCTTTTGATTTTATGTCAACGCTAATTCTTTTTTACTGTTGAGAAATTCTCAACATTTTTTCAACAGGACAAACACCCTCTGAGCATTTCCTCATAATATACTCACAAAGGCAACAAAAAATAAAAACTTCTCTCAATATGAAACTCCATCATTCATCTTGAAAGAAGAGCCTTACGTGTATCTTGCGTATTTCGTCCCTCCTCCTTCCCTCAGGGACACTACGCGAGATATGAAAAATCAGAAGGAATATGCCCACCATTTGAGTAGGTAGTTATTTCTCTTCTCCTCAACATTTCCTTAGGAGCGAAATGACTACCCCCTCACTTTTTTCAAACAAAAATAAAAAGGGGATGAAAGCTATGTTCTATTGCATTAATTGCTCTGACATTCACCATGAAAAACATCCGAATGATAAAGTATTCAAAAACGGTTTTTATATCGATCCATTTTTAGGTGATCGTTATCACCTTGGTATGTGTACAGATGCCCATAACCATGAAACAGGGGCGCCTCTTTTAGCGACAAAGAAATTAGGCACAACTCAATCTATTATGAACGTATTACCGACACATGTTGTCCCAACATAAAACATAAAAAAGAGCTGGCTCACCCAGCTCTTTTTTATGCTTTATAAACAATCATTGCTGAAAAACAATAAATTTGGTTTTCGTCATCGTTAATAGAAACACCGACTTGGTACTTAATATCTACAAAGTTACTATCATCAATCTTTTTCAAGAAAACATTTACAGCGTCTTCTAAGTCTTTTTCGTGACTTTCATCAAACACTTTCACACGAATCATGTTAACACCATCCTAGATCGCAGCCCTCCGCCGCTTGATTATTGCCACGGTGCGTATCTATGATGCGATAAAATTTTCCGTCTTCATATATATATCCGTCTTCTAACACATATTGTTTACCTTCAGTATAGACATAAAACTTACCTATCATAAATTTACTCGTATATAATTCCAAACAATCTGGTCTAAATTTAGCTACAACTTTATTTGTAATATCAATTTTTATTGTGCGCCCCACCTTCTCTCCCTCCCTTGCAAAGAACGGATTTAGGTATATTGTATTAGCGCTTTTACATTTTATGCTTAAAAATAAGTGGATATGCCTTCTTTCTTCACCTGTACTATTTTTCTAAAAAAATCATCAATACGTAAGAACGAAAAAATATATAAAAAAAAGAGTTTTTACTTATTGACTATAACATTAACATTATGGTATTATATAAAATTTGACATTTTTATAAACTTATGCTATCATTAAAGGTGGTTACCACATATGGAGGTGGATGATTTGTTTCAAATTGGTGATAAAATCGTTTATCCAATGAACGGCGCAGGAGTCATCGAAGCCATTGAAGAGAAAGAAATATTAGGAACAACACGTCAATATTGTGTGATACGTATCATTAGTAAAGACATGCAAATAATGCTTCCTATGGATCAATTACAAAAATCAGGTATTCGTTATATCGTAGATAAAGGTACGTTAGATGGTATACTTCTTGAATTTCAAAACGGGGAATCAGACACATCACTTTCCTGGAAACAGAGATATACAATGAATATGGAAAAAATGAAAAACGGCAATCTGCAAGATAGTGCAGAAGTCGTTCGCGATTTACTTCGCCGTAATAAAGAGAGAGCATTAAATGCGAGCGAAAAACAAATGCTAGATAATGCACGAAAAATGATGATTAGCGAAGTTGCTCTCGTGCAAAATGTTTCTGAACATCAAGCAACAGCATTTCTTCAAGATACAATTAATCATTAAATTTAAAATAGCCGACCGCTATTTTTTTTTGCAGAAAAAAGGACAAAGAGATAAAACTCTTTGTCCTTTTATATTATCCTCGCCCTGCTTGAAACGATGGATATAACGTCATTCCACCATCTGCAAATAAAGTAATTCCTGTTACGTAACTCGCCTCTGAGGAAGCGAGCCACGTTGCGACTGCTGCAATTTCTTCCGGTTTTCCGATGTAGCCCATCGGTATCATACTTTCTACGTCAGCACGTTTTTTAGGATCCGCAAACTTCTCTGCATTAATTGGCGTATTTATTGCACCTGGACCAATATTATTTACGCGAATGCCTTTTGGTGCGTATTCTAGCGCTAACGTTTCTGTCATCAGTTTAATGCCGCCCTTACTAGCTGCATAGTGCACAAATAGCGGCCACGGGATTTTCTCGTGAACACTCGACATATTAATGACAGAACCTTTAATATCATGTTCTACAAAATATTTAATCGCTTCTCGGCTTCCTAAAAAAGCACCTGTTAAGTTTGTATTGATTACTTTATTCCAATCTTCTAGCGGCATTTCATGCGATGGTATCGCATTTTCTATCCCTGCATTATTAATCATAACGTCAAGCGTACCAAACTCTTTCACAGCAGATTGAATGAGGTTCACAACGTCAGCTTCAACCGTCACATCACCTTTTACAGCAATCGCTTCTCCGCCTACTTTTTTAATTTCTTCTAATACATCATGCGCTTCTGACTCTCGCGAGCGATAGTTAATTACTACTTTTGCGTTTTCCTTAGCAAACCTTACTCCCATCGCTCTTCCAAGACCAGTTGCTGACCCTGTAATAACGACAACTTTTCCAGCTAAATCACTATACATTTCAATACCTCCTTTAACTTTTTGCAACACCTAACATAATTCCCGCCGCGATAATAAAAACGATACCGACGACAATACCCGTTAATTGACGTTTCGTTTTCTTTTCACCTAATATAAGAATCCCGCCAAGCGTTGAAATAATAATTCCCATTTGCGATAGCGAGAAACTAGTTGCCACTCCAACACGCGGCTGCGAAATGAATAAAAACATATTTCCAGCTGCCCAAATTAATCCTGGGATAATATTTCGTAGTGCATATTTATTAAATGGATGATGTTTAAATGTAAGCAAAATGCCCCCTAACACCATACCGACTGCTTGTGGCAATAAAGCTGACCAACCATCTACGTTAAATAGTCTAATCACTACTACGTAAACTAAATAGCCGACTGTTGAAATCAATAAAATGATAATGCCCCTTTTAAAATTCCCCGCCTGCTCTGCACTCTTTTCTTCTTCACTTTGAAGTGATGTTAAAATAACACCGATAATAATACAAACGAGAGCCAAAACGCCAAGGACGACTGATATTGTCGTGGACCACTCATGAAATACGATGACTCCAAATAAAGTCGTCGCAACTAATTGAAGTCCTGTTGAAATGGGCATCGTTCTCGAAACACCCATTAAATCAATACTTTTTAATTGATTCGCCTGACCAAGTGCCCAAAATAAACCTGACACAATTCCAACTCCGATAATAGTAGGAGTCAATACGGGCTTCATAAAAATATAAACAACAATTGAGAAAATAAGTGCACCAAACGTTGTACCGAGCGTTTGACTATACGGTCCTCCGCCCAGTTTCACGTTAAATAGCACAATACTTCCCCAAAATATAGCCGGTAAAATCGCTAAAAGTATGTCCATCGCTCATTACCTTTCTTTACTAAATTTCATAGGTGATCACTCTGAATCATTAGAGTGAGCTTTTATCTTTTCTTTTTCCCGTTCACAAACTTTTTCTGCAATAGCACCAGGAACATTCTTTTCTCGTTCCACCTTCTTTATCTTTACGTGATCTAAATGATCTTCCAAAGTAAGTGTAACTTTATCATTCGGCGGATTATGTGCACCTTGGAACGTAAGAAATTGTAGCGTAATTTCAAATCTAGGAACGAACTCACCGTTCTTGCCGAGACGCTTTATATTTATAACGGAAGCACATTCATATTGATCTTCTGTCACTTGTCTAATAACTGAATAGTACCTATTCGATAATGCACTCTCTAACAGCTGTTCCCTCGATTCTTTCGCCAAAGAATCACTTGGGGAAGAGAAGAAGACCGAACATATCATTGTAATAACTACACATATTTTTTTCATAATACCCTCCTTGTTCTATAAATTAGTGTTCGCAAAACTGCCATAAAAAAACGACTTCCCCTATATAGGAAAGTCGTTTTAATGAATCCAATATTAACCACCGCTTACTGGTGGGATTAGTGCAACAACATCACCATCCCGAATCGTGTCATCTTCATTTGCGTATTCTTCATTAATCGCAACCATAGTTGATGCTGTCACTGGTACATTATATTCTTTAGCAACAACATCTTTTAACTCTGCAACCGTAATATTTTCTTTCTCTATTTGTAATTCACTTGTTCCTGCTTCTTCTTGCAAGTGCGCAAATAACAATACTCGAATCATACTTATAGCTCCTTCCCAGGCTCTCCCGCCGGATATGGTGTTTTTTCTAATTGATCACCAATCCATGAGTCTCCATCTTCCCAAAACTCCTTTTTCCAAATCGGAACAATTTGTTTTATGCGTTCCATAATATACTCATTCGCCTCATAGGCCGCTTTACGATGCGGTGTTGAAACAGCAACAACAACCGCGATATCAGAAATTTGCAGTGTACCGATGCGATGTGTAATCGCAACGTGTGTACCTGGCCACTTCTCTTTCACTTCTGAGCCAATTTTCTCTAGCATCTTTTCTGCCATCGTTTTATAAGCGACATATTCTAAGTATAATGTACGACGCCCTTTCGTAAACTCCCTAACCGTTCCAATAAATGTTGTAACAGCACCGCATTCGCGGCGAATAACCTTCTTCGCTACCTCTTCAATCGAGATTTCTGTATCAATTATTTCATAATACGTATTTGTCATTTCGTACTCCTTACCGTTTGTATAAACCAGTCTATATACAACTCTTCTTCTGTTATATGAAATACTTTATATTCTTCTCGTAAGTTTGCGGGAGCATCATGCCACGTAATAACGGCTACTATATTTTCTACTTTATGTAAAAGTTCAACGTCTTCCGCAGAACGAAGTAACACTACTTTCGGATAGCTCTCTTTTTTATAGCCCTCTATTAAAATTGTATCCACTTCAAAAAACTCATATAAGCGAATAATTTCTTGCAAGGACCATTCCTCTCTTAATGACGACAGTGAAAGTAATCCAGCGCCTTCTACACTACTAACAACAGCACCAGCCTTTCGGTGCCTTTCACTATCTTTTTGCGCTACTTCTGGAAAACCTCCGTGCCCGTGATGCTTAATTGTAGCAACTTTCATTTTGCGTTCAGCTAATGCGTACACAATTTTCTCAACAAGCGTTGTTTTTCCGCTATTTTGATACCCTACTATTTGTAAGATTGAAGGGGCTTTGCCCATGGCCACTCACATCCCTCGGCGTGCTCTAACAACAATACAGATACTTTCATCCCTGCTTCAAATCCTCTCGTTCCTCCAGGCAACACAATAAAAGCATTCGCATCGGCAAGTGAAGAGACCGCACTCGATTTATCTAAGCCGATCGGCATCGTTTGTAATGCTCCGTCCACGATTGTCACCTTTGCTCTTACAAAGCGAGTAAACGGATTTGGCTTCGGAAAATCCGTTTGCAAAATAGCATCTGCTCTATATACGTGAGGTTCTTTCGCGTACAAATATGTT
Source organism: Bacillus sp. ES1-5 (assembly GCF_022487605.1). NCBI lineage: Bacteria > Bacillati > Bacillota > Bacilli > Caryophanales > Bacillaceae > Bacillus > Bacillus sp. ES1-5. The sequence continues at coordinate 147,801 of NZ_JAKVPU010000011.1, read as the reverse complement.
TTTATAACCGGATGCACAAATAGCTCAAAGCCTACGTAGCAAGCTGACGGATTTCCTGATAAACCGAAAAGTAACTTTCCCTCAACTTCAGCTACTGTCGTTACACTTCCTGGTCTCATCGCTATTTTATTAAAGAGTACATTCGCCTGTAATCTTTCATAAATAGCTGGCAAGTAGTCATAATCTCCTACCGACACACCGCCTGTCGTAATTAAAATATCAACCTCATCCATCGCCGATTGAACAGCGGCGAAACATGCATCTAACTCGTCGGCAAGTTGACCATAATAACGAACTTTCCCTCCGGCTTTCATAATTTGAGCTGCAATCATATACGAGTTACTATTTCTAATTTTCCCCGGCTGTAACGACTCATGTACTTCTAGCAGTTCACTTCCTGTCGTCACAATACCAACAACAGGCTGTTTTACAACTTTCACAGTACTATATCCAAACGTCGCTAATAAGGCGGCAACACCTGGATTGATTGCAACGCCTTTCTTAACGAGAACTTGATTTCGTTTTATATCTTCGCCTTTAAATGACACATTGTCACCACTATTAAAAGGACGCTTTACCTTCATATATGTTTTTCCGTTCTTCTCAAAACCTTCCGTCAGCTCTAGCATTACGACTGCATTACAACCCTCTGGAATAGCTGCTCCCGTCATAATACGAACCGCTTTAAAAGGCCCTACTTCATCTAAAAAAACAGATCCCGCCCCGATTTCCCCTATTACTTCAAATTCAACTGAATTCTCTTGATTCGCTTCTTTCGTATCTTCTGCTCGAATTGCGAAACCATCGTAAGGAGAACGATCAAAATGAGGAACGTCATGATCAGAGACAATATCCTCCCCAAGAATTCTCCCGTAACTTTCCGTAATAGAAACCTCTTCTACTTCACCATTCTTCGCATATTCCATTACTCTCTCTACTGCCTCAGCAACTTGAATTGGAATTCGTTTTTCTACCATCGTTTCTCACCTCATATTTGCAATTTTTTTTATCTCGATTAAACTTTATATATTAAATAGAAATTACTTCAAGGAGGAATTCCATGTCTTCATTCACACACTTTAATGACCAAGGGCGCGCGAAGATGGTTGATATAAGTGACAAAAAAGCAACCGTTCGAACAGCAATTGCGTGCTCTAGCATTGTCGTTACAAAAGAAATTTACGATAAAATCTCTCACAATAAAATTGGGAAAGGTGACGTACTAGCAGTTGCACAAATCGCAGGTATTATGGCTGCGAAACGTACTTCTGATATTATCCCAATGTGCCATCCTTTATTATTAAAAGGTGTTGACGTTTCTTTCGATTGGAAACAATCCGAAGAACAATATCGATTACTTATTGAAGTAAAAGTTAAAACAGAAGGTAGCACCGGTGTTGAAATGGAAGCTTTAACAGCTGCTTCCGCTACAGCTCTTACTGTGTACGATATGTGCAAAGCTGTTGATAAAGGTATGATTATTGGCGAAACATATTTATTTGAAAAAACAGGTGGAAAAAGTGGAGATTATACGAGAAAGTCTTAATCTTCTCTCTGTTGAACCTAAAGGGCTCCCTTTAGGTTCAGCCTATATATCTTGCATATAAACGTTTTGCTACATTTATATCATTCGTCCCATGAATAAAGGCCCTGCCATCTGTAAATAAAACAAAACGAAATTCCTCTACCCGAAATGATAATAAATACGGAGTAGCTTTTACATCCACGCTTCTTTGTAAGCGCTTTTTAATTTCTTCTAAATTAAATTCATTCCGCACACCTGGACGGATTTGTACTGTATTTCGGCCACATAACACTTCTGTTTTCGTTTGTGCTTCAAATGTTAAACTCGGATATGTACGTAATCTTCCGCAAGATAAACATGTGTCTTTTTTCTGCCTATTCACTTTAAATGCCATCTGTTGATTATTCCAAAGATCAAACGATAACATCGTTTCGCGAAGCGCTCCATAGTCTTCTACTAATATTTTCAGCGCTTCCGTTATTTGATGTGCAACTACTAATTGCACGGCCGGCTGTATAATACCCGCCGTATCACATGTTGCCCCGCTCGCTGGATGTTCCATTAAACAGCGGAAACACGGTGTTTTTCCTGGTAAAATTGTATACGTTACTCCGTAGCTTCCGACACAACCACCATATATCCACGGAATATTATACTTTTGTGAAATATCATTAATAAGAAGACGTGTTTCAAAATTATCTGTCGCATCTAATATTAAATCTACATCATTCACTAACGCTTCCATTTCTTGCACTGTTACATCAGTCACAACCGGATTTATTTTCACCTCAGAATTAATCGCTTGTAAATGCTCTGCTGCTGCTACCGCCTTTGGTTTATACTGCTTTGCATCTTCTTCTGTATATAATTGTTGTCTTTGTAAATTACTCCATTCTACATAATCACGATCCGCAATTGTTATTTTGCCAACACCTGCTCTAACAATTGCTTCTGCATTCGCTGCACCGAGAGCACCAGCGCCGATAATAAGCACATGCTTCTCTCTAATTTTTCTCTGTCCTTCTTCTCCAACACCAGAAAATAATATTTGTCTTGAATATCGCTCCTGCATACGATAGCCCCCTTTCTTATCCTCCTATATAAGACATTTCAATTTTCGGACGATTCTTTGCACTTTCTTCTGTCCGTTCATCCGAATACCTGTCTTTTCTATTCATCCATACACCTTGTATAACGCTTACTAACTCATCATCCGAAAGATTTCCTCTAAGAAGTTCCCTTACATCCAATCCTTCTGTCGCAAATAAGCAAGTATAAAACTTTCCATCTGCCGAAATTCTCGCTCTCGTACAAGAGGAACAAAATGACTCTGAAACAGAAGTAATAAAACCGACTTCGACATTTGTTCCAACGTAACGATATCGCTTCGCAACTTCACCGAAATAATGCGCTTCAGCTGGCTCAAGTGGATACACACTATGAATCATCTCAATTAACTCTCGCTTTGTAACGACTTGGTCAAAGTTCCATCCATTTGTACTACCAACATCCATAAACTCAATAAACCTAAGTGTGATTCCTTGCTCTTTAAAATAAGCAGCCATCGGAAGTACTTGATGGTCATTCACCCCTTTTTTCACAACCATATTTACCTTTACATCAAGCCCGGCCTCTTTTGCAGCCATAATTCCCTTTATAACAGGTTTCGTATTGATATTACGGCCATTAATGCCCTTAAATACATCGTCATCTATTGCATCCAAACTAACATTTACTCTATGTAATCCAGCTTCTTTTAATGCTTTTGCTTGTTTCGTTAAATGAATTGCATTTGTCGTTAACCCTATATCTACTAACCCTTCAATTTTCACGAGACGTGCAATAAGTTTTGTTAAATCTTTACGCAACAGTGGCTCGCCACCAGTAAGTCTAATTTTTCGTACACCGATGCTAACAAATAGTTTTGCCAAAAGTTCAATTTCATCAAACGTCAGTAAAAACTCATCTTTCAAAAAAGCATAATCTGGCCCAAAGACTTCCGCTGGCATACAATATGTACATCTAAAATTACAACGATCAATGACAGATATGCGCAAATCTTGAAGTGGGCGTCCAAAAAAATCTGTAACCATCTCCTGCATCGCCACCCTCCCTTTCTGCCAAATTTCTCTCTTTTCATTCTATTATAATATATTTTCGAACTGCGATGTTTTTGCTCAAGTGAATAAAGTGAAACTTTATTAATCAATGAGACTACATACAAATAATGAGATAAAAAACCTTGAAGCATAAAAGCCCCCAAGGTTTTCTTCTTCTTAACTTAATCTAATAATCGTTAGAGTAGCCCCTGGTGTTGTCGTAGATAATGTAGCTATTGCAATTAATCCAAATAACTGCAGACTAATAGCGGCTCCAGCAGGCAAGTTAGCAATTATTGGTGCACTAAATGAACCAGTAGCCAATGTCGGAGAGTTTATCGTTCCCGCAAGCGGACTGCCATTTACGGTTATACGAGAACTTACAACTAATCCTGCCGTTAGATTAATTGTATAGGCTATATAATAATTCCCTGCATTCGCAACTGTAAATACAGTATTTCCACCACTAACGGTTATTCCTGGTCCAATATTTTGATTGTTCGGTAATGGAATATTCGTACCACCTAATAAAACGGAAATAGCGGTTCCTGATGTATTATTCGCAAATGCATACGTTGCAGTTGTACTAACTCCAGTCACTCCGGTCGCTCCAGTGGCTCCGGTTGCTCCCGCTCCAGTTGGACCTGTTGGACCTTGAATTCCTTGTGAACCGGTTGGACCAGTGTCCCCTGTTGGACCTTGTGCTCCGGTTGCTCCTGTATCCCCTGTTGGACCTTGTGGACCTTGTAACCCTTGCACTCCTTGCGGACCAGTTGGACCTATTTCGCCTTGCACTCCTTGAATTCCAGTTGGGCCTTGTGGACCGGTCGGACCCTGTATCCCTTGTATCCCTTGTATCCCCTGTGGACCTTGTGCCCCAGTGGCTCCGGTTGCTCCTTGAATTCCTTGCGGACCTTGTTCTCCTTGGATTCCTTGTGGGCCGGTTGGACCTTGGATTCCTTGTGGGCCTTGAATCCCTTGCGGACCTTGTTCTCCTGTTGCCCCCGTTACTCCTTGGATCCCTTGCGGACCTTGAACTCCTTGTGGGCCGGTTGGACCTATGTCACCTTGCACTCCTTGAATTCCTTGTGGGCCTTGTAAACCCGTAACTCCGGTTGCTCCCGTTTCTCCTGTCGCTCCTGTCACTCCAGTTGAGCCCGTTGCTCCGGTATCTCCTGTTACCCCTGTCGCTCCGGTTGCTCCTGTCGGTCCAGGTGGTCCACCTGATGGACCAGTCACTCCCGTCGGACCTGATGGACCTGTTGGGCCAGTCGGTCCGGCTGGTCCTCCAGAAGGACCAGTTATCCCTGTTGGACCGGTTACTCCCGTTGGGCCTGTAGTTCCTTCCCCTGTCGCACCCGTTGTACCGGTATCTCCTGTTGCTCCTGTTGGACCTTGGACTCCTTGAATTCCCTGTGGCCCCTGCACTCCTTGCGCACCCGTCGGTCCTTGTATTCCTTGAATACCTTGCACTCCCTGTGCTCCCATTGGACCTGTTGGGCCAATCGCTCCTTGAGCACCTTGAACACCTTGCGGGCCCTCTGGACCTGTTGCACCTATATTCCCTTGTACACCTTGAATTCCAGTTGCTCCTTGTGCTCCTGTTGCTCCGGTTATACCTTGAGGTCCTATAGCCCCCTGTATACCTTGTTGACCTTCTGGACCGGTTGCTCCTATTGGCCCTTGAATTCCCTGTATACCTTGCGGACCCTCTGGACCTGTTGCTCCAGCTGGTCCTGGCACTCCTTGTATTCCTTGCGGGCCCTGAAGTCCCTCTGGACCCTCTGGACCTGTTGGTCCTATATCACCCATCGGTCCTTGAATCCCTTGAACACCTTGTGGTCCCGTTGCTCCTGATGGACCTGGTACTCCTTGAATACCTTGTGGGCCTTGATCTCCTGTTGCTCCCGTTACTCCTTGAGGCCCTATAGCCCCCTGTATCCCTTGTGGACCTTGATCTCCTGTTGCTCCTGTTACTCCTTGAATTCCCTGAACTCCTTGTATTCCTTGTTCACCAGTTATTCCTGTCGGACCAGGAATACCTTGAATCCCCTGTGGTCCTTCTGGACCTGTTGGGCCAATCGGACCTTGGATACCTTGAATTCCTTGTAGCCCCTGCGCACCTGTTGCTCCTATACTTCCCGTCGGACCAGTAATCCCCTGACCTGTTGCTCCAGTATTTCCAGTTGCTCCCGTTACTCCAGTCGCACCTGTACTTCCACTCGGGCCACCACCCGGACCTGTCGCACCTGTTGCCCCCGTTGGACCAGGAGGTCCTCCAGATGGTCCAGTTATCCCTGTTGGACCTGTTATTCCAGTCGGACCCGTTGTCCCCTGACCAGTTACTCCTGTTGGACCAGTACTTCCACTCGGGCCTTGCACTCCTTGTATCCCTTGCGCTCCTTGTATTCCTTGTGGACCAGTTACTCCTGGTACCCCTTGCACACCTTGAATTCCTTGGGGGCCCTCAGGTCCAGTAGCCCCAATCGGACCTTGTAGCCCTTGTACTCCCTGTATTCCTTGTGCTCCAGTTGGACCGGTTGGACCAATCGGTCCTTGTAACCCTTGCACTCCTTGAGGTCCTGTCGCTCCAGTTTCTCCTTGCGGCCCCCTTAACCCTTGTGGACCCTGCTGTCCTTCTGGTCCAGTTGCACCCATTTGTCCAACTGGTCCTTGTATCCCTTGCACACCTTGAGGTCCTGTCGGGCCCATCTCCCCCATCGGACCTTGTAATCCTCTCGGTCCTTGTGGGCCAGTCGGGCCTTGTGGACCGGTTGGACCTGTAATCCCTATACCCGTAAATCCCGTTGGAACAGGAGGAAAAGTAGGTCCAATAAGATTTGGTGAAATTCTGAAATTAGAATTTAATGAATTTTGTTTATCGCGCCCTTTCACACTTTCACCACCTACACACCATCTTTTTTACATCAAACAAACCTCTTCTTTTTAATATGTATTTACAAAAACAATCTCAAAGACTATTTTTATTTTTAATAATAAAAACTCCCTTAATTCCTTAAGGGAGTCCAGCAACTGAATCCATATTATCTGTATTAGGGACAGCTTGTGCTATACTCGATGTATTTACACTTTGCCCCGTATTTGTTCCCGTTAAAGTACCAGCAGGAGTACCTCTTGTATATGTTGTCGTAACAGAATCTCCCGGCTGTAAACAGAGCTTCGTCTCCGTCCCTATTACTGTAACAACGTCAATCCAAGTGCACCCCATTGAGCCACTATACGATTTCGAAGCGGTAAATGACGTATCACTCAAATTATCACCAGTAAATATATTCCCAGTGTTATTCACAATAACAAACTCTTTTATATGAGCAGGCATAATCACACTCTACCTTTCCTCTATGAACCTAATGTACGTGTACTCGTTGCTAATGGCGGAAGAAATACTGATGTTCGAATCACCGCTTCTGGCTGCCTTTTCCCATTTAAAAAAATAGCCGCACTCGATCCTCCAGCACCTGCGTATATTTTTGCTACAGCTAAAGGTGAGATATCATAACAGTCACCAACATTAACAGCCCCTGTATTATTAATAATTTTTACTTTCCGCAAGTTAATCCCCATTTACCTATCCCCCTTTTGTACACTGTATGCAAAAGAAAAAAACTTGAAACAGACTCGTTTCAAGTTTTTAACTATTAACTATTTCGTTTCACCTTCATATTGAAGCATTCCGCCAACCATATTTACTGTTTTAAATCCTTGTTCATTTAAATAATGGCATACATTTTCACTGCGCATTCCCGAACGACAAATAAAGATATATTCATTCTCTTTATCAAAGAAATCTACTTTATTTGGGATATCACCCATTTTAATATGTACAGCTTCTGGAATTTTTCCTGCTGCTACTTCTTCATCTTCTCTTACGTCTACTAAAAATAACGTTTCTCCATTTTCTAAACGCTCTTGCACTTCTTCTGTAGTAATTGTTTTAACTTCTGTCATATGTCGTTCCTCCTTATATACAATAAAACCTTTAGTCTCTTCCTTAAACAAGCATATCTAGTCAATTTTAGCATGCGAAAGAAAGAACGCAAAGAATGGAAATTTTATTTCTCAATTTTCCCGCAAAACTTATTCTTTACAAACATAACTCGTGCATTGTATCCTCAATATACTTGTTTTATGAAAGGAGCCAATGAAAATGACACTTTTTCTTTTCATTATGGGCATCATTTTCTTAATCATTGCAATTATTGCTCTTAGTATGAAAAATAATAAAAAGATAAAATCACCACAAGAAATGTCATTCTTATTTCTATTGCTTAGTATCGCATTCTTCGGTATAGCAATTGCCACATATATTTTCCGTCTACAAATCATGTAAAAAAAGGTGCCTACTACATACATCGCACCTTTTTCACACCATTTATTTTCTACGCAAAACTAGATACTTTCCGATTTAAAAACTCATGCAATTTCTTTTCAAATAAATGAATATCAAATGCTCCCGCCATATGCCCATTTATACTTTCTATCTCATACACTTCCGCATATTTCCCCTGTTTTTGCAAAATGTCTACCATTTTATAATTATAACGTGACGGCTGAAGCAAATCTTGTTTACACGGAATCATAAGTACATTTGCTTCTATGTTAGAAAGCGCCTCTTCTAAAGACGAAAATCCATGCGCAATATCATGTAATAAAACTGCTTTCGCAGTGTATATCCATGAATTTGCATCTACTAACTCTATACTTCTATATGTCACTTTATTTATTTCTTTCTCAAATGATGTTAATGTAGAAACCTTTTCATAAGGGTCTACTTCTATACTATTACGAGGGAATGTTGTTTCATAAAAATGCTCATCAAATGCGTTCATAAACATCATTCTATTTGCTAAATGAAGTCCCTTCATTGGCTGCTCTTCTCCATATTTTCCGCCCTTCCAACTTGGATCCAGTTGAATAGCCTCAATTGCATTTTGTGCTACATTTACCGACGTAATAATTGGATTTTGCGGATTCGTAATAACACCAATCATCCGCTCTACCATATGAGGATAATGAACAGCCCATTGCTGCGCAATCATCCCGCCAGCTGACGGTCCCATTACAGCATGTAACCTTGAGATTCCCATATCTTTTATTAACTCATATTGCATACGAGCTACATCAAGAAATGTAAAAACCGGAAAATCCATCGCATATTCATCTCCAGTTTTCGGATGAATCGATTTCGGTCCCGTTGTAAACACATAAGGGTTCTTCACCTGCACATTACAAAGATTATCAGTGCATATAACAAAATATTTATTTGTATCAATTGCTTTTCCTGGTCCAATTAAACCATCCCACCAACCAGACTCCTCATCATGCGCTGTATATTTTCCTGCCGCATGACTCGTTGCACTAAAATAATGGCATACCAAAATCGCATTTGACCTTTCTCTATTTAAAGTACCATACGTCTCATACCCCATTTGAACAGGAATTCCCCTACCATTTTCAAACGTAAATTCTTTTAAAATAAACTTCTCTTTTTTTACAATTTGCACAGACTCTCCCTCTCCCCGTTATAGTATGAACTGCTTACTACATGTTTTTTTCTACGTAAACCAAACTCCTTCTTCTTTTCATAAATAAATGAATAATATACAAAATTAGCCACAAAATAGCACTATATTACACAATCAAAGAGGGAATACATATGATTTGGAATTGGCTACGTAAGAAAAAAAAATCAAATACGACAGAGAAAAACGAAACAGATAACTCGGAGCAACAGCCTAGTAATCAAGAGGATGAGAAAAAAGAACAGACTAGAAGTATGAAACATAATAAAGATAGCAATGACGAGCAACAAAAAGAGGAACACAAGGAGTCTTCCCAGAATCAGCAGCAACACTCTAAACAAGATAATTCAGCTCAGAATCAGCAGCAAAGCTCTAAGCAAGGCGACTCCGATCAGAAGCAACAACAAAATTCTAAACAAGACGACTCCGATCAGAAGCAACAACAAAATTCTAAACAAAACGACTCCGATCAGAAGCAACAACAAAATTCTAAACAAAACGACTCCGATCAGGAGCAACAACAAAATTCTAAACAGGGTAACTCGGATCAGAAGCAACAACAAAATTCTAAACAGGGTAACTCGGATCAGAAGCAACAACAAAATTCTAAACAAAATGACTCAGATCAGAATCAGCAACAAAATTCTAAACAAGACGACTCCGATCAGAAGCAACAACAAAATTCTAAACAGGG
>NZ_JAKVPU010000011.1:0-137930 GCF_022487605.1 Bacillus sp. ES1-5 | reverse complement strand
GACTCAGATCAGAATCAGCAACAAAATTCTAAACAAGACGACTCCGATCAGAAGCAACAACAAAATTCTAAACAGGGTAACTCGGATCAGAAGCAACAACAAAATTCTAAACAAAACGACTCAGATCAGAATCAGCAACAAAATTCTAAACAAGACGACTCCGATCAGAAGCAACAACAAAATTCTAAACAGGGTAACTCGGATCAGAAGCAACAACAAAATTCTAAACAAAACGACTCAGATCAGAATCAGCAACAAAATTCTAAACAAGACGACTCGGATCAGAAGCAACAACAAAACTCTAAACAAGATAACTCGGCCCAAGATCAACAGCAAAACTCTGGAAATAATAGTATTTATGATTTTACGAAACCAGAAAAAGACCGTATTCATTCTCTACAAGATTTAATAGGGAAGCTCAAAAAGTCTAGTGATTTTGTTAATTATCACACATCTGACGATGAAACGATGCCTTATTGGATTTCTTACTATCGCCCTTCGCTTGATGGAGAAAAATTACAAAAGTATTTAATGCCTACTCTTTTAGAACGACCTAACGCTTCACTAGAAGAACTAAAAGAACATATTCCGATGAGTGGTATTACAATTACGAACGATTTACAAAAAATTGAGGACATGGTTTTAAAGGGACATGCGATTATTCAATTGAATCAGCAAGATCAAAAGTGTATGCTTGCAAACATTGCAATTGATAATTATCGTGCACCAACTCCACCTTTAAACGAATCGACCGTTATCGGTCCTCAGGAAGGTTTCGTAGAGGATATTGATACAAATATTAATTTAGTTCGAAAACGTCTTCCTGTTTTAGATTTACAAACAAAAGAAATGATTGTCGGCGAGTTTTCCAAAACAAAGGTTGTCATGATGTATTTAGACAACCTCGCTGAAAAAGATAATGTAGACTTCCTCGAGGAGTCATTACGCGCTCTTGAATATGATCAAATTAATGATAGTGCTTATATACAAGAACTAATGGGAGAAAAATCGATTTTCCCTCTCTATATCAATACAGAACGCACTGATAGAGTTACAAAAGCACTAATCGATGGGAAAATCGCTATTTTTGTTGATGGTTCTCCAAGTGTTTTACTAACACCTGTATCCTATTTCGATTTTTTCATTTCACCAGAAGACTACAACGTCTCTTGGCTATACGCTACATTTTCAAGGATTTTAAGACTAATCGCCGTTCTATTTTCAATCTGTGCTACACCGTTATACGTTGCAGTTTTAAATTATCATTATGAACTTATTCCAAGTGATTTACTTGAAACTCTGATTTTATCAAGGGCACAAGTACCGTTCCCACCTTTAATTGAAGCACTATTTTTAGAACTTGCAATCGACTTATTGAGAGAGGCTGGCGCGAGGTTACCGATGAAAGTTGGTCAAACACTCGGTATTGTAGGCGGTATCGTAATCGGACAAGCATCCGTACAAGCTGGTTTAACGAGTAACATTTTATTAATTATCGTTGCCTTATCAGCACTCGCTTCCTTTATTACACCGATTTATAAAATGGGTAATGCAGTTCGATTACTACGCTTTCCCTTTCTTATGTTTGCAGAAATAGGCGGATTGTTCGGGATTTCTCTTGGATTTATCTTCTTATTTACTCATCTATTCAGGCTTACTTCCTTACGCAAGCCATACGCTTTGTTTTATCCGACGAGACAACAGTCGGTTAAGGACTCTTGGATTCGTTTTCCTTTAACGATGATTGATACAAGGGATGTACAAGCGAGACCACAACATGTAAAAAAAGCAGCGAAAGGAATTTCAACAAAACATAGATCGGATTTTGATGATTAAGAAATGAGGTGCATTGATGAGTAAAGTTCAAGAAAAACATCAAATATCTCCTGTCTTTGTTTTCTTCTTAATTCACGGTGCACAGTTTGGCGCTGGTGTTCTCGGCTTCGCTCGAATTATTGCAAAAGCAGCTGGATACGACGGCTGGATGGGAGTTCTAATTACAGGAATCTGTATCCATGTTCTTATATGGATGATGTATTTTTTATTAAGGGAAACAAACGGGAATTTAATTGATTTACATCGACAAACATTTGGGAAGTGGCTAGGAAATGGTGTCAGTATCATCTTTATGGCTTATTTTTTAATCGTCAGTATTTCCGTCATTCGAACATATGTTGAAATTATTCAAGTATGGATGTTTCCTACCGCTTCAACTTGGATGTTAACACTCTTTTTATGCCTAGTTAGCTATTACATCATTTCTTCTGGATTTCGTGTCATTACTGGTATTTGTGTTATATCTGTTGGTGGTACACTTGGGTATTTATTTCTAAGCCTATTCGTTTTGAAATACTCACATTGGGATAATTTACTTCCTATATTCACACATTCTTTTTCAGATATTTTAAAAGCCGCTCAACTGTCAATCTACAGTATGACAGGGTTTGAGATTTACCTCATGATTTATCCGTTTGTGAAAAAACCTATGCAATCTCATAAATACGCTCAATACGGGGCACTATTTTCAAACCTACTATATTTATTTAGTACCCTTTTAGCCTTTGCGTTTTTTAGTGAGAAACAATTGTTAAAAACAATATGGTCACAACTTTCTATGACCCAAGTCATTCAATTACCATTCATAGAAAGACTCGAATATATTGCAATTTCCGCTTATGTACTCGTTATTATTTCAAGTTCTATCCTTCCTTTATGGGCAGCAATGAGAGGCACTCACGAAATATTTCGGGTGAAACAAAGAGGTGTTCTAATCGCTTTTATCCTTATCACTCTCATTGTTTCACAACTTTTAACAAACAGACATGATATTAATAATTTTATTAGTAATGCGTCAAAAGTTAGTTTTTGGCTCATTTATGTATATATCCCAATTCTATTTATTATTGTGTGGGTGAAAAGAAAATGGAAAAAATCAAAAGCACAAGCAAATTAATACTTATTTCTTGTATAACATTCCTCAGTCTAACTGGATGTTTACAAAAAAATATTATCGACGATGTACAACTGATTCAAGGAACCGTATTTGACGTTGCAAAGGATAATAAAGTAAAAGTAACATTCGTTTGTCCCATTCAGAAAAAAGGAAATAAAGTTCAAGTTTTTGAAGGCAGCGCAAATGCTGTAAAACAAGTAAAAGCAGACACATCTTTAGAGTCTTCTCAACCATTTGCTAGCGGACAAATGCGTGTCGCCCTATATACGATAAGACTTGCCAAAAAAGGAATGTCTACTTCATTCGATACATTACTTCGAGATGTGAATATAGGGAACGCTTTATATGTTGGTTTATTAGAGGGGAATGGTACTGAACTTTTAAAAGGGAAATATACAACATCATACAACGTTGCAATTTATATAAAAAAGTTGCTAGAACATAATATGGAGACTGGTCCTTTACCAACGGATAATCTGCATGTAGGAGCATTCCGTTATTATCAAGAAGGGCAAGACTACTATATTCCCATTTTAAAGAAACATGGTGATAAAATAAAAATTACCGGAATTGGTCTTTTTAAAAAGGATAAATATATCGGTAAAATTGCGCAAAAAGATATGTTCATATTTAAAGGACTGTTAGAGAAACATAAATTAGATTCACATGAATTTAAAACAGATTCTGCGTATGTAATGATTAATAATATTCGTTCTGTTCCAACTTACGATATAAAAATTAAAAACGGGAAGCCTTCTTTTTTCATTCACGTTCATCTTGATGCACGTATTCAAGAACTATCGAAGCAAATTAACTTAGAAAATAACAAGAACACAAAAAACATTGAAAAAAATGTCCAAAAACAATTGGATGTACAGGCTGCCAAATTAATTAAGCAGTTTAAATCTTTAAACGTCGATCCTCTTGGACTAGGAGCAAAGTATAAACAACATTATCGACCATTCAAATTAGAAGAATGGAGACAAATGTATAAAGATGTTCCGGTTCATATAAAATACACCGTAAATATTACAAATTCTGGTGTAATTGAATGAGAAATGATTGAACTCCTCTCTCCAGCATGATACAACGGAAAGAGGAGTTTTTATTTTAGATAGAGAGAGAAGATATTTATGGGGGAGCTTATGTCTAAAAAATTAGTAAAGCCTATTTTAAATGGTATTTTATTTCTCGGCGTCTTTTTATTTGCTCATACATACTTAAAAAATGTTTCCTTCACACGTTATTTACTTGTCGTTATTCCAATGTTGCTCGTTGGTATGTTTGGCATCGATCTTATTTTATCCATTTTAATAAAAGAAGAAAAATAACGAGCAAGGCCGTCCCGAAAGTATTCCGGGATGGCTTTCTTTTATTAATAGGTTTTGTCGTTAAGTCGATATAATCTTTCACTATCACTAGCTTAACTAAAAGATGAAACTTTTGAACAGTCCCTTTTCATTTCATAATCACCTTATGTTACAATGAGATTCGGCACAAAGCGAGAAAGGATGAAACAACATGACAAACGAAAAAGGTTTAGATAAAGGATACGAACTTGTTGCCAAAATGCATGAAGAGTTCGGACACCCTGTGACAAATACTCCAACGAAATTAACAGAAGAACGTGCAAAAATTCGTGCTAGCTTTATGCAAGAAGAGCTAGAAGAGTTTCTAGAAGCAACGACTGTTGAAGATCAATATGATGCACTGATTGACCTTATTTACTTTGCATTCGGAACGTTTGCAGAAATGGGCGTACGTCCAGATAAAGGATTCGAAATTGTAAATAACGCAAACATGGCAAAATTATTCCCTGATGGGAAACCTCGATTCCGCGAAGGCGATGGCAAAATTCTAAAACCAGAAGGCTGGCAAGCACCAGAACCACAACTTCGTGCTGAAATCGAACGTCAGCGCAAAGAAGCTGAAAAAAACTGCTAGGATTTCCTAGCAGTTTTTTATTATGTCTTTTTTTCTGCAATTCATTAATGACCCACGTGTCCCGCGTGTCCTGCTGCTCCACTAATGCTAGCCGCTCCTGCCGCTGCTCCTGCTGCTCCCGCTCCAATTCCCCCTGTCCAAGGAGAAGATTGTTGCTGTTGTTGATATTGCTGATATTGTTGGTGCTGTTGACCTTGATGGCCGTGTTGACCTTGATGACCTTGTTGACCTTGTTGACCTTGATGACCTTGATGACCTTGATGACCTTGATGACCTTGATGATGGTGTTGGCCTTGATGACCGTGGTGACCTTGATGATGGTGTTGGCCTTGATGACCGTGGTGACCTTGATGATGGTGATGCCCTTGATGATGGTGATGCCCTTGATGATGGTGGTGCCCTTGGTGCGTTTGATAAAGAACAGCCTGTGGATGTATATGATGGTGTCCGTGGTGATGTACTTGTTGTTGATGGCCATGTTGGCCTTGATGATGATGACCGTGCTGACCTTGATGATGGTGTCCATGATGACCTTGATGATGATGACCTTGTTGGCCTTGGTGATGATGATGTACATGATGACCTTGTTGGCCTTGGTGGTGATGGTGTACATGGTGGCCGTGTTGGCCTTGGTGATGGTGATGTACATGGTGACCGTGAACACCTTGCGGATAACCACCTACTCCACCTGCTACAACACCTACTCCCGGTACCGGAAATCCTGTCTGTACTCCTCCAACGAAAGAAGGAAATGTAGTTGGTACTCCTACTGGAATTCCTGTCTGTACACCAGCTACTGATGTTGGAAATCCTCCTGTTACTGTAGGCATTCCAGCCCCTGATGTTGAAAACCCTCCCATTAATGTAGGCATTCCAGTTTGCATGCCAGCTACCGATGTTGGAAATCCTCCTGCTGCTCCCCCCATCCAACTTGGAATTCCACCGTACCCTTGTTGGCCAGCGCCTCCCATCCAGCTCGGAATTCCACCGTACCCTTGTTGGCCAGCTCCTCCCATTAACATCATTTGTGTATAACTGTCCGATTCGCCTCCGAAGAAGCCATGTGGTGCATTATTGTCCATCCCTTTCATTCCTTTCACCTCTTCTACTCAATTTAGCCTACCTTTTTTATCATATTTCCTATAGAAAAATAGGTGTTTGTCTGTATGGGAATTCCGCTCTTTTATTTGTACGTATTGGAATAATTGAAAACTTAGACTAAGGTGATCCTGAAATTATTTTCTACACCAAAAAGCTCAGAGCATAAATGCTCTGAGCTTTTCTTTCATTCATTAGTTTGCAACAACGTTAACAAGTTTTCCAGGAACAACAATTACTTTACGAACTGTTTTCCCTTCAATTTGGTCTTGAATTGCTTCAAGTGCAAGTTGTTCCATTTCTTCTTTTGATGCATCTTTACTCATTGTTAGTTTCGCGCGAACTTTGCCCATAATTTGAACAACGATTTCAACTTCATCTTCTACAAGTTTAGACTCATCAAATGTTGGCCAGCTTGCATATGTGATTGTTTCATTGTATCCAAGTTTGCTCCATAGTTCTTCCCCGATATGAGGTGCAACTGGTGCAATCATTTTTACGAAACCTTCTACATATTCTTTTGGAAGTGTTTCAGCTTTATATGCATCGTTGATGAATACCATCATTTGAGAAATCGCTGTGTTGAAGCGAAGCTCTGCATAGTCTTCTGTTACTTTCTTCACTGTTTGGTGGTAAGCTTTTTCAAGCTCTTTATTTGGTGTATCAGTAATTTTCTCACTTAATTCACCATTATCTTGAATGAATAGACGCCATACGCGGTCTAGGAAACGACGAGCTCCGTCAAGACCATTTTCAGACCAAGCAATCGAAGCATCTAATGGTCCCATGAACATTTCGTATAGACGAAGTGTATCTGCACCATGGCTTGCTACGATATCATCAGGGTTTACAACGTTACCTTTTGATTTACTCATTTTCTCGTTGTTTTCACCTAGAATCATACCTTGGTTGAATAATTGTTGGAACGGTTCTTTCGTTGGAACTACACCGATATCATATAATACTTTATGCCAGAAACGAGCATATAGTAAGTGAAGTACAGCGTGCTCTGCTCCGCCAATATAAATATCAACTGGAAGCCATTGTTTTACTTTTTCAGGATCTACAAGTGCTTCGCTATTGTTTGGATCGATGTAACGTAGGTAATACCAGCAGCTACCAGCCCATTGTGGCATTGTGTTCGTTTCACGACGACCTTTTTTACCAGTTTCAGGATCAACAACGTTTACCCACTCGTCAATGTTAGCAAGTGGTGATTCACCTGTACCTGAAGGACGGATGTTTTCTGTTTTAGGAAGAACTAATGGTAATTCTTCTTCTTTCACAGCTGTCATTGTGCCATCTTCCCAATGGATTACTGGAATTGGCTCACCCCAGTAACGTTGACGGCTGAATAACCAGTCACGTAGACGGTACGTTACTTTTTGATTTCCTGCGCTCGTTACTTCAAGCCATTCAATCATTTTTACGATTGCTTCTTCTTTATTTAAACCATCAAGGAATGCTGAGTTTACGTGCGCACCATCACCTGTGTATGCTTCTTTCGTAATGTCTCCGCCTTTTACAACTTCCTTCATTGGAAGATTGAACGTTGATGCGAATTCATAGTCACGCTCATCATGAGCAGGAACTGCCATTACAGCACCTGTTCCGTAAGTTGCAAGAACATAGTCAGCGATCCAGATTGGTAATTTCTCGCCATTTACTGGGTTAACTGCGTAAGCACCAGTGAATACACCAGTTTTCTCTTTCGCAAGTTCTGTACGCTCTAGGTCACTCTTCATTTTAACAGAGTTAATGTAAGCTTCTACAGCTTCTTTTTGCTCTGCTGTTGTAATGTCAGCAACAAGCGCATGCTCTGGAGCAAGTACACAGTAGCTCGCACCAAATAGTGTATCAGGACGCGTTGTGAAAACTGTGAATTTCTCGTCTGTACCATCGATGTTGAAGTGTACTTCTGCACCTTCAGAACGACCAATCCAGTTACGTTGCATATCTTTTAAGCTTTCTGGCCAATCAAGCTCATCTAGATCCTCTAATAGACGATCTCCGTAAGCTGTAATTTTTAACATCCACTGTCTCATCGGACGACGCTCAACTGGATGTCCACCGCGCTCACTCTTACCGTCAATGATTTCTTCATTTGCAAGTACTGTACCAAGTGCTGGGCACCAGTTTACAGGTACTTCATCAACGTAAGCTAAGCCTTTTTCAAATAGTTTTAGGAAGATCCATTGTGTCCACTTGTAGTAGTTTGGATCTGTTGTATTTACTTCACGATCCCAATCGTAAGAGAAGCCTAATGCTTTAATTTGATTACGGAACGTATTAATATTAAGCTCTGTAAATTCTGCCGGGCTGTTTCCAGTATCAAGTGCATATTGCTCTGCTGGAAGACCAAATGCATCCCATCCCATTGGATGAAGAACGTTATATCCTTGCATACGCTTCATACGAGATAAAATATCTGTCGCTGTATAACCTTCTGGATGTCCTACGTGTAGACCTGCACCTGATGGATATGGGAACATATCTAGTGCATAAAATTTTGGTTTTTCTGTCTCATCTGGCGTACGGAATGTTTTATTCTCTTCCCAGTACCCTTGCCACTTCTTCTCAATATTTTGATGATTAAAGCTCATGAGATACCCTCCTTGAAATTCTATTTATTTTCACCGCCCAAAATACAAAAAACCTCTCATCCCTAGAAAGGGACGAGAGGTTATAGATTCCCGCGGTACCACCCTAAATTAATGTACAAATATACATTCGCTTAGATCCGTAACGTGGATTAACGGCAATTGCTACTATTAGTTTCACAACTGCAACTCAAAGGCGAGTTCATAACGAAACGTGGATTGACTTGCACCGACCGTCAACTCTCTAAACCAGCTTCTATTACTACTACTCCTTCTCACTGTTATTACAAATATAAGTTAATGTGAACTACCCACCACTTCGTATCTCTAAAGAGCTTACTTAAAGCTAAGGCTTCTCGGTTAATCGTTACTCTTACTAACTAACGAATTCGTCTTAGGACAGCCGAGCTATCTCCCTTGTTCAAAAGGTTGTTTTATTTAAATATATTCTAAAACATGTTACATGTTCCGTCAAACTAAACTGCAATTTTTTCTTCTACTGTTTCTTCTACTTTTACTCGTTTATCATACATGCTCGTTGCAATAATCGCTACTACAAGCATTACCATGATTGCTATAAACAATACTTCCATATTGTATAAATCAACAATTGCTCCGCCAACGACCGGTCCGAACATTTTCCCTACAGTCGCTGCGCTATTTACAACGCCTTGATAAAACCCTAACTTATCTTTTGGCGCAAGTATATTTGCAATGGTTGGAACTGCTGGCCATACGAATAACTCACCAATTGTTAATGTTACCATCGCAACGAGGAACATCGTAAATTGCTGCGCTTGACTTAATACAATGAATGACGCCGCAAAAATGACGATTCCAATCATAATTTGTTGTTTTAAAGAACGCCTCATCCAGCGAATTAGCATACTAACTAGTGGCTGCGCACAAACAATCATCGCTCCGTTTATCGTCCATAATAAACTATAATGGCGGAGGCTAATATCTAATTCCCGCATATGAGTCGCAATCGCCCCTTGCCACTGTACATATGTAACCCAGCATAAAGCATATGCTACACATACGATAAGAAGTGCTTTGAATCCAGGTGTAAGTGTCCAGCCTTTTTTCGTTTCGACTTCTTTTTGCACTCCTGGCTCTTTCTTGTCTTCCATACCACGGAATCCAATAAAAGCAATTAAGAAGAAAACAAAGTATAAAATAAAGTTTGCTAAGAAAATATAATCAAAACGGTAAGATGCAACTAGACCACCGCACGCTGTTCCGATCGCAATACCAACGTTTTGCCCAACATACATCGCATTAAATGCTCGTCTTCCACCCTCTGGCCAAACCGTACCGACCATCGCATACATCGATGGGAAGACCATTCCAGAACCAAAGCCGATTAATGCTAGCCACACAACATATAACGGCCAACCGTGGAAGAACACAAGACCTAAAATCGATACAAGTGTAATGACAATCCCTACTAAAGTTGATTTATAACCGCCCCATTTATCAAACAAAACACCGCCGAGCAAGTTTCCGATTACACCAGTAAGCGAGTTGATCATTAATACCATTCCGGCCACAGATAAAGATTTTCCTAGGTGATCATGCAAATAAATTGTATTAAAAGGCCATAAAAAAGAAGCACCCGTGACATTAATAATCATCCCAGCTACTAATAGCCATACTTTCCTTGGCATAGTCTCCCCTCCTATTCTATTTTTTTCGTTCATATATATAACAGTAAAATTGTAGTCGTTTTTAAATAGGAAGGCAACTGATTAATAGTTGATGAAATTCAGATAATGGTTTTTCGGTAAATGAAATGATATGAATTGTCACTTAAAAATATATCGACTTACCGACAAAAAACAACATCAACAACAATATATAAAAAAAGGGAAACTGCATAAAATTCATGCAGTCTCCCTTTTTTTATACTATCCAACTTCTTTTTCTCGCTTCGCACGTTCTTTCGCACTCCATTTAAATATTTTATCTAGTAGAGAGTATATTCTCCCAGACTCCTTCGTTAATAACGGTCCTAACGATGCTAATATTAAAACATACAGTGCAGAGAATGGTTTAATCGTTGCCATTAAACCACCCGCAATGCCGATATTGGCTACAATAATGGAGAACTCTCCGCGTGATACAAGGGTTAAACCGATATTCGTAGAAGCCTTATGCGATAACCCAGCTTTACGTCCCGCCATCATTCCAGCTGTAAAATTACCGATGAGCGTAATGAAAACTGCTCCTAATGCCAACCACACTGCTCCTCCAAGTGAAAACGGATCTATACTTAAACCGAAACTGAAAAAGAATATGGCTCCAAAGAAGTCACGAAACGGAACGACGAGATGCTCAATCCGATCACTATGCTCTGTTTCAGAAAAGACGAGTCCTAACAATAATGCTCCAATTGCCTCAGCAACATGAATCGTTTCTGAAAATCCTGCTACAAAGAATAAAATAGCGAATATTACGATAATAAAAATTTCGTTTGACGAAATATCTAATACTTTATTTAGAAACGGCGTAGCTTTTCTAGCGATTACAAAGAATAGTAGCATATACCCTACCGCGATTAGCACCGATGTAAGAGCACCTACAAATGATGTTGCACCACCGAGTACTAACCCTGAAACGACTGATAAATATACAGCTAAAAAGATATCATCAAACATAATGATTCCTAATATTAATTCAGTCTCTTTATTACCAGATCTTCTTAAATCAACAATTACTTTTGCAACAATTGCACTCGATGAGATTGTAATGATTCCAGCAATAATTAATGTTTCTAATAAGGGGAAACCCATAACATATCCATAAAGTAAACCTAATATGAAATTAAGCGATATATGAACACTACCCCCAAAAGCAATCGACTTTCCTGATTTTATTAATTTTTTTATTGAGAATTCTAAACCTAAGTAGAATAAGAGGAATATGACGCCAACACGGCCGAGGAAGGAAATAACTTCTCCGCTTTCAATAAACCTTAAATCGATAAGTCCTAAATCTGGGGCATGAGGCCCCACTAACATACCGAGTATAATGAGAAACGGAATAATCGAGAACTTTAACTTCGCAGCGAGGATAGCTGCAAAAGCTACTAATACTAACGCAGTTCCAACTTCAAAGATTAAAGTATCCATCGATTAGGAATCACCTCCTGCTGAAAGCAATTCATTAATAATTCTTTTCACTTCATGTCTTTCACCTGATAATACGAGCATATCGCCAGCTTCAATAATAGAGTCTGGACCTGGATTAAAGAATTTCTTCATATTCTTTTTCAAAATAGCAATAATCGTTACGTTATATGTTTTTCTGACATGTAAGCTACCAATTGTTTGCTGTACTACTGGTGCATGATTCTCCACCTTAAACCATTCAATTGATAATCCTTCAAAAGCCATCTCAATTGTGTCTAGCGCTTGCGGCCTATATACCATTCCGCCTAATATAGCCGCAATTTGTCTCGCTTCAGAATCACGAAGAGAAATGCTTGAAATACTCTCATCGTGATCCGCATCAAAATGATACATTTCTCTTCGGCCATCATCATGAATAACGATAACCATTTTTTCATTACCTTTTGTGATTACTTCAAACTTACAACCAATGCCCGGTAGTTCACTCTCTCTAATATTCATATTTTCCGCCTCCTAAAGTTTTTAGTTACGGCTTTTACAAATCTACATCAATCTCTGTTTTAAACTTCTCATCTTTTGAGATTCCTAAATACTTGAGCGTCTCTGATGGAGTTGCGTGATGGAAATGCTTTTGCAATAGCGCAATCGCTATTCCTCTTTTGTACGCATGAAATCCAAATGTTTTTCGCATTGAATTCGTTCCAATCTTTCCAACAATCCCAACCGCTTCAGCTGCGCTATGGATAACACGATATGCTTGTTGGCGCGAGATTGAATTTGTCGTTTTATTAGATTGAAATACGTAGTTTTCTCTTTGAGCATCAATAGATTGTACGTACTCTAAAAGCGCTTCTTTTACTTTTGTATTTAAATAAATATCTTGTTTGAATTTTTCATCTTTTACAGGAAGAGAATAAAACTCTTTAACAGTTCCATCTTCATTTAATACCTCTTCAAATTTCATACTAAGTAGCTCAGTAATCTTTAATCCAGTGTTAATTCCAATAACAAATAAAAGATAATCTCGCTGCGAGTGCTCTTTTAAATACTTTTTCATAGCCTCAATTTGGCTTATATCTTTTAATGCCTCTACAACTTCCATACATGTATCTCCTCATCTTATGAACGGTAATTTTCTCATTATCCTGTCCATTTTACCTTATCATGCTATGAGATTTCCATGTATTATCCATTATTTTCACAATATACGACTTAGGTCTGACAATTTTTCATTTGGAAATTTATGATTGTACAAATACGGTGTGGGTAGAAAAATAGGGGATACAAGTTCAGCTTCTTTCTACAGATCGGATTCCTCCTTTCATTTTTCGGTTGCTGATACTTTCATATTATGTTACTTATTTACATTATATTATATATTTCAGTAACATTAAAGTGTTTTTTCTGAAAATACAAAAAGCCGAGCACTTTCACTCGGCTTTTTACCTATTAATCTTCTTTTGGAAGAACAATTCCTTTATACAATTGAACTGTAATGAAGTAATAAATCGCATAAATGACTACGAAGATAACAATCGGTAACCAAATACGGAAGTACGGATCGATTAAAATAAACCCGAAAATATTCATACCAACTAATACGTGAGCAATACCCACTATTGCTGGGAATAGGAATACTAAGAATAACTCTTTATAAATAGATTTTGTTAATAATTCACGGCGCACCCCGATTTTACGAAGCATTTGATAACGCGTAATATCTTTTGATGCCCCAGAAAGAATTTTGAACATTAAACAACTCGCCATCATTGCTAAGAAAGCAATTCCAAGGAAGAATCCCATAAACACTGTTCCGCTCGCAACGCCGTATAGCATGTCGTAAGATTGATATTTACTGTTCATTCTTTCAGCTGTTACATTTTTATATTTACCTAGCTGCAACTCGTCAAGTTTTTTCCATTCTTTTGTATATGTTAAGAAATCATCTGCTTTTCCGATAAATGCTATACCTTCTTTACCATTTATCCCATCGTACATTTTTTGATCTACAATTTTAATTGCATGATCTTCGTATATATAATATGGATGAATTGTGCTAAAAGCATCTACCCATTCTTCTGGAAGTTCTTTAGCGTTCGCATCTTTTTCATTCATTTCTCTAGAAACTGCACCCACCGGTAGTTCCTTTGAAACTTTTTTCGTTTTCACTAAATCCTTCATCGACTTCATGTTTTCCATATCTTTTACTAAAGGACGATTTTTCTCTAAATCCTCTTTTACATAGTAAACGTATTTATCATCGACTTTGTAACGATATTCATTTTTCTCTTTAAATGTAATACCATCTAAAATTTTCTTTTCTTCAGCGGTTGGGTTATGAATAACTGAATCATATATTACTAAACCATCAACCATTTTTATAACATTATTTTTAAACGCCATACCACCTGAAATTGCACCCGCTCCAAGAGCAACTAACATCGCTACCGTTGCAAGTACTTTTGTTAAGCTATTAATACGGAAATTTAATTGTGCAAACGTAAAAGCATTAAGTCCTTTTTCACTACGTTTTTTATTACTTTTTAACTTTTTAATAATAACCGGTAGAAGTGATCCAAATAGCATGTAAGTACCAGCTGTCGTTGTAATTAATGCAATAAGGATTCCCATTTCTCTTAGTTTTTCCATGTAAATCATTGATGCATAGCCAATTCCTAATAAAATAACCGCTAGGAATGCAACTAAACCTGTCATTTTTCCTTTTACTGCAACACGCTCTGTTTGTGCATCTGCATGTACAAGTTGCAGTACAGAAATACGTGATAACTTAATACTGTTCATAATTGCTGATAGTACAAATAATGCAAAGAAGAAAATGCAAGTAACAGTCATAGATGGAAGGTAAAATGCTTTATAGCCTTCACCAGCAAATTCTAATTGTTTCATTAATAACTGTCCGATACCTTCTGCAAGTACTACACCAACTACAAGTCCAATCACAAGAGACGCGGCGCCTAATACAATTGTCTCAATAAACATAAGTAATGTAACTTTATGCTTTTTTGCTCCTAACATCATATACATACCAAACTCTTTTTGACGAAGAGATAATAAGAAAGAGTTTGCATATAAAATATAGAAGAACGTTATGATTGCTAATAAAAATGAACCTGCTTGGAATACAAATCCAATAGAACTAATAACAGAATTAGATTCAAGAAACGCTTTATTCAGCGCTAACGTTTGGAACATATAAAAAATTGAGATAGACATGACAAGACCGACAAGTAAGACGATATAATCTTTCAACTTACTCTTCAGCCCCGACATGGAAAGTTTAAATAACATATTGGAACCTCCTTTCTTACGCTTTTTGTGTACCTAAATCTGCAAGTACATCTAAAATTTCTTTGTAGAACTCTTCACGCGTACCACCACGATGAATTTCTTTATATAGCTCACCATCTTGAATGAATAAAATACGCTGACAGTAACTTGCACTATACGGATCATGTGTAACCATCATAATCGATACACCTTGATCTTTATTTAAGTTTGTCATCGCATCAAGTAAACTCGTCGCATTTTTAGAATCAAGTGCTCCTGTTGGCTCGTCCCCTAAAATAATTGCAGGTT
Organism: Bacillus sp. ES1-5; assembly: GCF_022487605.1. Taxonomy (NCBI): domain Bacteria; kingdom Bacillati; phylum Bacillota; class Bacilli; order Caryophanales; family Bacillaceae; genus Bacillus; species Bacillus sp. ES1-5. The sequence continues at coordinate 122,604 of NZ_JAKVPU010000011.1, read as the reverse complement.
CATGCACTAACGCACGTGCTGCTGCTGAACGTTGTTTCTGTCCACCAGATACTTCAGATGGATACTTTTGAAGAATTTCTGTAATCCCTAACATATCCGCTACTTTTTCTACTTTCGGTCCAATATTACGTGACGCGACACCTTGAAGAGATAATGGAAGTGCGATGTTTTCATAAATAGACAAGTTCTCTAATAAGTTAAAGTCTTGGAAAATGAATCCTAATTTTTGTGAACGGAAATCTGAAAGCTCACCTTGCTTCATTTTCGTAATATCCGTACCCGCAATTTCAACAACGCCGCCCGTTGCTTTATCAAGCGTTGAAATTACATTTAATAATGTCGTTTTACCAGAACCAGATGGTCCCATAATTCCAACAAACTCACCCTCTTGAATTGAGAATGAAACACCTTTTAACGCGTGTGATTGGTTCTCACCTTTTTTACCGTACACTTTTTGAACGTTTTTCACGTCTACAACTGGTTTTGTCATATATATCCTCCTACGCTTGTTTTTCCATTACCTATTTTGCGCCTTTTGGAGGTGAACTGCTATTTGTTAACATTACATTTACCTTACACTTTTGTAATATAAAAAAGGCGTGCGTGTAAGGTTCGTTTTCTTTTGGATCAATCTCATTGATAAATGAAATTTTATCGGCGATTCTTCCACTTTTATCAGCGATTCTCAAAGGAATATCGACTTATCGAAAAAAGATGACAATAAAAATAGACTGTTCCACAAAAGGAACAGCCCACTTCTCTCTTTATTTCTTTAAAGGTGTTACCGTCCAATACGTAATAACACGCCAAATCCATTCTAGTGGACCCATTTTAAAGATTTTCATCCAAATTACACTAAATACAATTTGAATTGCATAAATTGCGATACACACATATAACGTCTGAATATACGTTAAGTTTTCTGCAAAGTTAAATACACTACCAGCAATTAAAATCATTGCAGTTTGTCCGATATAATTCGTTAAAGCCATACGACCGTAGTATTTGATTGGTGCTAACAATGTTTGAACTGGTTTTAACTGAAGTAATAAAATTAATGCTCCTACATAGAAAGCTGAAATAATTGGTCCAACTGTAACACCAATTTTTAAGAATTGACCTGCAACGTCCATTGTTCCATCTTCATTCATAATTATCATATTTACGAACGGTTGAGCAGGAACGTGCCCATATTGATACCATACAGCTACAACACTTAAAACAAACATAATGCCTGTAAAAATAGCGACTTTCTTTATGTTTTGCGCGAGATTTTCAAATACACGATATTGTCCTGCAGCAAGACCTAATAAAATTAAGCCAAGTGGTAATAGTTCTTTAACTCCCATTACACTAAAGAAAATTGTTAAAATAAGACCAATAACTAAGTTCACTTGTTTCTTCGCCTTATAAAACGGTAAAACGATTAGCCCGCAAATTGCATATAACGTTAACGCTTCTCCAGGCTGAAACATGTAATGAATCAAACCAAAAATAAATAATGCAACTACGCGGCGTAAAAATAGAACATATCCATTTTTCCCTTTCGCAATCGCTCTCGTAATGAAGATATAGAATCCTACTCCAAATAAGAATGAGAAAATCGAGAAAAAACGACCTTCTACAAATAAGTATAGAAACCTTTGATAGCTAGCATCTACTGTATTAGGATCTGGAATTTTAATATTAAGTAGTGCAAGAATATTTACTAAAATAATCCCCAGTAGTGCGAATCCACGAATGTAATCTAACTCATCAATTCGTTTGTTTGTAATGTTGTTCCCCATAAAGCAACTCCTTGTCCAAAATTTAATCCTCCCTTACTCTACTGAAAAAGTAAGCTTACAACTATCGGCAAACCTTACAGAAATCTTACATTATTGTTATATAGCAAAATAAAGCTTTAGTTTTTGCCCATCCTGCACCACTCATCCGTTTGCGATGCAAAATAAAACCAGGTCGTATTTCGACCTGGCTTACTCTGATTGCTTCGATTTTTGAGGTTGTCCTTTTTTACTATTACGCTGTTTTACTTGAACAATCGGATCAAGCTCATTTGAAAACTCAGCGTTATGTCCATTTTGCGTTTTTTGCTCTGGGTTATTTTGATCTGAACGTTTCGCCATTACATTCACTCCTTATTAGTGTGGTGTAATAATCATTTGATGTTGCAATTGGCGAATTGCCATACGTGCTCTATTTAACTGCTCACGTTGCTCATCATTTGCATGTTGTTGCATCGTTTGTAAATCGTTATATGCTTGTTCTAATTGTAACTGCGCATCCGAATACTCCATTGTATTGTAATGCTCTTGTCTCATGCCTTGGTCTAATTGTTCTTTCGCATATTCCACCGCTTGTTCCGCTTGTGTAATATACGATTCAAGTGATTGACGCTCTGCCATAATTGTCCCTCCTTGCTTCAATTCCCCTTTAGTGTGTCCCTTCCATATGAACCTTATGAGTATGTTATAATGGATTTTGTTTCATTTTGACTCGGCTTAGGAGGGAAAGTAATGAAGGTTCAAAACCCTTTTCCATATACGAACGACAATAAACGTTATCATACATGGAATTACCATTTACGAAATGAATTTGGAGAAAAAATCTTTAAAGTTTCATTAGATGCTGGATTCGATTGCCCGAACCGTGACGGTACAGTTGCTTATGGTGGTTGTACATTTTGCAGTGCTGCTGGATCTGGTGACTTCGCTGGCGATCGCCGCGATGATGTTATCACGCAATATCATGAAATGAAAGAAAAAATGCGCTCAAAGTGGAAAGACGGAAAATGTATCGCTTATTTCCAGGCGTACACAAATACACATGCACCACTTGAAGTGTTAAAAGAAAAATTCGAACCGCTTCTAGCAGAAAAAGACGTTGTCGGTCTTTCTATCGCCACTCGTCCAGATTGCTTACCAGACGATGTCGTTGAATATTTAGCGGACTTAAATAAACGCACATACCTTTGGGTTGAACTCGGACTACAAACTGTTCATGAACGAACTGCAAATCTTATTAATCGCGCTCACGATTATCCGTCTTACGTGGAAGGTGTAAATAAATTACGTAAGCATGGCATTAGAGTTTGCTCTCATATTATTAACGGTCTTCCCCTTGAAGATTATGACATGATGATGGAAACAGCTCGTGAAGTAGCAAAGCTTGATGTACAAGGAATTAAAATTCATTTACTTCATTTATTAAAAGGAACGCCAATGGTGAAGCAATATGAAAAAGGACAATTAGAATTCCTTTCTCTTGAAGATTACGTAAGTCTCGTTGTTGACCAACTTGAAATGATTCCAGAAGACGTAATTGTGCACCGCATCACAGGTGACGGTCCACCTGATTTAATGATTGGCCCAATGTGGAGCTTAAATAAATGGGAAGTATTAAATTCCATCGATGCAGAATTTGTACGCCGCGGAAGCTGGCAAGGAAAATATGCAAGTGAGGAGAAACAAAAATGAAATTAGAACGTGTATTACCGTTTGCGCGCGCACTCTTGCAAACGGCAGTAAAAGAAGGCGATTACGCTGTAGATGCAACGCTCGGCAATGGACATGACACATGCTTCCTAGCTGAAATCGTTGGAGATAACGGAAAAGTATTTGGATTTGATATTCAAAAAGAAGCAATTGAAAGCTCTACTATCCGTCTAAAAGAAAAAGAGCTTTTTGAACGTACTGTTTTAGTTCACGATAGTCACGATACGCTTCTATCCGTACTACCAGAAGATGCAAAAGGAAAAGTAACAGGCGCTATCTTCAACTTAGGTTACCTTCCTGGTGGTGACAAGCATATCGTTACAAAACCGAACTCAACACTCTCGGCAATTGAACAATTACTAGAAGTAATGGCACATGAAGGAATCATCGTCCTTGTCATTTACCACGGACACCCAGAAGGACAAGTAGAACGCGACGCTGTTCTCAAATTTGCAGAAGAACTCGACCAAAAACAAGCTCACGTACTACGATACGGCTTCATTAACCAGCAAAACAACCCGCCATTTATTGTAGCGATTGAGAAACGATAAAATATCGACGATTCGACACAACATATCGACTTATCGACAAAAGATAACAAAAAAAGACGTGCACTCACTGCACGTCTTTTTGTTATTCTCCTATATAATGGATATATACAATATTTGAAGAAAGAAGGATAGAACTTTGCTAGTAGAACTAAGGGGAATTCAAAAGAAGTATGGCAAATCACTTATACTAGACAACATTGATTTATCCATTCCAGAAGGAGAAGCACTCGCTATTATCGGCGGGAATGGGACTGGAAAAAGTACTCTACTCAAAATAATTGCAGGTTTTATTTCACCTACGGCAGGTACACTTCAAAGAAAAGAACATATACAAATCGGCTATGTACCAGAACATTTTCCTGAAGGGATTCGTTTTACATTAGAGGATTATTTATATCATCTCGGCCGCATTCACGGCTTATCAACAAAATATTTAAAAGATAAAATTCCGATGCTTCTTGAATCTTTTCATTTACTTCATGTAAGGCATTCTGTTGTACGAAACTTTTCAAAAGGTATGAAACAAAAAACTGGTATTATGCAAGCATTACTTACAGACGTCCATTTATTAATTTTAGACGAACCGCTTTCTGGGCTCGACCCTAACTCTCAGCAAGAATTAGAACATATTTTACTCTCATTAAAACAACAATGCATATCTATACTCTTCACATGTCACGAAAAGCAACTACTAGAAAACTTCGCCGATAGAATTGTGACGTTAGCAAATCATACAATCGCAGAAGATACCGCTGTGCAAAAAGGAGCAGAACAAGTCTATATTGAAGCAATCGTTCATGAAACATTTTCAGCGATAGAACTACAGAAACAATTAGGATTTATACACGTTGTACACAATTCAAATCAAAACCTTATTCAATTACAAATTGAAAAAGAATATACAAACGAAATGCTTCAGTTTTTATTACGTAAAAAAGCATCTATCACACTGCTACAACCTAACTTTTAAATCGAAAGAAGGTTTATTATGTTTGCGCTTATTCGTTACCATTTTCTCGACTATACAAAATCGTATAAGTACATCCCTCCTATTGCGATGTACTTTATGAGTTTGCTTTTTGTATATACATATAAACCGACTCCTATTGTACCGACATATTTAGAAACAGCACTCGCACTTTATTTATTATCAGCATGGATTACAGTCACAATTTTTCATACAGAAGACCCTGTCCAAGAACAAATTACTATTTCACACACAAATAATATTTCCGCACTATATGTTGGTAAATATATTACAGCTCTTCTCATTTGTACTGTGTTATCTTTTATATCCGTAATCTATCCCATTATTTTGCAAATGTTTAATGAAAAAATGACAGTTTCTTTATTTCTAGTCGGATTTCTCTCTCACATATCTTTCTCTATACTAGGAATTTCAATTGCAACTTTATTTACTAGAAATATAATTCAAAAAGCAGGCACTGCTTGGCTTAGCCTGACATTTATATTACTTATAACGATCGCCTCCATCCGGTTTAAAAAAGAGTTACTATGGTTTTTACCACCTGTCGAAAGCTTTCTAATGCTTGGACAATACAAATTTAATATACTTACTCACACACTATGGCTCACAGCTTGGGCTATCGTATATTCATTTTTATTACTTACTTTATTTCTTTTTATCGTTCGCAAAAAACGTTTTTAATTACATATTAAAGGAGACAAAACAATGATCGGAATACTAGCAGGAATGGGACCAAAATCGACTGGGCCATTTGTCGATACAGTTGTAGCAAAGTGTCAAACAATATACGGAGCAAAGCATGATATGGACTTTCCTCATATGATGATTTATTCTTGCCCAACACCGTTTTACATGGATCGCCCTATTAATCACGAAGCAATGAAAAAAGCGATTATTGAAGGGGCACAAAAACTTGAAAGTACTGGCGTAGAATTTATCGCTATGCCGTGCAATACGGCGCATCTTTATTTTGAAGAATTACAGCGTTCTCTCTCTATTCCGATTTTGAATATAGTCGATGAGACGTTAAAAGCAATTCCTGAAAATGCAAAAAGAGTCGCTCTTCTCGCAACAGAAGCAACTGTTCAAGCTGGAATTTACCAAGATGGGATTGCAAAACGTAATATAGAGTACATTCATCATGAAAAATGGCAGACAATGATTAATCAAATTATTACTTGTATTAAAAGCGGAGAAATTGAAGCAGCTAAAGAATTATGGAGCACGCTCGTTATACAGTTAAAAGATAAAGTAGATACCGCAATTATCGCATGTACTGATTTGAATGTGGTGGCGAGTGAAGATTTTGTTGATTCCGCTCAATGTCTTGCTGAGGCGGTTGTGAAGATGTATGCAGAAACTATACGGAGGTAACAATGAACATACCTTTTGAAATGGGATACACATTTGATGAAAACCTTAGAGAAAAACCTATATCCCTTGCTGAAATGAAGCAAGGGATTACATTTTTGAAAGAGCATTTACATGAAGATTCGTTATATGGAAAGAGCTGCGGATTAATTGGCGTTTATAAACGAATCGCTGGCAACCTTTCTGAAAGTAACTATTACTTACAGGAGGCAATTGAATATTACATACAAACGGAAAACATCCAAAGGCTTTTTATTAACAAACTTCTTCTTGCACATACATATCATTGGGAAAGAAAATTTTCTGCTGCAAACACTACCAGACTTACCCACCTATGAAGACTTCTTCTACCAACATTACGGAAAAAGGAAATTAGATGAAGGTGACTTCCATACCGCCTTATCTTATTTTCAAAAGGCACTTCAAATCAGGCTACAAAAAGGAAATGAAGAGCTAATTCACTCAACTAAGCTTTTCATTACGTATTGTATGTCTCACCAATGAAAATCCTAAAAACTTTTAACTTTCTTCACAATTCTTTCAAAGTAATCACACTTAATCTCGCTATATTAAATAAGTAGTTATTCATATATGGAAGGTTAGGGGAACTGAAAGTATGAAAGTAAATCGTTCGCTTCATTACATTTTTTGGCGTTGGCATTTTTATGCTGGGCTTTTTATTACGCCGCTTCTTATTACTTTGTCACTGAGCGGAATTGGGTATTTATTTCGAGAAGAGATTGAAGATTTCATCTATAAAGATTTGTATTTTGGGAAGAGCGCCCAAACAGAGTCTATTTCGATGGCTGATTCGCTTTTATTAACAGAGAAAAAATATCCACATTATAGTGTGGCGAAAATTAGTGAGTTTAACGGGGATTATAATACGAGGCTTACTATTGCAAATGAATATACTGGGCAACAAAAATATGTGTATTTAGATAGCAATAATCAAATTGTTGGAGATCAAAACGCAAGTGAAACGTTTGCGAATATAATGAGGGAATTACATAGTTCTCTTTTAGTTGGTGGCACTGTCGTCAATTACATTATAGAACTTGCGGCGTGTTGGACAATCTTCTTAATTGTGACTGGGTTGTACATGAGTATACGCCAGTTCAAAAACACACCAGCATCCAATAAGCGAGAAAAAGCAAAACGACGTCATTCTATTATCGGTATTATATTTACAATTCCACTCGTTCTGCTAGTCGCATCTGGATTGCCTTGGTCAGGATTTATGGGTAACCAAATTTATAAAATCGCATCGTCGAATGAATCGATTGGATATCCAAAGTTGTATATGGCACCGCCTGAATCAAAGGTAAAAGAATTGCCGTGGGCAACAAGAAAAGAAGCTCCTCCTGAATCGAATTTAAATGAGCCAAAAGCAATTTCTGTCGATGAATTACAAAAAGGAATTGAAATAAAGAAGCCATATGTTATCTCACTACCAGCTGATCCGAAAGGTGTATTCACCGTTTCGAAATCAAGCGGTTCCGGTATTACGGGTATGCATGTCGCACCAAATGAAGAAATAACAGCTTATTTTGATCAATATAGCGGAGAACTTATTTCCAAAACGGACTATCGTGATTATGGATTATTTGCACAATGGTTTACTTACGGTATCCCGCTTCACGAAGGACATTTATTCGGATGGCCAAATAAAATATTATGCTTACTAACGACGTTATCTTTATTACTTCTTATTTATTACGGAATAAAAATGTGGTTAGCAAGAAAGCCGAAAGGAAAATTAGCCGCACCGCCAAAACAAAGAGATAAAAAAAGCATAATCGTTTTCTTTATCATGATGGTTATACTAGGCGCTGTCATGCCTTTATTCGGACTATCCGTTTTAGTTATTTTCGCAATTGAACTTCTCATATATGTATTTTCAAAAATACGATCATAGTAAAAAAACCACTCTACAAGAGTGGTTTTCTTCATCACTGCGCCATTTTCTTTCGGTACATCTTCCCGTTCCAATAGAAGAATCGTGAAGTAAGCCCTCCGTATTTTACAATGCGCCGTGCCATTTTGTACATATTCTTTTGTGCTGATACTTTTTGATCTGATAAATAAATACCAAGTAACCCTCGGCTTATGAGACGATGAAACTTTGCATGAGGTAAATCACCAATGCTCTTCTCTGCTTCTTCTACAAAATGTTTCATACGATCTAATATCGCTTGCTCGTTTTCATAATAACTACAGAAATTCAAATCCCCGCCTATACGGTCTTCTTCTTGATCGATGAAATAATCAAGTAAAATGTGAAGTCCTTGTACGTAAGGGAAGTATCCTTGTCTAATTTTCGCAATATCTTCATCATGTAATTCATCATGAAATGCATATGCTACAAGACAGAAGATTCCAAGTGTAGAACCGGCACATGCTGAAAATTCAAACCAACTCATCTCTGGTAAGTTTTCTTTATGTGCTTCAAACCATGTTTTTAAGCGTGGTTCTCTTTCTTCTAACTTCACGTGTTTATGAATTTGCAAATCACAATAATAACAAGCAAGTTCATGAAGAACAGGAGCAATTTTGTCATAGTGCTTCGTTTTCTTTAAAACATCTTGGCATGTTTCAACAAGTTCATCTAAATAACCACCATCGTCTTGATCATCACGATAGCGATAATAATTACCGCCACCTTCTACTTCAGGTGATAATGCCATTAACATAGATTCATGCAGTGCGGCAAAATCATTTGGGTCAAGTGATGTACTGCGGTCACATAAATTATCTAAATAATCGCTGATTGTTTGATACGCTACGATAAAACGAATGCATTCCTCTCGGTGCTCATTTGCTAGCAGTGCTAAAATACCACCGCCTTCGCAATGAAACGTTTTATTCTCAATACTTGCGATTGCCTGACTATGAAGCTCATCATTCGGAATATGGTAGGCACGCTCTTTCCACACCGCTAGCTCATGGTGTACTACCGGAAACACATCACGGTATACTTTCGCCATGAGCGTTATGGGATTACTCGGTACGTTCACTTCTTCCTTCATCTCCTCTATTCAATGTACAAATAATTTACTTATTTGTTTCTATTATGTTATTGATGCGTATTTCAGTAAATGACTGAATATAATTCAAAATTTCATCACGCTCATACTCATTTAATAACTCGTGATAACAATTCGGCCATTCTTTAAAAGCCTTATCACTCATTTTAACATTATCAAACCACATGCGGACACGTGTTTTATCTACAAGTTTATCCTCACACGCTTGCATTAGCAAGAGCGGAACATCTGGAAAATCATCTATTTTTTTATGAGCAATTTCGATAGACTTAATCAATTCACTATACCAACGTACTGATACTTTGCGCAAGAACAATGAATCATTCTCCATCGCATCTCTCACTTCATGATTACGAGTGGACATTTCCACTGTAAGATTCGTTGCAAATTGCAATTTTGGAGCGATAATATTTAATATTTTTGAAGCAACTTGAAGCGGTGCAGAAGGTCCAGCTACTACGCCTAAACATGGCGAACTTAAAATAATGCCGTCTACATCTTCTCTCTTCGTTTCTTGCATCATACGAATGACGATAAGACCACCCATACTATGACCAAATATAAAAATAGGTAACCTATACTTTCTTGCCTCTTTCACCCACAATTTAACTTCCTCTATGTATTCATCAAATGAATCAATATGTCCTCTATTTCTTGAAGTCGTTCCATGTGACGGAAGGTCTCCCATCACAACGTGGTAGCCGATATGATTCCACATTTCTGCAACAGCCTCGTAACGTCCGTGATATTCCATCGCGCCGTGCACAATAACGATTACAGCCTTTGCTTCCTCCGCTTCATAATTCCACATACAGACCTCCTCCATTTCACTCTTTTTCATAATTTGATACACTTAAACTATTCTCTAGGAAAGGAAGGCTTTACATGATATATCCTTACAAAGAAAAAAATCCGAAAATTGCGAGTAGTGCTTTTATCGCTGACTACGTTACGATTACAGGCGATGTTTCCGTTGGCGAAGAATCAAGTATTTGGTTTAATACAGTCATACGCGGCGATGTGTCACCAACAATCATTGGAGACCGAGTAAATGTACAAGACCAATGTACACTCCACCAAAGCCCACAGTACCCTCTTATTTTAGAAAACGACGTAACAGTTGGGCATCAAGTTATTTTACATAGCTGTCATATTAAAAAAGATGCTTTAATTGGAATGGGATCTATTATATTAGATGGTGCTGAAATTGGTGAAGGAGCCTTTATCGGTGCGGGAAGCCTCGTTTCACAAGGAAAGAAAATTCCGCCAAACACGTTAGCGTTCGGTCGCCCAGCGAAAGTCGTTCGTGAGTTAACAGAGGAAGACCGTAAAGACATGGAGCGAATTCGCACGCAATATGTTGAAAAAGGTCAATACTATAAATCATTACAGAAATAAAGTGAAACTTTAATCAGCCCTCACCAATCTGGCTTTTACGGGTAGCCCGCCCCCCACCTAACTTCTTTGCTTTCGCAGAATTTTGAGGTGGGGTCTTACTGCCCGGTGAATAGCGGGGTAAATTTCCGCTGCCATAAGATTGGCAGCTTTTTTGATGAAAACTAACTTTTTCTTTACAAAACATTATTACTCCCTCAATAAAATCTTATTAAAATAAAAGCTAATATCTCCATATATATGTAAACGAGGGAGGAGAATTTTCATGAAGGTCAGTGGACTGTATAAAATAGAATGTTACATTTTCAAAGGAATTAACCGATACTTTGATCAAAAAACATTAAATATCTTTTTCAGCAATATTACTCATATAGGTGGTGCTACTTTCTCAATCGCACTCACACTTTTCTTTTTAATTTTTGCAAAAGGGACTTTGCATCAAGCTGCAATCGCAACTGCTATTTCTTTAGCAATTAGCCATATTCCTGTGCAAATATTAAAAAGATGGTATCCGCGAAAACGTCCTTATTTAACAATTCAGGATGCAAAATATCCAGTCCATCCATTAAAAGACCACTCTTTCCCGTCTGGTCATACAACAGCCGTTTTCTCTGTCCTTATTCCATTTATTTGCTATAATCCAAGCTTATTTGCTTTTCTATTACCGTTAGCATTATGCGTTGGTATTTCTCGTATTTATTTAGGGCTTCACTATCCATCTGATGTATTCGTCGGTATGTGCCTCGGCACTTGCTCTGGCATCATCTCTTTTTATCAATTCATCCCACTTTTCACATAAAGGAGTGATATGATGAGAGTCGCCATTTTTACCGATACTTTTACGCCACAAGTCAACGGGGTTGCGAAAACACTAGAACGATTAACACGTTACTTTCAGAAAGAAAAGATCGCCTATTCTGTTTTTGCCCCGCAGCATACAGCTGAAGATAATTTCGTAGCTAATGTGAACAAGATGAGAAGTATCCCGTTAACAATATTATATCCAGAATGCCGCTTTTCTTTTCCTACTCCGCGCATTAAACGAGAACTTCTTTCCTTTAAACCTGACATTATTCACATTGCCACACCTTTCAACATGGGACTTTGTGGATTATATTATGCAAAAAAGTTAAACATCCCAGTTGTCGGTTCTTATCATACTGATTTCGATGCTTATTTACGCTATTACAAAATTGAATTTCTCTCTAATATGCTTTGGAACTATTTAAAATGGTTTCATAGTCATATGCAAAAAAATTTCGTTCCTTCATTTGAAACGTTACACCAACTAAAAAATAAAGGCTTTCAGGCCCTCTCCATATGGGGACGGGGTGTAGATTGCACGCTCTTTCATCCATCTTACAATACAGACCTATTCCGAAAAAAATATAATATTACAGCAAAGTATGTCCTTTCCTATATTGGACGGATTGCCCCTGAAAAAGATATTGATACGTTGCAACACCTTATCCTACAAACAGCGCATACTCGAAACGACATTCATTGGCTCATCGCAGGAGACGGTCCTCTAGCATCAAATTTGCGTGAAGCTGTTCCGAAAACAAATGTCACTTTTACTGGATATTTACAAGGTAAGGATTTAGCTGAAGCATATGCTTGTTCTAACATCATGGTATTTCCATCCGCTACTGAAACGTTCGGAAATGTCGTACTCGAATCACTTGCATGCGGTACACCTGTCATTGGTGCAAATAGTGGTGGAGTTAAAAATATTATTACAGATGGAAAAACGGGAGTTCTTTGTCCGCCCAAAAATGAGGACGCATTTCTATCATCTATTTATTCTTTATTGCAAAACGAAACGCAACTTATGCAAATGGGCATAGCGGCTTCGTCTTATGCTAAAACACAAAGCTGGGATGAGATCTTTCTTGGCTTACTTGACCAATATGAAGTAGTCCTTCAGAGCACTGCATCAGAATTACTCGCTTAAACAGAAAAACCCTCTTCATAACATGAAGAGGGTTTATTACATAACTGGAAATTTTAGTTTAATAAATGATACATAAGGTGAAGTATCATATTATTCTTATATTCATTATAACAAAAAGAAACATAACTAAATAGACTTGTAATAAAAACCCATAAAAATTAATATATGGTTATACAGTATTTTTACTGTATAATGATTTTAAGAGATTCCCCTTAAAATCAACTTACTCACATACCTTTATACAGTAATTGTTCCCCAATTTCTGTATATCAAAAAAACCTTTCATTCATTTGAAAGGTTTTTTTGAGCTTGCACATATTCTTCTTTCGTATTTACATTTATAAACCAATCCGCATTCGCTTGTACATCTTCACCAGCAATATATTTCACATTACATTGTGATAAAAGCTGACCCATACTTCTTTTTTCTTCCTGAAGCAAAGCATAAATCTTTTCTTTCACACGATTATGATACGCTGCAAGTAACGGTTGTTTTCTTCCATTAATAATAGGTACAACCGCATCATATTCATTGCTCGTTTGCTCTAGTAAAATGGTAAACCATTCTTGCGAAACATTTGGCGCATCGCAAGGCATAATTGCGTACCAATCTGCTTCTATATATTCCATTCCTGATACAATTCCAGCAAGTGGTCCATTTCCTTTATAATGCGGAATATCTTCTATAACAGGAGCTTGTACGAGTTGCTCTACTCTCTCTTTTATATCGGAGTGACTAATGACTACAACTTCTTGCAACGCAGTTATCATCACTTTCACAATATGCTCAACGAAAGGGGTTCCCTTCCAAATTGCTAATGCTTTCGGCTCACCGAATCTACTCGACATACCACCGGCTAATACAATTCCAGCATACTTACTCATTGGCGATGCAGCTCAAATGTAATATGACCTAATTCTGGTAAAATTAATTTATTCATCGCAAGACGAACTGCTCCGCTAGACCCTGGCATAGAAAAGACAACTTTGCGCCCAATTGTACCGCCGATTGCTCTACTTAACATCGCGCTACTGCCGATATCTTCTAAGTAACTAATCATGCGGAACAACTCACCAAACCCGACAATTTCTTTATCTAATAACGCTGACACTGCTTCAATCGTTACATCACGCTTCGTAATACCAGTTCCGCCATTCGTTAACACGACATCAACATCTTCCCTGTGATAACCAGCTAACACTGCTTGCTGAATACTTTCTTTATCATCTTTTACAATTTCATAAGAGGTCACTGTATGCCCTGCTTCTTTTAATAATTCATGTAATAGTTGTCCGCTCTTATCTGTCTCTTCCGTACGTGTATCGGAAATCGTCACGATCTTGCAGCGCACTTCTTTTGGCGCTTGTTTTTTATGTTCAGTTACACTCATTTTTCATCTTTCCTTCCATTTAAATTTGTAAAATTATGTATAAATCAAAGAATTCAATATGATACAATATAAGTATATTTATCCATATAAAGGAGCTTATTTATGTTTTATAACATAAAACGATATGTACCTATTATACCATTCCTAATTATATTATCCCTTTTTCAATGCATCGCGTACGGGTTTGATATTAACTTTTTAAAATTGTATGTGCTTATGCCTGATGGTGGTATTCGCTCCTATTTAACTAGCACATTAATTCCTCTCGCACTTGCCTACATAGTAGATTTTATATTCAAACGTTCTATCTCTAAATAAGGAGGTCTACATATTATGGAACTTTATAAAAAATTAACAACAACATTTATCCTCTTATTTGTCGCTTCAATCACTGTCGGCTTTTCCTTAAAAGGCGCAATCCCATACGCTACATTAGTAAGTATTATATTTGCAACACTATTTTTACTAAGCAGTGCCTTTTGCGCTGGTAAAGCACGTCAAATGAAAGGTTGATTACATATGTTCCAGAAGAAACCAATCCTTTGTAAATCATGTGAAAAAGAAATACAAACATATGAAAAAGCATGGATTCATATGCCCTTTCCAGCAAGTGGTATGACTAATATGAAAAAGTATATTGAGCTAGACGGCGAAGTGTATTGTAGCTCATGCATTCAAATTGTAAGTAAAACAAAATAAAAAAAGCTTTGCGCTCACCGCGCAAAGCTTTTTTTCATATATTATAGACCAGCTTGCTCTTTTAAAGCTGCAGCTTTGTCTGTACGTTCCCATGTTAGATCTACATCAGTACGTCCGAAGTGGCCGTAAGCTGCTGTTTGTTTATAAATTGGGCGACGTAAGTCTAGCATTTTAATAATACCAGCTGGGCGAAGATCGAAGTTGTTACGAACTAGTTCTACTAGTACGTCTTCAGATACTTTACCAGTGCCGAATGTATCAACTGAAATTGATACTGGTTGTGCTACACCGATTGCGTATGCAAGTTGTACTTCTGCTTTGTCAGCAAGACCAGCTGCTACGATGTTTTTCGCAACATAACGAGCTGCATATGCTGCAGAACGGTCAACTTTCGTTGCATCTTTACCAGAGAATGCACCGCCACCGTGGCGAGCGTATCCACCATAAGTATCAACAATGATTTTACGTCCTGTTAAACCAGCATCACCTTGTGGTCCACCAATTACGAAGCGGCCAGTTGGGTTAATGAAGAATTTCGTTTCTCCATCCATTAATTCTGCTGGAACTACAGCTTTAATTACATGCTCTTTTAAATCGCGATCGATTTCTTCCCATGTAACATCTGGATGATGCTGTGTAGAAATTACGATTGTATCTACACGTACAGGTTTACCATTTTCATCATACTCAACTGTAACTTGCGTTTTTCCATCCGGACGTAAGTATGATAATGTGTCATCTTTACGTACTTCAGTTAAACGGCGAGCTAATTTGTGAGCAAGCGAGATTGGAAGTGGCATTAATTCTTGTGTTTCATTACATGCGAAGCCAAACATTAAACCTTGGTCTCCCGCACCAATTGCCTCAATCTCAGCGTCAGTCATTAGACCTTCGCGTGCTTCTAGCGCTTGGTCAACACCCATAGCGATGTCAGCAGATTGCTCATCGATAGATGTTAAAACTGCACAAGTTTCTGCATCGAATCCATATTTTGCGCGTGTGTAACCAATGCCTTGAATTGTTTCACGAACGATTTTTGGAATATCTACGTAAGTAGAAGTCGTAATTTCCCCCGCTACCAATACTAAACCAGTTGTTACAGTTGTTTCACAAGCTACACGTGCATTTGCGTCCTTTGATAAGATCGCATCTAAAATTGAATCAGAAATTTGGTCACAAATTTTATCTGGATGTCCTTCAGTTACAGACTCAGATGTGAACAGATGACGTTTTTTTGTCATGTGGTAAACCTCCCTACAGTAATTGTATATATTGTACGGAACTCATCCTTAATTTGCCACAAACTGCGACATACATTTATTCTCCCACACAAGCATACAGAAAAACCTTTCCTACTTTACATAGAGGAAAGGTTTAATTTGCTACTTGCATACTGCTTTTTGCCCTTTGCTCTTATCGTTCGAGACCGTTAGCCTCGCACAGGTTTTAGCACCTATTCACCTGTATTTACCACTACAAATGAGGTTGCTGGGCTTCATCGGGCCTGTCCCTCCGCCAGCTCGGGATAAGAGAGTATCCGTCCCAACCTATACTAAAGAAATGATATTCATTTGTCAATTAATATTCACATTTTCCTGAAAGTTTTTCTCAATACGCCTGGAATGAAATATTAATAAGGAAATAATACATTCACACAAACAAAAAGAAATAAATAGTATACATTATTTATATAATTGTGTTATACTCTTGTTGGGGATTACGAGAAATATTTCATTAAATGAAAAGGATGGTATATAAATATGAGTACTGTGAATGTCCAAATTGGTTTACACGAATTATTGAACGGAAGCAATGCACAGATTCAACTAAGTGTTCCGCAATTAGTGGAAAAAGTATTAATGCGAAATGAAGGGAAATTAACTTCTACTGGTGCCGTTTCTGCTTCAACAGGAAAATATACAGGACGTTCTCCTAAAGATAAATTTATTGTGAAAGAAGCATCGGTTGCTGAAAAAATTGCTTGGGGAGCAGTGAATCAGCCGATCTCTGAAGAACATTTTAATAAATTATATACTAAAGTTTTAGAATACTTAAAAGAAAAAGAAGAGTTATTCGTCTTCAATGGATTTGCAGGCGCTGACCGCAATTACCGCCTACCAATTCAAGTTATTAACGAATATGCATGGCACAATTTATTTGTACATCAATTATTTATTCGTCCAACTGAAGAAGAATTAACAACTCATGAATCAGAGTTCACAATTGTTTCTGCACCGAATTTCAAAGCTGATCCAGCTGTTGACGGTACAAACTCTGAAGCATTCATTATGGTTTCATTCGAAAAACGTATTGTACTAATTGGTGGTACAGAATACGCTGGAGAAATGAAAAAATCAATCTTCTCTATTATGAACTTCTTACTACCTGAACAAGATATTCTTTCTATGCATTGCTCTGCAAACGTAGGTGAAGAAGGTGACGTAGCACTATTCTTCGGTTTATCTGGAACAGGTAAAACAACATTATCTGCTGATCCAAACCGTAAATTAATCGGTGATGATGAGCATGGTTGGTCTGATAACGGTGTATTCAATATTGAAGGCGGTTGCTACGCAAAATGTGTAAACCTTTCTCACGAGAAAGAACCACAAATTTTCGATGCAATCAAATTTGGATCTGTTTTAGAAAACGTTATCATTAATAACCAAACGCGTATCGCAGACTATAACGATACTACTTTAACAGAAAATACTCGTGCTGCATACCCTATGCATGCGATCGACAATATCGTACTGCCAAGTGTTGCTGGACACCCAAATACAATCATTTTCTTAACTGCTGATGCATCTGGCGTATTGCCTCCAATCAGTAAGTTATCAAAAGAACAAGCTATGTATCATTTCTTAAGTGGTTACACTAGTAAACTAGCAGGAACAGAGCGTGGTGTTACATCTCCACAAGCAACATTCTCAACTTGCTTCGGTTCACCATTCTTACCACTTGATGCATCTCGCTATGCTGAAATGCTTGGTGAAAAAATCGAGAAACACGATGCGAAAGTATTCTTAGTAAACACTGGCTGGACTGGTGGCGAATACGGCATTGGTAAACGTATGAACTTAGGTTACACTCGTGCAATGATTCAAGCAGCATTAAGCGGCGAACTTGCGAAAACTGAAACAGCTAAACATGACATCTTCGGTCTTGAAGTTCCACTTCACGTACCAGGTGTACCTGATGAAGTATTAATGCCTGAACAAACTTGGGCTGATAAAGCTGCTTATAAAGAGAAAGCAATCGAACTTGCAAGCGAATTCAAAGAGAACTTCAAAAAGTTCGACAGTGTTTCTGAAGATATTATTAAATTAGGCGGTCCAATCGCTTAAGTACAAATTTTCTGTTGGAATAACCCTTTTACTCATATGAATAAGTGTCGTGTAACCGTAAAGTTTCGCGTACTCACCGACAAAACCCAATGCGGCTTAACGATTACACACACTTACATAAAAAAGAAGCTTACGTTTTTTACGTAAGCTTCTTTCTATATCTTCTCTCTTCATCTGTGACTTAGCTCATAAAATTGCATACCAACATCCATAAATTTACTAAAAATTCATTTTATAATCATTCATTTTTAGTTTTTTATGATAAAATTTACATATACAGGAAAGGAAGAGGGCTATGAAAAATTTTTCTCGTACAGGAAAAATATTATTCAGTTATGGAGCCATTCAAATGTTTTGGGGAATTTTGATGCTTAACGTTCATTTATTTGAGCATACAAGTGAAACGATAAAATACATTATTCTAATTACCGGAATAGTTTGTTGTATTGTATCTAACTTTTTTAAAGAACCTGAGAGTCATACTACTAAGTGATTTCATGTTAACTTATTGGAAGCGGAAACCTATATTTTATACAAAGTTACGCTTCCTATTGTACCATCCGTCGCTGGACCCCTTATTCCAAAGTAAGCCAATTTTCACACAGACAAATCACGGCTTCGAACATATAAATTATATCCCTACTCACTACATCCATCCGGTTTCACACCGCATGAGGCTAAAAAAAGCTCGGACCGCTTCTATCCCTCGCCGGATCCTCTATTCCATCTAAAAGAGGTTTTTTAGCTCTTTGTTAATTCTTCCTCATCTTTCATACTATAGTAGCCTAAATTCACAACGATTAAGAAATAGCCACCCAGAATCCCTACTGCAAATGCCCACATAACCATATGATGTTCAATTTCGTACATAATAACAGCACCCAAAATAGCAGCTGCAAAACGATTAAACATACCGAGCGTCGGTGCTTTCGTTTTCTTTACGATACTATCTCCAAGCTTCTCAATTCGTCTCCCTAAAAGCCAAACACAATACATACTTACAACCAGTCCAATTCCAGCACCTAGAAAGTGAGCTGAAAACGGCGTTAACATCCAGCCTAGTAAAAGAAAACCTAGTAAATAATACGATTGAATTTTAAACGATCTTAATGACATACTAATCATGCTGTTCTCCTCTTCAGTAATTTTTATCTATCCAACAAAAAAAATTTCCAGTTTATACTACTTAAATTCATTTCACTCAAATTAAAAACAACATAAACAGTATGTTTATGTTGTTTGAATGTTTTCAGGAAATAATATTATACAAGATTTTAAACATCATATTCTCATAATTTGTGACGTTTTTCCAAACATTTTTCGTCCATTTATGAAAAAAGTGATATCAATCTATGAACATACGGATATGATGTAATAAGCACACAAATAAAGGGGGCGTCTAATGATTTATTTTTTAATGGCTCTCATTCACCTCATTATCCCTGCACTTATTGGACTTTCATTGTATTGGTACACGAAAAATCATAGTATTTTCTACGCTGTCCTCGGTGTCCTTCTTCCAGGTATTATTCTTATCACACTCTTCCGTATTCCATTTTTAAACTTAATTCCACTTATTACTGCTATCTTATTTCTCGTCTTCTTACCAAAAATAAAAAAATAGGAAAGCAGATCATAGGTGATCTGTTTTCCTATTTTGATATAAGTTCCTCCGCAATAGAATGTACTTTTACTTTCTCCGATTTTACAAACCATAGGCCGAAGAAAATGATAATTCCACCGATTATTTGTTGAAACGATACATATTCATTTGCCCATATAGCTGCAAATAATACAGCTACAAGCGGCGTTATATACATATATACCATCGTATGTGACGCGCCAATTTTTTGAATACCAACATACCATACCACTAAACCAAATACTGTTACAAAGAAAATGGAATATAGTAAAGCGAATAGTGTCATTCCATGTGTAATGTGAAATGGCATTATAAATACATGTGGTCCACTTATCAATAAAAGTGGAATCGCGCCAACTAATGCTGACCATGCGGTAACACGTAGTGCTGAATATTTTTTAATTAATGGACCTGCTAAAACAGGATAAAGCCCCCAGCATATTGATGTAATAAGTCCAATTCCGTTACCATAAAAAGAACTAGCAAGCGAATGCCCTGCTACTAAAACTAATGCAGCACCACCAAAGGCAATGATAGAACCGACGAACTTTCGAGAAGAAAACTTTTCTTGTTTCAAAAAAATAGCAAATACAGTTGTAAAAATAGGTGAAATAGAAATGAGTAAAGAGGCATTTGTAGCGGATGTATATTTGACAGTTTCCATAAATAATGTTTGATACAGTATAATACCTACAACGCTAACGATGATTAATCTAGGTATATCCTTTCGTTCCATATAAACCGACTTTTCAATAAAAAATGTTAGGAGTAACATAAGCGGTGCCGCTGATATCATCCGAAGTGCAGTAAACTCAATTGCTGTAAATTCTAAAAGTCCATATTTCGCAATCGTAAAATTAATCCCCCAAATAATAACGACACTTAAAATTAATAACTCAATCCCCCATCTTCTCATACGTATCCCCCTCCGCAAATAAGATTATACAGAAAATTCAATCACATGTACATTTCATTATGTGAAAAAATCTTTGTATTGTATGGAGAGGTTTGCTTTTTTTGGTACATGAAATTATATCGGTGATTTTTTAAATATAGCGACTTGGACAATAAAAAAAGATGGTCCAAAAATATTTTGGAACCACCTTTTCTTTCTTACACTCGAACGTGTAACTTCATATTTGGATTATAAAATTGGCTCGGGCTCTTCAGCTGAAAAGTTCCTCCAACTTCATGCCAATCAACTATTAACTTATCATCCATAAATACAAGCTTTGTGCGATCTGCGATAAAATTCATTACGCTAGATTCGATATCCACATCGCGCTCATCTTTTTCTGCTACAGCTACTAAATCGATAATTCCGCTCATGACACAACCGCAACCTTCATTATCGTAAAATAACTTTATATATTTCGCTTCATTTGGAATCGTATCCATAATCTTTTTATATGCTGATTCTGTTACAGTAACGTACATACGTTAATCTTCATCCTCTCTTCTCGTATCATTCATATATTGTACCACCATTTTTCCTGAAAATTATATACAGAAAATTAAGACTAATATAGAGTGTATGTAATAAAGGAGGTTATCACTCATGTTCAAATTACTGCGATACCCCATCTTCTTAGGTCTACTCGGTAGCTTTTCTATTTCTAGCGGAATGGTATTACAACATACACTTTTCTATGCTCCTTCTATTGGCTGGATTTTAGGCTTTATTTGTTTCCTAACCGCTTCTTATTTTGCTATGAAAAATAAGAAAAACTAACAAGGCAGAAATTTTTTTAAGCAGGAGAAACAAACATGTCACTCATCGTTAGATCTAGCACAATCTAATTCTCCCCTATTTTTGAAATCTAGACATACAATACGAGCGACCACACAAAAATATAGAATTCATAATATATATATAGTGGTTCTATTTTTAAAACTAGATTCTCAAAATAGAGAAAGGAGAACGTACATGTACCCACGTAATTGTTTTAGTTGCGACGGCAGACGTAACAGTGGTTCTAACGGAAACACTGGGCCTTCTGGCAGTATTGGACCCACTGGCGCTACCGGGAGCACTGGACCTTCCGGTGCTACTGGACCTACGGGTAGTGCTGGTTCTACCGGAGCTGGTTTCCAAAGTACTACCGCCTTTAGTCTAGCAGACGCTCCAACCTATAAAAAAGGACAAGTTGTCACTTATACGAGCAGCGGCTATGTTGTAAAAAAAGATGCACCTCAAGGGTTTCCGAATATATCTCCAGATTATATCGTATTAGTAGAAAGTGGACCTACTGGTAGCACTGGGCCTACCGGGAACACTGGATTTACTGGCATTACCGGACCTTCCGGTAGCACTGGACCTTCTGGCATTACCGGACCTTCCGGTAGCACTGGGCCTTCTGGTAGTACTGGACCTTCCGGTAGTACTGGACCTTCTGGTAGCACTGGACCTTCCGGTAGTACTGGACCTTCTGGTAGTACTGGACCTTCTGGTAGTACTGGACCTTCTGGTAGTACTGGACCTTCCGGTAGTACTGGACCTTCTGGCATTACCGGACCTTCCGGTAGTACTGGACCTTCTGGCATTACCGGACCTTCCGGTAGTACTGGACCTTCTGGTAGTACTGGACCTTCTGGTAGTACTGGACCTTCTGGCATTACCGGACCTTCCGGTAGCACTGGGCCTTCTGGCATCACTGGGCCTACTGGAATTGCCGGCAGTGCTTCAGCAAAAATTATTGTTTTTCAAGGAACAAATGCTGGTTTTCAACGTATAGCGGGTTCTCCTGGAATTGACTCCAATGTTATTCCATATGTCACTGCTGGAGCCGGTAGTATAGTTGGCTTTGCTGCATCTATAAATGTAAATAACTTACCTGTTGCTGTTTATACGATTAATATTTGCAGGAATGTCCCAACAAACCTCACTGCCCCTACTGCTAGTTACATCCTATCTACTATTACTTTAACTACCACTGACAAAATTACAGGAACTATCGTATTTTCAATTAAACCAACGGATACTGGATCAGGACAAATTCAAGTGTTTAATCCTAATCCAGCAGTAGGTCCCGCTACTGTAACTTGGACTAGCATTACAGCTGGAAACTCAGTTTCGAGAGGAGATGCTATTTCCCTTCATATTACCCCTGGCATTACTGCAAGTGCTGTATATTCTATTTTTTTAATCACTGATATATAGCCCTTACTAAAAAATAATTTATTTAACAAAAAAAGACCCGAGATTCGGGTCAGCAAATAGAAATACAAATGAATTAAAACAAATAACAGACAAGTTCAGTATATACTATTATCGTAAGAAACCATATATTGGTATTTATGTTATATGCACTATGTTAATATAATTAACTTGCCTACCTTTATCAACACGTCTTACTCTCATCCACAATAAAAAAGGGAGATCACTCACAAATAAGTGATCTCCCTTTTAAAAATATTTTTTCATTGCATCGGCAATACAATCTTCACAGTCGTTCCAACCCCAACTTCACTTTCAAAACTCATTTTACCATTGTGATCTTTAATAATTTTTTCTGTAACTACTAAACCTAAACCTGTTCCCGTTTCTTTCGTTGTGTAAAAAGCTTCATTTAACTTCGGAATTTTGTCTTTTGGAATACCGCAACCCTCATCCTTAACTTGGACAATGATTGCATCTTCTACAGTCACTTTAATCGTAATCGTTCCGCCAACTGACATTGCTTCAATCGCATTTTTAATTAAATTAAAAAATACTTGCTTTAATCGTTTTTCATCGCATGTAATCGATGGTATGTCTTTACTATAAATACCTTGTATGTGCACTCCTTGCTTTAAAGCAGGCTTCCCCATAACTCGAATAACATAAGCGATAATTTCTTCTATATTATGAACTTCTGATTCTAATGATTTAGATTTCTCAAATCCACTAAGTTCTGTAGCGATTGTATGAATTCGTTCTACTTCTTGTTTCATAATATCACTATATATTTTATCCTCAGGATATTTATTTGCTTGCTTATTCACAAATTTATCCAAATTAGCTAGAGGTTTTCTAATTTTGTAACCAATAACTGTAGCCATTTTCCCAACAGTTGCTAGCTTTTCTGTTTGTTGTATTTCTTTATCCATCATCTCAAGCGTACGAACGTAAGATTGAAACCTTAAAAACATAATCCAACATATGATAGTAAATACGCTATATAATGTCATTGGAATTAAAACGAGTGATGAGTGAATGATGATTCCTATAAGAGCGTATTTCCCAACAAGTATGCTCGGAACTAACCAAAAATATCTTTTATTCACAAAGAGTGGGGCAAATAAAATAAAAAATCCTTCTACTATATTCCCACCATCAAACTCAGCATCACTACCGTAGTAAATCATAAAATTATGGATAAAATCTAATAGATTATATCCAATTAAAATAATATATTTCACTGCAAATGGATTTTTCCATTTCATAAAGTATATTCCAGTGCAAAATAAGATCACCATTAGAAAATAAAGCCACAAACCTAAACCATCTTCAAATTGTCCTACTCCTTCTTGCTCTCCTCCTATTAAAGGTACAATAAATTCGTAGGCAAGATCGTATACAAAAAATATAATGAAAAATAAACTTAAAAATATTTTCAGTGCCTTCATTTCTTCATTTTTAAATATATCGTCTTTATTCATATCGTAACTCCTAGCTTTTCTCCCTCTTGGATTTCATTATTTCCACGTTGCTTCGGGAGCATGATATCTATTCTAGTTCCAATATCTCTTTCACTTGAAATATGTAATTCACCAAGATGCTGTTCAGTAACAAGCCGATTCGCTACCGTAAGACCTAGGCCAATTTTATCTTGTTTTGTTGTATAAAAAGCTTCTTTAACACGGGCTAAATTTTCTTTCTTAATACCGTAACCATTATCAATTACACTTAGCATTACATAATCTCGTCCTTTATTTTCTAACCGTAACTCTAATGTGCCACCTTGCTCCATTGCCTCCAGAGCATTTTTTATGACATATAGAAAGACTCCTCTTATTTTCCGCTCATCACATTCAACTTCTATCGTCTTTTCTTCCATATTAGAAATAAACTGGACGCTAGATTCATTCATTTTTTCGCGAACAATTGTTACTGCTTGTAATGCAATTTCACCTATATTATGTTTCTTATAAACAGAAGGTTTACATGTAGCAACTTCCATTAACTCACTTATCATATTATTCATATTTTCTATTTCAAAAATCATCTGTTTGTAAATAGGGTCCTCCCCATGCTTCTCTCGTTGTAATTGCGTAAACCCTTTTAATGAAGCAAGTGGATTTTTAATTTCATGTCCCACTGCCGCTGCCATTTTTCCAATTACTGCTAATTTTTGCGATTCACTAGCAATCTTAATACTTTCCTTTACCGCTGAAAGGTATTGTATAAATCGATTTAAAATGATGTATGCCGCTATTAATACGAGTGTATACATAATGAGGAACATAAATCCTTTTACTTCCTTTAATACAAATAAATAAATCACATATTTCCCTACAATAGTCGAAAGTACAAACACAAAATATTTTTTATTTAAAAATATAGGTACAAAGAAGATGAAAATAATTTCTATTATATTTACTCCATCAAATGCCGCCTCATTATAAAGCATATACGAAAGTATATTAACGATTTCTATTCCTATGTATGCAAATACACATGCATATTTAACAAGGTTCGCTTTCTCTTTTTTTATTAAATATACATTTACACCGAGTATTGCAGTTCCGCAAATAACTTGCCATAGTATGCTATGTCCCTTATCCGTTAGTGATTTATTTTCTAATACGATTGCATAGAAAACTTGGTATGAAACAACAATGACATATAGCACCCACAAAAGGATTTTGGCATTCCTTTCTTCTTCTTTATATGATAGAAAACTTTCTTTCACTTCAACACCCCTTCAAAATAATATCTCTAAGAATACCATTTATTATAATAAATGATTTTCTTAGACAAACAAAGAGAAATCGAACATTTGAGGGAAATCATTCCAATAAAGCAAAGTATCTTCAGACTATATATAAGCATAAAAGCTATAAACAATAATACGTTTATTATGGGAGGTGTTTTATATGAACGGCAAAAAAAATAAAAAAACAGAACAACTGGAATCCTTCATGCGTGAGAATGAAGGAAAGAAAATGACAACAAATACAGGTGTTACAATTTCAAATGATGAAAATTCTTTAACTGTTGGTGATCGTGGTCCTACCCTTCTAGAAGATTTCCTGATGCGAGAAAAGCTTTCTCATTTTGACCGTGAACGAATCCCTGAAAGAGTCGTTCACGCACGTGGATACGGTGCACATGGTATTTTTGAGCTATATGAATCTTTAGAAGAGCTAACAATGGCACACTTTTTACAAGACCCTTCCAAAAAAACACCTCTTTTCGTTCGCTTCTCTGAAGTGGCTGGATCAAAAGGTGCGAATGAAACAAATCGAGATGTACGAGGGTTCGCCGTTAAATTTTATACAGAAGAAGGAAATTTTGATTTAGTAGGAAACAATATTCCTATTTTCTTCATTCAGGATGGCATTAAATTCCCTGATCTTATTCACGCCCTTAAACCTGAACCGCATAATGAGATTCCACAGGGACAAACAGCACATGATACATTTTGGGACTTCATCGCCAATAACCAAGAATCGGCTGCGATGATGATGTGGATTATGTCTGATCGTGCCATTCCAAAAAGTTTT
Source organism: Bacillus sp. ES1-5 (assembly GCF_022487605.1). Lineage (NCBI taxonomy): Bacteria > Bacillati > Bacillota > Bacilli > Caryophanales > Bacillaceae > Bacillus > Bacillus sp. ES1-5. The sequence continues at coordinate 96,017 of NZ_JAKVPU010000011.1, read as the reverse complement.
CGAATGATGCAAGGGTTTGGCGTTCATACATTTCGCTTAGTAGATAAAAATGGAAAGTCACGATTCGTAAAATTTCACTGGAAGCCGAAGCTCGGCATTCACTCATTAATTTGGGATGAAGCGCAAAAATTAGGTGGTGCTGATCCAGATTACCATCGCCGTGATTTATGGGAAAATATTAATGCTGGAAACTATCCTGAGTACGAACTTGGCATTCAAATTTTAGAAGAAGAGGATGAATTTAAATACGATTTCGATATATTAGATGCGACGAAAATTTGGCCTGAAGAAGATTTCCCCGTTAAAATCATTGGAAAAATGACATTAAATCGCAACGTCGAGAATGTATTCGCTGAAACAGAACAAGTCGCACTTCATCCTGGAAGTATCGTCCGTGGTATTGATTTCACCAATGACCCGCTCTTACACGGTAGGCTCTTTTCTTATACAGACACTCAATTGGCACGCGTCGGTACAAATTATCAAGAATTACCGATTAACCGTCCTGTATGCCCCTTTCATAACAATCAAAGAGATGGTGCATCTAAATATATAATTGATAAAGGAAAAATCGCTTACCATAATAATTCCTTAGCAAATAACACTCCTTACACTGTCCCTGGTACAAAGGGTGGGTTCGTTACATATCCTTCTACTGTATCAGGGCATAAAACGAGAGAAACAGCCGCCAGTTTCAAAGATCATTTCTCTCAAGCACGTTTATTTTGGAATAGTATGAGTAACGTCGAAAAAGTTCATATTATGCAAGCCTTCTCCTTTGAATTAGGAAAAGTAAAAAGTAAATCCGTCCGTCAACAAGTCGTAAATATGATTGGACATATTAGTAGTGAACTAGCTACGTTAGTCGCTGAAGCTGTCGGAGCAAAAGTCCCAAATATTCAAGAATCGAGCGTTACGAAATCATCGCCAGCACTCAGTATGGCAAATACGACATTTAGTCCTAATACATTACGAGTAGGTGTCATTGTTGCAAATGGATATGACGGACAAAGCGCACAATATATAATAGATCAATTCAAACAAGTTGGGTTACAGCCAGTGATCGTTTCCGAGCGGTTAGGTATTGTGCAAGGAACGCAAAATATACGTTGGGACGTGAATGATACTTTTTTAACAGGATCCTCACTTCTTTATGACGGGCTACTTCTTATTGGAGGAAACCTTGATGAACAGTTTCTTAATAAAGCGAGTTCATTTGTCGTAGAATCATATAATCATTTTAAGCCAATTAGTGCCTTCCAAAATGGATCTACTGTTATTCAATCTTTAAATATTGAAGGAAAGCCTGGTGTCTTAATAGAACAAAACCCTACGCTTCTGGCAAATGAATTTATTAAAGCTATGACGAAACAACGCTTTTGGGATAGAGCATATGAATAGGTTAGGGGGATAATTTATGTTTGTTACTGTCGAGAAAGATGTGCATATTTTTGTGCAAGACGTTAATCCCGGACCCGGTAGTAAGACCATTTTCTTCGTCCATGGCTGGCCTTTAAATCATCAAATGTACCAATATCAACTCAATGTGTTACCACAGCACGGTTTCCGCTGCATCGCTATGGATATACGCGGAAACGGGCAATCTGATAAACCATGGACTGGTTACACATACGATCGTTTAGCAGACGATATCGCCATTGTTCTAGAAGCACTTCAAGTAGAAAATGCTACATTAGTCGGTTTTTCAGTAGGTGGCGCTCTTTCTATTCGGTACATGTCTCGCTACAATGGTCATCGCATTTCTAAACTTGTATTAGTCGATGCTGTTTCCCCTTCTTTCGTTAAAAGTCAAGAATCTCCCTATGGTGTCCCAAAAGAACAAGCAGATATCCTCATTAATCAAATGTATGCCAATATGCCAAAATTTTTAAATGATGTATCTTTATCATTTTTTAATAGAAACTTAGGATCTGCTACGTTAGAATGGTTTTCTTATCTCGGTATGCAGTCTGCTTCCTACGCTCTCATCAAAATATTACAAGCAGCCGCAAATGAAGATGTAACGAAAGATTTAAGTAAAATTAACGTCCCAACAAAAATATTCCACGGTGTTCACGATCAACTTATCCCTTACAAAAGCGCTGAACTCACGCAAAAGCGAATTAAAAATTCTCAGTTACATCCTCTTACAAATAGTGGTCACGGCTCTCCAATCGATCAAGCGGATGAATTAAATGAAGAACTTATAAAGTTTTTGCATTCATAAAAACCTATGCCCAATCGTTTTGATAGGAACGTCGTTTTTGAACAGAATAAAATTCACATATTTCTCACAAATCAATTAATAAAACGATTACATTTTCATTTATACTACATGTACAGGTAATACTCCCTAAACCCAGCTTGTCTGGTTACCCCGTTAAATACTATAAAAAAGAACTTGTATCGTTATACAAGTTCTTTTTGTTTTTCTATTTAAAAAGTATATCTTTACTATACTGCTTTCCAGCAAGTAAATCATATTGGATCATTTTATATTGCTCTAACATTTCTTTTTGTTCCTTTGTTAAATCTGTTATTTCTTCTCCATCTTTATTAACCTTTAACTCATCTCTAAGAACTGGTATTTCTTTATGCATTTCCGATAAAAATTGATAAAATGGTGATTGATTTAATCCTGCATAATCAAAAACAAGACTAGAAAAATAAATCGGACTTACTAAACCTAAATTGTCATTTGGCAAATCGAAATTTGCGTACATTAACAATGGTGTTTCTGACATAATTAATCTTTCTCTTACCGTCTCTTCATCTTCTATATATCCTGCTTCTGTATAAATAGCTTTATTAGTTCCTAACATAGGTAAATGGTCTCCAAAGAAGACTATTAAAGTAGGTCTATCTAGATCGTCAAGCTGCTCGATTAAATACTGCAGAGCCTCATCCGATAATCTTACCCCTTCTGTATATGCTTCTAATTCCGCCTTCGATTCCTCTTCTGTTAATCCACTAATTTCTATTTTATTTTCTCCAAACATATTTGGCGTATACGGAAAATGATTTTGCATCGTCACCGCATGAATAAATGTAGGTTGTTTTCTCTTATTTAATTCATCTATGATTTCTTTACTCATAGATAAATCACCAATATTGTCTCCCACTACTTCTTTATTTTTCATCGTATCTTCTGCATTAAAATTATCGAATCCCAATGTTTTATATACATCTTCACGTTTATAAAACGATCGATTAAACGCATGAATTGCACTTGCATAATACCCTTGTTTTTTCAATTCACTTGCAATCGATGGAATCTCTTTTTGGCTTGGAACAGCTTGTTGATATGGTATAGAACCTGGCATTAAAAGACTCATCGAGTAACTCGTTAACGCTTCAAATTCTGTATTCGCTGTATTTCCTCCAAATGTAGGAGCTATCGTTTGTCCCCCTGGAAAATTCTCCATATAATGATGCAAATTTGGCACTGGATCTTCGCTAAATGACAGATTTGTTAATTTTGTCGGATCCCAAAAAGCTTCACTCATAATAAATATAATATTCGGCTTCTCTGCTTTTTTTTGTCCTTTTATTTTATCGCCATATTGTTTTTCTATATCCTTTGCAATTTGCTGCATACTTTCTTTTGAATATTCTTTCGGCTCTTTAATGACTGTCGTATCTAAGTTGCTTAAAAATCCTATAACAAAACCATTCACCTTATAATTTGCGGCTTGATTCCACGCGCGGATGTCCACTCCACTTTTTATAAATATATTATTCATAAAAGTAGTAGGGTAGTTACTATATCCATACAACATAAACGCAGAGCCGCATATTAAAATAATCCTCATAATAATATGTGATTTTATAACTGGAATATACTTTCTTATATACATAACTACAAAGATAAGTAAAACAATACTAACTACCATCAGGAACACATTCCAAAAACTGAAATAATCCATGACCATCGGTATAACCGTATCCATATGACCAATCTGTGTGAAATCAGACGGATAGAATGGCTCCCCTCTAAAGATGAGCTTAAAATGGTTCACCATTACAAAAATAAGTAAAACTAAGCTAGTTATCGTTGTACTTAAGAAAACCCTTCCAAGCAAATTATACGCAAAAACGTATACCATATAAATAAATAACAGGCTTAATATATACTGTCCATATTGTAAATACACCCATGTATTTACTACTATAAGGTTCATATCCTCCTGCACTATGATATACATCCAATTCATTGTATGAGCAATTAAAAATAATACGACATAAACTCGAATAGCCGGCCTAAGCTTATGAATGATGCCTTTATTTAAATGAATGATGTATAGTAGTACACTCCACAAAACAATAATGAGTATACTTAGCTGTATTTTCCCATTAAAAAATTCTTTAGTTCTCTCGAATCCGAAAGATCTTAACATAACAAAAAACAGCGTTTCTAAACAGATCGCCCACATTCCACTAAGAATGATAGAAATTAATAGGTTCTTCCTCGACTCCTGAGGAGAAAAACTAAGATAAAATTCATCTCTTCTTCGTTGTTGTGTTAAAAAATCAAAACGCAATTTATTCCCTCTTTCCTTTACCCCTTCGTCTCGCATCCACAAACATATTGTCCTATACAAAATACCATATTTGTATGCAGCTAGTCTCCCTATGTGCTTGTAATATACACATGTATCCTTAATTTCCCCTTAAAAATACAATAAAACTTTAATGCGTCCGCTCCATTCAGGATTGAACGTGATAAACCTTCTTCGCTCTATATTCTAGCAGCATCAATGAACTATGCTTCACAAAATTATTACCATAAAAAAAGAACCTATCAACACTGACAGGTTCTCCTTCATTTTAACAGACATGAGCATATGTATTATAGAAGAGAATACATCCATACTTTCCATATAATACATACAAGTACGATAACTACAAAATCAAAAAGATCTAATCTCGGGCCCTTTTTCATATTCATCTCTAGCCACATATGAATCCATTTTATTTTTGTATATTTTTGAATGTTTTTCTTTGCAAATCTATAAACGAGTACTTGCATAATAAAAAATCCGACTACGAAAATGAACAAGAAAATGAGAAAATCGACCACAAAATTCCTCCCTATTTTTGCAGCGATTTTTCTACTATTTGATTTCTCAAAACCCACTCTTCAAATTGAGCACTTCCAAATTCCCAGCTAAGATCACGAGCATGTACAGAAAAAACGTAATGACCAGCATATTCGTCCATAAATCTACCTGTCTCGATCTCATCTTTCTGAAGACCATATGCTCCAAAATTAAAATACACATCCCACACGTCTTCATTCTTCCGTTTATAAGCAATCGATTCCATATCACATTCTGTTCCGAAATAATCAAGATGTAAATGTACGCTATCATCATATTCGTACTCCATTTTATCACCCCTTATATTTGTACTTCTTTATCACCCAAAAAATTCCTGCTATCTACACTCACATATGGGCGCTTACCTACATATCATGCTTGTAGAGTGACTTCTAGGAGGTGTCATATAGTGAAAAAATTTATAGCTGTTTTTTGCATCATGTTACTAGCTGTTTTCACATTTGCTGCTTGCAGTAGTAAAAAAGAAGGTACGAAAGAACAAACGCAAAACATTCGCGTCGGTGAAGTTACCCATTCTCTCTTCTACGCCCCGTTATATGTCGGGATTGAAAAAGGATTTTTTAAAGATGAAGGATTAAATATTGACCTCCAAACAACAGCTGGCGGAGATAAAACGATGACCGCCCTATTATCTGGCGGAATTGATATTGCTCTCGTCGGTTCTGAAACGTCTATTTATGTTCATCAACAAGGTGCAAAAGACCCTGTCATTAACTTCGCACAACTTACACAAACAGACGGAACATTTTTAGTTTCGCGTAAAAAATTAGACTCTTTTAATTGGAATGACGTAAAAGGTTTTACGTTTTTAGGACAGCGTAAAGGCGGCATGCCGCAAATGGTTGGAGAATATGTTTTAAAGAAAAATGGCATTGATCCTCACAAAGATACAAACTTAATTCAAAACATCGAATTTGCTAACATTGCAAGTGCCTTTGCATCTGGTACTGGGGAATTTGTACAGCTCTTTGAACCGACTGCAAGTATATTCGAAAAAGAAGGAAAAGGGTTTATCGTCGCTTCGTTCGGAAATGAATCTGGAACTGTTCCGTATACAACGTTCATGGCAAAAGAAAGCTTCTTAAAGAAAGATAAAGATGCTGCTGAAAAATTCACACGTGCGCTCTATAAAGCACAACAATGGGTTGATACACATAGTCCAGAGGAGATTGCTGATGCCGTTTCTCCGTTATTTAAAGACACTTCAAAGGACATTACAGTAAAAGTAATTGAACGTTATAAAAAGCAACATTCTTATGCGACAAATCCGCTATTAGATGCTGAAGAATGGAAACAGCTCCAAACGATTATGAAAGAAGCTGGCGAATTACAAAAAGAAGTTCCACATGAAGCGCTCGTCAATACAAAAATTGCCGAAAGCGTTATTAAGAAATAGAGGCGAAGTGTATGAGTTTTTTACAAATACGTAACGTTTCTCACTGCTTTTTCGCAAAAGAGAATGCTAAATTGATTCTCGAAGACATGAGTTTACAAGTGGAAGAAGGCGAATTTATTTCTATACTCGGTCCAAGTGGTTGCGGCAAAACGACACTCCTCTCCATTATTGCTGGGCTGCTTGATCCAATTGAAGGCATCGTCTTTTTAGATGGTGAGCCTATTACAATAAAAACTTCATCTATGGGGTATATGCTGCAGCAAGATTACTTGTTCCCTTGGAAAACAATTGAAGAAAATATTATGCTCGGACTTCACACCCGAAAAATTTACAATGAACAGACGAAAAAACATACTTTACAACTTTTAAAGCAAGTCGGTCTACATGATGTAGAAGAGCAATACCCTCGTGAACTGTCCGGCGGTATGCGTCAACGTGCCGCCCTCGTTCGAACGTTAGCGACCGATCCGAAAATTTTATTGCTAGATGAACCTTTTTCAGCTCTCGATTATCAAACGAAGTTGAAACTAGAAGATCTCGTCTTCACATTATTACGTAACTATAAAAAAACATCACTACTTGTCACACACGATATTGAAGAAGCCATTGCGATGAGTGATCGTATTTATTTACTACAAGCGAACCCTGGAAAAATCGCAAAAACATTTATCGTCCCAGAAAGCATCCGTTCCTTATCACCGTTAGAATCACGCCACCACCATGACTTCCCAAACCTCTTCCAAGATATATGGAAGGAGCTGGAGCGCCTTGGATAATATAAAGCAACTGCATGAACAGTTTCGGAAGAAAGAACGTAGGCGCGCATGGTTAGCACGCTCTTTACAGCTTTTACTACTCATTCTTTTCTTTGCACTATGGGAAATAGCTAGCAAAAAAGAGTGGATTGATCCTTTACTCTTTAGCTCTCCTTCAAGCATTTGGGATCTCTTCCTTAGTAAATGGATTGACGGTTCGCTTTTGGTTCACATATGGACGACATTACTTGAAACAGGAGTAGGCTTCATTCTTGGAACAGTGCTCGGCGCTATTATCGCTACTTTTCTTTGGTGGATGCCACTTCTTGCTCGCGTGCTCGACCCCTATCTCGTCGTCCTAAACGCCATGCCAAAAGTGGCACTTGGACCTATTATCATTGTAATCTTCGGTCCAAATATTTCTTCGTCGATTGCAATGGGGGTAATCATTTCCATCATCATTACCATTCTCGTTATTTACAGCGCATTTCAAGAAGTCGATTCTAACTATATAAAAGTGATGGACACATTTGGCGCGAATAAATGGCAATGTTATAAGCAAGTCGTTCTTCCTGCATCCTTCCCAGCAATTATTTCAACGTTAAAAGTGAACGTTGGTTTATCATGGGTCGGTGTTATATTCGGCGAACTTCTCGTCTCTAAACAAGGTCTTGGCTACTTAATTAGCTACGGATTCCAAGTGTTTAATTTCACGCTCGTCTTACTGAGCGTACTACTCACCTGCGTCCTCGCAACACTTATGTATGTGTTTGTTGAGGCATTTGAAAAACTTCTAATTGGAAAACGAAAAAGAAGCTGACTTAGGACGATAGACTATAGTCAGCTTCTTTCTTTACCTTTTATCACACATCTTTGTTTCATTTGTAACGTTTCCATCTGCAACCGTAACTGTATGGAAACAATCTTTCACACGTACTGTAACGACATTTTCTTTTCGATCTATTACATGATAATCATCATACTTTTTATTTAATGCACTACGAATTTGCTCTCCTTCAAAAATCGGAAAACCGTGAGACATTACCCAAATGAGACCAGCAACCGCAAGAATCGTTTTCATACGTTTCATTACCTCCTTGAGAGTAAACTTATAGCCCCTACAATATGCGCATTATAATTGTGTCTAATTTGTGACATTTTTATACTAATTCTCTTTTAAAGCTTCAGTTCCTTCTTCTTTTTTACAAAAATACAGAATTTTCAATTTTATCAACATAAAAAAACGCAAAGAACTAAAATTCTTTACGTTTTCTTGGCTAAAATATATACCTCTCATTATTGTCCGCTTTGTTGTTCTATCGTTTTTGAGATATCATCTAATCCCGACAACACTTCCGCTCTCATTTTTACAAGCTCAGGGAACTGATAGAAGAACGCAATTTTTTTATACTTTAACTCCGATCCTCCTTTCACCTTTTTTGAATCTTGCAAAATAAATGCTGTAAACGTATCTGCAATATCTTCCGCTACATTTGTCGTTCCATACTGTGATACAAACTCCTCATGCTTTTCTTTAAAAAATTCAATTTGAGTTTCTTCACTTTCTTCCACTTTCTTTTCTGTCCACTCCTGCTCAATGTCCTTCCAGAAAGAGTTATAAAATTGATTAATATAAGATTTTTCCTTCGCACATCCCTCTTGTAAGAAAAGAGTTTCACAGTTATTTCGGTACGTTGAAATATCTTTATCTTCTTCAAAATCCTTTACATACTTTTCATCTACTGGTATTTGCTTATGCCCGAGCGTCAACACGTGAGCCGTCTCATGAATTAATGTTTTCATCACTTCATCGATATTTACTGCAGAATCAAGCGTATCTAAGCTTAGGATCCAATCTTTCGGATTCTCCATACTAGGCATAACGTGGGCAACAACACCGTCATAACCGTCCGTTATTAAATCGAATTCTGTTATATTCCCGCGATATTTAGCTGGGATGAGAGTGCGGTACATATCCCATAAGTCTTCATGATAACCTCTATCTTGACGCTGTTGTAGCACTTCTTCTTTCGCTTCTTTATCTTCAGCGAATACTTTATTTAAACGTTTCCGTTCTATTTTTTCAAAATAAGGATCTACAATTTCATCACCATCAATATAATAAGAAGCTAAAAAGAAATAATTTTCGTCATCCTCTTTTTTCTGCTCTGCCTCTTTCATATCCGCACTTTCATGCTCTTCTATATCATAATCTTCTACTGCTTCAAGCTCATATAATCCATCTATTTTTTCATATACTTTTTGAAGTTTATTATCTCCTATTTCCACGCATTCTTCTTCTGTTTTACAAACTTCTTTTTCCTTCACACTCTTCATAGAACTATCGCATCCTGCTATTAAACCAATTACGACGATAACCCCTACTAACTTACCATACAGTCTCTTCATATAAACCTCCGTCGTTCCATTCTACAAAAATATCATAATCAATTTCTAACACATATGCGATACTTAATTAAATAAACTGTAAGGGGGGTTTCCGTGATTCGAGCAGTCTTCTTCGACTTAGATGGAACACTAGTAGATCGGCGCCAATCTCTAGAAAATTATATCAGCGATTTTCACAATATATCGACTTACCGACAAAAGCTGACAAATAAAAAAGAGGCCGTTTTTCAAAAATGCCTCCCCTTCCTTTATTATTCATATACTGTAAACTGAGGTTTACTCGGATGATCTTTAACTTGCGCATCCTCTGGAAACTTTGAAACTTTTTGATATAGGGCAATGTCACCGATACAACCTGCTGTTAGTAAAATCCCTAAAAATGAGATGGATTGCAAATTCGTAGCTAACCCAATTACAATTGGCAAAATTCCAGTTGGTAAAAACGGCAGCATTAACACTTTCTTCATTTGTTTTACTGTAATCGCCTGTTTAGAATGAGCATATGCAACACCTAATTTCCAATTAACGCCCCATTTCATTTCACTCCACGGCACACCACCGATATAGCGAAACCCTATTAAATGTATCGCTTCATGAATACAAACAAGAACAATCATTGCGATAATAAAAAGAAACAAGGTTGGTAACGTAATTTCAATTTGAACCCCGCCTGAAAGAAGTGAATGTAAAAAACTAACTCCAATCGCCAGAGCAAATGCTATACAACATGAATAGAAATTTAATTTCCCCATCGAAACAGTAACAGTCGTTTCTTTTCTTTTATCCATCTTCCCCCTCCTAAAATGCAAATATATCTTTACAAAATTGTATAATATACCCAAAATAATATAAAGATATATTTACATTTATTCTTACACACAAAAAAAGAAACCAGCCACTTTACTTCGTAAAACAGCCGATTTCTTCTATATGTTTCATCGTACGCGCCAATACATCGTCGCGCATTATAAAGCTAAATTTTCTATCCGTTTTAATGTTATCAGGAATGTCTGTTAATAAAACAGATCCTTTCGTTTCTTCGTAATGCGTATGTGCTTCTACCGCACTAATCGTTGCAAAATAAATGTTTTTAATGATTATTTTGTCTTTTCCAGATACTTTATACTGTCCTAAGTAAGTTAAATCAGAAACTATGCCGCCAGTTTCTTCATGAACTTCTCGAACTGCCGCTTCTTCCGGTGTTTCCCCTAGCTCTACTTTACCACCTGGAAATTCAAGACCGCGACGTAAATGATGTGTTAATAACCATTGATCCCCGTACCGGCATACAACCCAAACATGCTTTGGCTCAGGAGAAAATGGATAACGTTCAAACGATAATTGTACAGTATTGTGGTAATAATCTTTAAATTTGTACATGCCATTACTCCCCTATTGATGGTTACAAGTTTTTCCTACCACAAATTGTAGCATATTCTCGCTTTTCTGCATAATATTATCCAATTACAATCCATTGATTATTCCCATTTGCGCGACTAATTCTTTCGTCTCATGATTTCCTAAATCGTAAATCATTTTATATGCTTTTTGTAGCTGTTCATCATACCGGTCATTATTCGAGTCGTGATGATACTCAACAAATGGAACGTGAGAGCGTACAAATGAACCTAAATCCTCTACATATGCTTGATCGAAGTACTCTCTTAACTCCGTAATTTCCTCATCACTTGCGGAAATCTCAAAATTATACGTATCCGCCGTCTTCACTTGTGAAATTTGACCGTTTCCTATTGATATATAATATGTTTTTTTCGTCTCCATGTAACACCCTTCTTTCATCCTTTTAATTTCTATTGTTTTCATCAATTACAAAATTATGTAAAATAAAGAAAAGGAGGGATTCCATGTTCAAAATATTAATTATTGGTATTATAATCGTCCTAGTCATACTAGTACTCTCCGTCATGACGATTAATAAAGGCTACGCTTATAAACATTCTGTTGATAAACCAGAAGATAACCCTTATACAAAAAACAGCAAGAAGAATTCATAATACACTTCATATACTACTTATTTTAGCCCACATCATATGCATTATTAGTTTATTGACAGGTCAACATAACTTTCTACCACTTTCACAATTTCTATTAAGAGCTTTAATGTTTCTCATTGGCATTGAACAAATAAAGAAAAAAGATTCAGGAACCGGATTTATTTGGATTTTCCTCATCATTAGCTATATAAAATAACAGGGGGGATGTATATGCTAAAAGGATTACAGATTACTTTTGCACTCATTGCATTATGTATAGCAATCTATGGATATTTTACTGGTAATAGAGAAATGATGCCTTATATGTTCATTTTCTTAGGATTAATGGCTTTCACTATAGGACTAGGAGAAATAAAACAAGACAGAAAATCTAGTGGCGTACTTGCTTTTCTCGCTGGATCTGGTGCTTTATTTCTTAGCTTCTCAGAAATATTCCGGTAAATAATCTATTTAAGGGGGAATTACATGCTAACTGGATTACGGATTTTTTTAGGACTTCTCACGCTTCTCATACTCTCTCTTTGCACTTATTCTCTTATTACTGATAATTTCATATTTACTCCCTACATACAATTTGCTCTCAGCTGTTCCTTTATTCTTCTAGGGATTAACGAACTGAAATCCGGACGAAAATCCATGAGCATTCCGTTTTTTTTCGTTTCTAGTCTTATATTTGTCTTTCTCATATCTAACTGCTTTCGCTACATGTAGAATGAAATTCCAATCAATTTAGCATTTATCATTATTTTCTTTCTACTAAGGAGGGCTAAAATGCATATTAGACAAATACAACTCATCATCGTTTTTATTACTTTACTTCTATGTTTATACAGCTTATTTACAATGAACTTTCAAATCTTTTCACCTATCATTTTGTTTCTCTTTAGTTTATATGGCATTTTAGTAGGAATTGAGACGATTCAAAAACAACAAAAGCAAATTGGAGTCATTAGCATCAGTTTAAGCATGTTTACAATTATTTTTGTTATTCCATTTATACTGTTCTTTTAAAGGAGGATTATATGTTTAAAAACATTCGAATTATACTAGCAACGCTTGCCCTCATCCTCGCTATATTTAGCCTCTTTGCAAATATCTCTATACTTTTGTCATTCGTATTCATCCTTTTGAGTATTATGTTTATCTTTTTTGGAATTGATGAAATGAAGAAACAGGAAAAAGCAAAAGCATTTGTTTATTTTCTCGGTTCTGCCTTTGTCTTATATGTTGGGGTGTCTAGTATACTTTCATAAAAAAGAAGAGCATGGTCGCTCTTAACACAATAAAAAAACTGCCCTTTCACAGGCAGTTTTTCTTTCTATCCAAATACTTTCTCAAGTTCATCTTTATCTTGGCTTAACCAGAAGTTCATTAAGCGTTGTGCTCCTTCTAAATCGTGAAGCTTCGCTTGGCCACATTGCGTTTCATTTGCAGCTGGAATTTCTGTAATTTGAACCGCATCTTTTAATGTTAGTTCTAATAAATCAATGATTTCTCGAACCGTTGGTGTTCCGCTTACTACAAGATAATATCCTGTTTGGCAGCCCATTGGTGAAATATCGATAATATCAAAATGCGGATAACGATCAATATATTTACGTAAATTAAATGCTAATAAATGTTCTAACGTATGAATAACATCTGGTTTCATTGCTTGTTTATTCGGTTGGCAAAAACGAATATCAAATTTATTTACAATACCGTCACTACCTACGTTGTGAACTCCGCAATGTCTTACATAAGGCGCCTTTACAATCGTATGATCTAATTCAAAGCTTTCTACTGATGGCATACAACATCTCTCCCGCTTTTAATTTAATTCCGTTATATCCAATATGATATAACGGAAATCAACATTAGTAAAGTATTATGTACAGTCGTGCTATAATACTTTAAGACTATGCGGAAAAGGAGACCATTATGAAACAGATTTTTATTGGGATTATACGCTTTTATCAAAAATTCATTTCTCCAATGACACCACCAACCTGCCGCTTTTACCCAACTTGTTCTCATTACGGATTAGAGGCGTTTCAAAAACATGGGGCACTAAAAGGTTTTTGGCTTACATGTAAGCGGATATTAAAATGTCACCCTTTCCATCCGGGAGGATTTGATCCTGTCCCAGATAAAAAGGATGACAAAGTAAATTCTTAATTGTCGTAACCATTCACAACTAAATCTAATTTCCCTGTGTCAGGATCTATAACAAGACCGTGAACAGGTACTTCTTCAGGAAGTAACGGATGGTTGCGAAGTATTGATACGCTATGTTCTACACTTTCTTCTACACTAGAGAATCCTTGTAGGAATCTTTCTAAATCGATTCCAGAATAACGAAGTGTATCCAATTTCTCTTCTGTAATACCGCGCTCTTTCATCTTCTCGATTGTACTGCTCGCTTGAATTTTAGCCATACCGCAATCATGGTGGCCAACTACACAAACTTCATCAGCACCAAGTTCGTATACAGCAACTAAAATACTACGCATAATACTTCCAAACGGATGTGAAATAACAGCGCCTGCTACTTTAATAATTTTCACATCACCGTTACGCATGTTCATTGCTTTCGGTAATAATTCAACAAGACGAGTATCCATACAAGAAATGATTACCATTTTTTTATTTGGAAATTTTCCTGTTTCATACTCTTCGTATTTTTTTTCTTCAACGAATTTTTCATTGTATTGTAAAATCTCTTCTAATGACTTCATAGTAAAGAACCCTCTTTTCTCTCATTTACATTACTTATATAGTGTACCAAAATATGAAAAACACAAAAAGCATATTGTATTATTATAAAAGCAATATATTTTCAGATAACCGACATAATTCTTTCAAAATATACACACAGCTTTGTAACAAGTCCCACATACTATACTCCTATTTTCACTATAAACTGATTGTAGATAATGTAAAAAAGGAGTGAATATTCATTATGTCCGACGTTCTGTTACTGAGTCGTTTTCAATTTGCAATTACTATTTTTTATCACTTTTTATTTGTACCTTTGACAATCGGGCTTGTTATTTTAGTGGCATGTATGGAAACTCAATACGCCCGCACATTGAATCCAACATACCGCAAAATGGCAAATTTCTGGGGTAAATTATTTACAATTAACTTCGTCATGGGGATTATAACCGGGATTACGATGGAGTTCCAATTTGGAACAAACTGGTCTGAGTACTCCAAATATATGGGAGATATTTTCGGATCACCTCTCGCAATCGAAGCACTCGTTGCCTTCTTCTTAGAATCTACTTTCATGGGAATATGGTTATTCGGTAAAGACAAAATTTCACCAAAGTTCCGTGCCTTCTGTATGTGGATGGTTGCACTTGGAACAAATATTTCCGCCCTTTGGATTATTACAGCAAACGGCTTTATGCAAAACCCTGTTGGCTACGTCGTACGTAACGGCCGCGCTGAATTAAATGATTTCTGGGCACTTGTTACAAATCCATATGCTTGGAACATGTTCTTCCATACTGTAATTGGTTGTTATATCGTTGGTGCTTTCTTCGTTATGGCAATTAGTGCCTATCATTTATTACGTAAAAATGAAGTTGAATTCTTCAAAAAATCATTTAAGTTTGGTTTAATGTTAGGTTTATTCGCTGCAACTGTTACACCGTTTATGGGTCATCAGTCTGGTGTATCAGCAGCTAAATACCAACCAGCTAAAGGTGCTGCGATGGAAGCTGTTTGGGAAACTGGAAAAGGACAAGGCTTCTCGATTGTTCAAATTCCTGATGTGAAAAATGAAAAGAACTTTGAATTCCTTACTATTCCGAAACTAGGAAGTTTCTTCTATACAAATTCATTTGATGGAGAAATTGTTGGTTTAAAAGATATTCCGAAAGATGAACGTCCAAATGTTAACCTCGTGTACTATAGCTTCCGCTTAATGGTTGCACTTGGTATGTTCTTTATGGCATTAACTTGGTTCGGTTTCTATTTAAACCGAAAAGGAAAACTAGAAAACTCAAAACGTTATTTAAAAATCACAATGTGGTCTGTCTTACTACCATATATCGCAATTAACGCTGGATGGATTGTTGCCGAAGTAGGTCGTCAACCATGGACAGTATATAAACTGATGCGTACAGCAGAATCTGTATCACCTATATCCGTTCCGCAGATTTGGTTCTCATTAATTAGTTTAATATTATTCTATACTCTACTCTTAATTGCAGACGTATACTTAATGCTGAAGTTCGCGAAAAAAGGACCTGCTGCATTAGAAGAGCCTGCTACTGAAGGAGGTGCGGCTCATGTCTCATGATATGCTCGCAATCATCTGGTTCGGTTTATGGGGCGTAATTTGGACAGTTTACTTCATTCTTGATGGGTATGCACTTGGTAACGGAATGATTTTTCCTTTCGTTGCGAAAGACCGACAAGAACGAAATCAATTACAAGAAGCAATTGGCCCGTTCTGGGGTGGTAATGAAGTATGGTTAATTACAGCTGGTGGTGCAACATTTGCTGCCTTCCCAGTCACATATGCAAATATGTTTAGTTATTTATATACACCACTATTTTTAGTATTACTTGCACTGTTTGCTCGTGCTGCTGGACTTGAATTTATGCATAAAGACGATTCACCAATTTGGCAAAAAACTTGTAAATGGGCATTTACAATTGGTAGTTTCCTAATCGCCTTCTTATTCGGAGTTACGTTCGCCAACCTTTATTACGGACTACAAATCGGAAAAAATGGTTATGAAGGAAATTTACTTAGCTTACTAAATCATTATGGTATTTTAGGTGGCCTGTTCTTCACTGCTATATTTGTCGTATCTGGTGCCCTTTGGGTTATGATCAAAACGACTGGTGAAGTATCTGATCGTGCTTATAAAATCGCAAGACCATTTTCAATGGCAGCTGCTATCATTTTAGCTATTTTCTATGTAGCAACAGCGAATCGTACAAATTTATTCCAAAACTTCACAGAATATCCTGTACTATTCATTCTTCCAATACTTGCGATGTTAATGAGTGTACTCGCACTTATTATGGTGTACAAACATAAAATCGGTCTTGCATTCACATTCGTTTGCTTAACAATCGCAATGTTTATGACAACTGGCTTTGCGGGCATGTTCCCAAGAATGTTACCGTCACGTATTAACGATGCATACAGCACAACGCTATACAACGCAGCAGGTAGTCAGTTAAACTTAAAAATTATGTTCTTCGTTGCAATGATTATGGTACCCATTGTTATTGGATATCAACTTTGGAGCTACAGTATCTTTAAAAATAAAATTCATAAAGACTCTGCTAAAGGGTATCACTAAAATAAAAAAAGACACTTCGTTTGAAGTGTCTTTTTTGTACGTATGATTTTCGATAAGATGTTATATTTCTAATCTAACAACTATAATACAGAAGAATCATTAACAGCTCACAGCTAAAGTGTAACACACAACAAACATGTTACTTTATGCAATTTTGCATATAAAAATTATAACGTGGATTGAATGACTTGATCATACACATCGTTATCCCTTACATCCGCTGTACTAATACCACTAAATGTTTGTACTTTTTTTCCTGTATTCGATGATCCCGATCCATTATAAGCTTTCGTTTTTTCAATCGGCTGCACGTTATATTTGTCTCCTAAATTAATCGTTCCGTTACAGTTTTCAATAATAACGCCTTCCACAATTGACGGCATTTTGTCACCTACTTTCATTTCCTTACTTTTATTTTATGAGAATCGCCTAAAAAAATAGCATGTTTCCATAAGAAAAAGCACTCAAACTGAGTGCTTTTTCTTATTTACCTTTTTTCTTTTTCTCACAAGCAATTCCATCGCCATCACGATCTAAATGCTTACCATAATATGGACTATCTCTTGTAATGTCATAATATCCAGCATCGTTTGCTTCTTTACAATTAGCAAAACGTTTCGGATCCGGTTTTACTTCAGGTTTTACGTCAGGCTTCACTTCTGGTTGTGGTTGTTTTGCTCCTGGTCTTTCTTCAAATGGTAACGTTGCATTATATAAGAACTGAACGTATTGCTCACGACTTACATGCATTTTAGGTGCGAATTTACCATCACCAGTTCCAGCCGTAATATAATTTGATTTAATTGCAGTAATCGCAGGATTCGCCCATCCATTTCTATCTACATCCGGGAAATTATGATCGCCTCTTATTTGCAATTGGAATCCCCTTGTCAAAATTTGTGCCATTTCTTCACGAGTTAACGAATCTTTCGGTCTAAATTTCCCTGTGTTATCTCCAACGAATACACCCATCTCTGTTAAAGCAAGAATCTCTTTTTTAAACATAGTTGAACGATCCGTAACATCTTTATACGGATTGTTATACTGTTCTTTTACTGTCGGTTTTAAATGACGGAACATAAGAGCTGCAACTTGCTCACGTGTTACATCATCACCAAATCCAAAAATCCCATTTCCGTATCCAGCAACAACGTTTTTATTTGCTAAATCCATAATTGCTTTATAAGACCAATGATTGTTTGGAACATCTTTAAAATCTGTACTTGCCTGCGCTGTTCCAATTGAAGTAAATGCTGTAGTTGCAACAATTGCACCTGTTAAAATTAATTTTTTAAATCCCATATTTAAGTCTCCTTCTCTTCCCTATAATAACCATTTAACAATATAACAAATTATTTAAATATATTTTGTCGCATTATGTCGAACACAAAAAAGAATCCAGAAGGATTCTTTTTTGCTAAGCATGAATGGCAATTTCGGAGACAGTTGACTTCTTCAAAAATTTATTAGGGGTAATATTTTGAAAAAGAAAGCCTTTCATATGTAGGTTAACACCACTGGAATATATAGTAAATTGATAATGTTTATACGGAAGATTGCTAATGTTTAGTATAGATACTTTCCACTATATCAACAGTGAAAAGTATCTACATGAAACAACAAAAAGGTGCCTTCAAAGAGGACACCTTTCATAAACAGACACTAGAAAACAGAATTATTTATTGTTATACGATTGTTAGATACAAAAAGTAGAGGGAAATGTTTGTATAAAATTCTGCTTTATATAGTCTGCCTACCACTTATATTTTAGCCTTCTTCACTTGAAAATAAATATAATATGCATAATTACATACAAAAAAGAAAAGACACTCCATAGAGTGCCTCTTCACCATTTTACTTTTAATATCTCACATTTTAACATATGTATTCATATATTTTATTGAGAAAATTCAAAATCCTTTTTCTTTCATTTTCAATTATAAAATCATGTAATATAAAAGGTATGTCAAATTCTTATACAAATTGAGGTGTGCTATATTTATGTCTTTCGGAATTGTTCCTCTTATATTATTTATTATTTTTCTTATCTCCTATTTAAAAGATCCGCGAAAAATAATAAACGGCTTTTTATTTAATGCCTTTATCTGTTTTTTCCTTCTTTTTTGTGTGATTGTATCTTTGAACTCAGATAGTGCTGTCCTACGCTACATTATATTTTTACCTTTTTTAGCACTTCTTATTATGCTTCCTTTCGGTATTATTGCTTTAATGTTTGGGCTATTTCTTAATGCTAGAATTTTAATGAAGCGAGAAGGAAGACGATTCACTAACTGTTTAACACTCCTTGCTGCTTTAGGGATGTTACTCTGTATGTTACTCCCTATTATAAATCCAGCAAGTTTGTTCTCATCACATTTACAGCCTATTTTTGCTGGTATTTCTTTTATAAGCGTATATTTCTTCATACACCTATCTAACTTCTTAAGCGCTTATTTTCTATATCAATTCAACAGACCAAGACGTAATCAAGATTTCATCATCGTTCTTGGTAGTGGCTTAATTAATGACAAAGTGCCCCCTTTACTTGCAAGTCGTATTAATAAAGCAATTGACTTCTATTGGAAACAAGCAGCTGTGAATACACCACCAACAATCATTTTCTCTGGTGGACAAGGTCCAGATGAAGGCCTTCCAGAAGCAGAAGCGATGCAAAAGTACGCTGTTGAAAAAGGAATCCCACTTGAACATACAGTGCAAGAAAATCGCTCTGTAAACACATATCAAAATATGTCGTTCTCTAAAGAAATTATGGATTCTTTAAAGCCTAACGGTAAGTATAGAAGTATTTTTACAACGAATAATTTCCATCTTTTCCGTGCGGGTATATATGCAAAACAAGCGGGTCTTAATAGCCAAGGAATCGGATCAAAAACTGCGTTTTATTACTGGCCTAATGCAATGATTCGTGAGTATGTTGCAATTGTTGTGATGGGACGTAAACGTCATATGAAAGTTTGCGGAGCTATTTTAGGATTCTCTTTATTCCTATCCGTGCTTAGTTTTATCATTTCTTAATAGTCTCCCATCCTTTGAAAGGATGGGATTTCTTATACTCATTTCAAAAATATTTTAAAGATAATATGGTGATAATATTCCCTGCATACATCCATTAAAGGAGAAATTTTTCAAATTAAATGTTAAAATAAAATTTAGGTGTGAATTACGTAACAAATAAGAAACTAGTTTGAAACGAGGAAATTACATGGAGAAAATTATTAAAAACAAGCCCAATAAGCTAAAAATCGCTTCAAAAGCTTTGATGATTATTATTGGGGCATTTATCACAGCATACGGATTAGAAGCGGTATTAATTCCAAATAACGTATCAGACGGTGGTGTGACTGGTTTAAGTATCGTTAGTTCAAGATTATTTGGATTGCCATTAGGAGCTCTAATCGCAGTTATTAACATTCCTTTCGTTTGGTTAGGATATAAACAAATAGGTAAAAGCTTTGCAATTTATTCTATTATTGGGATTGCTTCATTAGCAATAGGTACCGTTGTCATGCACGGAATACCTACTATTATTGAAGGCGATACATTACTCGTTACAGTTGTTGGTGGTATTATTATCGGTTTCGGTATGGGACTAGCATTACGTAACGGCGGCGCATTAGATGGAATCGATATGCTAGCTGTATTACTTTCTCGTAAGTTACCTTTTGGAACAAGTGACCTTATTTTATTCTTAAACATGTTCGTGTTTATTTTCGTATCAACAGTATTCGGCCTTCAAGGAGCTATCCTTTCGGCAATTGCTTACTTTATCGCTTCGAAAGTGATTCATATCGTTGAAGTTGGTTTAAGTGGTTCAAAAACATTTAAAATCATCACGAAAGAGCCTGAATTAATGGTAGAAACAATTCGCGATCGTTTAGGCCGAAGCGCAACGTATAACGAAGTATACGGTGGTTATTCAAGAGAGAAATTTAAAGAAATTTCTTGTGTAATTAACCGTTTAGAAGAAAGTAAAATGAAAGACTTAATTAATGAAATCGATCCAAATGCCTTTATTACTGTTTATGACGTAGCAGAAGTAAAAGGCGGTAACTTTAAGAAACGTGATATTCATTAATCATTATGAATAAAGAGGGTGTGCCAACAATTTGGCACACCCTCTTCTTATTATTAAATTGCGGTCGTTGTCAGTTTTGTCGGTAAGTCGATATATTTCAATAATCGCTGATATAAATTTACTCTCCCCATCTTCTTCCTCTCTTAATCCATGCTACGTATTTTTGAAAGGCGGGCACTTCATGTTGAAAGCGAAGCGGAACATATAGAAAGAGAGTACATGTACATAGTATCCATAGAATACCTACTACAAAGTGGAATTTCATCGTTGTGCTAATAAACAAACTGAGGAATAAGACGAGGAACATAATCAAACTAAACCTTTTATATAGAGTCATACTAATCTCCTCCTTATAACTTAATTGTACCAGCTATAAGGAATTAATTTCCATAATAAAAAGGCCGAAAAGCATATTCAACTTTTCGGTCTCTATAACTATCTTCTCTTCATAATCTTTCCTGAACCACCAACCCTCGTTTTCGGGGGAGATGTATTCTTTGGCGGCGTTTTAATAGATGATTTCGGCTTCACATCTGATCCGCTCGAGCCACCTGGTGTTTTTGTAATTTTTCCTTTGCTTCCAGTAGACGGCGGAGGGGTACTACTTCCTTTTTTCGTAATACTTCCTGTATCTCCTACAGAAGATTTCGAATCTACATTATCGCCTCGCTTAATGATAGATCCTTTCCCTTCCTTCGTAATTGGAGGAGGGGTTTTCTTTTCTTCTTTCGTAGGTGGTCTTTCTGGAATAACTGGTTTATGATTTTGTCTGTCATTATATCCTCGGTAATCACCGGATGATGATTTTTTCGAACCGAATATATCGTTTAATATACTTCCCATAATATATCCTTGCAGGAAGGATGGTTGGTAATTTTGACGGACAAATTCTTCATTACTTACTTCAATTAACGTATCAGATGGTTTCTCTTTATCCTTTTGCAAATTATACATTTTATCAGAATAAACGAGGAACATTTGATTTTCGTCTTCTTTAGATGCTTGCTTCGGTTTCCTTTCAGCTATAAGTTCCTTCGCGACTTCAGGAACTGACCGATTGGCGGCCCTATACACGTAAGATTCTTGTTTACCTTCCTTTGCGACAGATTCAAGTGGATAACGGTCTTGAATCGACTTTGTCTGTCCGCCTTGACAACCTGATAAGGCATATCCAGCAACAACAAGTAATATAACGATAGCAAGTATAGGGATTACGAACGATTTAATCATGGTAAACAATCGGTTTGACATGATTACGCCCCCTTACGTTGCTCTTATAATTTGTACATCAGCAGGAATAATTGCTTCTCCCTCATACATCATTGTGCGACCATTTTGCCATTCAATACGCAATAATTTTCGGTTATCGGATTGGAATTCCCATACATGCTGTTCTTCTGAAGCAGAGAATGGTGTTTTTCCCATCACAACAACACGTCCGTTATATTGCTCTTCCATATGGTACTCTGTATCATCCATTTCAATTGTCGTCGGAACTTCATCAATTGAATCTAAACGACCATCGATTGGTGTATATAATTTGTAATACGTATTTTCACGATCTTCAATTTTTAAATAACGAATATCTTTCCCGTCTTGCAGTGTTAAAACAATTTCTTTACGAGAATGCATACTCGTTTTCCCAGTTAATTCGTACATGACTAATGAAACTTCAATCATATCGCCAGGAGCTAACGTTAACAAACTTTTCTCTGGTTTCAGCGGCTCTGGGCTCTTCATTATATTTTTAATTCGTTTAAATAAACTCATAATTTACCCCTCCTTCTCTCTTTATAAACAAGCACCTAAAATAAGTGCACCAACGATATGTAATGATCCGGCCAACATCGCGTGTGCAACACTGCCTTCTTTCGTACCTTCTTCTAAATCTAAACCAGCCATTTTCTTTAATACAAATTCGATAAACATTTCTACCACTAATAAAATAACGAAAGAAACTGCTGATGCAAGTAGTGCTTGCCATAAGTCGTTTGCTTTCGTTATAGATTGAGATAAAATGTACCCTTGCGCGAATAATTTCATAACGAAACGCGTTGTTACAGCTGTATTCCCATTCTTTATTTCTTTTAAATCATTGTATTTAGTAAAAATTGAATCAACCCACATAATTGCAAATAAAAGTACTGCACTTGCTCCAGTCCATACAAGCATGGCTAACACATTTGTCCATGTCATTGCAAAACCTCCTCTAAAAAGTAATAGAAAACCGACATGAATTTGTTTAGACATGTCGGTTCATTTGTCTCTATTCTATATTATTTCTCATACTGCTTCATAATACGAGCTAATTCATCGTCAACAGCAGAATTTTTGTTTAAGCTTGCGAATTCATCATCTAATGATTTTTCTTTTTTGTACACTTCACCGCTTGCTTCTGCTTCAGCCTCTAATTGAAGAGCTTTCTCTTCCATACGGCTTAAACCAGCTTTCGCTGAATTCGAATCAAATCCAGACATTGCCTGATTAATATTCTTTTGTGCTTTCGCCGCATTTACACGTGCTACAAGTGTTTCACGTTTATTTTTCAGCTCTGTTAATTGCTTACGCATTTCTTCTAACTTCAGGCGAAGATTATCAGCAGCAGCTTTGTTTTGCTCATAGCTTGCTTTATACTCATTCATCTTTTGCTCTGCATTTTGTTTTTCTTCAAGAGCACGGCGCGCAAGGTCAAGATTGCTTGCTTGAACAGCCATATGAGCTTGCTCTTCACGTTTTTTCACAAGTGCTTCTTGCTCTTCAAATAATATTTTGAATTTCTTTTCAAGTGCAATTTGAGCTGCTACACTTTTCTCTGCTTCTTGTACATCCGCTTGCATATCGCGTAAATATTGATCCGTCATCTTAACTGGATCTTCCGCTTTTTCAATCATTGAATACACATTCGACATTGTTAAATCTCTTAATCGTTTAAATACAGACATCCAAATTCCTCCTATGATATACCTCATATTTCAAATTCACTACTTGGAAAACTGAAAAATCTCCCTTTACAGTAAAGAATATTCATTTTTACAGCCTATGTGTTTATTATAACAAAACTAATATGTCCTTACATGTTATTTCCAAAATACATCCAATATAATATGACATTCTAGATACAATATTGTATTTCTAATATATTCTCATTATCTCTCCTTAAAATTAACTTACTTTTGTGCACTTTCACTAAATTACATAAGTGTAATGTTACTGTAAGCTAACTCGATAGTTCCGTTTCCATATTTCTTATACACTAATACCAGAAGCAACAAACAAACTTCTCATTATTTCAAGACTAATACAAAAGTGTATTTACTATAAAACATATAAAAGGAGAAATCATCATGAAAAAATTAGTAGGAATCGGATTAGCAGCAGCAATTTCATTCGGAGCATTATCAGGTTGTTCTTTATTAGGAGAAAAAGCGAACGGCTTTGTACTATACGGAACAGATGAGCAAGTTCAGAAAATTATAGATCAAAATAAAAAAGAAGTGAAAGAAAAGGACTTCTATAAAATGAAAATGACAACATTAGAAGGTAAAAAAGTTCTTGTCATGGATAAGAAAACTGGTGAAGAACTAGTGAAGAAAGAGTTACTTAGCAAAGTTAATGAAAAAGACGACACGAAACCACTTGATAAATTACCAGCTGTAACAGCAGAGCAAGGTGTATTATTTGCTAAAGAAAAAGTAGAAAATGCTACACTTGATGGGGCAAAATTAAAATACGAAGGCAATACAATTATCGGTAGTGGCCGTGCATATGCCGACATGTTCGCAATTGTCGATGATGCAACTTATGGAAATGTAAAAGGTGAAGAAAAATCTGTAGGTGTATTAAAATTCGATAAGGATCCAAGTAAAGAATTCCCTGGAAAGAATGGTGTAGAATCATCACAACTTGTAAAAATTAAGAAGTAATAAAAAAAGCTTTGCGAAATTCGCAAAGCTTTTTTCTATTTATTATGAGCAATTCGCTCCATATCCGGACTACAAGTTTGCGACTGACATGACTTATTTAAAGAACATGCGGCGCATTTTCCCTTTTTACTTCTCTTTACAAAATTAACTAACGTGTATGCTGCATAACCAAAAATGATAGCTCCAATTATAATATTGACCATCACTCTAATACATCTCCTTCTAGAATCCGAGTAAGGATCCAACTTGGTATATAATGAACGTTAATACATAAGCAACAACGAGTGGATAAACGACAGAGAAAATCGTCCACTTCGCTGATCCTGTTTCACGTTTAATAACAGCTACTGTCGCTAAACACGGAACATATAATAAAATAAAGAACATAAATGCATATGCTGATAACGCAGTATAATGTGCTCCCATAACATTTCCTAGCACATCTTCTTTCACCGCATAAATAATTGCCATTGTAGAAACGACAACTTCTTTCGCTAAAAATCCTGTTAAAAGAGATGCTGCAGCTTGCCACGTTCCAAAGCCGAGCGGTGCAAATAGTGGTGCAATAAATCCACCAATCATCGCTAAGTAACTATCTCCCATATCAACACCCAATCCTGATGGACCTGCATAGTTTAATAACCAAATGACAACAGAACCACCGAAGATGAATGTACCTGCTTTACGAACAAATCCTTTCCCTTTCTCCCACGTGCTTAGCCATAACGTTTTCGCTTGTGGTACGCGGTAAGGAGGTAGTTCAATGACGAAAATAGACTTTTCCGCTTTTAAAATTGTAAGAGACATAATTTTTGTAACGAGTAATGCAAGAACAATACCTGCAACATATAAAGAAAATACAACAGTTGCCTGACTATGAGGGAAGAATACTCCCGCAAATAATGCGTATACAGGTAAACGTGCCGAACAAGACATAAATGGTGTTACAAGAACTGTAAGTAAACGTTCTTTTTCTTGTTCAATCGTTCTCGCTGCCATAATACCTGGAACGTTACATCCAAAACCGATAATCATCGGAATGAACGCTTTTCCGTTTAAACCGAAAAACTCCATAATTCGATCCATAACAACTGCAATTCGCGCCATATATCCTGAGTCTTCTAATAATGAAATGAAAAAGAATAGTGCAAAGATTTGTGGAACGAATACTAATACTGCACCAACACCGGCAATAATACCTTCTGTAACGAGTGCTTGAATAAAATCAGAAGCTCCAACACTTGTGAGCCCAGCCGTTACCCAATCAGTAAGTTGTCCTCCAAAAAATCCATCAAGCATATCCGATAAAGGTGTACCAATCCACGTAAACGTAACCTGAAAAATAAAAAACATAACTGCTAAAAAGATTGGAAGTCCTAAAATTTTATGTGTAATTAATCTATCAATTTTTTCCGAAAAAGGAATTTTTCCTTCTTTCTCATGCTGCATAACATTTGTTTTTAACTTTTCAATATACGCTTCACGAGTTTTGTAAATATGCTCTTCCAACGTACAATCAAGTTTTCCTTCTAAGCGAGATCGAATGGCTACAAGTTCCTTATAAATTGGTAATGCTTTCATTTCTTTTTCTACTACTTCGTTATTACTTAAAAATTGAAGAGCTAACCACCTCGGATGCTCATAATTCGCTTTCTCTAAAAGAGAAATTACCTCTCCAATTCCTTCATCCATTTGTAAACCATATGAAATAATGAATGGCTTTTTTTCACTTTTGTCATTTTCTTTAAGAGTAGCAAGTAGTTCTTCACAGCCTTTTCCGGTTCTTGCGATGACAGGAACGACTGTTACACCTAATATTTCTGATAACCGTTTTACATTAATCACAATTCCTCTTTGCTTTGCCACATCAACCATATTTAAACCAATTGAAACGGGCTTACCAAATTCAAGTAATTGCAATGTTAAATGCATATTTCGCTCAAATTGCGAGGAATCCACTATATTTAACATATGATGAAATTCGTCTGTTAGTAGAAAATTCGTAACGACACCTTCATCACGTGAAACTGGATTCAAATCATAGACGCCTGGTAAATCAATTAATGTTCCTTGCTTATCTTTTAATTTACCAACCTTCTTTTCTACTGTTACACCGCTCCAGTTTCCTACATATTCATAAGAACCAGTAAGTGCATTAAATAATGATGTCTTCCCTGTATTCGGATTCCCTAGCAAAGCTACCTTATTCACGCTAATTCCACCTTTATCATTTTCGCGTCACAATGACGAATACTAATTAACTGTCCACGACACTCCAATGTACAAGGACCTTTAAACATCGCTTTCTGCTTCATGCGAAGTTCGCTTCCTTCGGCAAGACCGAAAGCAGCTAGTCTACGCTTTAATAGCTGATCTAAAGACTGAATACTTTTTACTAACACTTTCTCTCCAATTTTAATATCTACTAAGCTCATAACCTTCCCCCTCAGAAGAGAATGATAATTATTTTCAAAAAAATTATACCACACCCAATTTCTCTTGTACTATACCCTTTTGCTTCATATTTATTAACATTTCGCTACAATTCTATTTCAATTATTGTCATACCGTATTTATTTGCCATTCTCATCCATTTCGCTTACAATAAACAATAGCAAATAAAGAATCTCGTTATCACTGGGGGAGCCATGCCGCTGAGAGGGAACACTTCGTTCCGACCCTTCGAACCTGTTAGTTAATGCTAACGCAGGGATTGTGCAAACGTCCGAAATACATACCTCTTTTTTATTTACGTATTTCGTATCCTCCTATGATATCTATTCTTTTTTGTACAACTTGGATTTAGGGGGAGACAACATGCGTAACACCAATTTACAAGCGATGATCGAATCTGCAATTCTTGCAGCCTTCGCCCTGGTCATCGACATTTTACCACTTTCAATCAAAATATCAGCAACAGGCGGTTCCATCTCATTCGCTATGATTCCTATTTTTATTATCGCATACCGCTGGGGTTTCAAAATGGCTTTCTTAGGAGGCTTAATTTGGGGATTATTACAAATTGTCGTAGGCGATGCCATTATCGTCACACCAATTCAAGTACTAATTGAATATTTCGTTGCTTTCGCATTCATTGGATTTGCTGGTTTATTCTATCGACCAATTCAAAAAGCACTTTTAACTTCCAATGAAAATAACGAAGGAAAGAAAGTTATTGGTTACATTATTCTTGCTACATTTGTTGGTAGCTTTGCTCGCTACTTCTGTCACTTTATCGCCGGTATTATTTTTTGGGGACAATATGCACCGAAAGGTCAATCAGCAGTTCTATATTCTTTAATATTTAACGGTAGCACAATGATTGGTTCCTATATTCTATGTACCGTTTTACTTATCTTTTTATTTATCACTTCACCACGTTTATTCAAAAGCATCAATGCTTATCAAATAAATTCGAACAAAAAGAGCGCTTAATGAGCGCTCTTTTTTTCATATCGTAATATCAATTAAAAATACAATAAATGCACAAAAGAAAATAAATACCATTATACTTAGCCACTTGCTATGCACGGTTCATCGACTCCTTACATAACCTCATTTTCTAACCAGATTATATCGCTTAAAAATAAAGATTAGGTAAAGATAATATGAAAATAAATTAAAAAAGCGTAGATTACATTGTCTACGCTTTTTTCGTTAAATAGAAGTAAAATAATACACCCTCTCCTGTATTTTCTGCCCCATATACAGCATCGTGCAGTTCTAAAATATTTTTAGAAATAGCTAGACCAAGCCCCGTTCCACCTTGTGAACGCTGGCGAGCTGCATCCACGCGATAAAAACGGTCCCAAATTTTATCTAATTGCTCTTCTTCAATGTGAGTACCTTTATTTTCAACACACACTTTTATACGATTCTGCTCATCTATTGTAGAAATAATAATATCCTCTTTACTCGGTGTATAACGTATGGCATTCGTAATGAAATTCACGATGACTTGTTCAATCCGGCCTTGATTTGCCATCACTTCAAATGGACCTACATTTTTATGAACACGAAGTTCTTTTTTCTCTATTTCTACAGAAAGGTGTTCACATATATCTTCAATTACTGTATCGATATAAAATGAATCCATTTTCATTTTATATGTACCTGACTCAAATTTAGCTAACTCAAGCATATCCAAAATTAAAGTATCCATTTTATCTACTTCTCGTTCCATTGCCTGAAAATAGTATTCTTTTTTATGCTCAGCTACTCCATCTTTTAAAATAGAAATACAGCTTTTCATAATACTCAGCGGTGTTTTTAATTCATGCGAAACACCAGAAATAAATTCTTTCCGCGTATTTTCTAACTTTCTTTCCTTTTCAATATCTTGTTCTAGCTGTCCAATATGCGAATGGAGCTTATTAGATAATGCATTAATATTTTTCGATAAATCACCAATTTCATCTTTTGAAGTAATCGGTATTTTTTCTGTGAAATCTAAATGCGCTATTTTCTTCGTTGTATCATTTATTTTTAATAACGGTTTTGCAATTTGTTTTGAATAATAGAACGAAGCTAGAAAAATGAGAACGACTACAAATGCAATGATGTATATATAATAGTCTTGCACCATTTGTACAGCCTCATCTACAGGCTGTAAAGAAGCCATCGCATAAATATATGTTACCGATCCGTCTTTTTCTTTTATTGGTTTGATTAATAATTTATATTTAATATCATTTTTTTCATAGTCCATTGTTTGTGTTGCATACTGTATGTGCTTGCTCTCTTTTAATAATAAATCTGTTTGAAATTCTTTTATTTTATCTAAGAATATACTATTTTTATAAATTGGATTTACAAGACCTTTTACATCAGGAAATTGGACTTTTGTAACACGCCCTCTTATGTAAACATCTGGTTCTTGGGCAGCTGGCTCCTGAACGACCGGCTGCTTTTCCTTACCAACTTGTTCTTCAGCTACTTTCTTTTTCTCCTGATCTAATTTACTCATTTTTTCCTTAAATGCTTTTTCTAACGGTTTATTAGATCCGCTTAAATTTTGCTTGCCTAACGTGAAAGAGAATGGAATATAACTATCATCTTTTTTCACGCCAGAAAAATAAATTTCTTGATTTAAAAACGGATTTGATGATTTATTATCAATCTCCTCCATATTGACGAGATTGTATAAAGGAATTTTGAATATTTGTTGTCCAAAGCTCTTTTGTTGCCTACGATCTATCGTTACTTCAAAATAAAAATCATCCGCATGTTTTAAATTCCCATTCTGATCTAACGTTGTAATCCACGTATTATTTTCTCTTAAAAAGTCTTGCTCCAGCTTCTGAATTCCTTCTCCATTTCCTGCATAATTCAAATAATTCTTCTCAAAGGAATTTAAATTTACTTTAATATCTTCCACTTTTCGATTCGCATAATATTGTTTAAAAAATATCGTTTGTCCAATAAATATCGTCGCTAAAATTAACATACATAATGCTGTTGTGAGAGTAAAGAGTTTTAGTACAATCCCTTTTCTCATACATTCCCCTCAAATTTATAACCGGTTCGTACTACAGTTGTAATGTACTTTGCTTTCTCTCCTAATTTATTTCGCAAGTTACGAATATGACTATTAACCGTTCGATCGTCACCAGCAAATTCATATCCCCAAATTCTCGAAATGATTTGCTCTCGTGTTAAAACAATCCCTTGATTTTTCATAAAATACGCTAATATTTCAAATTCAGTATGTGTTAAATTAATGTCTGTCCTATCTACCGTAACAGTGCGCGATGGGAAGTGGACGTGAATACCGTGGATGGATAATGTATCATCTTCATTCTCTAGAAGTTGCTTTGTTACTTTTCTACTTTCTAACAGCCTTTTCGCTCTTGCTAATAAAATTGGTGGGCTATACGGCTTCGTCACATAGTCATCCGCCCCAAGTTCGAATCCAAGTAACGTATCATCTTCATCTACACGTGCCGTTAGCATAATAATCGGAACCTCGGATGTCTTACGGATTCTTCGGCAAACAGACCACCCATCAAGTTCCGGCAACATAATATCTAAAATAACTAAATCAACCTCTTCTTCCTCAAATACAACTAAAGCTTCTTTCCCATCTCTTGCTTCAAATACTATATATTGCTCACTCAAAAAATAATCTTTTAATATTTCACGCAAAATATCTTCATCTTCCACAATTAAAATGTTTTTTGACATAACTTATGTATCCCCCTCTCGCTTTCAGAAACTACAACTTCATTTTGAATAACTAGCCTTTAACTTCGCCTCGATAATATATCTATCTGGTGCATACCCTATATAATCAAATGGATAGCAAGTCGTTAGTGTTAATATCGGTTCTTCTTTTTTTATAATAACAGTACGATCATCCGCGTCGGTAATCCATATCTTTTGAATTTCGTATGTGTAAGTTTTATTATCATACTCTAAAACAAGAGTGTCTTTTTCTTTTAACTCTCCTAAATCTGTAAATACAGTATCCCGGTGCCCACTCAGTACCGTATGCCCCCCTCCAGATGGCGTTGTCGTTAAATCACTAACGAACATTCCAACTCCTTTCTTCAACGTTGTCTCATCCGCTCCCCAGTATATAGAAAACTTCTTCTTTATTTTCGGTATATTTAACAGTGCAACCTTTTCTCCTTCTTTATGTTCTGTTTGAGAAGAGGGGCCTTGGGAAGTTACAGGTGTTTCGTAAGAAAGTTGGTTATGTTGTATATTTTCAAGGCTCTTTAATTCTTCTTTCGTTAATTGTTGAGCAGAGCTTTTTCCTTTATACCATTCCAGAGCGTAATATGCTCCCGTGAATAGCCCTATGGCCATCAATATGATACCGATATAATTGAGTAATTTCATGTTCATCCCTCCATGCCAAAAATGGTAGGAATAACCTACCATTTTTAATATATGAAATTATTCCATTCTTTATAGGACAATATTTTATTTACGCCTTAACTTTATTGCGACGATTCAAACCAAATAATGCCCCTATCCCTACAAGACATGCGCTTAGTGCCATCATTGCTACATTATTGGATGCTGTGTTTGGTAATTTTTCACCTTGTACAGCTGGCTTCGCTACTTCTTTTTTTACTGCACCATTTTTTTGTTGTACTTGTGCTACTTCTTTTTTTGCCATATCATTTTTTAACTGTTCTTGTGCTATTCTCTTTTTCTCTTCTTCACTTTTTTGCTGTTCCTTAATCACTGCTTCTTTTTTCGCCTTATCGTTTTTCAACTGCTCTTGCGCTATTCTCTTTTTCTCTTCTTCACTTTTTTGCTGTTCTTTAATCGCTGCTTCTTTTTTCGCCTTATCTTGCTGCAGTTGCGCCTGTTCTTCCTTCGTTACTGTTCCAGTATCAGCGCTTGCTACTGAAGAATATCCTACTGTTAAAAGTGCCATTGC
Source organism: Bacillus sp. ES1-5 (assembly GCF_022487605.1). Taxonomy (NCBI): domain Bacteria; kingdom Bacillati; phylum Bacillota; class Bacilli; order Caryophanales; family Bacillaceae; genus Bacillus; species Bacillus sp. ES1-5. The sequence continues at coordinate 63,601 of NZ_JAKVPU010000011.1, read as the reverse complement.
ACAAATTGGTAATAGTTTCTTTTTCATCTTCAATTCTCCCCTTATACTTTATTCACATCAACTCGCATCGGATGTATTACTAGAATAAATAATTGATGTAAATATAAGGTGCAGATGAAATATATTTCATTTAAAGATTTCATTGCAGAAAAATAAAAAAAACATCGCAATATATACGATGTTTTTTCGGGTGTGTGTCTCAATATTTACATGTTACTTTCGCGTGATTTAGAAGTAGAACGGGCCGGAGCGATAACTAATTGTCTCGGCTCAGTTTTCTTTAAGTGATTTTTGACGTTACACTTACGACGTTGAACAACCCACGCTTTAATAGGGTTTGTCAAAATAATCTTTTGCTCTTCGTTAGGGGCCTCTTCTTCAAACCTACAACTTTCGCTCCATTTATTCCATTTCATTGTAAGTTTAGAAGAAGAATGATCGTCTTCTCGATCAAACAAGTGCAAAAAATCCATTTCGCCAGCTAGCATTACGGTGTTGCTAGTTGCTAAAAAAGAAAAGGTCGTCCAACGTTTCTCCATGCCCTCCTACTCCTTTTTCACATATAGAGTGCCTAAAACTTAATTTACCTAAAATATGCTTGCCTTTTACCTTACAACTATAGTTTATCCAAAACACTACTATGCAACTATCGATTTGCCTTACAGCTACCTTACACTTTTGTAAGAAACGAAAAAACCTTCACTCAATATACGTGAAGGTTTCTTATTTCTCATCTATATGATCTTTCATATGATCGACTCCTGCTTCTTGCAGCTGTAACATCATACCGTGGGAAATTGCGCCTAATACTAAAGTCATTCCAATTAGTGAAATCCGAATCGCTGGTACATCAATTACGTAAGCTAAACTCCCAAGAACAATTGTTAATAGTAATGCTTTTATAAATGTTACACTTGTGTACTGTTTCTTCTCCATTATCATCACCCTTTATGGAAGCGTTTTCTTAATGTGATTAGTATATCATATCATCAGATGATTTTGTGGGTATTTCTGTAAAAAACTTATATCTTCTTTGACTTTTCCCTTTCTTTCCTTTACAGTCGAAATGTTCACAAGTTTTACACTGTAGGAGGACTCCAATGAATATTGAAATAAAAGACACTTTAATTTCTGAAGAACAATTACAAGAAAAAGTAAAAGAACTAGCACTTCAAATCGAGCGTGACTTTGAAGGAGAAGAAATCGTAGTCATCGCTGTACTAAAAGGATCTTTCGTATTCGCTGCTGATTTAATTCGTCACATTAAAAACGAGGTAACGATCGACTTTATTTCTGCATCTAGCTACGGAAATCAAACAGAAACAACTGGAAAAGTAAAACTATTAAAAGATATCGATGTAAACATTACTGGAAAAAACGTAATTGTCGTAGAAGACATTATCGATTCTGGTTTAACACTTCACTTCTTAAAAGATCACTTCTTTATGCATAAACCGAAAGCATTGAAATTCTGTACGTTACTTGATAAACCTGAGCGTCGTAAAGTGGACTTAAAAGCTGAATATGTTGGCTTCCAAATTCCAGACGAATTTATCGTTGGCTACGGTATTGACTGCGCAGAAAAATATCGTAACTTACCATTTATCGCTTCAGTTGTAACGGAATAATATAATAGAATAAACTTCCACCATCAATTACTGGTGGAAGTTTATTTTCTATCACGATTCGTAAAAGACAAAGGGAGAGAATAAAAATGACAAAGACAAAATTTGAAAAAGTACTCCTCATCGTAAATCCAAAAGCTGGACAAGGCGACTTACATACAAATTTAACGAAAATCGTACCACCTCTTGCCGCAGCTTTTCCTGATTTACATATCCTTCATACGAAAAAGCAAGGTGATGCAACAAAATATTGCCAAGAGTTTGCTAGTAAAGTAGATTTAATTATCGTCTTTGGTGGTGACGGCACTGTATTTGAATGCACAAATGGCTTAGCACCTCTTGAAACTAGACCTACACTTGCAATCATTCCAGGCGGAACTTGCAATGACTTCTCTCGCACACTCGGCGTTCCGCAAAACATTGCAGAAGCAGCAAAACTCATTACAAAAGGACATATAAAACCAGTTGACGTCGCAAAAGCAAACGGACAACACTTCTTAAACTTCTGGGGCATTGGACTTGTCTCTGAAGTATCAAACAATATCGATGCAGAAGAGAAAGCAAAGCTTGGTAAAATTGGTTACTACTTAAGCACCATTCGAACTGTCAAAAATGCTGAAACATTTCCAGTAAAAATTACGTACGATGGACAAGTATATGAAGACGAAGCCGTCCTTGTTATGGTTGGAAACGGTGAATATCTTGGCGGTATCCCGTCCTTTATTCCGAACGTAAAATGCGACGACGGAACACTTGATATTTTCGTCGTAAAATCAACCGGTATTCAAGCGTTTAAAGATTATATCGGAAAGAAACTATTTGAAGACTCAAATGAAAATGACATCTTCCACGTAAAAGCGAAATCCATTCATATTGAAACAGAAGAAGAAAAAGAAGTAGATACAGATGGAGAAAGCTCGCTTCATACACCTTGTCATATTGAACTATTACAAGGACACTTTACGATGATTTATAATCCTGCGGTTGTGTAATGCAAAAAGCTGGGCTAAAGTTTCAACACTTTGGCTCGGCTTTTTTATTAAAAAGGCATTTTGATTTACTTTTTAATTATAAGTTTTCGCAATCAAACTCCACCCAATTTTTCCAATGCGTATTAGAATCTTTATTCACAATAACAGTTGGATCTTTCTTCTCTATTGCCGCGGCTACTGATTGGAAGAATTCATTTTCACTTACTTTCTCGTCTTCAACATGTTGCCATTCTTCCGTTTCATACGCTACTTCCCAATCACCTTCTAAACCGAACTCTTCTAAAATCTCTTCTTTATCCCACCATACTAATTTTCGAGCTTCGTCATGAGTAGCAAGCATACGCATGAAATCTCTTGGATAAGACTCTGTCGTTTGTACTTCTATTCCGTTATGTACATACTCTTCTTCTGTAAATTGATATTCAAAATGATGCTCGCGAATTTTTACACTACCACTATGAATATCCAGTATAAATTCACCTTCATCATCAAATAATTCATAATCTCCATCATTTAATTGCAAAATGCCATCATCACCAATTGAATGATTCACTCTATCACCATATACTTGAATATCATTACATACACCTAATGAACCTACACCGACAACTTGAAACACCATTAACCAATCCTTATTGTCTTTAAAGAAAAGAGAGAATTTCACTTGTGAAATATCCATATATTCATTATCAAAAATAGGAAATTCATAGTTACTTTGCTTTTTATCTAATAGTTTCAAAATATCTTTTTGCATCTGTATCATCTTCACCTCTATATAAAATTTTCAATTTCACTAGAGTATAACATAGACATACTTGTCTGCGACATTCTAATAATATTGCTAAAAAAATAGCAAATTGGCCTGTTTGCATGCCCTAGTTCTTTTTAGATACAATGAAGGAAAGAAGCAACCTGACACAAGGGAGAGGGAAAGCTGTGTTCAACCAACAGTTAGTTAATTTACGCATTGATTTTGCATTTAAACAATTGTTTGGTACGAATGGTAGTGAAGATATTCTAATTGCATTTTTAAACGCTATGTTACAAGAATCTTTAGATTCACCCATTGCTTCTCTACAACTAGAAGATCCACATTTACATCGGGAATACGAAGAGGATAAGTTATCTATTTTAGATATTTCAGCGACATTAAACACAGGAACAAAAGTAAATGTAGAAATACAGCTCAATAATAATCACGATATGATGAAACGTAGTTTATATTATTGGGGAAAATTATACACATCCCAATTACAAAAAGGCATGCCTTACAGTTCGCTTCATAAAACCATCACCATTAATTTATTGAACTTCATAATGTTTTTAGATCACAAAGAATTTCATACAGCGGGCACATTATGGAATACACAACAACAGAAACTCTTGAGTGATGACATAGAAATTCACATTGTAGAAATTCCAAAGTTAACAAAACAATGGCATGAAGAAAAAGTAAATCCGTGGAAAGATCCATTTGCTCGTTGGCTTTTATTGCTTTCAGCAAATGAGGATAAGCACTTAACTAAAACATTGGAGGATATTGCTATGAACCGAGATCCTATTTTACAAAAAGCAATAAACAAGTGGGAACGTATGAGTCAAGATTCCTCTTTCCGACAAGCCTATGACGCAAGAGAAAAGGTTTTAATGGATGAAGCTGCAAAATTCGCCCATGCAGAAAAAGAAGGTCTGAAAAGAGGCTTGGAAAAGGGCTTGGAAGAAGGTATGGAAAAAGGCTTAGAAAAGGGCTTAGAACAAGGTATAGAAAAAGGGCGAAAAGAAGGGGTTCAACAAGGAAAAATTCAAATGATTAAAAGTATGCATGATCTTGGTATACCACTTGAAACAATTGCTAAGGCAAGTAAATTAAGTGTGCATGAGGTTGAACATATTTTAGGACATAAATAGTAATAAAAAAGAGCTTGAATGGTTTCAAGCTCTTTTTTATCAACTTTCCTCGATATCATCCAATTTAGTCTTATAACATTCATTACACTCTAGCATAGTAGGAAGAATCCCTCTTTCATCAGGTAATAACACCCTCAAAACTTCTCGATCTATCTCTACGAAATACTTCATAATAATGGGATATCCTTCAATAATATTCGTATACTCAATTCCTTGTTCAAACTTTTTTTCGCTCTTTATTTCTTCTATTTTTAACATAAAAAATCCAAAACCATACAAGATGATTTCAGATTTCCCATAGTTAAAATATTAAATTACATTTCGAACAAAAAGGAGCAGAATTTCCTCTTCTAATTTTCTCATCACATTTTGGACAATATACATATCTCTCTTCTATCTTTTCTCGTTCTATCATATGTAAAGATACTATTCTCATACTACACATAACCCCGATTAAAATAAGACTAACAATGAGTAGCATCACTCTCGCCCCCTCACACTAAATATTACCATAAAATAACAAAACCGAATCTCTCATTGAGAATCGGTTTTATACTTACAATCCTAATTTCGCCTTCGCTCCATCAGGAATTTTATCTGTTGTTACTTGCACTTTATCATATAAAAACTTACCTCTCGTAAGCACATGCCAGTATGAATCTTTTGGTAATTCATCTACTCCGTCAATTGTAACGTCTTTTTTCTTACCATTTTCATCATAAGCTTTCACTTTATATTCACGACCTTTATTTCCATCTAATTCTTTACCATCGTTATCAATTATTGCATAATGGTGCTCTATATCAAGAAATGGGTTCATTCTATCAACTGCAGGGCTCCCATTTAATAAATATGCCGCTCCTGCCACAATAACAAGTACTGCTCCAAAAACAAATCTTTTCATCTATATTCCGCCTTTCATTATGTTTTCTTTAAGATGTTTCTCAGTATAGGGCGTATTTCTTAATAAAAACTCGTTTGATTTCTTAATATTTTCTTAAACTAAAAGTGAAATATTAATTAGTAAGCTCCAAAAACGAAAAAGTTACTTTTCACACTATCATTGACAAAATTACACTTATGGTGTAATTTTACACTATAAGAAAAAAGGAGCTGCATTATGGATAAACAAGAATTTATTGAACTCGTTAATTCAAAATTAAAACTCATCCGTGTTGAAAATGATTTATCACAAGATAAAATGTCAGAAATTATTGGTTTATCGAAGAAAACATTAGTGGAAATCGAAAAAGGAAGACGCACGCTAACATGGGCAGGCGCAGTTTGTGTCGTAACACTCTTCGAACAGAGCGATACAGTCCAGATGACATTTGGGGATGATGTGAATGAAATTATAAAAACAATCGCTTTTACACATTACAATACGAACTTCCCGAAGACGTTAGGAGGAAAATTGTGGTGGCGACAAATAAAAGAATTAAACGGTTATCAAATTCAACAAAATATTTTATCTCAACATTATCGAATTTTAGATAATGAAGACCGCAGAATATGCCATTCATTCGAATTGGATGAAATTGAACAAAGATTTATGGAAATGGCAAAAACATCTCAATAAAGTGAAACTTTAATCAGTGGGGTTTTACTGTCCACTGTCCGTTAATGCGGGATAAAATAAATTCCGGAGTGTAATTCAAATGCAAAAACAAACAAATATCACTATTTTAAATACGTTAATCATCAGCACGTTAATACTCAATTTATTTATTTTCACATCAAGAATGAGCTTTTTACCTTGGTATATTGAAGATGGATGGGGATATTTAGGATTATTATTTACATCCTTTATTTTCTTGCTTTGCTTCTTTCAATCTTCGAAGCTTCATAAAAATGGAAAGTTAACTATGCTACAAAAGTTCATTCCACTTGCTTCTGCCATACTTTCAATCTTTGTTCTTATCACTCCATCAAGTGATTTTATGACTATACTAGCTAATCTAATCAATACAACCATATTAACAATTTACATAACTGTATTTCAGACAACACCTAATGAAAGTAATAAGGAATTATTACATTAAAAGGGAGAGTTATTTTACAAAATAACTCTCCCTTTTATATGATCTCAATAAACATAAACCTATCTTCTATTTATTTACTTACTCATCACCGTACTTCTTCTTTGCTTGTACAAATATGCACCACCCGCAACAACAAAAACAATCCCGCCAAAATACACGCCATACTCTATTGCGATCGCTACAATACTTTCAATATGTTGTCCAAATAAAGAACCGAGCACAAAGTAAACGAGTGTCCAAACGAATCCTGTCGTATAGGAATACAAAGCATACATCTTAAATGACATGTTATTCATTCCAACTAAATACGGTACGATATGTCGCACGACTGGTATGAAGTAACTTGTGACTAACGCATAATGACCATACTTCTCTACCATTTGTTGAGATTTCAAAAGATATTTCGCTTTTTTCTTTTTCATTAGCTTATCAAGTATTTTTGTACCAAATATTTTCCCTAATATATAACCTAGCGATAGACCAGATACAACACCTAAATATGTTAATAAAAAAGCTGGAATCACACTTAATATACCCATTGATGATACAAACCCACCACTCATAACAATCATTTCGTCTGGAATTGGCATACCGATAATACCTAACCATAAACAGAAAAACAATGCCCAATAACCGTATTGTTCAATATAAGATAATAATTCATGTAATTCCATTATGCATATGCTCTCCTTAGCTCTTTTTTACAGCTAAAGATGTACGCTGGTGGGAAATTGAGCCACACTTTTTCTAGCGTAATTTCGGGAAAGAAATGCTGTATAAATCCTTTTTTCACTAGTGAATATTGAAATGTAATAAATTCACCTTTCTCATGTATCGCCTCCATTACATTGTTTAAAATACTCTTTGAAACTTCTTCTGGTAAAGAAGTAAAAGGTAATCCCGATAAGACGTAATCAACGCATTCTATCTGTAATTCTTCCATATACTTCTTTATATTTTCAGCTGAACCGTGTACAACAATGACGTTCTGCTCATCTTTAAACTTTCTCTTTAACTCTTTGCAAAACACTTCATTAATTTCAATAAGAAGAAAGATCGTTCCCTTCTTCTTTCTCTTCATAATTTCTTTCGTAAAAACACCTGTACCAGGCCCTAACTCTACAATGCACTCCGCTCTATTAAAATCAATTACATTTACCATTTTCTTTGCTAATATTTTTGAACTTGGCGCAATTGCACCAGTATGTTTCGGATGTTTAATAAATTCATGTAAGAATGTTATGAGTTGCATGTAAACCTCTCCCCATTCGTTCAATAGTTTTAACTTGTTTCTAAGTATAACTATCGTTTCTTAACAAAAATTGAGGAGATTTCTTAAGATTTTATGAAGAATGAAACATTTCTTATCCCATATATAAATACCTCTTTTATATTTATTAATTTAGTATAATAGATATAAAAAGGACTTTTATGGAAGGTACCATCGCTACGTCTATTTTCATACAACATCTGCGAATTTAATTTGTAAATCACCTTTCATTCATCTCCAATATATGTAATTCTTTTCATGTGAGCGAAAAAATTCTAATAATAAGAAATTTATATTTTATAGAAACAAATGTAGATCTAATTAATATTTCGTATTTTAAAACTATTTAAAAGGAGAAGCTAATGAATAATTCCATCAACCTACAGCACTTATGCGATCTTGTACATAGAACGTTTCATGTTCCTGTTCAATTTCTATCTACTGATAAAAAAATTGTATATGAATCTACTTCTCATACGATTGGTAGTCCGTTTTATTCTTCTAAAGAAGAACATCTGAATGAAATTTATCAAGAAAACGCTCCTCGTAATTTTCCAATTTTCAAAGGGAATAAGTATCTTGAGAATTTTATTAGCATCCATATAACAGATCATGAACATATAAAAGGAACGATTATAATCGGCCCTACTACTTATCCAAAAGTATCAGATGAGATGGCTATTAAACTTATGAAATATTTCAACTGTAATAATACAATGCAACAAGGAGTAGACTATTATCAATTTCTACCCGAGATAAAAAAAAGTACGCTAATTGATATAAGTATTTGGTTACATTACGTAATTTTCAATGAAAAATTAGATCACGATATTGTTTGGGAAAAAAATAAATTGCTCGAAGACGTTTCTTATAAAATCGTAAATCCTGATCTATACATTTCAAAACGTCGCCGGCATGATCCGCAAAATTATGATATATCATTGGAGCGTAAATTTTTTTCAGCCATTAAAGAAGGCAACAAAGAAAAAGTCATACAATATGCGTATTCATATCCACAAGAAGATGCGGCAATTTCATCCAAAGGAGATCAACTGAGAAACCAAAAAAATAACGGTATTATCGCTATTACGCTAGCTATTCGATATGCGATAGACGGTAATCTTCCATCACATATTGCTTTTTCACTCGGTACTTTATATATACAAACCATTGAAAAGTTGGATAACATGTATTCCGTAAATAGGTTAATTGAAGATGCATTATGTACTTTTGCAGAACGTGTAAAAGAATATAATAATCAAGCATATTCTAATTCCATTACTACGTGCCTAAATCATATTCACAAACATATTTACGATGAAATATCTCTTAATGACCTTGCTAACCTTTTACATATTTCCCCTACTTATTTATCAAAATTGTTTAAAAAAGAAGTGGGAATTCCTTTAATTGAATACATCCAAAGAGAACGGGTAGAAGAAGCTAAAAAATTATTAACATTAACAACCTATCCATTATCAGATATTTGTGCCTGGCTTAATTTTAATGATCAAAGTTATTTCACAAGAGTCTTCAAAAAAATTACTAGTATGACTCCTAGACAATATCGTGAAAATCATACTGTAATATAAAAACGCTTTCCTAATAGAAGGTGAGCTAGTAGTCATACTAGCTCACCTTCATCAAATCCATTTATTCTCCTTCATCTAAATTCACCTTAATAAAGTTTTAATCCCATTCAAAAAAGTACAAGAATGACAAATAATTACTATAAATAAGTGAATGAATTTGATAATTTTTTAGTACTAAGCAAATTCGGTTCCCAATCATACATAATAAACCGAACATAAGGTACTTATGAATTATCTGTAGTAGCTACTTCCGTAGTGATGAACCTTCCTATATAGAAAATATATTGTTAGGAGAATAGAAAGCATGAGTAGTACAAATATATTAAAACCGACTCAAATGACTAGTATGTCTACACAATCTGCTGACATGAAAGAATCGCAAAAAGTATCACCATACGATGATAGAGAAAGAATTGAAGACACTTTATTACGCTCATTCATTTCAGAAAAAGAAATATTGATCACTTATTATAAAGAGAGTTATTTCCCTACAAGGTATATGACTGTCATTGAATTAAACCCTTTGAAACGTTCTTTAATATGCATAGATGCCTTTGACTGTAAACATACTTTTAGTTTCATCGACATAATCGATGCGCATTAATTATAATTAAACCGTAAAAAAAGCCATTCACCTCATAAAAAATTAGGTAAATGGCTTTCTTATTTCCTCACAGATTCACTTATTATTTCGCACTTACAATCTTATAATAAGAACGAACTGTTAGGAAGTAATATCCGATATAAATGACGCCATATACTCCAATACTAATTAGGAGCGGAATCATAATTTCGAATGGTAATATATTTGACAAACCTTTTAGTGCAAACAAACTGTGTAAAATACCGATAATTAACGGAATAGCAAAGATAAAGCTCACTTGTTTTGCAATAGCTCTCTTCATCTCTTGCTTCGTTACACCAATTTTATGAAGAACAACGTAACGATCACGGTCAGCACTTGCTTCTGTAAGTTGCTTAAAGTAAATGATTGAGCCTGTCGCTAATAGGAAAACTAATCCTAAGAATAGCCCAATGAACATCATTAAACCTGTCGTTTCAATTCCCATTTGGAATCCTGTATAGAAATCGTTAAATGGTTTTAAAACTTCCGATTCACCTGCTGGCATAATACTTGCTAATTTCGCTGTTAACTCTTTACTATTTCGCTCACCTTTTACATCAATATTTTTTACAGCGCGTGTTTCATGTACTTGTTTCGCCTGCTCATATGTTTGATCTGGAACGATTACAAATAATTCATTTAAGTTTGTAAGACTTCTACTATTTACACCTTTAATGTTTAGCTCTTTCGATTCATTCCCAACAGGAAATACAGCTTTATTTCCTGTATAAAGAGGACCAAAATCGAGTTTTTCAATATAGAGGCTATCATATACAAAAGCCTCATTCGCACTTAAATTTATAGGTTCTACATCTAAACGTTTCGCAATTGTATTAAAGCTTGATTGAGAAATAAGCTGGTACTGCTTCGTAACATTATAATGTGTGTTCAGCACTTGATCTGCTCTTTCACCTTTAAATGTTCCCTTCACAGGAATCATTTCAACTTCTGATTCATATGTCACTGGATGATTGCTCTTCTCTCCAGTAAGTATTTCTTTTACTTTGTTATCTAGTGCTTCATCTTTTTTTTCATAAGAATAACTATACGGTGCTGCAACTTTTGATTGCGTAAATGTGTTGTAATACATCGTAACTGACGTACCAACCGCTGTTAATGTCACTGCACTTAAAATAGCAATTGTTGCTAGTGATTTCGAGTTTCCTTTAATACGATATAGTAGTTGCGATGTCGTTACCATATTCATACCGTTATAAAACGCTGACTTATTATTTCTTGCTCGCTTCAATACAAATACTGTGAAGAACATAAACAATAAATAAGTTCCAGCTACTGTCGCTAGTAAAATGTATAATGCAACGACCATAAAGTCTGCATACATAACTGCTTTCATGTACATTAACGCTAAGAAATAACCTGAACCGATTAAGAAAACTGAAATTAATGCCATAATAACCGATCCTTTTGGCATTGTTTCTCCTTCACGTTCTGCTCGGAAAAGTTCGATTAGCTTAAAGCGATAAATTAAACGATATCCTTGAAGTGATGTATACAAAATAATGACAAAGAAAATAATTGCTGTATCAATAACTGCGGCCATCGGTACTTCAAAATGAACGTTTAAGTTTATTCCCATCATACTTATTAGTAGTTCAAGGAATAGTTTTGAAAGAACGCTACCGATCGCAATCCCGATAATTAAAGACATTAATCCCATTAACATATTTTCATAAAACAGCATTTTACCAATTTGTCTTTTACGAATGCCTAATAAGGAATATAGTCCAACTTCTTTTTTACGCTTCCTTGTAAAGAAACCGTTTGAATATATAATGAACACTGCCACGAAAATAATTAGCATGACACTTGAAACTTGAAATGCACCACTAATTTTTTTAGAAGCCTCCGCAGCTTTTTCCATTTGTGAATTATACTGCAACGCCTTAAATGTAAAATAAATGACGATACTAAAGATCATAGATGCAAAATATACAAAGTAGTCTTTAAAATTCCGCTGTATGTTGCGGAGGGCAATGCTAGATAAGGTCATCAGCCATACCTCCAGAAATAGAAGACATTACGTCAACGACTTTTTGGAAGAACTGTTTACGTGTTGATTCACCGCGGTGCAATTCTTTATATAACTCACCATCTTTAATGAAAATAACTCGTTTACAGTAACTCGCCGCAAACGCATCGTGCGTTACCATTAAAATTGTAGAATTATCATATTCATTTAACGACTTCATACTTTCAAGTAAATCTGTAGCTGATTTAGAATCAAGTGCTCCAGTCGGCTCGTCCCCGAAAATCATACTAGGACTTGTAACGATCGCACGCGATGCTGCGCAGCGCTGTTTCTGTCCACCAGATACTTGATATGGGAACTGACTTAAAATATGATCAATACCGAACTTTTTCGAGATTTCAAGAACACGGCGATCAATTTCATTTGCCTTTACTTTCGATAACGCAAGAGGTAACGCAATGTTCTCTTTTACCGTTAACGTATCTAATAAGTTATAATCTTGGAAAATGAACCCTAAATGATCGCGGCGGAATAACGCTAGCTTATCATCATTCATTTTCACGATATCTTTTCCATCAATTAAAATCTCACCGTTCGTCGCATTATCAATTGTAGAAAGAACGTTTAGTAAAGTCGTCTTACCCGAACCAGAAGGTCCCATAATTCCAACGAACTCACCTTCTTTTACTTGTAAGTTAATACCTTTTAACGCTGCAAATTTATTACCACCCGTGTCATACACTTTTTCAATATTTTTTGCTTCTAACACTGTTTTCATCTCGACATCCCTCATTTCTTCTATTCTCTATTTTCAACTATATACACTCTCTACTCTTGCCACTATCGATGTTTCTTACACAAACATGACAGTTATGTAAGACGCATAAGTAAAGATATAAAAATTTAACCTACTGAACAAAAGTACTTTGTTACTATAACATTGGGATATCATACCATCCATTCATTCTCCTTACAGGAACATTACAATTTTGTAAGGTTAAAAATGTACCCTACAAAGTTGTGCATGAAATGTCGGATGGAGCTATTTTGTTCCTGCTATTCTATTTAACAAGGAGGTCATCGTATGGATTCACTTAAAAACATGAATGCAGCAATGCAGTATATTGAAAACACCCTAACAGATGAAATTGATTTTAAAGAAGCCGCAAAAATAGCTTACTGCTCTGAATATCATTTCAAAAGAATGTTTTCTTTCCTAGCTGGCATATCACTGTCAGAATATATTCGCTGTAGACGTCTTACTCTTGCTGCTTTTGAACTAAAAAACAGCGATGCAAAAGTCATTGATGTCGCTATAAAATATGGGTACAACTCACCAGATTCTTTTGCACGTGCCTTTCAAAACTTGCACGGCATAACGCCTTCAGAGGCCCGAAATAGTAGTCATTCTTTGAAAGCTTATTCACCAATGACCTTCCAGTTATCGATTCAAGGAGGAAACGAAATGAACTATCGAATTGAAAAAAAAGAACCATTTCGAATTATTGGTATTACAAAACGCGTACCGATTGTATTTAACGGTGTAAATGAAGAAATTGCTTCTATGTGGAAAAGTTTAAATCCAGAGTCCATTCAAACGTTAAAGTCCCTTTCAAACATGGAACCGAATGGAATCATTAGTGCTTCTACTAACTTTTCTGAAGGAAGAATGGAGGAAAACGGAGAACTCGATCACTATATTGGAGTAGCTACAACGAAAGATTGTCCAGAGCAATTCGCACAACTTGAAGTCGCAGCTTCAACGTGGGCCGTATTCGAAGCTGTCGGTCCATTTCCTGAAACATTACAAAATGTATGGGGACGCATTTATTCCGAATGGTTTCCTTCTTCCAACTATGAACTAGCGGAAGGCCCGGAAATATTGTGGAATGAACAGAAAGATTTAACTTCTCCAAGTTTTAAAAGTGAAATTTGGATACCGGTGTTGAAAAAGAGATAAAAAATAAAAGCAGCTCTTCTAATAAGAAAAGCTGCTTTTATTTAAACTTTATTATTTTATTAACAAACGAAGAAATCGAAAAGATTATCAAGCTTATAATAAAGGACATACCTACTATCGTTCCGAATTCATCTAACCAATAACTAATCATGCGTTCACACACCTAGTATGGATTATCATTCGTTCTTTGTAGAGTCCTTTTGGACAGTTTTATGCGCCATATCCACTGGAATTTTCATTGTCCAAGTTCCTTCCGTCCCTCCAACTCTGTTAATATTAATATTTACAAATAAAAGCTCTGGGAATTTTTCACCGTCTAACGTTTCAAAAACTATTACTCCCTCTGGTTTATCATGATCAGCTAACACCGTCTCAAAACTTTCCCCCGCTTGATTCGTTAAATACAATGTACTATTCTCTATTGCATCCGGATTACCAATACGATCTTTTTGATAATTATCCATATGCGTGTTACTAAGAAAATGCAAATATTGGACAGCATTAAATTTCTTATTTTTATAATGCGGGCTCTCTACTTGTTTCCCGTCTTCTTTACCATCGTTTGTAATCTCGAGCCCAGTTGTATTAAATTCATAAGGAACAAGCGATCCATCTTGCTGTTCAAATCGATAGTAAACAAGTATTTTAGCATCTTGAATTAATATCTCTTTTACATGAAGAGTAATGCCATTATCCACTACCTTTTCGTTTAACTGTATAGACTTCCCATCTGCAGCATCCTTTTTAACTTGATCATTAATCATGTCATTTAATTTTACTTCCGGCTTTACAAAATAAGAATTGTTTAATGCCATTGTACTCGTCGGTATAATGACAGCCGCTATTAAACCCACTATTAATAGTTTCTTTTTCGTTTTCTTTTTGCTATTTTTTTTATACATTTGACTAAAGGATTGATACGCACGCTCTTTAACCTCTTTTGGGACCTCTTGTTTCATGCCTTTTTTACATTCATTTGAAAACGACATTTGAATTAGATTCCTCCTCATCTATTTCTATACTAGATTGATTCCGAATTTTTTCTAACGCTCTGTGAATTCTAGATCTTACTGTACCTATAGGAATTTGTAATAGTTCTGCAATTTCTTCATACGTGTAATCATGATAGAAGCGATAAACAACCACTACTCTAAACTTAAATGGTAATTCTTGTATCACCGTTAACAACTGTTCTTCTGTTTCTTTTCTTAATAATACTTTTTCTGGAACCTCTACAACTGTCTCATCATTTAATTGTTGTTTTTCAAATAAGCGCATCCTCTTCCATATGTGTTTTCTCCACTGACTAATCTGCTTATAAACAATTCCATTCAACCAAAATAGAAACGGTCTAGATTGATCATATGTTGAAATAGATTTCCAAAGTTGGAAGTAGATTTCATTTACGATTTCATTGGTATCATGTCGATTTTTAACTATAGCAAAGACGGTTTCATAGATTCTCTGACTCGTTAAGTCAAATATAAATTCAAAAGCCTCCTCGTCACCTTTTAGTAAACGCTCTATCCAAATATGTATATCTTCATTACTTACCAAGTAGTGCCCCCTCCTTAACGATGTTCTCACTATATATTGGACAGTAAGCAAAATAAAGTTCCAAATTTCATAAAAAAATATAATACTTTTTACTTTTCTCACTTTTGACCTATACTGTTTACTAGCTTATCTTTCAACATAATGAAAAGACTTGAAACACATGATACACTATAGCTACAATTGTTTTTTAGGAGGAATATACATATGTATAAAATTTTAATCGTTGAAGACGATCCAAATATTTCATCATTACTACAATCTCACATTCAAAAATATGGCTATGAAGCTGTTGTTGCAGAGAACTTCGATGATATTATGGAATCGTTTAACGCAGTGAAACCACATCTTGTTTTACTTGATGTAAACTTACCGAAATTCGATGGTTTCTACTGGTGCCGTCAAATTCGTCATGAATCTACTTGTCCAATTATTTTCATTTCAGCTCGTGCTGGTGAGATGGAACAAATTATGGCGATTGAAAGCGGTGCGGATGATTATATTACAAAACCGTTCCACTATGACGTTGTAATGGCGAAAATTAAAGGTCAATTACGCCGTATTTACGGTGATTATGCGCCAAATATTTCTGAACGTATCGTTGAAGTAGAAGGACTAAAATTATTCCCGGAACGTCCAGAAATTCATTTCGGTGCTGAGCAAGTTCTTTTAACGAAAAAAGAAGCTATTTTAGCAGAAATGTTATTATCTAAATTCCCTCGTACAGCGAGCCGTGAAGATTTATTAGCTGCCCTATGGGATGACGAAAGTTTCGTTGAGGAAAATACATTAAACGTAAACATTACGCGTCTTCGTAAGAAATTCAATGAGCTTGGTATTGAAAATGCTATTGAAACAGTACGTGGACTTGGATATCGTTTTAACGCAACTTGGAGTGAATAAGCATGAAGCTATTTTTACGTGATCATTTTGCATTTTTTCTACTATACGTATTAAACTTCGGTATCATTTTCGTTCTTTATGATGCAGTAGATGGATTTCAAAATAATAAATTTTACTTCGTCGTTTTAAGTTTATATTTATTCATTTGTTTCCTCGCTTATCGTTACGTTCGCAATCGTAGAATGTACCATAGATTAAGTGAGCAACCAGAAAAAATGGAAGATGCTTTTATTGAAAGAGCAACTGCTCCGATGCCTCACGGTGTAAATGAACTCGTGCGCACGCAGTATCGTCTATTCCAAAAAGAACTACAATCGTATGAAGTAAAACAGCAAGAACATCAATTATTCATTAACCACTGGGTGCATCAAATGAAGACACCTGTGTCTGTTATGCAGCTTATGGTGCTCGAAATGGAAGATGAACATTTAATTCCGAAATTCAAAAAAGAATTAGAACGATTAAATCAAGGACTCGATATGGCTTTATATATGGCAAGGTTAAATAATTTCCATGAAGATTTCCATGTTGAGACGATTTCATTAAAAGATGCGGTAACAAAAAATATTAACGGATTAAAAGAATTATTCATTCGAAACGGGGTCTTCCCTGTTTTAGAAGTTCATTCCGATTTAAAGGTTGCCTCTGATGCGAAATGGCTAAAGTTCATTATTTATCAGTTAATGACAAATGCCGTTCGTTACTCTGGTGAGCGCGGAAAGAAAGTTTTCTTATCTGCTTACCGAAACGGAAAAGATATTATTTTAGAAGTTCGCGATGAAGGTGTTGGTATTCCGCAAGAAGATATTCGAAGAGTATTTGAACCGTTTTACACTGGGAAAAATGGTCGCGCATTCGGAGAATCTACTGGTATGGGACTGTATATTGTAAGTAAAATTTGTGATTACTTAGGTCACTCTGTGAAACTAGACTCTGAAGTTGGTAAAGGAACGACGGTTAAAATCATCTTCCACAACGCTGCAAATAATCAAGCAGAAACTACGGAGAAGGTGACCGAAGCATGATCGGAACATATGCTAGCAAAATGTATGAGAACGCACTCTCATACATTTTTTGCAATAAAACTACATATTTGCCTTCTAGCGGGAGGTACATATTATGACATTTTGGCAGTTTGCCTTTAAAAATGTAACGCGCAACTCGAGAGCTTATTTTGCTTACTTTGTAAGTAGTTCCTTTTCCATTGCTGTTTTCTTTTCGTTTGCTGTTTATTTGTTTCATCCGAAATTACAAAAATTTAGCATGACCGCTGAAATTTCAGGATTAATGATATTTTCAGAAGTTGTAATTGTATTTTTCTCTTTCTTCTTTTTACTATATTCCATTGGTACGTTTTTAAAAGTTCGAAAAAAACAATTTGGTGTTTTGACCGTTTTAGGAATATCGAGAAGACAATTACATCGTCTCGTTTTTATGGAAAATATGTTAATCGGGATTTTATCTATCTTTTTCGGTATGCAGTTTGGACTTGTCTTCTCGCAATTTTTCTTATTAGTGACAGCGAAAATTACGCACGTACCAGGCATATATTTATACTTGCCTATTAACGCGTTTATTTTAACGACTATCGTTTTCCTTAGTCTTTTTATCATTGTATCTACATTCACACCAATGCTTATCCGTACAAAAAAAACGGTACAACTTTTAAAAACAAATGGCGGAAAACAAAAAGAAAAAAAACCATCCATACTTATTTCTTTATTTGGTGCGATTTGTTTATTAGGTGGGTATGCTTTAGCTGGAAATCCTAAATATTTCGTATCAGTAAGCCCGCAAATAGGTGTTATATATATGGTTTCGAGTATTTTCGTTATCCCAATGCTTGTTACAATCGGGACATATTTTTTCTTTTCACAAATTAGTTTCTTACTCATTTATATTTTAAAGAAAAGAAGAAAGTTTTATATGAAACGTGTTAATATGCTTTGGATTTCTGATTTAGCAAACCGTATTCGAACGAATATTAATATGCTTTTTATTGTAGCGATGCTCTCTACAATTGCTTTCACAATGATTACGTTCCTATATGGATCTGGGAAGTTTATTAAGCTAGAGGTTAATAGAACTTCTCCTTTCCCAATTTCTTATTTTTCTTATGATGCAAATCCTTTTGTTACTGAGCATTTAAGTTGGCTTGAACAACAGTTACAAAAAGAGCATTTTCCTTATGAGAAAATCAAAACTGATATATATGAAACACCACTAAGAGAAGATAAAGATGTAGCTATTTATAATGACGTATACGCAATTAAGCAAAGTGACTATAACAAACTTGCTGCTTCTTTACGAATGAAACAACTATTTATGGATGATAACGAAGCATACGTGTTAACGGGGACATCTTATATCACTATATTCAACGAATTTGAGCAAAGCTACAAAAGAGATTACATTACACTCTCTAGTACAAATACGAAATTACGAGTAAAAGGCTATGAGCATGTAAACGCAATTCCATCTGGCTTTTCATATCAAACGATAGTTTTGCCTGATGTTATCGTAAATAACTTACCTAGCACCGTAAAGCATATATCAGCATACAATTACAAAATTCAAAACTGGGAACAGACATATGAAATTGCTGATAATTTTATGGAAAAAGTACAAAAAGATCGAGATAATTTCCAATATGAAGGGCCTCTCATTCACTACTTTGAATCGGCAAGCTCTTTATATAAAATAACATCAGGCAGTGCTGCATTCTTCCTAATCGGGACATTTTTAGGAGTTATCTTCTTCATTGGAGCTGGTAGCGTTCTTTACTTTAGAATGTATACGGATTTGACGAACGAACAAGAGAAATATATAACGATTTCTAAAATTGGTGTAACAGATACAGAGATGAAACGATCTGCAACTATTCAACTTAGTATTTTATTTTTCGTTCCGTACATTATGGCATCCATTCATACAATGTTTGCAACGAAAATGCTACAAGATGTAATTGGTTTCTCTTTGTTCAAAGAAGTTGCAGCTGTTCTTATTATTTTTGGAGTCGTTGAAATTTTATTTTTCTTATTCATTCGTTCACTTTATATGCAAAAATTATCACAGTATACGAATGGACAAATTATTTAAAACAAACGTGATGAAAAGAGTATCTTTCATACTTTTTTCATCTTCACTTTATTAGGAGGTTTAGGTGAATGACATTTTGGCAGTTTGCATTTAAAAACGTCACAAGGAACGCCAGAGCTTATTTCGCCTATTTTGTAAGCAGTGCGTTCTCCATCGCAATTTTTTTCTCATTTGCAGTTTATTTATTTCATCCGAAATTGCATATGACAGACGTTAATTATGGTTTGAGCATATTAATGACAATTTCAGAAGTTGTCATTGTGTTCTTTTCATTTTTCTTTTTACTATATTCGATTGGTACTTTCTTAAAAGTACGAAAAAAACAATTTGGGATATTAACAGTACTTGGCATATCTCAAAAACAATTAAAGAGGCTCGTATTTCTAGAAAATATGTTAATTGGTGTTCTTTCCATATTTTTTGGCATCCAACTTGGCCTTGTCTTTTCACAGTTCTTTTTATTAGTTACCGCCAAAATTACACATGTACCTGGTTTATATTTATATTGGCCGACAAGTGCCATTATTTTAACTATAATCATCTTTCTTGGACTCTTCATTCTCGTTTCATCTTTTACGCCGATGCTCATTCGGACGAGAAAGGCTGTACGTCTTTTAAAAGAAGGAACAAAGCAAAAAGAAAGAAAAGCATCCTTGCCCATCTCTCTATTTGGTGCGACATGTTTAATATCTGGATACGTACTAGCAGCAAATCCGCTATATTTCATATCGCTTGGCGACGTAATTGGAATTTTGTACGCCGTCACCAGTATATTTGTCATTCCTTCACTCGTTGCGGCTGGAACATATTTTTTCTTTTCACAAATTAGTTTTTTACTCATTCGTATATTAAAAACGAGAAGAAAATTTTATATGAAACGTATTAATATGCTTTGGATTTCTGATTTAGCAGCTCGCATTCGGACAAATATTAACATGCTCTTTATTGTAGCGATGCTATCAACACTCGCTTTTACTATGATTACGTTCTTATACGGTTTTGGGAAATTTACAAAGTTTGATGCAGTAAGGGAAAACCCTTTTCCTTTTACATATTTATCACATACTGAAAATACGTTAGCGGATGAACATTTGAATTGGTTAGAACAAAAGTTTAACGAAGAACAATTTACTTATAAACAATTTAAAACGGATATATATGAAGTATCTTCGGCGGAAGAAACACCGCAGCTCTATTATGCAATTAAACAAAGTGACTATAATATACTTGCTAAAGCATTAAACTGGGAAAATCTCCACGTGAAGAATAATGAATCTTATATCCTTATTAAAGATTTAGATAATCAAGTTTTTGAAACACTTCATGATCAAAAAACGAAAAATACGCTTACGCTGAACCAAAATTCTTTACAGTTACACATAAAAGAATATAAAAGTTATAATCCATTCCCAAACAGCTTAATACCACAATTACTCATACTATCTGATGGGAATGTAGAAGCATTATCAACCGTTTCAAAACAGATGAGTGTGTATAGCTTTACAGTTAACGATTGGGAAAAAGCTCATAACATCGGTTCGGCATTTATAACAAAAATTGATAATGATAATGAAGCGATTAAGGTAGAGCACCCGCCTTTCCATGCAAGTGAAGCAAGTGATTCTCTATACACAACTAAACTAAATGTCGCTTCATTCTTCTTAATTGGAACTTTCTTAGGTGTTATTTTCTTTATCGGTGCTGGCAGTGTTCTTTATTTCCGGATGTATACAGATTTAACAAATGAGCAAGAAAAGTATGTAACGATTACGAAAATTGGTTTAACTGCAGCTGAGATGAAACGATCTGCTACAATTCAACTTGCGATTCTTTTCTTTGTCCCTTACATTATGGCATCGATCCATACGATGTTTGCGACAAAGATGCTACAAGAAGTTTTACATCTCTCGTTCTTCGCTGAGATTACAGTCGTACTTATGATTTTTGGAACAGTTGAAATTTTATTTTTCCTTTTAATTCGTTCCTTCTATATGCAAAAATTATCGCAACACATTAAGTTCTAAAGGATAGAAAGGTGATTACTATGGAAGAAGTATTGCACATTAAAAACGTCTCAAAAGTATATGAGGGGAAAGTCCCTCACACTGCTTTAAAAAATATAAATTTACATGTAGATAAAGGTGAATTTGTCGCTATCATGGGACCATCTGGTAGTGGTAAATCTACATTTTTAAACGTTATCTCTACAATTGATTCCCCTACTTCTGGTGATGTCGTGATTAACGGAAAAAAACCGCACACATTTCGTAGAGAGAAGTTAGCTATTTTCCGCCGACAAGAGTTAGGATTTGTTTTCCAAAACTTTAACCTACTAGATACACTAACAATCGGTGAAAATATCGTACTACCTTTAACATTAGATAATGTTCCATTAAAAGAAATGGATGAAAAGCTTGATAACATTTCAAAAAAGCTTGGAATTGATCATATTTTGGACAAACGTATTTTTGAAGTTTCTGGAGGACAAGCACAGCGTACCGCAGTAGCACGTGCTGTTATTCATCACCCTTCCCTTCTACTTGCCGATGAACCAACAGGAAACTTAGATTCAAAAGCGGCAATTGACGTAATGGAGCTATTTACGAAATTAAATAAAGAAGAAGAGGCAACAATTTTAATGGTTACTCACGATCCGTTTGCAGCAAGTTATTGTAATCGCGTCATTTTCATTAAAGATGGCGAACTTTACAATGAACTACACCGCGGATTGTACCGTGAGAAATTTTATCAAGAAATATTAGATGTTCTAGCATTATTAGGAGGAAGACGTGGATGACATTTTGGCAATTCGCATTTAAAAATGTCTCGCGTAATTCGAAAGCATATTTCGCTTATTTTGTAAGTAGTGCGTTTTCTATCATGGTTTTCTTTTCATTTACTGTATACGCGTATCATCCACGCTTACAAATTATGAATAAATTGCAGGAACAAGATCCGCTCATGAACTTGGCTGGCATGGCACAGTTTGTTATCGTTTTGTTCTCGTTCTTCTTTCTCTTATATTCTATCGGGACATTTTTAAATGTACGGAAACAACAATTTGGCGTTTTAACTGTTCTCGGTATTTCACACAAACAATTAAAACGTCTCTTGTTTACTGAAAATATGATCATCGGAATGCTCGCTATCTTTGCTGGTATTCAAGGCGGGCTTGTATTTTCTAATTTTTTCTTACTCGTTACTTCTAAATTAACAAATGCTAAAGGCCTCTATTTATATTGGCCGACAGAAGCAATTATCGTTACAACAATAACGTTTATCATTTTATTTTTCATCGTTTCTACGTTTACACCTATGTTCATTCGTACTCGTAAAACAACACAGCTCATTAAGGGGACAAAAAAAGGAGACAAAGAAAAGAAACCATCTATACTTATTTCGATATTTGCCTTAATTTGCTTAACATTATGTTATTATATCGCCGGTTATCCACAAGGCTATATAACAGAAAAAAATGCACAAAATGGATCTGTATTCTTTATCATGTTATCTATTTTGCCACTCGTAGTAGTCGGAACATATTTATTCTTTTCACAAACATTTCTTCTCTTTATCTTCATTTTAAAAAGACGAAGAAAATTTTATATGAAGCAAATAAATATGTTATGGATTTCAGATTTAACTAGCCGTACTCGTAGTAATATTAATGTGCTCTTTATCGTTTCTATGTTATCAGCACTTGCATTCACAATTATCATTGGGTTATTTGCCGCTAATAACAATACAAAAGCAGCGATAGTAGAACGATACCCTTTCCCCTTCACATACATATCCGAAGGAGAAAGTGCACTAGAGCAAAAGCACATTGCTACAATTGAAACGGAGCTTACAAATGCTAATTTTCAATACAATAAATACAAATCTACAGTATTAAAAGATACAGCTTTAAAAGAAGACGTTGCTCTTATGAAAATGAGTGACTATAACATACTTGCTAAACAATTAAAGAGGCCGAAAATAACTCTTGATTCTACACAAGTTTATATTATTTCTCGTTACTCGCCAAAACTTTTAAATCTTGTATCAAATCCATTTGCTAAACAAAATACGATTTCACTTGGCTCTAATAAAAAGGAATTTCATATTAAAGGTTTTATTAATAAAGGAATAGAACCATCCTTTGCATTGCCTCATCTCATTGTTATGCAAGATAATGCAATTGAAAATATGATTCCACATATTGAAACAATCACGATTTATAATTATTTTGTAGAGAGCTGGGAAAACACGATTATTCCGACGAAAAATATGTCGCGTACCATTAGTGATGATGCGCACAATTTTCAAGAAAAACATAAAGTAGAACCTATCAGGGTCCCTTTTTCCATTTATACAGCTGCTGATGATCTACACTACAGTAAAGGGAATTCAATTGCTACTTTCTTTATCTGGGCATTTCTTGGCTTTATTTTCTTTATCGGTGCAGCTAGTGTTTTATACTTCCGTATGTATAACGACTTAACAACTGAAAGACAAAAGTATATTACGATTACAAAGCTTGGATTAACTGAATTAGAAATGTTTCGTTCTGCAACGATTCAATTAGGAATTTTATTTTTCGTTCCTTACATCGTTGCTGGTGTTCATACTTTATTTGCGGTTAAGTTTTTACAAAGCATGTTTTCTTTTTCATTACTAAAAGAGACATGTATCGTACTCACCTTTTTCGGGATTATCGAGATTATTTTCTTCTTCTTAATCCGTTCTCTGTACATTAATAAATTATCACAGCATATAAAAATATGAATAAAATAGCCTTGTGCATAATGCACAAGGCTATTTTCAATAGTTTTTAATTAGCAGCAATATCCACCATAGCCGCCGCCATAACCGCCGTAACCACCATAACCACAACCGCCGCCTCCGCCGAAGCAGCTAGCACCGATGATGATTAATAAAATAAACAATACGATTAGAAGCGCAAAACCGCCTCCGCACCCATTTCTGCGGTTACAATCATCATGTCTATGTTCACACTTTTCGCTCATTACTCTATTCCTCCTTTAGTATCATTCATAACAAGTTCTCCTTGCTCTAAATGAGGGGATTCCATTTATAGTATGTTTTCAGGGCGAATAGGAAGCTTGACCTTATTAAAAACGGGCTTGTTTTTGGAAATGGGCTTCATCAAAAAAAGATACCTGTTAAGGTATCTTCTAAATAAACATATTCAATAAAAGTGCAAAACCAAATGCGATAAATGATAATAATGTCTCCAGTACCGTCCACGTCTTAAATGTTTCCTTCACCGTCAAACCTAAATACTCTTTTACAAGCCAGAAACCTGCATCATTTACGTGAGAAAACATTAATGATCCTGCACCCGTTGCAATAACGAGCAATTCTAAATTTACACCAGACATGTGCTGAATAACTGGTGAAACAATTCCTGCTGCTGTCGTTAATGCTACTGTCGCTGAACCTGTTGCAATTCGAATTAATCCAGCTACCATGAAAGCTAATACAATTGGTGATAACGATATATGTTCTGCTATTTGTGCAATCGCCGTTCCAACGCCGCTTTCAATTAATATTTGTTTAAACCCACCGCCTGCACCGATAATTAAAATAATGGAACCGACCGGTAGTAAACTTTCGTCCGTTAATTTTTTAATGACCTTTTTATTAATTCCTTGTCTTATTCCAAGTAAATAAAATGCTGCGAAACACGAAATAAGTAAAGCAATTACTGGACTACCTACAAATACGAAAAATTCAGTTATCTTTTTCGGTAATGAAATATACGGTGCAACTACTGATAAAATCATTAATACAACCGGTAATAAAATAATAAAGAATGAAACTTTACGACTTGGTAAATCAGTTGATACAGTCGTAACTCGAACTAGCTCTGGTTCATTTTCAGGTATAACCCTTTTATGTACCCACTTTGCAAATATCGGTCCTGCAATAATGGCTGTTGGTAACGCAATAATTAATGAATATAAAAGCACCTTTCCTAAGTTCGCGTTATAAATACCGATTGCTGTCATCGCCCCTGGATGTGGTGGCACAAGCCCATGCACAATAGATAATCCAGCAATGACAGGTAACGCAATTAATAATATATTTTGTTTCGTCGTTTTTCGAATTGAAATAACGAGTGGTAATAAAATGACAATCCCCACTTCAAAAAATACTGGAATTCCTATAACAAACCCTGCAAATAACATAGCCCACGGTAGTTTCTTCACACCGAAAAATCGAATAAAGAAATCTGCCACTTGCATGCCGGCCCCCGAATCAGACATCATTTTCCCTAAAATTGTTCCGAGAGCTAAAATACCAACTAAATGCCCTAGTACACTACCAACACCAGTTTCATAGGCAGTCACTATTTTCGTTAAATTCAGTCCAGACATGATAGCTAAAAATAAACTCGCAACTGTTAAACTAATAAATGCATGCCATTTCCACCATGATACCCCTAAAATAACAATCGCGATTGCAAGTAACGTGACGATTAATAAGTATATATCCATCTCTCATTCCCCTTACTTTTACCCCGTATTTGTGGACAGTAAGCACCCGATTGGTGCGGGATGAATCCAATTAGTGTTTCACTTTATAAAAAAAGAGGGCGAATACCCTCTTTTTTTATACGTCATAATTCACTACATAATGCTGCATTTCTGTATTGTAGTAGCCTTCGCTATATTCAATTACTTCGCCAACTTCATCGTAAGAATAGCGCATACGTTTTAATAACGCTGTCCCCTCTTTTTCGCCTAACGCTTCTGCAACGAAACTAGGCGCAAGTCCAACAGCGAATTCATCTCTGAAGTTTTCTAAATGTATACCTCGGTCTTCAACTAAATCGTAAAGCGATTGTAGGTCAAAGTCCGATAAGTCTGTACTTGCCATTCGTGCTGAGAAATAGTGCGTATAATGAATGTACGGTGCATCATTTAACGTATATAAACGTTCGATACGAAAACTCTCCTTACCGAATAATCGAAATGGAACTGTTCCTTCTTCATTATGAACGACTTCTGCTTTTAACAATTTCTTCTGTACTTTATATCCTTCTTCCACTAACACTTCTGTAAATTTCTTTCCCTTTGACAACTTTGTCGCAGAAGTATTACGGATGACTTTCGTTCCTTTACCGCTTTTCTTTTCCAAATATCCTTCTTGAGCAAGTTCTTTAATCGCATTACGCACTGTAATTTTACTCACTTTGAACTCTTCTTCTAACTGCGGTTCGGAAGGAATATTCGTATGAATCGCATATACACCATGTAATATTCGATCACGAATAATATTTTTTATTTGTAAATATAATGGTCCTTTTTTCCTCGTTACGTTCACCGTTACACCCACTACCTTTCTACATCACCTACTGATGCCGTCATTGCCCGAAGTATATCCTTCTCTGATGACATTGGCGTATCACCGACGATTGTATGTGCAAGCATTCCAGCTGCTGACGCAAATGAAACAGCTTTCTCTGGTGCAAACTCTTCTATCTCGCCATGAATAATCCCGCTCGTATAAGCATCTCCAGCACCTATTCTATCATATACAGAAAACGTAAGTGTTTTTGCAAAAGTGAACGCACCATCTTTACATATAAACCCACGAAGTGAGTGTGTATTATCGCTATTAATAGAGCGATGTGTACCAGCAATTGTAGCAATCTGATATGTTTCAGCAACCTTTGGAATAAGATCAACAAGTTGCGCCTCTCGCTCTGTCTCTTCTGTTTTCATTCCAAGGACGAACATTGCATCTTTTTCGTTCATCATAACGATATCAGCAAGAGCCAGCATTTCTTCATAATGCGGTTTCGCCTGCTCATATCCATCTTCTCCCCAAAGTGATGGACGATAATTGCAATCAAAAACAACAGTGCCTCCGCTTTCTTTAACTGCTTTCGCTAAAGATTTCATATGATGACGCACCGTATCATTCATCGCAAGTGTAATCCCGCAAAAATGAACGATATCAATTTCCTTGGCGATTTCTTCAAATTGATACATGTCTTCATATGCCGTATTGAAGCTACTTTCTAATCGATTTGAATATGTAACGCGGCTTGCACGTGCACCAAATCCATTTTCTAAAAAGTACATGCCAACATATTTACCGCCTCTTGAAATAAACGGCGCCTGAATTCCTAACTTTTGAATGTGCGATACCGCAGCATCCCCAACAGAGTTTTCCGGTAAAGTTGAAATAAGAAAACCTTCATGCCCTAGATGAGAAAGCGCCGCTGCAACGTTCACACCTGTACCAGAAAATGAGTAATTTAATGTGTTAGCTTGTGACAACAATTCATATCCTGGTACTTGCAGGCGCATCATTACTTCGCCGAATGCTGCAATTTTCTTACGCATATTGATCAACTAACTTCTTCACTACCGCTAATAATTCACGAACGTCTTCTGTTTTCGTATTACCAGTTTCTTTATCAATAATAGAAGAGTACACGTGCGGGATAACTTGCTCTACATTTGCCTCTAATGCGATACGTACAATTGTTTCAAAGTTTTCTTTATCAATTCCGCCTGTTGGCTCTAATGCAAAGCCTTCTTCCGCACATGCTTTCGCAACTGCGCGATATTCTTCTTCATGCGCTAACCCTTTCATTGGGAAGTATTTCAATGAATTTCCGCCCATATCACGTACAAGTGCGATTGCTGTTTTAATTGGAACGATTGCTTTTTCTTCTCCAGCTGCACTAATTGGACCAGTAGAAATATTTACGTACCCTACTTTTCCTGTTGGTGATACTAAACTATTAATCCAGCTATCTTTTCCGCCAAGATTTGCACGTGTCGCTCCAACTGAAGGGAACACTTGGTTAATATGGCTACCTGGATAATGCTTCGCAATTTCAGCTACAACTGCCGCTTGGCGATTATCTCCTGCTCCTAGTCCGATTGATACAGCGTCATCAATTTCTTTTCCGTATGCTTTCATCGCTGTAACTGCTTCTTCTACTGTTGGATAGTCTTTTGATAACACTCCAACAACTACATAACCTTCTGCTGCTTCAAAAATGTCTTTCGCATTTTCGATATTGTTCGCTAATACATTTAATGCTACGCGGCCTTTATAAAAACGTTTTTGAATGTTTGTCATTTTAGTTTCCCCCTACAATTTCTCTCATTTTTTCTTCAATCACATGTATGTCATCACCTTGAAGTGGACGTGGATCGATATCAAAGAATCCTTGTCTTACTCCGTAATCACGCGTGTAAATTGCGATTTCCCCGTCGCTTAATGCAGTCACAACGTCTTTTGCCGTTTTATTTAACTCGTTCTCGTTAATATGAATACGAGCTCTAAAGATTGCTCTTCCCGCTTCATCTTGAACAATCGTTACATTTACGCCGTTTAATTCTTTTAGCGGCATAAGTACTTGTAATAACTCTTTTTCTTGCTCACTCTTATCTTGTTTTACTCCGTACTCATCAAGTGCTTGAAGTAAGCCGAAAGTTGTTTCTTTCCCAACTTTCATACTTCTTCCGATGCAATGTAATTGCACTTTCAGCCACTCGATATATTTTCGTTTACCGCCGACAATACCAGAAGTTGGTCCTTCAATTGCCTTCGAACCGCTATAAATGGCAAGGTCTGAATACTTCACATATTTTTGAATATCTTCTTCAGCTGCCGCATCGACGATAAGTGGTATGTTATTTCGCTGCGCAACTTCCCATGCTTCTTCAACAGAAATCATATTTTTTTGCACGGCATGATGGGATTTCACATATAGAATCGCTGCTGTATTTTCGCCAATCGCATCTTCAATATGCTCTGCTTTCCCTTCATTTGCGTAGCCAACTTCTACAAGTTTACCGCCGCCTAAATAAATCATCGTTTCAACAGGAGCACCGTATTGAACGTTATGACCTTTTAACATAATCACTTCGTTTTTCGCGATGACCTCTTGATGAAGTCTTTCACTTTTACGGCGATTTCCTTCTGTAACGATACCAGCGATAGAAAGCGCAATTCCGCTCGATGCTGAATTCACAACGACCGCTGCCTCTGAATCTAGAATTCTCGCAATATGGTCTCCCGCTTTATCTACTAAATCAGCAATTTCCACATAATTTTGTCCACCATATTTCATCGCATCCATAACTGTATTTGTCGGAGCGGATACACCTAAAATACTCATTCTACCGCTCGCATTAATCACTCTTTTTAATCCGTACTTAGCATTCAATGAATGACCCATTAATTACAACCCCTTTCGTATCAATTCTTCTTCCAGCAATGCGCTGATCTCCTTCTGAATCAATTAACGTAATCGGTTCATCTTTCACCGTAAATAAAGTTAAGTTTGCAATATCGCCTTCTTCAATGCGACCAAGCTCTGGCTTCTTCAGCCATTCTGCTGCATTTTTCGTCACCGCATCAATTACTTCTTCTAGCGGATAACCTAAGTAAAGGAATTTCGAAAGAACGTGAGCCATACTATACACTGGACCGTGTATACGGTTCTTCCGGTAAATATCTGTACTAATTGTATTAAAGGCAATATCGTGACGCTTCGCCGCCTCTGCTACTTTAAAAGAAAAACTAGCATTACCGTGACCAACATCTAAATGAACACCGCGATTCACTGCATCTAGTAACACAGGTAGCGGTTTACCTTCTTCATCAAATAAATTATTTTCTTTCCCGTTTAAGTAATGTGTAATGACATCATCTTTTTCTAAAAGAGGTACAACTTCCTCAATGCGAGGGGGGGCTGAACCGATATGTACCATAATCGGTAATGATGTTTCACGAGATAAAGAGCGTGCAACATGAAGCGGTTCAATTCCACTATCACAAACGACACTTTTACTCATTCTCGCCTTTAACCCAACGATGACATCTTTATACTTTTCTACTGCTTCTATTACTTTCTCTTTATCTATCCATTCCATATTGGATAATTCATCAATTCGTTTCAAACCGATGCGAGAAATATTTAAAAAGGCAAATAAATTTGTTTTCGCCTGTTCTCTACTTTGTACTAAATCTGCAATGCGATCAGCTCCGCAGCTACCCGCATCAACAATTGTCGTTACCCCTTGCTTAACGCCAATTTCATCCACCTCATCGCCATACGGATCAAACTCTGGAAAAGCATGAACGTGTAAATCAATCCAGCCACTCGATACGTAAGTACCAGAGTAATCAAGAACTTTTCCACCTTCACCAGCACCAGCTTTCGTCACCTGTGCGATTTTATTATTTTCAATTACAATGTCAATCTCTTCCCCGTTCACACGTTTCACATTACGTAGTACGAATCGTTCTGTCATTGTATTTCCACCCTTTTCTATAAGAAGCCATAAGAATACGCTTACATTAAAATTTCATTTTATATCTCTTTCACACGTTTAGCGTAACACAAAAAAAGAGAGAAGTAAATATAACGTTATAATGTTTAAAAGTAAATAAAAAGATGCTACTCAAAATGCTAATAGTACAGGAAATTATATCAACGATTCGACAAGGAATATCGATTTACCGACAAAAAACGTCGATCCCTTTCTTATATAAGAAAAGGATGCTCCAAAACGGAACAACCTCTTTTTCTATTCCTGCACCGTCACAATAACCCCATCCATATTATTCCCCGAAATTTCATACTGCTTATTCGCTGGAACATTCACTTTCCTGTTCTCTGACACTTTATAATAAGAAACCGTATATTTCTTACCTTCCACATTCGTTGAAATTTCTTTTTTCTCTTTTAAGAAGTCTAAGTATTCCTCTAATGTAATTTTCTCCTTTTGCATAATCGCACTATGCGGTAAGCCTACATAACGTATATGCCACGGCTCATATTGAATGCCTGTAATATGACTTTTATTTTTCGGATAACGTAAAACAAAGCCATGCTTCCATACGTTCTCTTCAATCCACTTTCCTTCAGGGGCTCTCTCCATTTTCTTTTGCGTAGATCCAATGTCGAGTGATAATCCTAAATTATGTTCACTGTATCCTGCTGGAAGTGCATAATCAGAGCCCATTTTTTCATATAACTTTTCTTGCTCATTAAAATCTCGATATCCGCTATTCATTAAAAAATGCTGTACGCCATCTTTCCCAGCTGCATCGACAACGTTCAAAAACTTGCTCACAACATCCTTTGATAAACGAAGATTCCTATCAAATATCACATAGCCTCTTACTAATTCACTATTATGATTTACATTTATAATATCGGATCTAATACTATCTTTTTTAACGGGGTAATCTTTATTAACTAATAATAGATTACCTTTATAAACTTGTTCTTTTGTAACCTCTACCTTTTCAATATTCGCCGATTTTACCTTATTATCTTTTCCCGCAATTTTAACATCGATCTCCTTTTGAAATAACGGTGATATATAAAAGCCTACACAGACTGTACATAATATAAAAAGAGAAATAAATACCCACTTTTTCATTTCTAGTTCCTCCTTAACGTGACTTACGTATAGAATAGAAAAAACTATTAAAATAAAAAGTGGGGTAAAGTTTAAATTTTTATTAAATTGCTTCGCTTTCTTCTTTTGGTAATCTTACTTCAAATATCGTTCTAATTACATTACTTTCAGCAGAAATCTTCCCATCATGCTGTTCAACAATATTTTTCGCGATAAATAAACCAAGGCCTGTACTACCTTGTTGCTCTGACCTTGCTTTATCACCTGTATAAAACATATCAAAAAGATACGGTAAATCTTCTTCCGGAATGCTATCTCCGTAATTAATAATTTGTACGACTACCTCTTCACTCTCAACATATGCGTTCACATCGACAAACTTTCCATCATACCCGTAACGAATCGCGTTCGTTAAAAGATTTTCAAATACCCTCGCTAATAATTTTCCATCACCGCTAATGGGTAAATAAGAATCCATGTTCAATCTCGCTTCTAAACCCTTTTTCTCTAATAACGGATACAATTCTTCCTCTAACTGTATAAGCAATTCACTTATATCAATTGGTCTTTTGTCCAGCTGCAACATCCCATAATTCATTCTCGTAATTTCAAATAATTCATCAATTAAACTTTCCAGCCTTTCGGATTTCGTAAAAGCGATTGTGGAAAAATGTTTAATTTGTTCTTTCGTCAAATTCTCATCTTTAAGAATTAAATCTAAATAACCTAAAACAGATGTTAACGGCGTTCTTAAATCGTGAGCTAAATTAACAATGAGTTGGTCTTTACTACTTTCCGCAAAGTCTCCTCGTTCAACCGCTTCCTTTAATTTTTCACTCGCTACATTTATTTCACGTGCGATATATCCAAA
Organism: Bacillus sp. ES1-5; assembly: GCF_022487605.1. Lineage (NCBI taxonomy): Bacteria > Bacillati > Bacillota > Bacilli > Caryophanales > Bacillaceae > Bacillus > Bacillus sp. ES1-5. The sequence continues at coordinate 30,763 of NZ_JAKVPU010000011.1, read as the reverse complement.
CTCATCATTAGATGAAACGCGCACTTCATTTGTAAAATCTCCGTTCGCCAAATGGTGAATCCCGTTTGAAATCTCATCAAAATATTTTACATAAGGCCTAGTAAGGAAGAAGAAAAACATAATAGACAGAGGGATAAAAATAATTAAAAAGAAATTAACATCCCCAATTTGTCTTACCATTGAACGGAATTGGGCTAATGGATCTTCAAAACGAACGACTAATTTATAGTAGATCCGTAAGCCTTCATAAATGATATACGTTACCCCACCAGCTAATATCATACTTAACGCAAATAGCATAACCATCTTCGAGCGAAAACTTCTCATCTTTTTAGCCATTGAAAGTATACCCTACTCCCCACACTGTTTTTATTAACTTATTCTTTCTTTTATCTTCTCCAAGTTTTTTCCGCAGTGTACGAATATGTACCATAACTGTATTTCCACTTTCATAATAACCTTCAGCCCATACTTGCTGAAAAATATTTTCCACATTGTACACTTTCTTCGGATGGCTCGCTAATAAATATAAAATATCAAACTCTTTCGGTGTTAATTCAACTTGTTCTCCGTACACATTTACTGTTCTTCGCTCAGGATCAATAACAACTCCGCCTACCTCTAAAGCAGATTTATTCTCCGCTACTTTCGGCTGATTTAACGTAAGAAATCGGCGTAATTGTGCATTTACACGTGCAACTAATTCAATCGGTGTAAAAGGTTTCGTCATATAATCATCTGCACCTAACACTAAACCTGTCACCTTATCAAAATCAGACGTTTTCGCACTTAAGAAAATGATTGGCATATGATGCTTCGCGCGAATTTGGCGCGTCACTTCATAACCATCCATTTTTGGCATCATAATATCTAAAACCACTAAGTCGATTGGCTGCGTTTCAATAACATGAATTGCCTCTTCTCCATCAGCTGCCTTCACGACGTGGTAACCTTCTTTTTCTAAATGTATCTCAATTAAATCAGCAATTTCTGCCTCATCATCTGCTATTAAAATTGAAATGTTCTTCATTTTACTCCCCCTTGTATACGCTCGATTGTAAACTAGTCTATCCAATTTGTACAATACGAAAAGGTTACTCGCGGGAGTAACCTGAATAAATAAAATTATATCAGCGATTATTGAAATATATCGACTTACCGACAATTAACAACAAAATCCTACCGTTATTTGCGGGCATCCTGATTAAATTCACCGCTCCAAAACTATCCGCTGCTTCGTGATTTGCGCCAGCCTTCCTCGATTAACTTCATACTCAGTGTCAACACTTTGCGGTACAATCACCTTTCCGCCCTCAAGCATCACTTCCGGCGAAATAATATCCTTCTCCCAATGTCTACTAGAGGCAGATATATCTCCTGGAATCGTAAAGTTTGGCAGTGAAGCAAGCGCAACATTTTGTGCTCGTGAAATCCCCATCTCTATCATACCACCGCACCAAACTGGTATGTTATGCTCCTTGCAGTAATCATGAATTTGAATGGATTCTGTTAATCCACCCACTCGCCCTGGTTTAATATTAACGATGCGGCAACTACCAAGCGTAATCGCAACGCGCGCATCTTCTAAACTATGGATACTTTCGTCTAAACAAATCGGCGTTTCAATTTTCTTTTGCAGTTGTGCATGATCCAGAAAATCGTAATCCGCTAACGGCTGTTCAATCATCATCAATTGAAATTCATCTAATCGCTTCAACTTCTCCGTATCCGCTAATGTATACGCTGAATTTGCATCAGCCATTAACGGGATGTTCGGAAACTCTTTGCGAATTTCTTTCAGTAATTCGTAATCATGTTCTGGCTTTATTTTCACTTTAAAGCGCTCGTATCCTTCTTCCGCGTACTTCTCGATTTGTTTTAACATAGTAGGAATTGTATTGATCCCAATCACAACGCCGACTTCAATTTCAGACCTATTTCCGCCAAGCAATATCGCTAACGACTGCTTTTGACGCTTCGCATATAAATCCCAAACAGCCCCTTCAATTCCTGCCTTTGCCATTCGGTTTCTTTTTATATGCTGGAACAAACCTGGCACTTCATTCGGATGGGAAATTTCAGCTTTCAATAAATCCGGTAATAAAAAATCCTGAAGTACATGCAGCGTTGTCTTTACTGTTTCTTCCGTATACCACGGCTCAGAGAATGCAACGACTTCACCAAATCCAATGTGTCCGTCCGTATCTTCTAATTCAATGACCATACTTTCACGCTTTTCATAAGTTCCGTAGCTTGCAGCAAACGGAATGACGAGTGGCATTTCCGTTATATGAAGTGTCGCTTTTTTTATTTCCACTTACATCTCCTCCACTAATTGTCTTAACTCTCGTCTTAACAATTTTTTCGAAGCATTTCGTGGTAATTCCTCTAAGAAACATGCTTTCTTCGGCACTTTATATTTCGCTAATTTCTCCTCGCAAAAATGCAGAATTTCTTCTTCTGTTACCTCTCCACTTTTTACAACAAAAGCAGCAGGTACTTGTCCCCATTTATCGTCAGCCATACCGACAACACCAGCTTCCGCTATCATCGGATGAGAGAGTAACACTTCTTCAATTTGAGCCGGATATATATTCTCTCCGCCAGAAATAATTAAATCACTGCGGCGATCTAGTACGTATAAAAATCCTTCTTCGTCTAAATAACCGAGGTCACCAGTATGAAGCCATCCGTTTTGAATCGTTTCGCGTGTCGCATCTTCACGGTTAAAATAACCACCTGTTACATTCGGTCCTTTTACTACGATCTCGCCTTCCGCAAACGGCGGCACTACTACGCCATCTTTTTCAATACGAAGTTGGCACTGAAATAGTGGTTTCCCAGCTGATCCTACTTTCGTTAACATGTAGTCTGCGGATAACGTACAAATTTGCGACGACGTTTCTGTCATACCGTACGTTTGATACACAGGAATTCCTTTTTCTACACAAGTTTCTAATAACGGTTTCGGCGCTGGCCCTCCGCCAAGTAACATGCAGCGTAAAGAAGATGGATATGTCTCTTCTCCAAGTCTCTCTAATAAATCAGTTAACATTTTAGAAACGACAGAAATGATCGTAACATCTCTCGTTTGAAGTGCTTTATGAATAAAATCAGCATCATATTTCGGAACAAGTAAAATACGCATGCCGTACATAATATTTTTCATTAAAAGAGATAACCCACCAACGTGGAACATTGGCATACAAGCTAACCAGCAATCATCATCACGAAGCCCTAAATTAAGTGAAGAACCGACTGCGCTTGCCCAGTGATTGCCGTACGTTAAAATAACACCTTTCGGTTTCCCTGTCGTCCCTGACGTATAAATAATTGTCATCGCTTCTTCTAAAGAGAATTCTTCTTTTATAGAGGCTTCCGCCTTCGATCCATTCATCACTTCGGCAAATGAATATACAAGAACATCTTTAGCCTCAAAATCTTGATCCGTCACTAAGCATACAACTTCAGCATCATCCATTTGCCAAAGTAGCTCTTCTCTTGAAAGACGCGTATTTAAAAGCACAGCTACTGCACCTACGTAAGATAGGGCGTGAATAACTGTAATCATCTCCATACCATTTTTCATCAGAACAGCCACCTTTTGCCCACGCTTCACTCCTACATGTGTGAGGTGTTCACAAACAGATACTACTTTTTCATGCAGCTGCATAAAAGTAACTTTCTCTTCCTCTATTTCAATTGCATTGCGATCTGGTGTTAAAAATGCACGTTGCATTAACCAATTCGGCATCGTCGTCATCATTCATTCTCCTTTCATGAAAGAAAGAGACTTGATATGACATCAAGTCTCTTAGTTGTTTTGTTTCCGGTTTGATCTCATCTAGCTACAGCGGCTAGAACAGTCGGTCGTTTCACGCCTTCCTACGAGGCAAAAAGCGCCTCTACGTCAGGAGTTCCAACGCCCTCTTGTTCTGAACGAGCTGCTTCCGCTTTTGGTTTGATCACGGGAAACGAGGGAATTGACCGAAGTCCGGACTGCGTTTTTCTTTGAACGCGTCACGACCTTCTTTTGCTTCGTCAGTTGTATAGTACAATAACGTTGCATCTCCAGCTAGTTGTTGAATACCAGCTAGACCGTCTGTGTCTGCGTTGAATGCAGCTTTTAGGAAACGAAGTGCCATTGGGCTGTTTGCTAAGATTTCTTGTGCCCATTGTACTGTTTCTGCTTCAAGCTCTTCTAATGGTACTACTGTGTTTACTAAGCCCATATCAAGCGCTTCTTGTGCGCTGTATTGACGGCATAGGTACCAAATTTCGCGAGCTTTCTTGTGGCCTACCATACGAGCTAAGTAACCAGCTCCGTATCCACCGTCAAAGCTTCCTACTTTAGGACCTGTTTGTCCGAATACAGCGTTGTCTGCAGCGATTGTTAAGTCACATACGATATGAAGTACGTGTCCACCACCGATTGCATAACCTGCTACCATTGCGATAACTGGTTTAGGAATTGCGCGAATTAGACGTTGTAAGTCTAATACGTTTAAACGAGGGATTTGGTCGTCACCTACATATCCACCATGACCGCGAACTTTTTGGTCGCCGCCAGAACAGAATGCACGTCCACCTTCACCTGTTAAAATGATAACGCCAACATTTGCATCATCACGAGCGTGTGCAAAAGCGTTGATTAACTCCATTACCGTTTTAGGACGGAATGCGTTATGTACTTCAGGACGGTTAATCGAAATCTTTGCGATACCATTGTATGTTGAATAAATAATATCTTCGTAATTGCCTTCTTTTACCCATTCAATAGCCATTACAACTACCTCCTTGTATATTTCTGATTTCCGCTATAAGTGCAACTTCCTTCCTAGATGAAAAAGCATCACTGCATAGTTTTTAGAAATCCCTTTACTATTGTATCAAACTTTTCCGGTTGTTCCACATGAATTGCATGGCCAGCACCATCAATTTTCACAAATTTCGCGTCAGAGACGCATTTTTCGATGTTTTTTAATATGCGAAAGAACTTTTCATCGTACTCTCCGTTCATTAAAAGAACGGGCATTTTTAAGTTTGGTAGCTCGTCCCACCATGAAGGCTGAGCCCCTGTTCCCATGCCGCGCAAGCTATTTGCAAGTCCTTTTGGATTGTTAGCAAGTCGTTCTTTTCGCACTGCTTCTTGTACGTTTTTTGCTAAACATTTTTGCGTTTCAAATAGCGGAATATTTTCCCACATCGTTACAAAACTATTGATGCCTTCTCGCTCAATTTTATTGGCAAGTCGCTCATCTTTTGCACGCCGTTCTTCTCGCTCATCTTCACTTTCAAGCCCAGCTGTACAATTTTCTAATAAAAGAGAATGTACATACTCTGGATATAGGCATGCCATCGTAATCGCCAGTCTACCGCCCATTGAATAGCCAAGTATGTGTGCTTTTTCAATATGAAGATAATCTAGTAGTTCTTTCATTTGTAGCGCCGCATTTCGAATATCATAATGAGTTACATCTTCAAGACTTTCCGTTTTTCCGTGCCCCACAATGTCTACTAAAATGACTTGAAACTGCTCGCTCCAAGAAGGAACGAAGGAACGCCACGTTTCCATGCTTCCCGTAAAACCATGAAGAAGTAGAAGTGGTTCCCCACTTCCGACTACTTCATATTCATACGATACACCTTGCAGCGTTACGTTCATTTTGATTTACCTTGCAACGATGTAGTAATTACATCCTGCGTTTTTGCCCATAATTTACGGTGCAATGTTAAGTTTTCATCACGGTTCGTACAAATTTCTACTACGTGTAAACCTTCCGTCGTCGTTCCCTTTTGTACCTCTTCTCGGAATTGCTCCCAACCATTTACACGGCTAAATGAACCGCCGTACATTTTGACAACATGCTCGTAATCAAGTCCAATTGGCGTTCCAAATAATGATTCGAAATGTTCCTTTTTCTCATATTGTGGTAAGAATGAGAAAATACCGCCACCATCATTGTTTACAACGACAATCGTTATATTTAATTCATGTAATTTTGCGGCTAATAATCCGTTTAAATCGTGATAAAATGATAAATCACCAATAACTAATACGAGCGGATCGCAAATAATGCTCGCTCCTAAAGCTGTCGAAATGATTCCATCAATCCCGTTTACACCACGGTTTGCCATCACTTGAACATTTTTATCCGATGTGAAGAAGAATGAATCTGTATCACGAATTGGCATACTATTACTCGCAAATAATGTTGCCCCTTCTGGTAGTACGCGGACGATATCCGTAATAACTTTCCCTTCAAATGCAGTTTCATATGTTTCCATTTCACGAAGCGTTTCCTTCGTTTTTTCGTTTATATGTTGCCACATTCCGAACCAATCATTCTTTTTCATAGCTGGTATTTTTTCTATTAGTGCCCTGCAAAATGCAATATCACTTGCCTGTACAACTTCTGTCGCAACGAGAGCTGGATCTCTCCATTGTCCAGATTCCTCAACAACGATATGAACAGCTTTCGTCTGTTTTTTAATGAACTGCGTTAATGCTTTCGAAACAGGCATACCACCAAAGCGAATCATAACTTCTGGCTTCCACGTTTCTTTTAACAATTCATTTCGTAAAAATGTATCGTAACAGTCGATTACCATCGTTTTATCGTGATGTCCGCTACGAATGTTAGACAGTGGATCCGCTAATATTGGATATCCCGTTTTTTCAGCTAGTTGTGCCGCAAACGCTGCGATTTCTGAATGACTATCATCTCCACAAATAATAAGCCCCTTTTCCATATGTGAAAGGCGCCCTACAAGAGAATCTACATATTCACTCGGCATCATCACGTTCCCTTGCTGAACTACTCCTGTATATTCCCCGCGTCCTTTATCCCATAAACTTTCTAATGAGAAATCTGGGATAAGCGGCTCGCGAACTGGAAAATTAAGATGAACAGGTCCTTGCGGCGCTAGAAGTGCGCTTGCTATCGTGCGCTGCGTCGTCATGCGAGCATAATGATACATCGCTTCACTCGCTTCTGGAAGTGCCATCTCTGTAAATTGCTTCACAAATGTACCGTATAAATTGAATTGATTCATCGCTTGTGGTGCACCAACATCTCTTAATTCATGCGGTCTATCTGCCGTTAAGACGATAAGCGGCACTCGTGAATGAAAAGCTTCACATACAGCTGGATAGTAGTTCGCTGCTGCCGTTCCTGACGTACATAATAATGCAACAGGACGTTTTTTAGCTTTTGCAATGCCGAGCGCAAAAAATCCCGCTGATCTTTCATCTACATGTAAATATGTGTTCATTCCTTCATGTTGTTCCATTAGTAGAGCAATCGGTGTTGACCGTGAGCCTGGACTAATGACAACATCACATACATTTAGACGCGTCAGTTCATCCACGAACGCGCCTAAATAATATGATAATGCTTCTATATGATTGTTCATTTCATTAATTCCTCCAAAGCACCAAGCATCGGTCTAAACTTCAAGCTTGTTTCTTCATATTCAAGTTGCGGTACTGAATCAATTACAATCCCGCACCCGGCAAATAAGGATGCTTTCGCGCCATTTAATAATCCGCAGCGAAGTGCAACCGCAAATTCACCATTTCCTTCATCATCTATCCAGCCAATCGGTGCACCATATAACCCTCTGTCTAACAATTCAACATCACGAATCAGTTTCATCGCTTCCAAACGAGGTGTCCCGCCAAGAGCTGGTGTTGGGTGTAATTCTTCTACCATTGTTAAAAGACTCGCATCGCCTTTTGCCTCTACAGGCGTATATAAATGAATTAAGTTTTTCGTTGTTAATAAGCCCGGACTTTCCGGAATATTAACGGATTCGCAGTGTTCATTGAGTACTCCTCGAATCATGTTCACAACATAACCGTGTTCAGCTAAATTCTTTTCATCATGAAGAAGCGCATTACTATTTCGTTCACTTTCTTCTATAGATTGACCATGACCAGTTGAACCAGCAAGACACATCGAAGTAAACTTCTCATCTTCTTTGCGAATTAATCTCTCTGGCGTCGCTCCTAAGAAGCATGCTCCTTTATAATCAAAAGAAAATACGTAACAATCCGGTTGCCCAATGCGAAGCGCTTCTAAAACAAGAGCAGAATCAATATGATGATCCATTTCTACTTTTAGCTCCCTCGCTAATACAACCTTCTGCACGTTCCCCTGCTTCATCTCATCTTGCACTGTCTCAATGGCCTTCATCCAGCCTTTCGGATCTACTTCTACTTTAGAAGTAACTGTTAATTTCGATCCTTCTAGTGCACATTTACTCTCCCCAAAAATTTTCTCTTCTAAAGAAACAATTTCGTTATAAAGAGTTTCTGCACAATCAGTTGCTGAAACGAATGTATTCATTGTTAACCATGCTTTTTCATTTTTTACAGTTAATAAAAATGCTGGTAGTGAAAATGTCGTATCATCAAATTCTTTCCATAAGTCGGTTTTCTCTTTTTCTTGGTCAAATGAAAATCCACCAAATAAAAGAGGACCTGCTCCAAATTCATATCTTTCTCTTTGTACAAATGCTTTCTCTTTTACTTTATCCCACTCGTCACGAGCCGTTTGAAAGCGTTTGTGAGAAGAAGTTGCTATAGTGAAAACAGAGCCAATTCCAGCAAATATTACATGCTGAGCTGGGTCTGCAAAATAACATCTATTTTCGAATGAGATCCTTTTTCCTGCTGCATAAAACAGAAGCGGATCTATCCAGTCTATTTGTTTTACGAAGCTAACCAATATTTTTTCATCAGTTGCACGCTTAATGGCTGCACTAAGAACTTCTTGCAAGCCTATTTGTTTCGTTTGAATCACAATTGTCTCCCCCCTATGGGCGAAAAATAGTCATAATTACGCTTGATTTTAAGATACACCTCAAACGAAAGGCCTGTCAACGTTTAGCATTTCTGAGAAATTCACCTTCTCTTCCTAGAAAATAAACGTTGACACTAAATGATGCTTTTTCTACACTTAGTTGTGTACAATATGTGACCAAAGGAGGATTCAACATGGAAATGAACGTCGAAACGAATTCCTCTCCTACGGCGCCAAAGCCAAGTAAGCAAACCGGCTGGCGCATTTGGTGGAGTTTACTACGTCCCCATACATTAACAGCAGCTTTCGTTCCTGTTTTCATCGGAACAGCCTATGCGATGCAGGTCGGAGGTATAAATCAAATACATCTCCCTCTTTTCCTTATGATGCTTATCGCTTGTCTTCTCATTCAAGCAGCAACAAACATGTTTAATGAATACTTTGATTATAAAAGAGGACTCGATCACGAAGGGTCAGTTGGTATCGGCGGCGCTATCGTTCGCGATGGCATTCAGCCGAAAACAGTGCTTAACTTAGCATTTGGATTTTTCGGCATCGCAATACTATTAGGTGTTTATATTTGTATGAATTCTAGCTGGTGGCTTGCTGCAATCGGTCTTGTTTGTATGGCCGTTGCCTACCTTTATACAGGTGGCCCACTTCCAATTGCCTATACACCATTTGGAGAGTTAACAGCCGGATTATTTATGGGTGTCATTATTATTGGGATTTCATTCTTTATTCAAACTGGAACTGTAACATCCGAAGTCATTTTATTATCTATTCCAAGCTCCATTTTAATTGGTGCCATTTTACTAGCTAATAACATTCGTGACTTAGATGGCGATAAAGAAAACGGTCGTAAAACGTTAGCAATTCTCGTTGGACGTGAAAGAGCCGTTGGTGTACTTGCTTCTATGTTCATCGTTTCTTATATTTGGACAATCGCTCTAGTTATCGTGAACATCGTATCACCATGGATGCTTATCGTATTTTTAAGTGCACCGAAAGCATTGAAAGCGACGAAAGGCTTTATCGGTAAAAGTATTCCAATGGAAATGGTACCTGCGATGATTGCAACAGCAAAAACAAATACAATCTTCGGTCTCCTCATGGGAATCGGATTATTGCTTGGATATTTCCTATAAAGTGAAACTTTAATCATCTGCCCGTTAATGCGGGATAAAAAGGAGCTGCTGACGCGGTTCCTTTTTCATATACCAATTTCAGCTCATAATTCCCACCTCCAACGCTCATACTATGTAAAGAAACTGACTTGTAGGAAGGTGGACGACTATGTTAACTCCACAACAAATAAATCAATTTAAATCTATTTTAGAAAAACAACAGCAAGAAGTTGAACAAACAATACAAACTCATGAGAATACAGATCGTGCTTCTGAACGCGATTCTGTTGGAGAATTATCTAGCTATGACAATCATCCAGGTGATATGGCTACAGAATTGTACGAACGTGAAAAAGATTTCGGGCTCATCGAATTTTGGCATAAGCAGCTAGAAGATACGAAACATGCCCTACAAAAAATAGAAGCAGGTACGTACGGCATTTGCGAAGTGTCTGGCGAAGAAATTCCATTTGAAAGATTAGAAGCAATGCCGACCGCTACAACATGCATCCAGCACACGACAAGTAAGTTAAATATGAATACACGACCAGTTGAAGAAGAAGTGTTGTCTCCTTCTTTCCACAAACATGATGAAGATCATTCTGTTGAATACGATGCGGAAGATGCATGGCAAGATGTTGCCAATTACGGAACGTCTGAAACACCATCTGATTTAGAAAGACAAGATTCAAAAAACTATAATGGCATGTACGTAAATAGCGAGGAAAATGTAGGCTACGTAGAGGATTTCGAAAACTTTATCGGTACAGATATGTATGGGAAAAACCCACAAGTTTTCGCTACGGAAGATCATGAAGAATATGAACAAATGCTCGATGACTTTGAAGAGCGTACTTTCAAAGGCGAACTATCTTCAAATGAGTCAAGTTCCAAAGAATAAAAAAAAGCATTCCGAAAATCGGAATGCTTTTTATCGCTAGCTAATTAGTTTTTTGTAACGTTAGCTGCTTGTGGTCCGCGGTTTCCATCAACGATTTCGAAAGAAACTTCTTGACCTTCTTCTAAAGTTTTGAAGCCGTCGCCTTGGATAGCTGAGAAATGTACGAATACGTCTTCTCCGCCTTCAACTTCGATGAAGCCAAAACCTTTTTCGCCGTTAAACCATTTAACTTTACCTGTTTGCATGTCATGTACCTCCTAAATAAAAATGAAACTATGAATCCACATGAAAAGGTGGATATAAAGGACATGAATGTATAACAAGCTTACAGCCTTTAATACAACGTGCTTTATTTCCGTACCACATTATGTAGCTCAATAGTGTTTTCACTATATCATGCTATGTCAAAAACGTCAAATGAGAACACTTTCAACCCATCGTTTTTTATAATCCTAGTATAACCTTAAATTTTCATTCTATTTTTATTCAAAAATTAACAAATCTACAGTATTCTAATTCCTTTGATTTCTGTACAATATAATTACTACATATGATGAGGTGAAAAAATGCAAGCACATGAAATCGAGTATAAATTATATGGCGATGATATGCAGTTTGTTGAAATTGAATTAGATCCAGAAGAAAGCGTTATCGCAGAGGCTGGCGCAATGATGATGATGGAAGATCATATCGAAATGGAAACCATTTTCGGTGATGGTTCTGGCCCATCTAGTGGTCTATTCGGTAAATTAATGGGCGCTGGTAAGCGTCTTGTTACAGGTGAAAGTATGTTTATGACTGTCTTTACAAATACAGGTCATGGCAAGCGCCACGTATCATTCGCCGCTCCTTATCCAGGAAAAATCATCCCTGTTGATTTAACACAATATCAAGGAAAAGTCGTTTGTCAAAAAGACGCGTTTCTTTGTGCAGCAAAGGGCGTTTCTATCGGAATTGAGTTTACGAAAAAAATTGGAACTGGTTTCTTCGGTGGTGAAGGTTTCATCATGCAGAAGCTTGAAGGTGATGGACTCGCTTTCATGCATGCAGGAGGAACTGTATATAAGCGTGAATTAAAACCTGGCGAAAGACTTCGCATCGATACAGGTTGTCTCGTTGCCATGACAAAAGACGTTAACTACGATATTCAATTCGTTGGAAAAGTAAAAACAGCTCTATTTGGCGGCGAAGGTTTATTCTTCGCAACGTTAGAAGGTCCTGGAACGGTTTGGATTCAGTCCTTAACACTTAGCCGTTTAGCAGCACGCCTTACAAGCCCAGCAGCTCAAAACAGCGGTGAAGGCAGCGTTTTAGGCGGACTTGGACGTTTATTAGATGGAAAAGAGTAAACAGTGCCCTTATGGGGTGCTGTTTTATTTTGGCATGATTCGTCCATAAGTCGCTATAATTTCATCCACTAATTTAGATACGCGATACAAACTATTTGCCCCCTCCAAAAGAATGAATCAAGTCCCTCACTGCATATATTGAACTATACCTTTTCTTAAGGAGGGCTTCCTTAATGCGTACTCCTTTATCCTTCGATAAAGATACTGCCATATTGTTAGCTTCTTGTTGTGAGTTAACGTATGAACAATATAAACAAAATGGGATTTTCGAAATACCGGATGGTTTTCAATATGTACAAGGCTTTCAAGGAAAAACCATTCAAACGACAGAATGGTTTGGATTCATACTAGAATCTGAGGATACGATTATTGTAGCTTTTCGTGGGACACAAACAGATACAGACTGGATTATCGATTCACTCGTTAACCAAAAACCATACCCATATGCTTTAAACAGCGGAAATGTCCATAACGGCTTTCTTTCCATTTATGAATCTTGCCGAGATTCTATTATGGATATGCTCGTATCACTACCAGCCCATAAAAAACTTCTTGCAACAGGTCATAGCTTAGGCGGCGCGCTCGCCACACTACATATACTCGATGCGCGTATAAACACTGCCTTTGCACAGTACGGTCTTTATACATTTGCCTCTCCAAAAGTCGGAGATATTGCATTTCGCAATTATTATAAACTACAAGTAGCTAGTAGCTTTCGCTTCGTTAATCTATTTGATGTCGTTCCTCTTCTCCCTCCGCGCAATGTCCATTTTAATGACCAAGACTGGGAATATGCACACGTTCATCACAACATGACATTTACAAAAAACACAAAATCTATTACAAATAATCATGCCATGACAACATACAAAACATGTCTGACTTCTCATTTTTAACCAGGTAATGATTGGAAACTCTATATCCTTATACTATAATAATATATGAAGTTATTTTTGGATGAGGGGACCTTACATGCTAAAATTTATCTTTGCACTTTTTCTCATTGTAATTTTTACGTTTACAGGTTTCTTTACATTTTCATACTTTGCGACGGGAGAATATGGTGGAACAGGTATCATGTATACTGCCATCCCATTTCTTTCTTAAGCAAAAAAAGAAAACCGAGCTTAATGAGATTAAGCTCGGTTTTTTAAGTGATTATATTCCTCTTTTAAAAGTAAATACACTTTGTCCCCATGAATAAAAGTCCCTTCAAAAGGGACTTTCACTTAATACTGTGTAACCGCATTACCAATACTCCAAATCTCATTACTATACTGTAAAATTGTTCGATCACTCGCAAAATGACCAGACTGTGCAATATTTAAAATCGACATTTCTAACCACTTCGTTCGGTTCTCATACGCTCTACCAACAGCTTCTTGCCTTTCCGCATATGGACCAAAATCTCGCAGAACGAAGTATTCATCATTTTGAATTACGAGAGAATCATAAATCGCTTCAAATTCAGCTCCCGAATGTGCAAAGAAACCATTCGTTAACTGATCTACTACTTTTTTAATATGCATATTGTGGTGATAATAATCACTTGCACGATATCCACCATTTTGATAGTAATGAAGAACCTCTTCCGCTGTTAAGCCAAAAATGAAACAGTTATCATCACCGACCCGGTCTTTTATTTCAACATTAGCTCCGTCTAACGTTCCGAGTGTAATCGCACCATTCATCATAAATTTCATATTCCCTGTTCCTGATGCTTCTTTACTCGCAGTTGAAATTTGCTCACTCACATCCGCAGCTGGGAATATATCTTCCGCTAAAGACACTCGATAGTTTTCTAGAAAGATAACTTTCATATATTGGCTTACGTACGGATCATTATTCACTTTCCTTGCGAGTTCATTGATTAATTTAATAATTTTTTTCGCATAGTAATAACCAGGTGATGCTTTCGCTCCAAAGATAAAAGTACGCGGATAAAATGTAAAACTAGCATCCTCTTTCAAACGGTTATACAAATATAAAATATGAAGAACGTTTAATAGTTGTCGTTTGTAAGCATGTAGTCTTTTTACTTGCACATCAAAAATAGAATTAGGATCAATTGTAATCCCCATTTTATTATGAATACGCTCCGCTAAAATCTCTTTACGCTCTTGTTTTACCTCTGCAAATTTCTCTTGGAAACTCGCATCGTATTGAACTGTTTGCAGCGCTTGAAGCTTAATCGGTTCTTTCTTCCACTCTGTTCCAATCGCCTCTGAAATAAGATTCGTCAGCTGCGGATTCGCCTTCATTAACCAACGTCTATGAGCGATTCCATTCGTTTTATTATTAAACTTATCTGGATAAAACTCATAAAACAATCGCATTTCACGTTGCTTTAAAATTTCCGTATGAATTTTTGCTACACCATTTACGCTATAGCTACCGACAATTGCTAAATGAGCCATTTTCACAAGATCATGCGCAATAATCGCCATCTCTTCAATACGATGCCATTCATATGGATAACGTTCCCAAAGTTCATAACAGAAACGTTCATTAATCTCTTCAATAATCATATAAATTCTCGGTAATAACGGTTTAAAAATGTGAATTGGCCACTTCTCAAGCGCTTCTGATAACGTCGTATGATTCGTATAAGAAATCGTTTGCGTTGTTATGTGCCAAGCTTCTTCCCATGCTAGTTTTTCTTCATCTAATAAAATACGCATTAGTTCTGGAATCGCCAAAACGGGATGTGTATCATTAATATGAATCGCAATTTTCTCATGTAATTGACGAAGGTCACCATATCTTTCTCTATGCATACGAACGATATTTTGCAAACTTGCTGATACGAGGAAATACTGTTGTTTCAAACGAAGTATTTTCCCCTCATCATGCGTATCATCTGGATATAAAAACTCCGATACCGCCTCTGTTTCACGCTTATATTTCAAAATATCTTTGCAATTTTGCGGGAAAGGAACTGGTTCAGCATTCCAAAGTCTGAGTGTATTTACAGTACTCGTCTCATAACCTACTACCGGAACGTCATATGGTACTGCCATAATCACTTCTGCATTCGTATGCCTAAACTCTAAACGCCCATCAATGTATAGCGGTTCAACATTGCCGAAATAACTTACTTCTACAGCTTGATCATGCCTTCTTACTTCCCATACGTTTTCATGAAGAAGCCACTGTTCTGGAAATTCAACTTGATAACCATCAACAATTTTTTGATCAAATAAGCCGTGTTTGTAACGAATTCCACAGCCATGACCTGGTAAGTTTAAAGATGCAAGTGAATCAAGGAAACAGGCTGCTAATCGTCCAAGTCCACCATTTCCAAGACCTGCATCTGCTTCCACCTCTTCTAACTGTTGCAAAGAAATCCCAAGCTCAGAAAGTCCTTGCTCACATACATCCCTGATGCCTAAATTTAATATGTTACTTCCAAGCAAACGCCCAAGTAAAAACTCAATGGATAAGTAATACATTTGCTTTTGCTCTCCAGACCGATAACTTTCGTTCGTTGCAATCCATTGACTATTCATATACTCACGTACCATGTACCCAAGCGTATTGTATTGATCACGAGCTGTAGAGTCTTTAAAACTTTTCCCATACATCGTCTCTAACTTTTCTAGAAAAGCTGATTTGAAACTTTCAACATGAGTAAACATTTCTTCACCACCTACATGTTATTCCATGAGACTTTTATACAATTTCTTATAGGCAAGAGCTGATTTCTCCCAGCTATAATCTTCAGTCATCGCTTGTTTTACAAGCTGCTCCCATACCGGTTTATCATGATAAAATTCAATTGCACGAAGAACCGTGTGCAACATGTCATGTGCATTAAAGTTCGTGAAACTGAAACCATTTCCTTCTCCAGTTTCTTCGTCATAAGATTGTACTGTATCATTTAATCCGCCTGTCTCTCTTACAATCGGAATTGTACCGTACGCTAATGCGATAAGTTGTCCAAGTCCACACGGTTCAAATAGTGATGGCATTAAGAATAAATCACTTCCCGCATACACTTGGTGAGCTAACTCTTCATTAAATCCGATATACACTTTTACCTTCTCAGGATACTCGTATGCCATCCACTCAAAGAATTGTTCATATTCAGAATCACCTGATCCTAAAATAATACATTGCACATCTTCCTCCATTATTTCGCGGAATACAGTACGTACTAAATCAAGACCTTTTTGCTTCGTTAATCTCGTTACCATCGAAATAATTGGTGTATCTTCTTTTTCTGGCAAACCAAAATAACGCTGCAATGCGCGTTTATTTTCATTCTTTTCCTCTAATGACTCTGCATCATACTGAGCAGTAATATACGAATCCGTTTCTGGATTATATACGCTCGTATCAATTCCATTTACGATGCCGCTAAGCTTACCATTATTTTTTCGTAACAATCCATCTAACTTCTCACCGAAAAACTCATATTGAATTTCCTCTTTGTATGTCGGGCTAACCGCTGTAATCTGATCAGAAGCGATAATTCCGCCCTTCATAAAGTTCACATTTCCATAAAACTCTAGCTGCTCACTATGAAAATATTCATCACCAAGTTCTAACAAGTCGTACATCACTTCAGGAGGAAATACACCTTGGAACTGCAAGTTATGAATCGTATACACCGTTTTAATATGCTCATATAATGGATTATCTTGATACTTTTCACGCAGTAAGAAATTCACCATAGCTGTATGCCAATCGTGGCTATGAAGAACATCCACTTCGAAATCAAGATGCGGAATACACTCTAAAACTGCTTTCGAAAAATAAGAAAAACGCTCTCCGTCATCATAATGACCATATAGAGAATCTCTCTTAAAATAATATTCATTATCTATTAAGTAATACGTAATCCCGTCTTGCTCACCTTTTAAAATTCCGCAATATTGATTTCTCCACCCAAGCGGGACGTTAATTACTTTATGTAACGTACATCCATCCCTTAATTTTTGCGGAATAAGACTATAATTTGGAAGTATAATGCGAACGTCCACACCTAATTTTTTCAGCTCTTTTGGGAGCGCACCTGCTACATCAGCTAATCCTCCCGATTTAACAAATGGTACACATTCTGATACTGCAAATAAAATATTCACTTGTTGTCCCACTGCACGAAAAGCTTATATGACTTCCCTTGCAGCTTCCTCCCTTCGAGTTTTCATTTGAATGAATGCTTTAATCAGTGGAGGAAAAACCCCCACTGATCTTTTTAACGAATTTACCGAAAGAATTCTCCTTCCTCAACCGTGTGAAGGGCAATAGCCCAACGGTAGGTGGGAGATGAATTTCGGTTTGGCATAGCCAAAAACTTTTGATAAACTAACTATATGAAGTTCTTTGATAACTTGATATAGAAGGTTGCAGGAAGAAAATAGAGTGCGAAAACCAAGCCATATTCGGTTCCTGCGTAAAATATCAACCGTACGAAAAGGGCGTCCAAGCGTTGGACATCTAGGGGTGGAACACCCCGAAGTAACGCTCAGGGAGACGAAAGGTTACTTTCGTCGTGGAACTGAGAAGCTCCCACTTCAAGCTTTGCTAAGTGGCGAGTAGTTCACGAATAACTATTAATCGTACTGTTTTGAACGCTTCCTTTTTCGATAACGTATGGCTCATCGGCGTTTCCTTTTAGTACAACACCGTCACCAATTTTCACGTCTTTATCAATAATAACACCGTCTATTATACAGTTATCTCCAATTTTGCTCTTTTGCATAATAATGCTATTACGAACAATTGAACCTTTTCCGATTTTAACAGAACGGGAGATAACACTATTTTCTACTTCTCCTTCAATAATACTGCCGTTTGCAATCATTGTATTTTTCACGGCTGCACCCTTCAGGTAACGAGTTGGTGGTTCATCTTTTACTTTCGTAAAGATCGGTGCTTCTTTCTTAAATAATTGCTTCCAAATAGCAGGCTGCAAAATTTCTAAGCTATGTTTATAGTAACTTTCAATCGAATCAATAATAGCTACATATCCTGTATGCTCATACGTAGCAATATGCAGTGATTTTCCGCGCTTTTCTCTCACTACATCAAATAAACTGTATTGCTCCACATCTTTATATGTCTCAAATAAATCTAACAATAATTGTTTCTTTAACACGTATGTTTGAAGCGAAACCCCTTCATGGCAAACTTCAGTAATATCAGCTGCCGTATGTATATGTCGCTCTAACACCGCTTGAAAATTTAATGCTGTTACGAGATGGCTATTCGTAATAACAACGTATTCTTCTCTAGCTCTTAAAAAATAATCAATATGTCTTCTAAAATGTGCAAAAGACCCAAATTCATCTTGGTCACATTGGCAATTTGGAGGGAATAAAAACAGTCCGTCTCTTTTTCTATCTAAATCCCACTGTTTTCCTGAACCAACATGGTCCATTAGTGAACGGTTTTTATGACTTGTAAAAACCGCTACACTATGAATATTAGAATTCACCATATTTGAAAGCATGAAATCAATGAGTCGGTAACGGCCCCCAAACGGTAACGCCGCTAATGAACGATGCCCTGTTACTTTCTTTAAGGAAGGAAAACTTCCCGTTGCATTAATAATTCCTAACATTTTTTCTCCCATTCATTTCATCCCCCTTTTCTATTTCCCTTCAGCAATTAGTACTACATCGTCGACATTTTTTTCTGGACGAATAATTGTTCCATCTTCAATAACCATTTCCGATCCAACGATCGCTCTTTCAATTACAACATTTTTACCAATCTTCGCTCCTGGCATAACGACAGAATCAATAACCATACTGCCTTCTTCCACCGTCACCCCTTGGAATAATACAGAATGCTTCACGTCCCCTTCAATGACGCATCCTTCGTTAATAAGTGATTCTTCTACTTTTGCCTTTTCTGCAATATATTGAGGTGGCTCATTTGGGTTCACAGAATAAATACGCCAATTACGATCGTTTAAATTCAGCGATGTTTCATCGCGAAGTAAATCCATATTCGCTTCCCATAAGCTTTTCACCGTTCCAACATCTTTCCAATATCCTTCGAATGGATACGCCATCAGCTTTTTCCCTTCATCTAATAAAAGCGGAAGTACATCTTTTCCGAAATCATTACTAGATTCAGGATTTCTTGCATCCATCTCTAAATACTCTTTCAAAATTGCCCAGTTAAAAATATAAATTCCCATTGATGCAAGATTACTTCTTGGAAATTGCGGTTTCTCTTCAAATTCCACAATCTCCATCTCTTCGTTCGTATTCATAATACCGAAACGACTCGCTTCATCCCACGGCACTTCAATAACAGAAATCGAAACATCCGCTTCTTTCTCAATATGGTAATCTAGCATTTTACTGTAATCCATTTTATAAATATGGTCGCCTGATAAAATCAGAACATACTCTGGTTCATACTGACTTAAATAGTTTAAGTTTTGATAAATGGCACTGGCCGTACCTGTGTACCACTTCACACCTGAAGACTCCGCATAAGGAGGTAATACTGTGACTCCACCGCTTACTCGGTCTAAATCCCAAGCATTGCCGATTCCGATATAATTATGAAGTTCGAGTGGTTGATATTGCGTCAAAATCCCAACCGTTTCAATACCAGAATTCGCACAGTTACTTAGCGTAAAATCAATAATGCGATATTTACCACCAAATGGAACAGCTGGCTTGGCTAAATTTTTTGTTAATGCACTTAATCGACTACCTTTTCCCCCTGCTAGTAACATTGCTACGCACTTTTGTTTTTGAGCCATCTTGTTTTTTGCTCCCCTTTCTCGTCTTCACTGGTCGTAATATGGATACGCCAAATGGTGGAATTGTAATTTCTACATGTGCCGCTTGATTATGATACGGTTCTTGAATCGTCTTGAGACGTTTCTTATTCACTTGCCCCGATCCGCCGTATTGCTCAGCGTCACTGTTTAAAACCTCGTTATAATACTCGAAATCTGGCAAGCCTACTTTATAGTTTTCATATGTAGCTTTCGTAAAATTACATACGACAACTAACGCATCTTCTTGTTTATCCCCTTGACGGATAAACGAGAAAATACTTTGCTCATGATTATTAGCATCTATCCACTGAAATCCTTCAGGTGAATGATCAAGCTGCCAAAGTGGTTTGGAGCGCTTATACAATGCTATGAGCTCTTTAAAGTAATCATGCATATAACGATGCATTTCAAAATCATGTAAATTCCAATCTAAATCTTCAAGGTCTTTCCACTCATCAAACTGCCCGAATTCTCCACCCATAAAGAGTAATTTCTTACCTGGATGAGTAAAGAAATATCCATATAATAAACGAAGTTGAGCAAACTTATCCCAGTAATCTCCTGGCATTTTATTTAATAACGACTTTTTCCCATGAACGACTTCATCATGAGAAAGCGGTAATATGAAATTTTCAGAGTAAGCATATATTAAAGAGAACGTCATTTTCTCATGAATATACTTCCTGTACTCAGGCGCACACTCCATATATTTCAGCACATCATTCATCCAGCCCATATTCCATTTGTAATTGAACCCAAGCCCACCTTCATACGTTGGAGCTGTTACAAGTGGCCAAGCTGTTGAATCTTCTGCTGTCATAAGAAAATCTTCATCTTCTGCAAACACCGCTTCATTTAACTCTCGTAAAAATGAAACAGCGTGCTCATTACTTTGCTCTTGTCCTTCTTTATTCCAGTACAGCATATTCGCAACTGCATCCACCCTGAAACCGTCAATGTGGAAATACTTCATCCAAAATAACGCATTTGAAATTAAGAAATTACGTACTTCCCTCTTCCCTAAATCAAAATTAACAGTTCCCCATACTAGGTTTTCTTGTACATCTATATCTTTATATTCATAAGTCGGTGTCCCATCAAACAAATATAAACCGTGAGCATCTTTACAAAAATGCCCCGGCACCCAATCTAAAATGACACCGATTCCATATTTATGACATTCATCGACAAAATACATCAAATCATGTGGCGTGCCGAATCTACTTGTCGCTGCATAATATCCCGTCCCTTGATATCCCCAAGAACGATCATATGGATGCTCAACAAGCGGCATAATTTCAATATGTGTAAATTGATGTTCCACCACATACGGAATGAGCTCCTCGGCCATTTCTCTATAAGAATACAGAGCGCCATCTTCTTTCTTTTTCCAAGAACCGAAATGTAATTCATAAACTGTCATCGCTTCTTTATAAATCGATTTTTTCTTTCTCTTACGAATCCAGTTTTTATCATTCCATTCATATCCCTCTATATCAAAAACTACAGATGCCGTATTTGGTCTTACTTCTGCATATACTGCGTAAGGATCTGCTTTTAAAATAACGTCACCATCCATCGTTTCAATCGCATACTTATATATCTCATTCTCTTCAATATGCGGTACAAACAAGGACCAAATCCCCTCTTCTGTCACTTGTAGCATCTTATGTTGCTCATAATCCCATTCATTAAAATCTCCAACAACACTCATTGCTTTCGCATGAGGAGCCCATACTGTGAATCGTACACCTCGCATCCCATCTTCCGTCACAATATGTGCCCCAAAGATGTTATAACTGTCATAGTACTTTTCTGTATGAAACTCATCTCGTTTCACTTCTTCACAATTTATTACATCCAATATGTTCACCTCACTAAGATGACAGAAATTTTTTACTCTTTATCATTTCTGCGAAAAACTGAAATATCCTTGTTATTTTTTAAAAAATATTCGTTTTTTTCTTTAATTTCGCTTAAAATATTCAAATTTACTGTGTAAAATATCGAATTTTGACGAATATTCATTGCAAACGCTTCATTTCCTACTAGTCTTTCATCCTATTATTTATTTCTCAACCTTTATTTCATTAGATTGATCCTATTTTACTCGCTAGTTATCACTCAAAATCGTAACAAAATAATCTGTCATAAAAAAATGTTTCTCAACATTTTTTGTCACAATTTTATTGAAACGGAAAATTCATAAGCATATACTTGTTCTCAATAAAGAACGTCGAACTATCGCAAATATAATTCATACTGAAACACTATGTTTACTCTATCCATACTCCAGGCGAAAGTTTGATAAAAAATTAAATTAGGGGGCTTTCTTATGTCATTAAAACAAAAAGTTGGAATGGGAGTTGTCACAGCTTCACTTGGCTTATCCCTTACATTTGGCGGTGTATTCGCCTATTTCAGTGATTCTGAAACATCTAGTAACTCATTTCAAGCTGGTACACTAGATCTTTCTATTAACCCCAGCGTAATTGTTAATGTGAAAGATTTAAAACCAGGTGATTTGATTGAAAGAAATTTCAAGCTTGAAAACAAAGGAACATTAGATATTGCAAAAGTAGCACTTGAAACATCCTATGAAGTTACAGATGCAAAGCAAAATAATGATGGTGAAGATTTAGGTGATCACATCACCGTCAAATTTTTAGTGAATGATGGAAAGCCATCTAATCCAAACGATGATCATGAAATTTTGTGGGAAACAAAACTATCAGAATTAAAGACTATGAAACCTGAGGATGTAGCTACTTCTCTAGAACGTCATAACTTAATAGACGGTATTAAGTCTGGTGAAACAGATTATTTACACGTTCTCTTCTCCTTTGAAGATAACGACCAAGATCAAAATAAATTCCAGGGTGATTCCTTACAACTAAATTGGACATTCCATGCAGAACAAACACCAGGCGTGGAGAAATAATTTTTAAAATATAAATTATCGGAGGCCTATACATGAAAAAGAAAAATCGTTTTGTTACCGGAATTGTGACGGCTGGTGTTCTATTTTCAACTGCCCTTCCGTTCAATGTACTTGCCGAAAACCCTATTAACCAAATGGACTCTTCAAACGCCCAGTCTTTACTATCAAAACTTTCTAAAGAACAGCGCCAAGCATTACAAACGTTAGATGCCAATCCTGGTTTTACTATTTCACCAGATATTAATACGAGTAGTTCTGAACCAGTTAATATCATTGTAGAATTTCAAACTGCACCAGTAAAGATTAATGAATTAAAACAAAAAGAAAAAGGGTTACAAGCTGCTCCTGAAAATATAAAAGCACGTATTGATCAAGAACATGAGGAATTCCAAAAAGGACTCAAACGCCTTTATCAATTTAGCCCATCAGTAAAATCAGGGAATTTCCAGTCTGTGCAAATTAAACGTTCTTATAAACATGCTATAAACGGTGTTGCGCTGACATTACCTGCAAATGCAGTTGAAGAATTGTTACGAATTGGCGTTGTAAAACGTATTTGGAAAGATTACGAAGTGAAATTAAATTTACCAAAACAAGCAGAGCAGAAAGCACCTCAAAAACTAACAGATAGCATTCCGCAAATTGGGGTAGATAAGTTACATAGCGAGGGCATTACCGGAAAAGGAATTAAAGTTGGTGTATTAGATACAGGTATTGATTACAATCATCCCGACTTAAAAGACGTGTATAAAGGCTATCGCGCAAAACCGGGTGAAGATTCTAGTAAGGTAGACCCAAACTCCGTAAAAGGTTGGGACTTTATTAATAACGATGCAGATCCGATGGAAACAACTTATACAGAGTGGCAACAATCTGGTGCTCCTGAATTTGATGATCGCGGTTCTTCCTTCTACACTGCGCATGGTACTCACGTAGCAGGTATCGTTTCTGCTCAAAAGAAAAACAAATCAGATTCCGCAGTAAAAGGTGTTGCACCTGACATTGAACTGTATAACTACCGAGTACTCGGTCCTTATGGAAGTGGAGATAGTTCCGGTATTATTGCTGCAATCGATAAATCTATTTCTGACGGTATGAACGTCATTAACTTATCGTTAGGTGACGATAGCAACAATCCGCTTGACCCAACGTCTATCGCTGTTAATAACGCAATGCTTTCGGGCGTTGTTACAGTCGTTGCTGCTGGGAACTCTGGTCCAAATCCAGCGACACTCGGATCACCTGGTGCTTCTCCATTTGCTATTACAGTTGGAGCAAGTGATAGCTCTATTTCCTTACCGAAACTATCTGGTCATGCTGGGCAATTACAATTCCCTAACCTAATTTTATTCGGCAAAAACTTCACTGATAAAATAGAAGATTTCAAAGGACAATCTCTCCCTATTGAATCTGTAGGGATCGGTACTCCTGACGAGTTTAGTAAAAAGGATGTAAAAGGAAAAATCGCACTCGTTATGCGTGGTACAATCTCATTTGATGAAAAGATCACAAATGCGAAACAAGCTGGTGCAAAAGCAGTTATTATTTATAACAATGTGGATGGAGAAATCCCTTACTACATTGGCGAAAGTACAAAATACATTCCAGCATTCCGCCTAACGAAAGAAGATGGCGAAAAACTAAAAGCTCAAATTGAACAAGGCAAAACATCCTTAACTTTCGATGAAATCAATTACATTCAAACAGAAGGCGACCATCTTGCAGACTTTAGCTCACGCGGCCCTGTTACATCAAATGATGATATTAAACCTGATATTACAGCGCCTGGTGTTGCTGTACTTTCAACAGTACCTGAATATATTAACGACCCGCAAGAAGGTGAAAACTACGATGTTTCCTATGAACGTATGCAAGGAACATCCATGGCATCTCCTCATATCGCTGGCGTTGCTGCTCTTATTTTGCAAGAACATCCAGAATACTCTCCATTCGATGTAAAGGCATCTCTTATGAACACAGCTGATGATTTAAAAGAAAAGTATTCCGTATATGAAGTGGGAGCTGGACGAGTAGGTGCTTATAACTCTGTTCACACGGAAACAAGTTTTAAAGTGTTAGATACGACAAAAACAATTGTAAATGATGAAGTGATTGAAGTACCTGAAGAAACTGGATCCATTGCATTCGGTAAGTACTATCAAAAAGACGGAGAATCTCTTGAACAAAAACGAAAAATTAAAATTGAAAACCGCAATAAACAAGAGAAGAAAGAATTTAAAACAGAAATTTCTTATACACCAGCTTCTTCTGCCATTAACGACGCTACCGCAAACGGTGTAAAAATTTCTACTTCTGAAACAATTACGATTGATGCTGGTAAATCAGATGAAATTGAAGCAAAAATTAATATTCCAGCTGGTGCAAAGCAAGGTCGATATGAAGGATATATTCATATTACAAACACGAAAAATAAAGAAGAAACGTATCAAATTCCGTTCTCTATTCGTGTGTCAGAGCCTGGTATTGAAAATGCACTATTATCAAGAAAAACAATCTCAACTGATACATCTACATTCAATCCATACCGTGAATCATATGTTCACGGGGCGTTCCAATTAAACAGCGAACTTGAAACGTTAGATCTTATCGTGAAAGACTCAAAAACAAATAAAGCGCTCGGCTTCATCGGAACATTAAACACGAGTGGACTAAAAACGGATGTGTATTACTACTTAGATTCATTCTTTAACGGCAGAGTGTATCCTTTTACAAATGATCCTGCAAAACCAATTGGTGATGAGAAAATCGACTTACCTGAAGGAGATTACACAATTGAATTTGTTGGCTACGATAAAGCCGGGAAGGCACGTGTGAAAGGCGATTACGTCGTAATTGATAATACACCACCAGAAGTGAAATTAACTGGATTACAGCCTGGTATTTATGAATTAAATGAAGAAAACTACACAGTAGAAGACGGTAAAAAAGCACTATGGATTAAAGGAAATGTATATGATTCTAACGTTGACTACTTAAGAGGAAAAGGATTAAACATTACGCAAGAAGCGAACGGTGTTATGTACTATGATTATTCTCCATACTTGCACAAGTTTTTACCTATTACTGAAAATGGTGACTTTAAAGTTGGTATTACACCTGATTCCTTTAAAACTGAAGGTCCAATGAACACAGGCGTATATATTTTCGATTATGCAACTGCAGGTCCTGACTATCCAAGCGGTGTAAATAACTATTGGTTTATTCCGCAAGGTGCTCAATATGCAAAAGCTAGTTATGATAAAAAAGAATTATATAAAGATGATGACTTCACTGTGACACTAAATGCGAAACATGTAAAACAATTTGTATCTGGAGAATTTAACGTAAAATTCCTAGAGAAGAACTTCAAATTTGCAAATGCGAAATTGAATCCTGCTTTTGAAAAACTCCTTTCTGAAAAAGGGGTAACTGCAAAAGTAAATGAACCGAAACTAGAAGAAGGTTCTGTTACAGTAGGCGGAGCTATCGATGATAAAAACTTCGCCGGATTAGATGGTGACTTCCCGTTCATTGATGTAACTTTCAAGGTAGAAAATGATGAGTTTTATGAAGCAAATGCTCAATTAGATTTACCAGTGTTCGTTTACTGGAAACAAGGTGAATCAGAGCCAAACAGAATGCGTGTACTTCAAGATCAAACATTCTCAGTTATGTCTTTAAACTCAAAAGTAGAAGGAAATATTAAACCTGGTGCATTCTTAAATGAACGCGGATATTTAGATGAGAAATTCGATTATACAAAGTTTGGTGTAAAAGTATATGCAACGGATTCTTACCGTCATAAGTTTGAAGGCTCACTTGATAAATACGGTTACTTCAAATTGAATGGACTTCCTGTTAATAAACGTGATTATAACTTATACGTGGAGGTTCCAGGACATTTAACAAGCCGACTAACTACAAAACTAGGTACTGAAAAAGATGGTAAGCTGCTTGGTCAATATTATTATGCACGACCTGATGAAAATCTTGCCGGTGATGTAAATGGGGATAAAGTAATTGATATAAAAGATGCTGAAATTATCGCTAGCAACTATGATAAAAAAGGACTATCAGTGAAAGAAGGCGACCTTAACAAAGATGGCATTGTCGACGAAAAAGATATTCGCTTCGTTGAAAAGAACTTCTTGAAGAAAGGTCCAGATGCATCTAAATCACAAACACCTGTTGAAAAATCAAAAAGCGGTACACTTGCAGATATTTTAAAGAAATTAGGATTAACTCCTAAAAAATAGTAATAAAGAGCACTCTACATAAAAGTAGAGTGCTCTTTTCTATAAACGACCCTTATCCAGCAAAAGGGGTATATTGGGGATATACAAGGGAAACCGGAAAAGGAATTTATATTAAGTTATATAAAAACTCAGAGGTAGGAAGCAGTTTCCCGCCTCTGAATTATTTAGCAATTATTATAGTACTGGTGCCATTGTTTCTTTTAATACTTTTACAGAATGAGCGAATTTCGCTTTTTCTTCTTCATTTAGCTCAAGTTCTACGATTTCACGTACACCTTCGCGGTTAATAACAGCTGGAACACCTACGAAAGCATCTTTCTCACCATATTGACCTTCAAGGTATGCCGATACAGTTAATACGCTGTTCTCGTTGCTTAAGATTGCTTTAGTTACACGAAGTAGTGACATACCGATTCCGTAGTAAGTTGCACCTTTACGTTCGATGATATGATAAGCTGCATCGCGTACATTTTCGAAGATTTTATCTAAGTCCTCTTGATTGTACTGCTCGTTGTTAGCTAAGATTGTTTCTAGTTTTTGTACACCTACAGTAGCATGGCTCCATACTGGAAGTTCAGTGTCACCGTGCTCACCAACGATGTAAGCATGAACGTTACGTGGATCTACATCTAAGTAGTCACCTAACATGTAACGGAAACGAGCAGAGTCTAAAGTAGTACCAGAACCGATTACGCGCTCTTTTGGTAATCCAGATTCTTTCCAAGTTACGTAAGTTAAAATGTCAACTGGGTTTGTTGCGATTAAGAAGATTCCATCGAATCCGCTATCCATAATGCCGCGAACGATTTGTTTAAAGATCTTTGTATTTTTCTCAACTAAGTCTAAACGAGTTTCACCTGGCTTTTGTGGTAATCCAGCAGTGATAACAACTAAATCTGCATCTTTACAATCTGCATAGCTACCGCTCCAAACTTTTGTTGGTGATGGAGAGAATGGTACCGCATGGCTTAAGTCCATTGCTTCCCCTTCTGCTTTTGCTTCATTAACATCTACTAATACGAATTCTTCAGCTACACCTTGGTTGATCATTGAGTAAGCGTAACTACAACCTACAGCTCCTGTTCCTACTAATACTACACGATTGATACCTTTTTTCATGTTAATTTCCCCTCTCTATTGTTCACATATATTTTTTTATGATTGTTTAAGTAATTAATTAAAATACTAATTTAATGTTGTTTAACTTCTTTACATTCATATTGTAGCACGTATCATTGTGAATCAATTCACAAATTATGACCTATTTGTGAACTTTTTCACATAGAGTGTAAAGTTATTAAAACAAGTATGAAATCAATCTCAATGGAGGCGTTTTCTTTAGATTGTGAAAGGATTTTTCTTATGTTTTCATCAGTAAGTGCAATTATATCGGCGATTTTTGCAATATATCGACTCACCGACAAAACTCGAAAATGATAATAGCATTAAAAACGCCATCCTTTCTGTATATTTCTACAAAAAGAATAACGTTTTTTGATTATATAGATACAAATTTATATTTGCTGGATAGCAATGTTTTTCCATACACGTCAAATTAACATACCATTACGTATTAACAGTCAATAGACATGGAAACCTAGCAAGGCTCTTCAATTATTGTAGCAACACAGTCGTTTTCAAATCTTCAGCACCTCCATTTTTTAAAGTATCATTTTGACCACTAAGAAAAGCAGGTTTAATTGTTAAGAATTTTGGAGGATTATCCATTGGTGGAAGAGCTAAAACAATATGGTGTCCATATAGTCCCGTGCTACCAACTTGCAAGCTGACCCCTTCGTAGACTTTTCCTTTATCATCAGTGACAGTATAATCAAGTGCTGGCCAACTATCATTAGCTTCCATTTCTTTTGGATAATCGAAGGTCAAATCAATCCTCGTTGAAAGTGAAGAAAAGGCAACTTGATCTACTGTTAATACATAGAGATTATCTTTCGTTAATGTTTTTATATTAGGAGTAAATTTACGAATCTCACCTTCAACTTTTGTAAGAGAAAATGCTACGTTCCATGTTCCTGTTTGTCCAAATAAATCTTTCCCATGGACGGAAACATCAATTTTATCACCAAATTCATCGTAATTAGCCAGAGTGAATTCATGCTGCTCGATAATGGTGTTTCGTCCTTTTGACTTCTGTGAAGTAGAACCAATCGCAGCCCTAACTTCTTTCCCATTAATGGTTACATAACTAAATCCAGCTTTCTCTTCATTGCTATTGGAAATAGTATTTTCTCCTTTGTATTCCACCGTAATCACTAAACGTCCGCCATCGTAAACAGCTTCTTTCACATTCATCGTTAAACCACTATGGTTATCTTGTCTTTCAATGGATGTAGCAAGTTCATCCTTTTCAATTTT
Organism: Bacillus sp. ES1-5; assembly: GCF_022487605.1. Taxonomy (NCBI): domain Bacteria; kingdom Bacillati; phylum Bacillota; class Bacilli; order Caryophanales; family Bacillaceae; genus Bacillus; species Bacillus sp. ES1-5. Next base: position 1,256 of record NZ_JAKVPU010000011.1, on the reverse strand, counting down.
ATCAGAAGCAATATCATTAAATTGTGCATAAATGGAGCCTATAACTGGAACACTCGATAATGTCTTTGCCATAGTAGGAGAAATGAATCCAAAACCTAAGAGAGAAACACATATTCCACAAGCAACAAGACTAGAATACTTGATTGTTTTTTTTCTACGGTATTGATTTTTCTTAGCTTGAAGCATGGCTGTTTTTTCTCTTTGAATTAACCGGTCTTCTGGAATAGGAATATCATTGATATGGTGATTAAATTCTTCTTTATTCATAACTATATCCCTCCTTTAAAATGGGGCGTAAGGCTTGCTTTGCTCGATGTAATTGAGACTTTACCGTTCCTTCTGGAGAATTAAGAACCTCAGCAATTTCCTTAATAGATAAATCGTGATAATACCTTAATAAAATAATTGTTTTGTAAGTAGGATCTAAGAAATTAAATGCTTCGGTTAAATCTAATGATTGTTCTAATTTATTCATGCTCTCTTCTGTACACAAATTAGAAAATATTTCATCATTCGTAACAAATTGTCTAGAGGATTTTCTTACAAAATCAATGGATTTAAAAACAAGAATTTTGGTAATCCAACTTTGAAATTTCTCCGGCTTTTTTAATTTTCTCAATGAAAGATATGCTTCATAAATTGTTTCTTGGTATATATCCAGTGCATCTTGTTCATTTCTTACATAAGAATAGGCTGTTCGATATAATTTCGGGCGAACAAAAGTGATAAGTTGTTCAAATGCTTGATCATTTCCTTTTGTTGCTTGTTTTACTAAATAGGCTATGTCCATTTTATTTCTTCCTCCCTTTACTAATATAGTCGAATGAGAGAATAAAAAGGTTGCAAAAATAAATGCATATATATATAAATCTCCTACAACTTATTACAATGATTAATATCCAGTATTAAAGAAAAGACACCAGAAATTCATAAAAAAAAGCAGACTATCAAAAGTCCACTTTTACACAACAAAAAAGAGATAGCAGATTATGCTATCTCTTTTAGTATGACCCGTACGGGATTCGAACCCGTGTTACCGCCGTGAAAGGGCGGTGTCTTAACCACTTGACCAACGGGCCAATTCTGGCAGAGAAGAAGGGATTCGAACCCTCGCACCGCGTTCGCGATCTACTCCCTTAGCAGGGGAGCCCCTTGAGCCACTTGGGTACTTCTCTATAATATGGCTCCGCAGGTAGGACTCGAACCTACGACCGATCGGTTAACAGCCGATAGCTCTACCACTGAGCTACTGCGGA
>NZ_JAKVPU010000010.1:0-204550 GCF_022487605.1 Bacillus sp. ES1-5 | reverse complement strand
GGATCAAACTCTCCAATAAAGTTAGTTTGTCTAGCATCTAAAAATAAAAATTGACGTTTCACGTTGTTTGTTTCGTTCAGTTTTCAAAGAACTACTTAGCCGCTCATTTGCGACTTCCTTATGTTAACATCTTCGTTTTTCGATGTCAACTAAGTTTTTCAATTTCTTTTTTGTCGTTTTCTGCGTTTCCGCATCAGCGACGGTTATTAATATATCATGCAGTATATAAAGGGTCAATACTTTTTACAAAAAAATTTCACATCCCGTTAAAACTTTAAAAACATGTTCCAAAAATCATTATAGCCTCCCTTCATTCATCATATCCCATAGTTCATATCTTATCGGTTTATCACGTTTGTTAACGAGTGAAAATTCTAAATTTTATGTTATATTATTGTTATAGGGAGTGGTGAGAATGAGCATTAAGTATTCAAACAAAATCAATAAAATCCGGACCTTTGCATTAAGTTTAGTATTTATCGGCCTCTTCATTGCATACTTAGGTGTCTTTTTCCGTGAAAACATTATTATTATGACAACATTTATGATGGTTGGCTTTTTAGCTGTTATCGCTAGTACTGTCGTTTACTTTTGGATTGGCATGTTATCTACTAAAACTGTACAAATTATTTGTCCAAGCTGTGATAAGCCGACCAAAATGCTCGGTCGTGTCGACGCATGTATGCATTGCAACCAACCTTTAACAATGGATCGCAATCTAGAAGGAAAAGAATTTGATGAGAAATATAATAAGAAGAGCTATAAATCATAGGCATATATGGGTACAATGTGACCTTACAAAACTAAACGTTAAAAGGTGATTTCTTAACCAAGAAATCACCTTTTGTATTTATCTTTTAAAACTAGGTTCTTCACTGAACGTTTTAAATCCTCCTGAACCTAACGTAATTCCCATATATAATAAAGAAAGAGGGAGACGTTTACGTCTCCCTCTTTCTTTATTATATATTACGCCTTATGACACTCTGGACAAACGCCATAAATTTCTAAGCGATGACTATTAATAACGAAGCCTGTCGTTTTCGCAGCTTCTTCTTCAAGCTGTTCCAAACCTCCATAAGGAAAATCAACAATTTTACCACATTTTTCGCAAATCACATGATAATGTTGACTTGTAACATAATCAAATCTACTTGAAGCGTCTCCATAAGTTAATTCCTTTACAAGTCCAACCTCTTTAAATACACGTAAGTTATTATAGACAGTTGCAACACTCATATTTGGAAACTTACCTTCTAATGCTTTATAAATGTCATCCGCTGTTGGGTGCGTCATTGATTCCACAAGGTACTCTAAAATAGCATGACGCTGTGGAGTAATGCGTACACCCGTATTTTTCAGCATTTCTAGCGCTTCTTTTAATTCTTCTTTGACCACCGTCATGCACCCCGATTCTATACGGATTATTATTTTATAATTCTTATAAAGAGTGTACTCCTTTTCTTATAAATCGTCAATATTTCTACTATAAGTATGTGGTTTATTTTTGTATATAGCCTTATTCTTATATATCTTTCCCCATTTTCTATACATTTACATAGAAAAAAAGTGCGACATAATCGCACTTGGAATACTATCATCTGAGGAGGTATGCCCTACACTTCACTTTATGTAAGACGATAAAATATGTATAGACACTCGCCTTACTTCTATATATTTATCTCCACAATGAATTTACTTTATATAAGAAAGAACATCCTCAATATGTCCTTTCACTTTCACTTTACGCCATTCTTTTACAAGCTCACCGTCTTTATTAATAAGGAATGTAGAACGCTCGATTCCCATGTACTCTTTTCCAAAGTTCTTTTTCAATTTCCAAACATCGTACAATTCTGCTACCTTATGATCTTCATCTACTAAAAGTACAAATGGAAGCTCATGCTTCTCAATGAATTTCAGATGTCTGTTCGCTGAATCAGGACTTACACCAAGAATAACTGTATCTTTCTCTTGAAATAATCCATATGCATCTCGAAAATCACATGCTTCAGTTGTACACCCTGGAGTCATATCTTTCGGATAAAAATATAGCACTACATTTTTACCACGAAAATCAGCTAAGCGAACTTGTTCCCCGTTACTTCCCTCTATTGTAAATTCTGGAGCCATTTCTCCTACTGTAATCATTGTTATCACTCCTACTCTTTTCTTTTACTATATCAAATGCTATCTTATTTTTCATTGTCTATTACAGACCTCATTACAAAAGCAAACGGTAATGTATATCCAATTAGCGCTTCTGCAATCGCAATCCATCTCCCTATTCCAATCGGAGCTATATCTCCGTACCCAACGGACAATAAAGTAACTGCGCTAAAATATAAGCAAATTTCTACAAGTTGAAAAGATTGGGCATGCAAGCTTTCTCCATCTTCTTTCAAAACCGCAAAACCCATTTCTTCTAATACAACATAACTTAACCCAAACGCAATCAATACCGTTGTATAAATTAAAAATAAGGAGGCTAAATTATAAAGCGAAAAGAAACGCCTAGAATCTGAATATGAACTCCATAACAATTGGACACTTCTCAAAATAGCAATTGCTGCAATTAATAGAATAAATCCCCATAACATGTCCTCCACCTCATTTTATATGTATGAGGCAGCCACTGGATTTATCCCTTAGAAACAAACAAGCTTCTATAATTAATTCCCAGCACCACGATACCTTTTTACCCCTTGATTCCAAAGAGTAATTGCAATCATAAAACAGATAACACCAACGAGTGGTGTTGCAAATGCATAGCTATTCCACTCTGTTTTTCTTAAAAAGTATGCTGCTGGATACACTCCGACAAACGCAAATGGTAAAACAAACGTTAAAATGAAGCGAATCACACGGTTATAAATGTTAACAGGATAGCGGCCATAGTTACCTATGTTATACATTAGCGGCATAATTGAACTTTTCGCATCCGACCAAAAACCAAGGCTCGCAAGCGTAACAAATATCCCTCCGTATACAAGTGCTCCTCCTCCTACCATCAGTAAGAATAAGAAGAAATCGTACCAGTAAAAAGATAATTGCAGCTCCACTGCTGCGTAGCCCATTACAATCATTCCTGTAATGGCTCCAATTAAAGATTCAAGTTCCATTCTTTCTAATATAATTTGAAATAAACTATGAATCGGTCTCGTTAATATACGATCCATTTCTCCTTTAATAATATAACGATCATTAAAGTCCCATATGTTAAAGAAAGCTGAGAATATGGCAAACGGTACTAAAAAGAAACCATAAATAAAGATTACTTCTTCTCTACTCCAGCCTTTCAATGCTTGTGTATGCCCAAACACAACGAGAATAAAGATTAAATTAACAGCCTGTAGTGCTAAATCAGAAAGTAATCCAACGATAAAATCGCCCCGATACTCCAATTTTGTTTTTATATATTGGCTTGCATATTGTAAAAATAGGTTTATATATATCATCTCATCATCCCCCTTGTACAATTAGACGTTTTCTCGCCGTTCTCCACATGAGTACAATTGGAATAATAAGTACAATTGCCCAAATTACTTGGAATAATAATGCCTCATACAATTTACTTCCTTGTATACCTTCTGAAAAAATCATACTCGGAATATAACTAATAGCCTGAAACGGTAAAAATACCATTGCCTTTTGGGCCCATAACGGATAAAAACTAATTGGTAATAATAGACCTGAAAATAAATCAATAACAACACGTTTTGCATACATAATTCCACTATTATTAAATAGGAAGAACGTGAGCATTCCCGTCATTAAATTAATTTGTGTATTAATAATAAAGCTAAATATTAAAGATAAGAAGAAATATAACCACGTTTGAAAATTCGTAGTAATTTGCAATGAAAATAATAAGGTAACAATAACCATACCTGGAATTGAAAAGAAGGCAAAACGAAATATTCCTTCACCAAGACCTTGCATCACTTTCATTCCTAAATAGTTATATGGACGAATCAGTTCTACCGCTACACGTCCTTCTTGAATCTCCATCGCAATTTCCCTGTCTATATTATTAAAATAAAAGGCACGTGCCATCCACGCAATTGCGATATACGTAGTCATTTGCGAAATAGATAAACTTTCAATATTCTCTTTTCCACTATAAATTGCTTGCCATAAAAAATAATACGCGCCGATATTAATTGTATAAATTAAAATCCCGCTATAATAGTTTGTACGATACGCAAGCATCATTAAAAAGCGAATTCGAATCATTTCAATGTACTTACCCATGTTTAATACCCTCTTCATAAATGTTACGAATAATTTCCTCTGTAGACACTTCGTTAATTTTTAAATCTTTAATTTGAAATGCTTGTACTACTTTAGAAATAAGCATTGAAATGATAACTTCTTCATTCGGTATTTTTGCAACCCACGCGTTTTCCTCTTTCGCTTTCGACCAAACGACGTGACTATCTGGCATAACCATTGATAACGCCTGATAGGAAACTGGTGCAATAAATTGAAAATGTATTTCCTTCTCTGCTCCCCACTGCGTACGAAGATTATTTAAAGAACCGTCATACATAATATTTCCTTCATCCAGCATGATAACGCGCTCACATAAAGCTTCAATATCAGTAATATCATGGGTTGTTAATAAAATTGTTGTTTTATAACGTTCGTTCATTTCTTTTAAAAATTCACGTATTTTCAATTTCACAAGAACATCTAACCCAATTGTTGGTTCATCTAAAAATAATAACGGTGGATTATGAATTAATGCTGCCGCTAATTCACAACGCATTCTTTGACCTAGAGATAACTTTCGAACTGGCTTATCTAATAAAGGACCAATATCTAACGTTTCAATCACGTGTTCCATATGCTCTTTATACTGAGCGTCTGATACACCGTACACTTTTTTTAATAAACGAAAAGATTCTTGTACAGCAATATCCCACCAAAGTTGTGAGCGTTGACCGAAAACAACACCAATTGTTCTTACGAATTCTTCTCTCTGCTTATGCGGATTCATCCCATTTACTAAAATCTCTCCTGATGTCGGAGTCAAAATCCCAGTAAGCATTTTAATTGTCGTTGATTTACCGGCACCATTCTCACCAATATACCCAACCATTTCACCTTGTTTCACAGCAAAAGATACATCATTTACTGCTGGTACTATTTTATAATTACGATTTAATAAATCGCGAAATGCACCCTTTAAACCCGGACGACTTGAATAGGCTGTAAACTCTTTACGTAACCCTTGTACCTCAATTACCGATTTCATAACCGGACCCCCTTCCTAAATGTCACAACGAATAGTTTACCCAACTGCCTTCTCTATCACAAACAATACGTCTTTTCGAAAAACATGTTAGAATAATACATAGATTTTTGTAAGGAGATGAATTGTAGTGAAATTCACAAAATCAGAAGCATTACATAAAGAAGCTTTAGAACATATCGTTGGCGGAGTTAATAGTCCTTCTCGTTCTTTTAAAGCAGTTGGCGGCGGCGCTCCTGTTGCTATGGAACGTGGAAAAGGTGCTTATTTCTGGGATGTAGACGGAAATAAATATATCGATTATTTAGCAGCATACGGTCCTATTATTACTGGACATGCTCACCCGCACATTACAAAAGCAATTACAACAGCTGCTGAAAATGGTGTACTTTACGGAACACCAACAGCACTAGAAGTAAAATTTGCAAAAATGTTAAAAGAAGCAATGCCTGCATTAGATAAAGTCCGATTCGTAAACTCTGGTACTGAAGCAGTAATGACAACAATCCGTGTCGCTCGTGCTTACACAGGCCGCACAAAAATTATGAAATTCGCTGGTTGTTACCACGGTCATTCTGATTTAGTACTTGTAGCAGCTGGATCTGGTCCTTCTACTCTAGGAATTCCTGACTCAGCTGGTGTACCACAAAGTATCGCACAAGAAGTTATTACCGTTCCATTTAATAATGTAGAAACTTTAAAAGAAGCATTAGATAAATGGGGACATGAAGTAGCAGCTATCCTTGTAGAACCGATTGTTGGAAACTTCGGTATTGTAGAGCCAAAACCTGGCTTCCTTGAGAAAGTAAATGAACTTGTTCATGAAGCTGGTGCACTAGTAATTTATGATGAAGTTATTACTGCTTTCCGCTTCATGTACGGTGGTGCTCAAGACTTACTTGGCGTAACACCAGACTTAACAGCGCTTGGTAAAGTTATTGGCGGTGGACTTCCAATCGGTGCTTACGGTGGTAAGAAAGAAATTATGGAACAAGTTGCCCCTCTTGGACCTGCATATCAAGCTGGTACAATGGCAGGAAATCCTGCTTCTATGGCATCTGGTATTGCTTGTCTAGAAGTTCTTCAAGAAGAAGGGCTTTATGAGAAATTAGATGAACTTGGTGCAATGCTTGAAAAAGGAATTTTAGAGCAAGCTACAAAACATAATATTGATATTACATTAAACCGTCTAAAAGGTGCTTTAACTGTATACTTCACAACAAATACAATTGAAGATTACGATGCAGCACAAGATACAGACGGTGAAATGTTCGGTAAATTCTTCAAGCTTATGCTTCAAGAAGGAGTTAACTTAGCACCTTCTAAATACGAGGCATGGTTCTTAACGACAGAACATACAAAAGAAGATATTGAATATACAATCGAAGCTGTAGGCAGAGCATTTGCTGCTTTAGCGGATAATAAATAATCCCGTCATTAAAAGGAAAAAAGAAAGCACATCTTTCTTTTTTCCTTTTTTCTATTTCATAAATCCCTCATTAATAGTATAATTATTCATAATTATCTGTTTAATTTTCTTTTATATCCTTACTATCCTTGTATATAAGGCTGCTCACGCCTTGAATAGTAAGATTATTCAAATTTCAATAAGAGGGGGGATTGACGGATGCTCAATAAAACAAATACATGGACACCGTCTTTATTTCGAGATTATAAAAATGCAGAACATGATGCGTGTGGAATCGTTTCCGTTATGGAGAAACGAAAAATTCCTACAAAAGAAAACATTGACCTTTGCATACAATCACTTGTCAAAATGAATCATCGAGCTGGTTTCATTAATGGTGAAGGAGATGGTATCGGAATTCACATTGATGTCCCAAAAGCACTTTGGAATGAAAAGCTGAAAAATAACGGATACAATCCAACGATTGTGGATCATCCCCACTTTATCGTTGGACATTTTTTTCTAAACAAAAACGCAAATATCGTTAATTTAAAAAATCATATTCGTACGCAATTAAATGACGAAAGTTTTACTATTATTTTTGAAAGTGATGATGTAATAAATTCCGATGCACTCGGTCCACTTGGTAAACAGGAAGAACCTTTATTTTGGCAAGTTGCTCTTATCGCAGAAAATAAAGTTGAAAATATTGAGCAAACATTATTTTCAGTAACGATAAAAATAGAGGAAAACGAAGCGATTCATGTTGCCTCATTAAGTCGTGACCATGTTGTATATAAAGTTCTAGGCGCTGGGGATACACTTGTTGCCTATTACAATGATTTACAACATCCACTTATCGCTTCAACTATGACACTAGGACATAACCGCTATTCTACTAATACATTATCTAATTTTTTTCGTGTACAACCATTTAGCGTTCTCGGACATAATGGTGAAATTAACACAATTGCAAAATTACGCGATCAAGCTGACATGATTCATGTTCCACTTACTGTTGGGGGGAGTGACTCCCAAGATTTAAACCGCACCCTAGAAACTCTACTTGTTCAATACGACTACAGTTTATTTGAAGCAATGGATATACTATTCCCACCAATTATTAATGAAATTAAACTTTATGAACCGCATTTACAAGATTTATATACGTATATACGTGAAGCTTGGGGCCATTTTGCGCAAGGTCCAGCTGGTATTATTTCACGTTATAAAGATGAGGCTGTTTTCAGCGTTGATTCCCTTGGACTACGACCAGTATGGAAAGTAGAGACAGCGAGTTCTTATGTTTTCTCTTCTGAACCTGGAGTTGTATCACCAACTGAATATGTAGCAGAACCGAAACCACTCGCTCCTGGAGAAAAAGTCGGTCTAAAGTGGAATGAACACGATGAACTTGTTCTTTATGAATACGACAAATACCAAATTGAAGTATATAATCGTTTCCAAAAACGAATCGATGTTAGCAATTATCATTTAAACTTATCTATCCCTGAAACGAAAGAAATCCAAGGATTATGTGATTCTGTTCAAGTTGAAACGAAACAGTACGTTTCTTTCGGGTGGGATCGAGAGCATATTCAGCTTCTTGAACAGATGGCAACAAAAGGCGTTGAGCCAATTCGCTCACTTGGGCATGACTCACCACTTGCAGCACTCGATACTGATAGACGAAATATCGCTGACTTCATTAAGGAAAGTGTAGCCGTTGTTACAAATCCAGCAATCGATCGTGATCGAGAGGTCGAACACTTCTCCACACGAACGATACTTGGAGAGCGCCCAAGTTTATTAAGCGGAGCTAAACAGCCATTTGTAGTTGAGATGCTTTCCCCCATTATTTTAGAAGGAAGTGTAGCACAATCTATTACAGAGGAATTACACACAATTACGTACGAACAACTTATACAGCTATTCAAAACTCATAGCTCTATCGCTACAATCTCTGCTACATTCAGTCCGACAGAAACTTTACAATGCGCCTTAAATCGAATTAGTTCTGAAGCGATAAAGGCCGTGAACGATGGAGCTTCCCTACTATTAATAGACGATGCCAACGCTCATCTAAATGAACAGTTATGGATTGATCCGCATTTAGTTACCGCTAAAGTACATCAAGTATTAAGCGAAAATAAATTACGCCGAAACTGCTCTCTCGTTATACGTTCTGGTGCCCTTCGCTCCTTACATGATATCGTCACACTGTATGGATTAGGAGCAGATGGTATGAATCCATATTTATTATTTGCAACCGTAAATGATGGAACAAAAACGCCAATTACGAATTTGTATACTGCTCTTAATAAAGGACTAGAAAAAGTCATTTCAACAATTGGAATTCATGAATTACGTGGTTACGGTCGCCTCTATTCTTCTATCGGATTACATGAGGAAATTGCAAATATATTACAAATTACGAATTTCTTCGGTTCAAATGATTTAGCTTTTTCGCTTGAATCACTTGCTGAAGATGCACAATTGCGAGCGGATGATTATAACAACCCTAAAGTTAGAATGCGAAAATCTTTTCATATATTCCCGCGAATTTGGAAAGCAATCGGCGATGTCGCAAAAGGAAACTCTTATGATGATTACCGTGACAAGTTAAGTGAATTAGAAGAAAATAATCCAATCGCAATTAGACACCTTGTTCAAACGAAACAAACAAAACATGTAGTTCCAACTGAAGAAGTGTCCATCAGCATTCAAAATCATGATTTACCATTTATTATTAGTTCCATGTCATTTGGTTCTCAAAATGAAGTTGCCTTCCGTGCATATGCAGAAGCGGCCGATCAGCTAAATATGATTAGTTTAAACGGTGAAGGCGGCGAAATTAAAGATATGATTGGAAAATATCCACATACACGTGGACAACAAGTTGCATCTGGGCGATTTGGCGTAAACGCCGAACTACTAAATTCATCAAACTTAATTGAAATAAAAATCGGGCAAGGCGCAAAGCCTGGTGAAGGTGGACATTTGCCTGGTTCAAAAGTAACAGCAAAAATCGCTGAAGCACGTAATGCTACAATTGGCTCAGATTTAATTTCGCCTTCTAACAACCATGATATTTATTCCATTGAAGATTTAGCTCAAATGATTACAGAAATTAAAACGGCTAATCAACTTGCGAAAGTAGCTGTAAAGGTCCCTGTCGTCCCTAACATTGGAACAATTGCTGTCGGTATCGCAAAAGCTGGTGCTGACTTTATTAACATTAGCGGATTTGATGGTGGTACAGGTGCTGCACGTATTCACGCATTGCAACATGTAGGGCTTCCTGTAGAAATTGGTGTGAAAGCCGCTCACAATGCTTTATTAGAAGCAAATATGAGACATAAAGTAGAAATTTGGGCTGACGGTGGTATTCGAAGTGTTAATGATGCCTTGAAAATCATGCTCCTTGGAGCAAACCGTATTGGGTTTGGTACATTATCCATGATTGCAATCGGCTGTACAACTTGCCGCGGATGTCATCTAGATACTTGTCACGTTGGAATTGCAACACAAATTGAGTCTGAAGCTCAGGCGAAAGAACACGGATTACGCCGCTTCGTCCCGCGCGAATTAGAAAGCGCCGTTGCTGGATTATTACATTTATTCACCACTTTTGGCGTAGAACTAAAACGATTAACAGGAAATCTTGGTTATGCAAATTTACAAGAAATTGTCGGACGTTCCGATTTATTAGAACAAGTTCGAGGCGAAAATTTATTAAATTTATGTAATTTACTACAAACGATAGAACACCCATCTGTTACAAAAACAGAATACGTACCGGAAAAACAATTTGAAACAGTTCATTCCCCTCATTCAAAAGAATTAGTAGGCGTTGGCGTAGAGCAACGCGTTATGGGTGGGCTAGAATCTTGCTATCGCGTTCGTAGTAAATTATATGAAGACACGAAGCTTGAACCACTTACATTAAAGTATACGAATGGCTCTATTCCTGGAAATGGATTAGGTGCTTATAATAGTGAGAACTTATTTATACACGTAAATGGCGGTGCACAAGATGGTATTGGTAAAACCTCCTTTGGTGGTGGTATTTATATAACGAAAGCAAAAGGAAAAGACGGCATATATTATAACGGTTCTGTCGGAAAAGGTTTTGGGTACGGTGCACAAAAAGGATCGCTATACGTTCAAGGTAACGCTGATGCTCGCGCTGGCATTCGCCTCTCTGGAGCAGACATGATAATTGGAGGGCGAATGACAAAGCCACTCCGTGAAAAAGAGCAAGGGAATATAGGTGTATACTCTAATATTAAAGGTTTCGCTTTTGAATATATGACAAATGGGCGAGCGCTTGTTTTAGGGGATCCTGGTCCATGGATTTGTGCTGGTATGACTGGTGGTGTTGTTTATTTACGTCATGATTCAAGCTCGGGTTTAACAGAACACGCCTTAAAAAGAAGAATCGCAAAAGGGGCAAATGTTACATTACAACCAATTAGTAAAAACGGCGTGCAAGATGTGACTGAGTTATTGCTAGATTACATTCGTGTATTAAATGAACATGAGCAATACGAGGAAGTTGCTTTATTAACACCGTTACTCGATGATATGCAGCAACTGTTTTTTGAAATTATCCCGAAAAAAGAGCAGGCTGATCCATCTATCTCCACAGAGTGATATACCAACTTTTCATTTTCAAGAAAAAATTGACGAAGTACACTTCTCATAGTAATCTATAGTAACAATTTGAAACCTGCTGAAATTCAGCAGGTTTTTTCACTAAAAATTGATGTTTAAAAAGAATTAGGAAAAAGTATAAAATGAATCTTAATTTCTTATTAACGTCACTAAAATATCACTTGCTAACATATTGTAATGAATGTATAGTATCATGTTGTACATTCATTATGACAAGAGAAAGGATCTTATTAAGGGTATGAAACTTGGTGCTCGCATTTTAAAAACGGGTATTGCCATCACATTAGCTTTATTTGCTTGTATTTTACTTCAATTACCGAGTCCAGTATTCGCGGGAATCTCAGCTATATTTGCTGTTCAACCGTCTGTATACCGCTCGTATTTAACAGCTCTTGAGCAAATTCAAGCAAACGTCATTGGTGCGGTATTCGCTATCGTATTTGCTACTGCTTTTGGACATAATCCTTTTATTATTGGATTAACATGTATATTAGTAATTGCGCTTACGTTACAATTACGATTAGAAAACACAATATCAATTGCTTTAGTAACAGTTATCGCCATTATGGAGTATCAGGGCGACGATTTCTTTAGTTTTGCCTTACTTCGCTTTGCGACGATTATGATTGGAATTATTGCGGCTTCACTTGTAAATTTAGTTTTTATGCCGCCAAAATACGAAACAAAACTATATCATCGTATCGTTGATAATACAGAAGAAATTGTAAAATGGATTCGAATGAATAGCAGGCAAGCTTCTGATTTTACAACGCTAAAAACTGATATTGATCGTATGAAAGAAAAGATGATCAAACTAAACCATTACTATTTGCTGTATAAAGAAGAAAGAAGCTACACGAAAAAAGTAAAGTTCGCAAAAATTCGTAAGCTCGTTTTATTCAGACAAATGTTAGCGACGACAAGCCGTGCTTTAAGTACGTTGAAATCATTACACCGTACTGAAAATGAACTGCGCTATATGCCAGAAGAATTTCAGGAATCTATCCAAAACGAACTTGACTCATTAACCCATTACCATGAACAAGTTTTATTAAAATTTATTGGTAAAGCAAAAAAACAACAATCCGTTGAAATGCTTGATGAAGTTGAAACAGGTAAACAAGAATTAATTGATATCTTTATGGATTATCAAAACAAGGACGATGAGGAAGCTTATAAAACATGGCTACACCTCTTCCCTCTTATTTCTGCCATTATTAACTATAGTGAAGAAGTAGAGCATTTAGATTTACTTGTGGATAGCTTCTACACATACCATAAACCAGAAGCAGAACTCCAAATCGAAGATAAAAAAGAAGACGAATAAAAAAAACAGCTCCTTTTACGCTAAAGGAGCTGTTTCTGTTATATGTTGAAGTTGATATAAATTGTAATAAAACCCTCTTTTTTTCATTAACTCTTCATGAGAACCTGTTTCTTTAATTTCACCATCTTCAATGTAAATAATCGTATCCACATGTGTAATCGTCGCCAATCGATGTGCGATTACGATCGTCGTCCGATCAGCAGCTAACGTCTGAAGCGCCTCTTGAATATACCGTTCATTTTCTAAATCTAAAGCGGAAGTCGCCTCATCTAATATAAGTAACGATGGATTCTTTAGAAACACTCTTGCAATCGCTACACGTTGCCTTTGCCCACCAGATAACTTCACACCGCGTTCCCCAACGACAGTATCATAGCCATCAGGTAACTCTATAATAAAATTATGAATTTGCGCAGCTTTGGCAGCTGCAATCACTTCTTCCTCTGTAGCTTTCGGATTTCCATATAAAATATTTGCCCCGATTGTATCACTAAATAACAAATTATCTTGCAGTACAATTCCAATATGACTACGTAAATTTCTCATATCATACTTTCTAACATCTATCCCATCTACATAAACTGCACCTGAAGAAACATCATAGAAACGTGGGATTAAACTAGCAAGAGATGACTTCCCTCCCCCACTTGCTCCTACAAGTGCTACCTTCTCTCCTGGCAACATAGTTAACGAAAGGTTATGTAATATCTCTTTTTCATCCGAATTGTAACGAAAAGATACATTATCAAATATCACTTCACCATTTAATTTTGTCGTTTGTACAGCACTTGGCACATTGACAATATCGTATTTTTCATCTAACAATTCAAACACTCGATCCATCGATGCGAAAGACTGTGTTAATGTTGTAGAGGAATTGACAAGGCGGCGAAGCGGACTATACAAACTATCCATATATCCAACAAAGGCAACCATTGTCCCTAATGTTAACTGCCCCTGAATTACTTCATATGCTGCAAAACCGATCACCAGTAATGGGCCTAAATCGGTTAACGTATTCACTGCCGAAAATGTCCTTGCAGTCCAACTCGTATGCGTTAATGCTTTCGTCAAAAATTCATTATTTCTTTTTTCAAACTGCTTACCCTCATACTCTT
The DNA here is from genome assembly GCF_022487605.1 of Bacillus sp. ES1-5. Lineage (NCBI taxonomy): Bacteria > Bacillati > Bacillota > Bacilli > Caryophanales > Bacillaceae > Bacillus > Bacillus sp. ES1-5. The sequence continues at coordinate 190,763 of NZ_JAKVPU010000010.1, read as the reverse complement.
CTAATGCAAAGCTACGTGTCACTTGCATCCCTTGAATACGTTCATGTAAATACCCTTGCATCGTTGCTAAAGCTTGCGAACGCTCTTTCGTTAATTTTCGAAGACGCCCGAAAAAATATTTCACTGCCACTACATAAATAGGTAAAATTAATAACGCAACAAATGTTAATTTTATATTCATAGAAAACATAACAATAATAGCAATAGCAATTGTTGCCGTATCTAGCCAAACATTCATCAAACCAGTAATTACAAAATCCTTTGTTTGTTCTACATCATGGATTACACGTGAAATAAGCTCCCCTGTTTTTGTATTCGAATAATAGCGTAAACTCAACTTTTGTAAATGACCAAAAATATGTTTTCGTAAATCATATAGTATTGTATTTGCGATACGCTGCGCGAAATATTGACGATAATATTCAATTGGCGGTCTTACTACTGCAAAAATAAAAAAAGCAATCCCAATGGCTGTTACTAATTGGGATGTTTTATCTTGAAGTGACCCTCCGCCTTGAATTACATCATCGATAATATATTTTAATAACCACGGCATAATAAGCGGGATGCCGAATTTAACTAGACCAATCATAATCGTAATAGCAATAAGCCATCGATATGGTTTAACAAATTGCAAATATCTTTTTATACCTTGCACATAATCCCCCCTCTAATAGGACAAACCTGCCGGGAAATCCCCTGCAGGTTTGTTTTAATTTCTGTACATTAAATATCTTTCATACCACATATCTACAAAATCTGGCGCGAATGGCCCTTTTCTTTGATGAATCCATTGTGTTAATTGTGCTACATTTCGTTTTAAAATAGTATCAATAACAGGTGGATACTGCATAATTTGACTATGCTTCTCATACTCATCTTCATCTAAAAGCGTATATGTCATATCTGGATATACTTTAATATCTAAATCATAATCAATGTACTTTAATGCTTCAGAATCATATGCAAAAGGTGAGCCTAAATTACAATAATAATATACTCCCTCTTCCCTTAGCATCCCAATTACATTAAACCAATAGTTTGCATGAAAATAACAAATTGCTGGTTCACGAGTAATCCATGTTCGGCCATCTGATTCTGTCACTACTGTACGATCATTTGCTCCGATCACAAGGCTCTGTGTCCCTTTTAAAATTGTTGTCTCTTCCCACATTCTATGAATGGAGCCATTATGTTTATAACTATGTATTTGTACTTTTTCTCCTTCTTTGGGAAATCCCATATATGCTCCCTTCTTTCTTCTTTCAACTGCAAATGCCCTTTGAGCTGCATTCACTTTTTTTCTATTATAACTTTTTTGTCGAAATTTTAAAACTAAAGCGATAAGACTCTATTTTTCACACTGAATACTATATCCCTAATCTTCTTAGGAGACGGGGCCTTCGCTGAATGATTTACAAACGAGGAAATGGAAATAGAAAAAGCCCTTCCTTATTTCTATCTCAAGAAGGACCTTTCACCGGAAGATAACAATATGCCTTACCCTAAATTCGAAATCATTTTTTCAGTTTCAAAAGATTGAATCACACTATTTGTTTGCTCTTCAAATTTCTCATGTAACAGTTTTAACGCTAATTCTGTTCTATATATTTCTTGGCGGATAAAATGTAATTCCTTTTTATCGCACGTATCCTTTTCGCTCATTTCAATTTGCTGATACTTCTCTAGATGAGCTTGTAACTTTAACAACTCATCCATCGTTTCCAATTGCTCTCCTACCAACTTATCAAAATCGTTCATTACTTACCCCCTTTTGGACTTATTTATCAGTTATTATTCCTCATTACATATTTCTCATCTTTAACTTCCTTCTCCTTTGACTACATTTGTTGACTTATTAGAAGTTATGTCGTTCACTTTATTTTCATTACCATGACCCAGGCACAAAGAAAACACTTCTCCCGAATTAGAGAAGTGTTTTTCTTTCATTATTCGTTTGAACTAGAAGATTGTGATTGTTTTGCAGCTGATTGTGCATTTTGTTTTTTCACAGCGTGCACATCTGTTTCAGTTGCAAATTCTGTACCATAACTAGCGTTTGCACTTTGTGCACCAGAAGCTTGTGCTTTCTTTGCTTCTGATTGTGCGTTCGCTTGTTTTACTGCTTGTACATTTGTTTCAGTCGCAAACTCTGTACCATAACTAGCATTTGTACTTTGAATGCTAGCACCAGAAGTTGCCTTGTTATAACCTTGTTGTTTTTTACTCATCTTTCTCACCTCCACAATCAATAATGTAACCAATTCAACTAGAAGCTATCCGTAATTTTATTTTGAAAAAATTTCGCATATATCTTTTATTACTCATTCAAACTATAGGAAATGGAGGTGGGAGTATGTATATAGGACGCGATATGACTGAACTAACGCTGATTTCAAAAAATGAATGGAAAGAAGATGAATTAGCTTATTTTCATCACTCATTACAACAGATTTTGCCGTATTTAAATGCAGAAGGTCAAAGTATCTATAAAGAAATTGTAGGAGAAATTGAATCAAGAGGTGGCTTACAAGAAGGTGAAGCTAATTGGACTCATGGGACAAAAATTTCTTACGATTAAAAAAGTGTTCCCAATCTAGGGAACACTTTTTTAATTTATTGTATTGTAATTTTCTCAACGCAATTCTCATAAATCGTACGATGCGATTTCGAGAATGGTAACTGCTCAAATGCTTCTTTCGATACAAATTTCAATGTATCTGTTTCAACAATATCACCAGTTACTTTTCCGTAAAATACGAATATATCCCAAGTGCGATGTGTAAATGTATGTTGTACATTCATTGCGTATTCTTCAATAGAAATCGAGAGCTCAAATTTTTCTTTCATATAATCTGTAAGCTGCTCTTTCTGATTCCGAATCCCTTCCCCAAGTTCAGCATTTGGAAACTCCCACATGTTAGCTAACAACCCGGTACTTGGACGTTTATTAATGACGTAACGACCATCTTCTGTTTGAAGTACCCCTGCAACAATCGGTACCATTGTAGGAGCCTTCGCTTTACTTTTTACTGGTAACTCCTTTTGAACACCTTCAGCATATCCTCGGCAATGTTCACGTACAGGACAAAGTAAGCAAGATGGATTTTTTGGAATACAAATTAGTGCACCTAATTCCATCAAACCTTGATTAAAATAAGATGGATTTTCAGCCGAAATAATTTCACGTACAATCTCTTCAAACACTTTTCTAGTTTTCGGTTTTGCAATGTCATCCCATACTGATAAAATGCGAGATAATACACGCATAACATTTCCGTCAACTGCTGGCTCTGGTATACCATATGCGATACTTAAAATAGCACCTTTTGTATATGGGCCAACTCCTTTTAATTTTTCAATTTTCTTTACATCACTCGGTACTATCCCGCCGTATACTTCTTTCACTTCTTTTACAGCCGCATGTAAATTTCGTGCTCTAGAATAATACCCTAAACCTTCCCATGCTTTTAACACTTCTTCATCACCAGCGTTTGCCAAAGCTTCTAGAGTAGGAAACTTCCCCATAAAATTCGCGTAATATGGTTTTACAGCTTCTACCCTCGTTTGCTGCAACATAATTTCCGAAACCCAGACGCGGTATGGATCTTTATTTTTACGCCACGGTAAGTCGCGTTGCTCTTTTTCAAACCAACCAATTAAATCATTTTGAAACTGCTCTATGTTAAAATTATTTAATATTTCAAGTGTCAAACTTGATCCCCCTCATTTTTTTGCATATAAGTACTATTATAAAGATTTTAGGAAAAAATTTAAGTAAGATGACATAGGAAATAGAAGGCAAAGGACTTGAGGTATCGAATAAAAAGAGTTACATTAATAAAAAACGGAGGTGGATTTCTATGGACACAGCCACTCACCTTGTTATGGGCGTTACTCTAGGCAGTTTGGCAACGTTAGATCCAGCCATAGCACAAAGTGATATTGGGCCACAAGCAGTTATGCTTGCTGCAATTACCGGTTCCAATATTCCTGACATCGATACAGTTTTAAAATTGCGTAATAACGCTAAATATATAAGAAATCATCGCGGGATTACTCATTCCATTCCTGCAGTGATTCTTTGGTCATTCCTTATAAGTGGTATCTCTTTCGCCTTCTTTTCAGACGCTCCATATTTGCATCTACTACTTTGGTCATTTATTGCCGTCTTTCTTCATGTCTTTGTAGATATTTTCAACGCCTACGGCACCCAGGCATTACGGCCCTTCACAAAAAAATGGGTAGCGCTCGGCATCATTAATACATTTGATACCGTCATTTTCTTTATCCACCTACTCGCGATTGCTTGTATGCTCGTAGGTTCCCATAAAGGGTATACTGCCTTAGCAGCGTATATATTGATGATTATTTACTATATCGGACGGATTATGATGCATAGAAACATACGTAGCGTCGTATATAAACGCTTCAATCATGTGGAGAAAATAATCATTTCCCCTTCTTACAGATTTTATCATTATCATTTAGCAATCGTTACAACTGATTATTACTACGTTGCTAGATGGCATCGTGGTAACATCATGATATATGATAAGTTCGACCGGGTACCGTTCCCAGATAATGCTATTATGCGCGCAGCTAAACAAGATGAAAACATCTCAGCATTTCTATCTTTCTCCCCTGTGTATCGCTGGGACATTTTCGATTATGATCATTATTACGAAGTTCGCTTCATTGATTTGCGCTATCGCAGTAAAGATTATTATCCATTCGTTGCAATCGTTCAACTCGACCACAATTTAAATATTATTAGTTCCTATACAGGATGGATTTTTAGTGAAGAAAAACTTCGAAAAAAGCTGGAATTACTTCCACATTAAAAAAAGCGACTTAAGTCGCTTTTTTTAATGTTTCAAATGATCTTCTTGATTGATTAAATGGCTATATTTCGGATTATTTGTACGCATTTCATGAAGGCGACCTCCATGATTATTAATCCATGTTCGTACCACTTGTTCAGTCATTTCATCACCTTGATAACGACCTGATTTAGCATAAGTTGTTTGAAAGTCTTCCCACAATAATTCAACCCACGCACGAGCTTGTGCGTAAGAAAGTTTGTCATTTTTGTCTAATAGTTCTTTTGTTAATGTTTCGTGAATATCATTCATGTTCTATTCTCCTTTTACCTATTTATTCCCTTAATTTCTAAAGGATAGTTTCTTCTATTTTGCACATTCTATAAGTGATACTTCTTAAAGAGGTATCAACTGATGATGAGGAGGGCGTTCGCAATGGGTAAACAAGCCGAATTTTGGTCTGAGTCAAAAAACAACAGCAAAATCGATGGTCAGCCGAAAGCGAAATCACGCTTCGCTTCGAAACGACCTAACGGCACAATTAACACGCACCCACAAGAACGTATGCGTGCTGCAAATCAGCAGGAAGAATAGTTCAGGTACAACCTAAAAAATTAACTTCCTACACGAGGTGATAAAGATGAGCTACCGTGATCGCTTAGATAGTCGTTCTGAATTATTTAACCATACGTGGACTCGTCCGAAACATGCAAAAGCGCAAGTTAACGGACAGACGCAACAAACCCAGTCTCTCATTATACTGGCGAATGAATGTAAAAAACGCCAATTTTAGAATCTCCTATCTCCTGTAACGCCTACCAAAAATGAAAACCAGAGAGATATTCGCTCTCTGGTTTTCATTTTTCTTGCAATAAAGAAATCGGTATTCCAATCTCTTCATTATCATTTCGCTTATGTCCCCAAGCAAATACCCCGTTGAAATACGTAATTTCAAATAATATACCAGGTTCTTCTACTAATTCATATGTCTCACCAATATGAAATTTGTTTATATCAGTCATATAAGCACGAGCCATGGCCATCTTTCGCATTAATACATCGAACTCATTTACAATACCAAGCTGCTCTGCCTTTATTGCTTGCTCTTTCAAAACCCCAATTTCTTCCCTTAGCTCATGTGGTGTCATTTCACTGTAGCGTTTTGGCATATTCATCTTATTCCCCTCATCCCTCTTCACGTTTCATCTGCAAAAATATCTCTATCTCATCAATAGAGAATCCTTTGCGGTATAACGCTTGTTTCATCTTATTTTCGAATGTCCATCCATCATACTTCTTATATTTCTCATAATATTTATTCCCATGATAGTGTAACGCTTCTTGTTGCTGTTCGTCATCTTTTTCGTCTTTCAATTCTTCCAAACAAATTTGAATCACATCTCTAGAATATCCTTTACGAACAAGCATTTCGTCTAACTTAAGCTTCATTTGTAAAAAGGAATGCTTTTGATAAGACCTTTTCTTCTTTTCTATAAGGAGTAAAGCATTCTCAATTTGCTTTTCCTTCGGATATTCTTGTAAACTATGTGTAATGATTAGATCCTGAACACCTTTATTTAATAACTCCCTTTTAATAACAGTTGGACCCTTTCGATTCACATTACTTTGCGTTCGCGTATATAAAACAGCGTACTCTTTATCATTAATATATCGATCATGTAATAATTTCGAAACGACTTCAGAGATGACGGCCTGTCCCACTTCTTTTTTTCGTAAATAGTCTTCTACTTCTTTTTTTGTTCTCATTTGATAGGATAGATAGGAAATTGCTTGTAAATATGCTTTTTGTACCTCTTCATTGTATAAAATATTTCCTAACGCTATTTCATCAATTTCTAACCCTTTTTGTAATCCATGTTTCATTAAGATTACTTGATCCACACTAAATCCGTATTCTTCACCTTGACCTTTATCAATATAAATATTAAACCGTTCTTTCGATCGTTTTTGCACTTCTATTCTTGTAATGACAGCCATACTCTCACCTCTCTATTATTTTAACATAGTCAAGGAACGTTTTTGCTTTTCAAGAATATATATAATGAGGAGGAAATAATTGTGAGAATCGCAATTTCTGGTGGTACCGGCTTTATCGGTAAATACCTTTCTACTTTTTTTATTCAAAAAGGATATAATGTTTACATTCTTACTCGAAACAAAACTACTGAAACTTCCCACCCTAACCTTCAGTATGTACAATGGACACCAGATTTACAAACCTTCCCCCTCTCTTCTATAGATGTAGTTATTAATCTAGCTGGAGAGTCTATTAATAGTAGATGGACAAAGAAACAAAAGGAATCCATTTTAAACAGTCGAATTCAAACAACAAAAGGACTCATTAAACAATTGCAAACACTTGGTACAAAGCCAAATACATTTATTAACGCAAGTGCTATTGGATACTATGGAACGTCTGAAACTGAGTCTTTTACAGAACAGCATGAGATTCCCGGAAATGACTTTTTAGCAAATACAGTATATTCATGGGAACAAGAAGCATCTAAAGCAAGTTCTCTTGGAATGCGAACAATCTACGCAAGACTTGGAGTTGTATTAGGTGCAGACGGAGGAGCTCTTCCCAAAATGCTACTCCCCTATCAATTCTATATTGGAGGTACAATTGGATCTGGAAACCAATGGTTATCATGGATTCATATAGACGATGTCGTTCGCCTAATTGATTTCATCATACACAAAGAAGAAATTGATGGCCCTTTTAACATTACAGCTCCCCTACCTATAAGAATGAAGGAATTTGGAGAAACCATTGCAACTATAATGAAAAAACCTCATTGGTTACCTGTCCCTTCATTTATGCTTCACACTTTATTGGGTGAGATGAGTATACTTGTACTCGAAGGACAACATGTATTACCTAGTAAAGCAATTGAACATGGGTATCAATACACATTTCCAGCAATAGACCATGCATTACAAAATGTACTTTCGCATACAATGTAGTACTTCTAAAACACAGTTTTACAGGGCCCCCTTTCAAAACTTTCATTTTCTAGAATTCGGAGCATTATTACACAAATAACCTTTCAGTTACTTTCCCTTAAATTCCATTAACATTGTAAAGTAACAGAAATGAGGTACCTATGAAAATATTGCTCAAACAAGCCATTGTCTATCCTATTACATCCCAAAAATTTCAAGGGGATGTACTCGTTATAGGAGAAAGAATTGCCGAGGTCAAGCCTTCCATTCAACCTACTCAAGATATGACAGTTATAGACGCTCGTGCTCTTCATCTTTTACCTGGATTTATTGATGTCCATACTCATCTTGGTCTCTATGATGAAGGTACTGGTTGGGCTGGCAATGATGCAAATGAAACATCTGAAGTTTCAACACCACATATCCGTTCTTTGGACGGAATCCACCCTTTTGATATTGCATTTCAAGATGCTGTACAAAACGGAATCACAACTGTTCACGTTATGCCAGGAAGTCAAAACATTATCGGTGGTACTACTTGTGTAATAAAAACAGCTGGAACTTGTATTGATCATATGATTATTCAAGAACCTGCCGGCTTAAAGATTGCCTTTGGAGAAAATCCTAAAAAGGTCCATAGTAATGGAACAAAAGAATCCATAACACGTATGGGAATTATGGGGTTACTTCGGGAATCATTCTATGAAGCACAGCACTACGGACATGAAGCTGATTTTCGAATGCTTCCTATCTTAAAAGCATTACGCCGCGAAATACCTGTACGTATCCACGCTCACCGAGCAGATGATATTAGTTCTGCTCTACGCTTTGCAGCAGAGTTCAATCTCGATTTACGCATTGAACATTGTACAGAAGGTCACTTTATTGTTGAAGAGCTTTCGAAACACAATTTGAAGGTTTCAGTTGGCCCCACTCTTACACGCCGTTCTAAAATCGAACTTAAAAACAAAACATGGGATACTTACCATATATTATCGAAAAATGGAGTGGAAGTTTCTATAACAACAGATCACCCTTATACACCAATTCAATATTTAAATGTTTGTGCTGCTGTCGCAGTAAGAGAAGGATTAGACGAAAAAACTGCACTAGAAGGAATCACTATATTTCCAGCACGAAATTTACGTTTAGAGGATAGAATTGGAAGCATTGAGGTTGGAAAAGACGCTGATCTCGTGTTATGGACTCATCATCCTTTCCATTATTTAGCCAAGCCTGTACTAACCATGATTGACGGAAAAATAATTTACAAAAAAAATAAAAAAAACTAGTTTATTTTTTTGACTAGATAAAGTATTATACGATTATAAACTGAATGAAACCATAATCAATTTGTGTCGTGATTATCATTTTCAAATTGATGAATGGGGAAGGCAAATGGTGCGCCACCAGCGTTAGAAACTGGTTCTAGTGGGTTCGATTCCCACCCCGAAATTTTTTAAAGATTGATATAAAAATTTCGAGGGTGGGGTGTTTTTTCGTCATGCTACCCTCGTGTGAGGAGGAGTTAGTATGTTGAAAAAACGCGACTTACACGACAGCCACGTTCTATACGAGTTAATGGTGGACCCAGCTGTCTTCCCTTTTGTGCGTCAAAAGGCTTATTCTTATGAGGAGTATTTATTTTTAACGAAACAAACGATTGAAGCTGAAGAGCGTGGGGAATTAATTTCACGCACAATTTTAGATGAATGGGGTAACCCTATCGGAACAATTACTTTATTTGATGTGCAAGAAAAAGCCGGATTTCTCGGAACATGGCTTGGCAAACCATATCATGGAAAAGGCTATAATAAATTGGCGAAAGATTCATTTTTTAGTGAACTTTTCTATGAATTAGATATTGAAACAATCTTTATGCGTATTCGTAAAATAAATATTCGTTCTATTAAAGCTGCCGAAAAACTACAATATGTAAATCTAGCAAACGAAACAAGAAAAGCCGTTTATGATGAAATTAACGCAAATGAAGAAGTATATAACTTATATGAAATTCCAAAAGATCAATATACACTTGCTACAATGCGAGATACAACGTTCCAAGATGCTCACCAATTAAAAGAAGCGTAATCTAAATTTTTAGAAGAAATAATTAATAATTAACATTTTGCCATATACGTATATCACCCCATGTCTTTGGAAACGATAGATAGTGACTTTAGGACACGAGGTGATTTGTAATGGATAAAAAGAAACGTGACAAAACAAAAAACACATTATCTAGTACACAAGAAGTTCTCTACCAACGGGTATTTCGCAAAGCAGATCGCGCAGCGGGTTATCGCTCGAAAAGTATTTAAAGTGAGAATGAATAATTAGACGTTTTCCCCCCTAATTATTCATTCTCATTACATATTTTTTCTACGTGATAGAATAGACAAAAAAGGTTCCTTATAAATAAGGAACCTTTTTTGTGTGGATAACGTTATCCACATAATTTATAGAATTGTGAATAAATTCAACAAACCCTTCACAAGTTTATATGTTGTAACACATCGTAAATGTTAGAATTGTGGATAGTTTTCTAAAAATTGTGGACAATGTGGATATAGTTGTTAATATTTCGACTTTACTGTTTAATGAAAGCGTAATCTTCATGTGGATAAGTTACTACTTTATCTTATAAAACAATAAAGAACCCTCTTTAAACATATAAAAGAGGGTTTCATATTAAGTAAATAATTGTGCAAGAGCAGGTGATTTAATAGGTATATGATTCGGTTCTACATGATTTTCTGCCAAAATTGTATCCACAATATGACCAGCTGGCTCCGGACGATAAATGCTTTTCATCGCTTCTTTCATTTGAAGAAGCTTCATATCATCTTGTAATAACGCCTCTGTCTTCGCAAAAACCTCACTATCATCACGAATGACAACTGCAGCTCCTTTTCTTTCAAAGTACATCGCATTTTCATTTTCTTGTCCTGGAACAGGCTTATATAAAATGACAGGTACTTGCAATGCTGCCGCTTCACTTAACGTAATACCGCCTGGCTTCGTAATCATACAAGAAGTAACACGAAATAATTCATCAATATTTTCAACATAACCAAATACTTTTAATGCATCAGGATTTTTTTCCTGTACTCCTAATAAATCCTGTTTTAACGCTTCATTCTTTCCACAAACGACAACTACTTGTAAATCAGGTAATGACATAAATGATTGGCATAGTTCTTTTACACTTCCTAATACCCCATGAGCACCTGCTACAATTAGTAAAATCTTTTTATTCTTACATAACTGATATTTATTATATATAATGTCTGGATTGATCTTCAGCTCAAAACTACTACGAATCGGAATTCCAGTTTCAACAATTTGCTCCGCGGGCACACCAATATCAATCATAATTTTTTTTACGTGATCTGTTGCTACAAAATAACGATCTACTTCCCGATGAATCCATATTTTGTGCACACAAAAATCCGTTAATACGTTATACACAGGAATTGAAATACCTGTTTGCTTTTTTAACTCTGGTACAGCTATGATCGGAAAAGTATTAATAACAATATCCGGTTTCTCTGCTTGTAAAAGTAATTTCAAACGTTTTCTTCCAAAGTTCGCATACCAAGATGCTATTTTTTTATCATAAATTTTTTCTACGCCATAATAAAACAAGCGGTATAATTCTTTTCCTATTGTATAACTTTTTAAATATAAATATTTTGTAATATCGGTTATAACTGGATGTGATTCACCGAACAAATCGCATACAATTACATCTTTAATTCCTTTTTGGCGAAATGTTTGTTCTAATGTTTTCGCTACTTGCACATGACCATTACCGTAATGTGCAGTTAATATTAAAACCTTGGGGTTTTTTATCAAACAAATCCACTCCTAGCTTATTGTTTCTCCATATTGCATATACGACAATAGGAAAAACATTTTCCTTAAAAATTACATAAACAGATTCTAATACTTCTCTTTCAGCTATGTACCTGTCGTGGATATGCAAAGCATATAAGATTGACCCCTTAATCCTATCTGTGCTCATATCTTTACATTATACTTTCCTATAAGAGCTTTCGCAATAACTTACAAATGTTCTCTATTCCATGATACTCACTCTTTTACTTCTTAATTCTTTTTACTATTTTGATTTCCCTTTACAATTATGTAAATTTCTCCACTTATTCCTTACAAAAATATGGATATTCTATTTTCAGTATACTCTTTTCAATATATATACTCTAGGTTTTATTGTAAAGAAAGCAAAAAGCCTAATCCAATATTTGGATTAGACTGCTTGTAAAATATGTCTTGCTTGTTCTACCTTTTTTTCAGTAGGTGGTTCTACATTCGCAAGTGGATACTTATGTCCAAGTGCCTCCCATTTATATACACCAAGCTTATGGTATGGTAGCACTTCGACTTTCTGAACATTAGACAGACTTTGAATAAAACTAGATAATTTTTGTAGATCCTCTTCATTATCCGTAACACCAGGAACTAATACGTGTCTTACCCAAATTGGTTTATTTTTATCCGATAAATAACGAGCAAATTGTAAAATATGTTCATTTGGTTTCCCTGTTAATTTACGGTGTTTCTTTGAATCAATATGTTTCAAATCCAATAAAACTAAATCTGTGTAATCCATTAAAATATCTAGCTTATTTTGGAATTCTGGTTCTTCAGAATAACAACCACCCGAAGAATCAATTGTTGTATGGATTCCAACTTCCTTACATTTCTTAAATAATTCAATTAAGAAATCTAGCTGTAATAATGGTTCACCACCACTAACTGTTATACCGCCTCCAGAAGCTTCAATAAAAGGAAGGTAACATGTCACATCCTGCATTACTTCTTCAACTGTTATTTCTTTTCCTTTACCGATCTCCCACGTATCAGCATTATGACAGTATTGACAACGTAATAAACACCCTTGTGTAAATATGACATAACGAATTCCTGGGCCATCAACAGTACCACAAGACTCTACAGAATGAATTCTTCCTTTTATCATGTTACTTCCTCCTTTATTGAAGCAGCCTCCCTCTGCTATTTATAAAAAGCAGAGGGACACTTTTTCACTTACATACTTTCATGCATTGTACGATTAATTACATCGATTTGTTGTTCACGAGTTAATTTAATAAAGTTTACAGCGTAACCGGATACGCGAATTGTTAATTGTGGATATTTCTCAGGATGTTCCATCGCATCCATTAATGTTTCACGATTAAATACGTTAATATTTAAGTGATGGCCTTCTTTTACTGCATAACCATCAAGCATTGATACTAAGTTACGTACTTGTACATCATCTTCTTTACCAAGTGCTTTTGGAATAATAGAGAATGTATTAGAAATACCATCTTGCGCATCTTCATATGGTAATTTAGCTACAGATAATAATGAAGCTAACGCACCTTTTGTATCACGGCCATGCATTGGGTTCGCACCTGGTGCAAATGGTTCTCCAGTACGGCGACCATCTGGAGTGTTACCAGTTTTCTTACCGTATACAACGTTAGATGTGATTGTTAAGATCGACATTGTATGAACAGAATTTCTGTATGTTTTATGTTTACGAAGTTTATTCATAAATGTTTTTACAAGATTTACAGCGATTTCATCTACACGGTCATCATTGTTACCGTATTTAGGGAAATCCCCTTGGATTTCAAAGTCAACTGCAATGCCGTTTTCATCACGAATTGGTTTTACTCTTGCGTGTTTAATTGCACTTAAAGAGTCTGCTACTACAGATAGACCCGCAATACCTGTTGCCATTGTACGAAGAACATTTGTATCATGAAGTGCCATTTCAATACGTTCGTAGCTATATTTATCATGCATGTAATGAATAACATTTAATGTGTTTAAATATAGACCTGCTAACCATTCCATTGTCATATCAAACTTACGCATAACTTCTTCATAATCTAATACTTCAGAAGTAATCGGTGCGTACTCAGGACCAACTTGTGCTTTAGATTTTTCATCTTTACCACCGTTAATCGCATATAGTAATGCTTTCGCTAAGTTTGCACGTGCGCCGAAGAACTGCATTTGTTTACCAATTCTCATTGCAGATACACAACAAGCAATTCCGTAGTCATCGCCGTAGTCAGCACGCATAATGTCATCATTTTCATATTGAATTGCTGATGTTTTAATAGACATTTTCGCACAGTAGTTTTTAAAGTTCTGCGGTAATTGTTTAGACCAAAGAACTGTTAAGTTTGGTTCTGGAGCTGGGCCTAAATTATCTAATGTATGCAAGAAACGGAATGAGTTCTTTGTTACTAATGGACGACCATCTAATGCCATACCACCGATAGACTCAGTTACCCAAGTTGGGTCACCAGAGAATAATTCATTATAATCAGGTGTTCTTGCAAATTTCACAAGACGTAATTTCATAATGAAGTGATCCACAATTTCTTGTACTTCTTCTTCTGTTAAAGTACCATTTGCTAAATCTCTTTCAATATAAATATCTAAGAATGTAGAAGTACGTCCAAGACTCATTGCAGCTCCATTTTGCTCTTTAATTGCTGCAAGATATGCAAAGTATAACCATTGGAATGCTTCTTGTGTATTTGTTGCAGGCTTAGAAATATCAAAGCCATGAGAAGCAGCCATTTGTTTTAACTCTTGAAGTGCACGCATTTGCTCAGATAACTCTTCGCGTAAACGCATTGTATCTTCGCTCATTACACCGCCAGTTAAATTCAAATCAGCTTTTTTCACTTCAATTAAATGATCAATACCATATAATGCTACGCGTCGGTAGTCACCAATAATACGTCCACGTCCGTATGCATCTGGAAGACCAGTAATTACACCTGATTTACGAGCCGCTTTCATTTCTGGTGTATATGCATCAAATACACCTTGATTATGCGTTTTTCTCCAATCTCTAAAAATACGACTAAGTTCTTTATCCATTTCGTATCCATAAGATTCACAAGCTTGTTCCGCCATACGAATACCACCATATGGTTGTAAAGAACGTTTAAATGGTTTTTCAGTTTGGAAACCGACTACTTTTTCAATATCTTTATTTAAATATCCTGGTTCATGTGATGTAATAGAAGAAACAATTTTTGTATCCATATCAAGAACGCCACCGTTTTCACGTTCTTTCGTTGTTAAATCCATTACTTGATCCCAAAGTTGCTTCGTTGCTTCTGTTGCTCCCGCTAAGAAAGATTCGTCTCCTTCGAAAACGTTTACATTATTTAAAATGAAATCGCGAACATCAATCTCTGCTTTCCATTTTTCACCTTTAAAGTTTTCCCATGCGTTTTTAACATTTTCTAATACTTGAGTCATCCTAATCTCCTCCATTTTTGATTAGTACAGGACTAAGATTTTTTATATAACAGCTTACACACTTAGAATACTACTTTTTTGCTAAAGTGAACGAAATAGTTGTGACATGTTTGTGAAACGTTGAGCAAACTACTATATGCATAGTGTTAACTTCACTTAAAAGTCTTTATAATTAACCCTTTCCTTAATTGTATTTTTTTGGTATCCTTATATACGAGTCCTATTTTGTAATATAAGAACAATACCCATTGTAGAGCTGTAATACTCTTATCTCCTAATCTGTTATAGTTTTTATAACAGAACAAAAAAGTGTACATATGTTGTACACTTTTTTTGTTACTACTCTAAAACATCTCTTTTTCTATTCCCATCATAGAATCCACCACGGCTGCCTTCTAATACAATTAATTGCTCTAATCCTTCTATATGATCACCTATAATTCGCAAAACAGCTGGAGGATGACCTATTTTTGCAAAATGTTCACTGGGACGAATACGGTTCATCTTATCGACCTCTACACGACTTACACACGCAATTTCGAATCCTGAAAGAATAGCTTTCACTTGCGCTACGCAAGGTGACAATAAAGACCTATACCCAATTGATTTCAAACACTTCTGGCTAAACGCATTAGGTACAGCGATAAGAGATCCTACTCCTAAATCTTTTCTATCACAAGCTAAATTTAATGCATATTTAAATGCAGTTACAAGATGAAGCGGTACTCTTAAATCTAAATAATGATTTAGATCATTTAATGCGACATCCATTCCATCTGCAATAGCTTTTGCGAAAGGATATAATTCCCTAGCTGGAATAACAAAGTCACCGTCTATAAATAATACAATTTCTCCTTTTGCAAAATAAGTTCCAAGTGAACGCCCTACATCGTTTCCAAGTGCTTCTTCATATACAATTGTTGTTGCTCCCTTGTCTTTTGCAATCGTTGCTGTTTTATCAGACGAACCATTTACAACAACGATAATTTCAAAAGGTTCAATTTTGCGAAGCTCATCTATAACGTTTCCAATTGTTTTCTCTTCATCTTGTACAGGAATAATGACCGATAATTGTTTTCCTTTATACAACTTAGATGTAACGCCCCATCCTTGATAAAAATCTTCGAAACTTAAAGTATGATAGACACACTCTCTTTTCCTATTTCCATCATAATACCCTCCGCGCTCACCACTGCCTACTATTCGCTCCGCTACAGCTTCTATATGATCACCTATCATCCGTTTTTCAGATTGAGAAAGACCTGTGCCATACGCAGCATGCTCGGCCGGCCGAAATTTATTCGGTGTAATAACGTCAATTGCACAATGACGACTAATTCTCCATTTGCTTTGTACTAGGCGTAAATGAGCGACAATAGGATTAACAAAACATTCATATCCAATGCTTTGAACAACTTCTTTCGTCAACGCATGAGGTACAGATAATAAAGAATCAATTTTTAACTCTTCACGCTCTAACATTGCATTTAATATTTGGCGCCATACTGTTACAGAGTGTGGTTTTTGTTTCTTTAAAAATAATGCGTCCAAATTATTAAAAACGATGTCGGCCTGATCATGTAAAATTGGATTCAAGAATAATTGTAATTTTGAAGTTTGAATAGCAAAATCTCCATCTATAAATAGTAGTACATCACCTATCGCGTGTTTTGCACCGACTGCACGTCCAACGTCGTTCCCTAGTGAATCTGCATACTCGATTACTTTACACCCTAAACGACCAGCAACCTCTTCTGTACCATCATTACAACCGTTTGCTACTACAATAATCTCTACTGGATTTAATCCTTTTACCGATTGAATAACGTCTGAAATTGTATCCGCTTCATTACATACAGGTATAATAACCGACAGCGACTTAGCCATTGTTTTCTTCACGAAACCATTTAATAGTTTCTTTCAATCCTTGTTCCCACGTTACTGTCGCTTGAAACTGCACAAGTTCTTTTAATTTCGTTACATCTGGTCTTCTATTTGGAATTTCTTCAAAACCATGTGGATATACCTCTTCGAAAGGAACTTGGACAATTTTTGAAGAAGATTTCGTTAGCTTTTTAATTACTTCTGCTACTTCTTTTATACTCTTTTCGTTCTCAGAACCTATATTAATAATCTCACCATTTACCTTCTCATCCATTGCTCGAATCGTTGCCTCTACCGCATCACTTACATACGTAAAGCAACGTGTCTGCTTTCCATCTCCATATACGAGAATGTTTTCTCCTTGCAGTGCCGCACGGATAAATCGTGGGATTACCCCTGCATACGGACCATCTTTCGCTCTTGGACCATAAATATTAAAATAACGAACAATCGTTACCGGTAAACCTTCTAATGCGTAGCCTAAACATAATGTTTCTTCTAACGTTTTACACACTGCATAACTCCAACGTATTTTAGAAGTTGCCCCGTATAATCGATCCCCCTCTTCAGAGAAGGGTGGCTTTGCCTTACCATACACTTCAGAAGTAGACGCAAAGACTACTTTCTTCTTTCCTTTTAGCGCTGCTTGTAAAATGTTTCTCGTTCCATCAAAATTCGTTTCAATAAGCTCTATACTCTTTTCCATTGTCGTTTTCACACCTAAAATTGCTGCTAAATGAAACACTACATCATGTTGATTTACTAATTCATAAATAGAATTTTTATCTAAAACGCTTATTGGAATAACCCGAATTTTTTTCATTAACTCATCATGATATTTATTTTTTCCTTTATAGAAGTTATCCACAATCGTGACTTCATTTCCTCTTTTCACCAATTCTTCGGCTAGATGCGATCCAATGAATCCTGCTCCACCTGTAATTAAACATTTCTTACTCATACACTCACCTTCTTTATAATTCCACGTGTATCTATTACTCGCTTCATTCCTTTAAAAAGCTTCCAATCGATATTAGAGTGATCAGTTAAAATTAAAATACAATCCGCTTGTTTAATGACTTGTTCATCCAAAGAAACAGATTGGTACAACTTATCTCCAAATTTTGCAGAAGAAATATATGGATCGTGATATTCTATCTCATATCCTTCTTTTATTAACAATTCAATAATTGGTAAAGCCGGTGATTCTCTCAAATCATTTACATCTTTCTTATACGCAATTCCTACAATTAAAACTAATGCAGGCGATTGCACCATGTCTTTTACTTTCCGGACTATTTTCTCTGGCATTTCTTCATTAATCACATGTGCTGCTTCAATTAATTGACTAATTGTCCCATTCTTTTTTATTCTCCATTGGAAATATAAAGGATCTACTGGAATACAATGTCCCCCTATTCCTGGTCCTGGCCAATATGGGGTAAATCCAAACGGTTTTGTAGATGCAGCTTCAAGCGCCTCATAAAAATCAATTCCTAAACTTTCACATAGTGTGTTTAACTCATTTACTAATGAAATATTGACTAGGCGCTGAATATTTTCAAATAACTTACACATTTCCGCTACTTTTGGAGAGCTAACAGGAACGACTACATCGAAGATCGTGCTATATAAATCCTGTACTTTTTGTTTGCACTGCTCAGTTTGTCCACTAATAACCTTTGGAATGTCCTGAACGGAATATTGACTATTTGCTGGATCAATTCTCTCAGGAGAATATCCAATATAGAAATCTTCTCCTACCTTTTGGCCGCCTTGAGAAACAATCGGAATAATAACTTCCTCGAGCGTACCTGGATATGTGGAGCTTTCGAAAATGAAGGTTTGTCCTTTTTGAAGGTTTTGTTGTATATAATGCGAAGCTGAAATGAGGGCACTTAAGTCTGGTTCTCTTTGTTCATTAATCGGAGTCGGGACAGTGACAATAACATAATCACTATTTTGAAAATCAGCAATACCTTGATCCGGTGTATTTACTATTAATTTTTTTTTAGCCAATAAACTTTGTAACAATTTAGAAGAAACATCCGGAATATAACTTTCTCCTTTTATAATTGATTCTATTTTTCTAGTATCTTTATCTAATCCAAGTACTGTATGTCCTCTCTCTGCAAAATGGACTGCCAAAGGAAGGCCAACATATCCTAATCCGATAATGGCAACTGTACTACTAACATTCATCTGTATTCTCTTCTTCCTTTCTCAATTGTTGAATTATATTTCTATCCCGCTCTCCATCTGTAAAACTCCCGCGTTCGTCTGTGGATTGTAATAAATATGCAATTGCCTCAAGTTGATCACCAAAAATACGGTCAAATGCTGGAATACGCCCATTTACAAATCCATGTTGCTCTGGGCGTACTCGATTTGTTTTTATTACATCTACAAATTCTACCGCTGTAATAGAAAATCCCTCCAAAATAGCTTTCATTTGAGCTAATGGCGGAATAACGAGAGAGTCATATCCTATTTGTTTTATTACCTTTTTATGCATAGCATGTGGTACTGCTGTTAATGAGTTATTCCATAAATCTGGTCGTTTTGCTACCAAATTCACAAAATATTTCCCCATGCTAATTGGGTCTGCCGGATGAAACATATCTAATAAACACTGTAAATCATTTAATGCCACATCGTATCCATCTTCAATAGCATGTAGAAAGGGAATTAGTTTTTTCCCCGGAATAACAAAATCACCATCGACAAATAAACAAATATCGGCCGTGGCATGCATAGCGCCTATCGCTCGGGCCACATTATGCCCGAGAGCTTCCTCGAATTCAATAACGATCACATTCTCTAACTTTGCTTGTTTAATTGTCTCAATATCAGCTCCATTCGCAACCACTATAATTTCATCTACACCTGCTTTTTTTACTTCTTGTATAACAAATCTTATAGTCATTTTCTCTTCTGATACGGGGATAATGGCACTATATTTCGCTTTTTTCTTTTGTAATACAACTGGTTTATACTTTCCTATAAACCCTCTATCCCTATTTCCTTCCGAAAAACCACCACGCTTACCATATATTTCGATTACGTATTGCAAAGCACGTAGATGATCTCCCATAATACGACTAGTCGCTTTCGGATAAGGCGAATCGGGTGATGTACCAGTATGAACAGGACGCACTTTATTTGTATGAATAACATCGACCGAAGCCATATCGACAATATCTACTCCTCTAGACATCGCCATCGCTTGAAACAGTGCTGGATCTGCTAAATTCCACCAACCAAATTTCTGAATAACTTCCCTACTCATTGCATGTGGAATTGCGATTAAAGATCCAACAACAAGCTCTTTTTTATTCAAATAACGATTCAACATACATTTGCCAACTGTCGTATAATGCGGTCTCACCTTTAAATAAACGGACCATGTTAAATTATTCACAACAATTTGGTGGCCTTGCTGAATTCCTTTTACGAAACGTTGCAGCTCTTTACTATCAATGACAATGTCACCATCTAAAAACAGAACAATGTCACCTTTCGCTTCTCTTGCTCCAATTGCCCGTCCAACATCATTGCCAAGAGAACATGGATAATAAATGACTTGGCAATGATGTCGTGACGCTATTTCTTTTGTTCCATCTGTCGATCCATTATCTACTACGATAATTTCATATGGCTTCAGCTTCTCCACTTCTACTAAAACTTGTGATAAAGTACTCGCTTCATTATGCACTGGAATAACAACTGATACTCTCATACTTGTATCACTCTTACCCTTCCACGCGAACATAAGAAATAATAGGAATACGTACCACTACATCTTCTGGTGGTCCATAAGAAGGAGAAGTACGAACACTTACTGCCCCGTCTGTCACAGATAACAGAATACCTGCAACTATTTCAACAGCTGTCACAACTTGCACTAACTCACCAACATGGTTACGTAATTCTTCAGTAAATAACATATATAAGCCTCCTTTCTTACGCTTCTTTCATTGATATAATGCTTGTAAATGGTAATAAAACTTCCGTTCCTATTCCTTCTTGCAGTGTTAAGAAATCATCACCAACTGCTACAATTACACCCGTTAAATGTCCAACTGTCACAGTAATTTCTACGTTTTTCCCCAAATACTGCTCTGCAATTTCTTTAAAAGGTGATGTATTACATTCTTTTAAAATGTTACAAATAATAGATTGAAATCTACTTGATTCAATAAATTCTTCCGTAGCTTGCTTAGAGTTTCTTTGAATAAATCTCGCGAAGTTTTGTGAAAATAAAAGTCTTTCCACAGCGGGCAATAGCTTATTATCTAAAAAATAATCTAATTGCCTATTAAACAATCTCGATAACTTTTTCCAATACTTACCGAACAGACACATATACTTCTCCTCCTATTATTTTTTAAAATATAAAAATTACATTCATACATCTTAATGTATACAAATCAGGCTTTTTTTGTGATAGGTAAGACATACATTTTTCAAAGAAACAATCTTTTCTAATCACATAAAAAAGATAGATGGTATCCCATCTATCTTTATATATATTTTAATTTTTAATTGTAATTATGGCAGAGATACTGTAATAAACCGCTCGTGGCAATTCTGCCTGTTCACTTATAAAAGCTGTAACAAGTGAACCACCGCTTGCCGAGAAATACTTAACAGCTTCTAACGGAATACCATCTTCTTTCACATCAATATGCGTTCCATCTCGCCAATCTATTTTCTGCATTGTTGCGGAAAGGTCCCCAGTCACTTTACCAAATTCTTTACCATCCACTCCTAAAAAAATCCATTCCCACTTTGTTAAACTTAGTATTTGTGTTAACTCTCCAATTTTCTTTCCATCTACATTAGAGAAAATATAGACGTTGCGTACTCCCATCTTCTTTTGAACACGCAACAATCTTTCTCCCGAGTGATTATATAAATACAATTGTTGCTTATGTAATCCCCTAAAAAGAAAAGAAAGTACAGCTTGCCATACACGTTGAATAACAAAATCATACTCTTCTTTTAAAAATCCTACTGTATTTCCATCTAATCCAAAGTACGTTATTGCTTGAAATACCCCTACCTCTTTGCGAACAACAAATTTTTGTTGCTCAAATAATTCAGAAGTCTCTATATTATAATTTTCCTGTTTAAGTATTTTTGATCTTCGTTTTTCCATAAAGCTATATATTAATAATCCAAATGCCGGTAGTACAACACCTATTAATTTTAGATTTTCTTTCTCCGAAGTGAATAGCGTCCCTTTTTTATATTCCATCAACAATGCAATTGCAACGATAATCCATACAATGATAGATACAAAGAAAATTCGTTTCGCATTACGTGCGTGATGCTTATGTATACTCATACCCCCCCTCCTTTTCCATTTATCTCGCTATTCGCCGGGCAGTAAGACCCACACTTCAAAATTCGGCGAAAGCAAAGAAGTTAGGTGGGGGATCCACTGCCCGTAAAAGCCCGATTGGTTCAACTAATAATCAGTGGGGGATGAAGAAACCCCCCACTGATTAAAGTTTCACTTTATTTCATTATCTCATTGTCCCCTACACTTCCTCAATAAAAAAAGACTATCCAAAAGGATAGCCTCTTACACTTCAATATTTCGCAACATCGTATAAATGTCGTTATTCACTTTACCAAACGATTTAATGTTGTTTTGAATGTTAGATAATAAAACGACATACACACTTCCGTTTTTACTAAATCCATTTAAACAATTCCATCCTGGCATTACACCGTGATTCGAATAACTTCCCGGATCTACATACCAACCAAATCCGTAATCCTTTTTCACAGCCGTAAACATTTGATCATAGCTCTCTTTTGAAATTAACTTTCCAGAGAAGAGCGCTTCATTAAATAAATATAAATCATGTGCACTTGTATATATATCACCACAACCATATAGTTGTGACATACTTGGAATATTAGGTGTTGTCATATTGTTATTTACTATTTTATAACCTGTCGATGGAAACCTTGTTTGCTCTAACGCTTTGCCGAAACCAGACTGCTTCATACCCGCAGTAGCAAAAATATGTTGTTTAATATATTCTTCTAACGGTTGTCCACTTACCTTCTCAGCGATGTAGGCAAGTATCGAATAGTTCGAATCGGAATATTTCCATTTCTCTCCTGGACCCCCAACACGCTTTTGCTTTCCTATTCGTTTTATCAATTCTTCATGAGAAATATCCTCTGTTCCCTGCTCATACTCTGGAATTCCTGATGTATGTGTTAGTAAATGTTTTAACTGAATACCATTACCTTGAGGGAAATCTGGAATATACTTTGCAACCGTATCCTCTACGTTTAATTTATTTTGATCCTTTAATTGCATAATAGCAGTCGCTACAAATGCCTTTGAAATAGAACCAATATAAAAAGTTGTCTCTGAATTATTCGGTACTTGTTTCTCTTTGTTCGCCATACCGTATCCTTTATTCAAAAGAACTTTTCCGTTCTTCACAATAACAGCTGTCCCGCTAAATCCTGCGTTTTTTAAATATTGATCTAATTGAGCGTTTTCATTAATTTCTTGAGGTGGTCCCTCAGCATGCTTCTCCACAGCTTGTACTTGCTTTACTTGTTCTTCCTGCTCTTTTTGTTTTTGTGCTTCTTGCTTCTTCTTTTCTTCTTTCTTTTTTAGCTCTTCTTGTTTCTTCATTTCTGCCGCTGCTTTTAAAGTTTCTTCTTTCTTATTATGCGCAACAATTTTTGTATACATGAAATATACAACTGAAAATAGTAAGACGAGAATGATTGTTCTTTTTATGTATACAATCGGCCGACGTGCTTTCCCATTCGCATTATTTTTTTCCTGATCCATGATTGCTTTTTTCCCCTTATTTACCGATAATTTAATTCCACTACACAAGATTCATTCCGGATCTTTTTCATAGATTTTTGACATTCCATTCGACGTCATCCCTACTTTATCACGCACTGCACATATTACCAACCTATATGTATGAAAAAGAAAAAGAAAATTTACAAAAGTAAGATTCCCGTTAAATTGTTAACCAAAAAAAAGAGGATATCCTCTAAAAAAATTGATATTATCAATCTTTTGGGATATCCTCTTATCTCATTATTTATACGTGTTTTTTCATATCATCGGCAACAGATTCAACATTTGTACCTACGATAACTTGGACACTCGTGTTACTTAATTTCATAACACCTTTTGCACCAGCACGTTTTAATGCTGCTTCGTTTACTTGACCAGCATCTTTCACTTGTAAGCGTAGACGTGTTGCACAGTTATCAATAACTGTTAAGTTTTCTTTTCCACCTAAAGCTGCTACGTAAGTTTCACCAATTGAACCTGCAACTGGAGCTTCTTCACCTTCAGCTAGTTCCTCTTCATCTTCACGACCAGGCGTTTTCAGGTCGAACTTCTTAATTAAGAAGTAGAATACAACGAAATAAATTACTGCGTAAATTAAACCGACTCCCGCGAGTAATACTGGTTTTGTTGCAATACCGAAGTTTAAGAAGTAATCGATTGCACCGGCACTAAATGTGAAACCATCGTGAATGCCGAGTGTTGTTGTAATGAATAGAGACAGACCTGTTAATACAGCATGAATACCATATAATACTGGTGATAAGAACATGAATGAGAATTCAATTGGTTCTGTAATACCAGTTAAGAATGAAGTTAATGCTAGACCACCTAACATACCTGTAACCATTTTACGTTTTTCTGGTTTAGCAGCCGCAATCATTGCGAAACATGCTGCTGGTAAACCGAACATCATAACTGGGAAGAAACCAGTCATAAACATACCCGCTGTTTTATCTCCTGCAAGGAAGCGAGCAATATCACCATTTACAACATTACCTGCTGCATTTGTAAAGTCACCAAGTACAAACCAGAAGTATGTGTTCATTACGTGGTGTAAACCGATTGGAATTAATAGACGGTTTAATAAACCAAATAGACCTGAACCAACTGCCCCTAAATTAACAATTCCATGAGCTAATGCATCGATAGCATTTTGAATTGCTGGCCAAATTTGTGCGAATAGAATTCCTAATAGTAACATCACAACCGATGTAACAATCGGAACGAAACGTTTTCCAGCAAAGAACCCTAACCATTCTGGAAGTTTAATCTTATGGAATTTATTATAAAGAAGTCCTGCTATAACACCGACAATAATACCACCTAAAACTTTCATATCCACTTTAGTCGATAATTCGGCTGCCTTAGATACCTGTGTCATTGTATCTGCAAGCTTAGATGGATCTACATTAGCGCTATTACCTACTAAATCTTGAACTTTGCCTAATTTATCTTGTAATTCTACAGTAGAATATCCCTTACTAAGTGCATCAATACTGTTTTTCATAACTAGATAACCAATTGCACCTGCAAGACCTGCTGCACCACTACCATCAACTGAAAGACCGATTGCAATACCAATTGCAAAAATAAGTGCTAAATTATCAAAAACTGCTGCACCGGCCTGTGCCATAACAGGAATATCAAATACATCTGGTTGCCCTAAACGAAGCAATAATCCTGCTGCTGGTAGTACGGCGATTGGAAGCATTAACGCTTTACCAATACGTTGTAGAAACTGCAACATTTTAATTCCCCCTATCAAATTTATGAAATCGTTATCATTATAAGTACGCCTTAGAAAACGCTTTCTATTTACATAACCATAATAACATATAGTTGTATAGATGTGTAGTTTTTATTTTTGAATTTTTTATGGATAAATCTCCTATTTCCAAACTGTTATATAAAAGGAAAATTCTCCTTTTTAATATAGAATACTCGAAACGAAATACTTACTATAAAACATGTAACTTTCGTTTTATCATTCCACTTTTTCATGTTATTATTTATTTCCGAGCATATCGGGAAAAGTAAACTTAGTTAATTCGAAATAGGAGCGTTGGTACTATGCAGTGCATTGAAACAAACAACTTACAACAGTTGTTAGAACAAGTAAAACCATATACGAAAAAAGGAAAGCTTGCTACTTATATCCCCGAACTAGGAAATGCAAATCCGGCTGATTTAGGGATTGCCATTTTCCATAAAGAAACAGAATACATCCATGCTGGCAACTCACAAACACTATTTACTCTTCAAAGTATTTCAAAAGTAATTACACTTGCACTTGCCCTTTTAGATCGTGGTGAAGAATATGTATTTTCTAAAGTTGGAATGGAACCAACTGGTGACCCATTTAATTCTATTATTAAGTTAGAAACGACAAGTCCTTCTAAGCCACTTAATCCAATGATTAATGCAGGGGCACTAGCTATTACAAGCATGTTAACAGGAAACGATAATGAAGAAAAAATGGAGCGCATCCTTCATTTTGTACGTGAAATAACAGATAATCCTACTATTAATTATTCTTCTAAAGTTGCCAATTCAGAATTAGAGACAGCTTACTTAAACCGTTCACTTTGTTACTACATGAAACAAAACGGAATTATCGATTGTGACATCGAAGAACTTATGGATTTATACACTCGTCAATGTGCAGTTGAAGTAAACTGTATCGATTTAGCACGTATTGGCTTAATTTTTGCGATGGATGGCTATGATCCATATAAGAAAAAGCAAATTATCCCTAAACATATTACAAAAATCTGTAAAACATTTATGGTTACATGCGGTATGTATAACGAGTCTGGTGAATTTGCGATTCGTGTTGGTATTCCAGCCAAAAGTGGTGTAGCTGGTGGTATTTTCGGCTGCGTAAAAGGAGAAATGGGAATTGGTATTTTCGGACCAGCTTTAGATGCAAACGGAAATAGTATCGCTGGTTTTAAAATTCTTGAACTTCTTTCTGCTCAAGAAGGTTGGAGCATTTTTTAATTCAGAGTTATCCTGCTATACTAGCAGGATTTTTTTATTTCATAAAACCCTCAACTTTATTAGCTATCCATCCCCTTACAAAAACCGTACTGAAAGTTTCTCTATATCATGCATATTTGCTCCCCCCTCCTGAATAATATAGTACAACCTAGCGCTATATGTGGAGGTGTGAAAGATGAAACTAATATTTCAAATGGAAAAACAGCCTGTTCTTGAAAAAACAATTCTTCTTTTTATATTGAGTATTGTAGAAAGCTTGAAGTTAAAAGTTGTTTCACTCGATGAAGCTCACCGATACATATTCAATTTAGAAGTGCTTGAACTACTAATGGATAGAAACATCGATGATCAAGTACTTGAACTCATCCACTTCGGAATGGGACTTGAAGACATTCATCATGTGCTTCCTGAAGAACTTGAACATACTATCGAAGAATTAAAGTGGCTTTGCATTCAAGTTTTAAGTGAATATAGTATGCATGAAGAATCGGAACAATTAATTGAAGATATACGGTGAAAAAGCACCTATGTAGGTGCTTTCATATTTATAAAAACAGTAACATTTTGGTAATTGCACATCCGATGTCGATATATGCAATTCATTCGAGTATTTCCGAGGAAATGCTCGAACATTGTATGTTACAATAACTGATCTATCCCAATAAGAATTAATAGTACGCCCGCAATAACAGTAGCCCATTTCCCTAAGTATTCTGCTAAAAATCGTTTTCCTACATACGCAAAACCACTAATACAAATAAAACTAAACACCCCAGAAATAGTTGCTGTAAGCCACAGATTCAAGTTTGTTACCCCAGCATCAAATCCACCTGCAATATTATTAATAGACAACGCAATCCCTAAAACAATTGCTTCTGAAAAACTAATTGTTTTAGAACCATCAAAATCTGCTTTTTCTGGATCACGTAAAATTCCCATAAGTACATTACCATCTTTAGAGCCTACAGTATTTCTTTGCCCCAAGAAAGGCTGACATAAAATAAACACCCCGATTATCCCTAAAACGATTGCTCCAATCAAGTTTGCAGTAAACTCTGAAATAAATAACGCTATCCAGTTCCCAAAAAATCCAGCTAACAAAGTAAATAAAAACCCAAAAAATGCGATGATAAAATTGTTAAGCCACGAAATTCGAATTTTACGAATGCCATATGCAATCCCAACACCTGCATTATCTAAATTAGAAGCAATCCCGATTAAAAAAATTGAAAATAGACCTGCCGTACTCATAAACAGCCACCCCTTTTTCTCACTTTTCCATGCATCTTATGAAAATGTTGAGCAACTGTGCCTGTCTGTTTCATATACATGTAATAAATACTCAACATTTTTTCAACAATAAAAAGGAGTGCCTTCACTATGCCTAAAGAAAATCCAAATGAGCGGCTTAGTACATTAATAAAAAAACTTTTAAAAGAACGTGCCTTATCCATGCGCCAATTAGGAATGCATACAAATATTGATCCCGCTACAATCTCAAGAATTATGAATGGTAAACAACCGCCAAAACAAAAACATCTACAAAAATTTGCAGAATGTTTGCAAGTTCCACCCCAATTGTTATTTGATGAAATGTATCCTGATTCTCCTCACATTAATAAAGAAAAGACGGATATTTACACATCTCTTGATACAATTCAGCAAACTCTGCAATCCTCTAACTTATTCGATTTCGACTATACAACAACTCGCGTAAAACAAGAACTTGAAAACTATGAACGCTATGCTCAGACAACAGAAGGTGAAAAACGTATTCATGAAAGTTTCGCGAGTAAATTAGAACAAATTGATAGCGCTGGTCCTTTTATTGAACAATTAACCGATATGTATCAACAATTTTGCAATGAAACTATCTCAAAAGAAGAGCGTGCAGTTCTTGGAGGCGCATTACTGTATTTCATTTTATCGACAGATATTATTCCCGACTATCTCTTTCCAATTGGCTATTTAGATGATGCAATTGCTGTTGAATTAGCGAAAGAGAAATTAATCGAACTAAAACGAAAAACATAGAAAACCAAAGAACTATTTCAGTTGTTTCTGTTCAACTCTGAAATAGTTCACTAGAAAATCGTACAAGTATACATACCTGTACGATTTCAACACACTAATCTATTTTTTCGTGTGACACCATTCATATATAAATGCTGTTATTACTTTTGTAAATTCAATTAACTGTTCTACTTCAACTTTCTCATTTATTGAATGAGCTTCTTCTAATGTACCTGGTCCGTAAATAACAGCTGGAATATGAAATTCACTAAACCAACCACCATCCGTTACCGTTGCAGACATATCTAAAATTGCATTTTTAGATAGAATTGATTCGTGTACTGAGCTAAGAGTTTTTACTGCTGCATGTTCACTATCTACTTCTAAAGAAGGGAAAATTTCGCCACGATCCACAATCATTGATTCTCCGCCCCACTTAAATTGTGGTGGATTTTCACTTAACCATGGATCGGCAGCCGCTACTTTCTCAATATACTTTTCAATTTCGTTTATTATTTGTTCATGTGTTTCATTCGGGTAGAAGTGTACCGTTATCCATAACCGGCACTCATCCGCAATAAACGCTGCATGCCGTCCGCCTTCAATAACAGCTGGGTTAATTGTTGTTGTTCCAGATGGATAACCTTCATATGTTTTCATAACTGCCCAATGACGCTCTAATTCTTGTAAACTTTGCACAATTTTCATCATTTTTTCAATCGCACTCGCTCCGAATAAACGTCCTCCAGCATGAATCATTTGCCTGCGTGTTGCATCATGAAACGTCTGGGGGCTTTTCACAGTAATCCATCCAGTAATTACGCCGCCCTGTCCTTGCATATGTAAATCACTTGTATCCACTACGACTGCAAAATCAGCATCATAACCTCTTTTGCAGCATTGAAGTGTACCTGCTTCTCCAACTTCTTCCCCAATTACTGATTGAAAGATTAAATCTCCAGGTAATTCAATGCCAGCTTCTTGTAAAAGTTGAATAGCAAATAGTGCTCCAGCCAGTCCTCCTTTCATATCCGCCGCACCACGTCCAACTAACCAACCATCTTTTATAAACGGCTCAAACGGATTGGTTTCCCACGCTTCATCTGCTGATACTTCAGCTACATCCACATGTCCATTAATAATAAGACTTTTATGTGTGTCACTTTCTATCCCTCTTCTCACCCCAACAACGTTCGGGTCATTCGGATATACATCCCATTTATCAACACTAAAATTTCGTTTTCTTAGAAAATCTGCAACAAATTCTTGCGCCTCATTTGTGTTTCTCGCCGGCGGTGCTGGTGTTTCAAAACGAATTAAAGTCTTTGTAAGCTCTAGTAACTCATCTTTTCGTAAATCAATCTGTTCTAATAGCTGTGAAACTTCTTGATTCATCGCTAATTCCCCTTTGCATACATAGTATATAGTATGTTTCCAGCTTTATTGTCACAAAAAAAGAGACTGTTTACAATTTACAGTCTCTTTTTTTAGCATAAGTTTCTAATATATTTATAAACTTTCTGCCTCTGTTGTATTTGTTTTTTCAATATGTTCTACCTTACGTGCCTTATTTCTTGTCGCACGGTAAAACAGTAAACAAACAATCATAAATGGAATACCACAATATAATGCCATTCTTTGTTCTGGAATAAAAGCCATACCAACAATTACTGTTACATTTAATACTAACGCAAGCAGTGGTACGAATGGATACAGCGGTGTTTTAAATTTCAAGTCCTTCACATCCCCGCCCTGCTTAATGTATGACCTTCTAGCCAATAAGTTAGATAGAGCAATAGATGCCCAAACTAATATCGCCCCGAACCCGGCAATAGAAAGTAGCCATAAATAAACTGTATCTTCCGCATAAATACCTGATAGTAATGAAAGGCAACCTACAATTGTACTTACAATCAATGCATAAATAGGAACACCATTTTTAGATAACTTACCGAAAATTGGACTAATCATTCCTTGATTAGACATAGACCATAGCATACGAGAAGTTGCATATAATCCTGAATTCGCAACGGATAGAACCGCTGTAATAATAACGAAATTTATAATATCCGCCGCATAAGGAATACCAATTTTATCAAATACAACTACGAATGGACTTTCTATCACTCCCGCTTGCTGCCAAGGGAATAAGCCTGCAAGAATGAAAATAGATAATACAAAGAACACAAGTATACGCCAAACCGTATTATTAATTGCCTTCGGGATCGTTTTCTCTGGATTTTCACTCTCTCCAGCTGCAATACCAACTAGTTCCGTTCCTTGGAAGGAAAAATTAACTGCAATCATCGTAATTAAAATGGCTGATAATCCATTTGGAAACAACCCACCATAATCAGTAAAGCTAGAGAACATCGGTGCTGGTTCATTTCCTTTCATATCTAGAAAACCAAACATTGCTGCCCCGCCTAAAATAATAAATGCAATGATTGTAATTACTTTAATACTTGCAAACCAAAATTCAACTTCTGCAAAACTTCTTGAAGATAACGCATTGATAGCAAAGAGCAGTACCGCAAACGCTACACACCAAATCCATGACGGTACATCAGGAAACCACCGTTTCATTAAAATACTAACTGCAATCAGTTCAATACCTATCGTAGCAGACCAGTTTAGCCATGACATCCAGCCGACTACATAACCCGCTGCAGGGGAAATGTGCTTTGTAGCATACGTTTGATAAGATCCTGCGTCAGGCATCGCAACAGCTAACTCTCCAAGACAGAGCATCGTTAAATACATAACAAATCCTCCAACAAGATACGCTACAATCGCTCCTCCAGGCCCAGCTTCATGAATTGTATACCCAGATCCTAAAAAAAGACCGGTACCAATAACTCCTCCAAGTGCAATCATAAAGATGTGCCTGCTTTTCAATTCCCGTTTTAACCCTTGGTTTTGATCCATCATATAAATCCCCCCTTTTCCCTTTGGAAACCTATTTCATGTAAGCGTTTTTAAAATTATTCATAATAAGAATAATTATTGAAAAGAGCAAAATACATAGTATCAATCACTACCTGTTATTAAAAGATCATCCCTCACTGTTATTAATAACTTTTTATCAGCGATAGCTTGTCCTTCTACTACTTCTAATGATTCGATATATCCACTGATTCCTACTTTAATTTCTACTTTCTGTTTATCTATTGTTTCAATTAACGCTAATTTCTCCCACTCGTATACGTAAGAACTTTCCGTAACAAATAACTTCTCTACTTTCCCGTAACAAGGACTATACACGCCTTCTATAACCATCTTCACTTTATAAACTCCTCCTTCTTATTAATTGGTACTGAAACGTTGCATATCCCTCCTTTAGAGATTTCAACTATTATTTATGCAAAATGCGTACCAATCTCCAATTCCTATTTAAAATGAAGGTTTCTCAAAAAAAAATCGTCATAACCGCAAAATTTTTCTATCATTTGAGAAGTTTTAAAGGGAAAATAGCAAAAAAATTTTGCGATTTTATAAGAATTTTAATAAAATTATAAAAAGTCAGTCTTCATAGGGTGAAATGAGGAGAAGATAATCTATGCGTACAGAAGAAATTAATTTTAAACAGATCATTGAAATGAATATGCTATATGAAACTTTACTCAATGAGCTCGATATCGGGATTCATATTATTAATGAGGAAAGTAAAACGATTATCTATAACCGCAAAATGATGGAAATTGAATCAATGGAACGCTCAGATGTGCTATATAAAAGTCCTTTAGAAGTATTCGCATTTGAAGAAAATAAAAATAGTACTCTTATAGAGGCATTAAAATTAGGAAAAACAAACAAAAATATAAAACAAACGTATTTTAACAATAAAGGGCAAGAAATTACAACGATTAACAATACTTTCCCTATAATAGAAAACGGAAAAATTAAAGGCGCTATTGAAATTTCAACAGAGATTAGCCATTTCAAACAAACAATGAAAACGAACCTTTCTCGAAAACAAAATAATAAATTTACCTTTGATCACATAATCGGTGATTCTAATGCTCTTCAATCTGTCATTACAGAAGCAAAGAGAGTAATTCGTACATCCTCATCCATACTTCTCGTAGGAGAAACAGGGACCGGTAAAGAACTATTTGCACAAAGTATCCATAATGAAAGTCAACGTTCAACAAAACCATTTATTTCACAAAACTGTGCCGCTATACCTGATACACTCATGGAAAGCTTATTATTTGGTACGAACCGAGGTGCATTTACAGGAGCTATCGATAAAGCTGGTTTATTTGAAGAAGCAAATGGAGG
This sequence comes from Bacillus sp. ES1-5, assembly GCF_022487605.1. Lineage (NCBI taxonomy): Bacteria > Bacillati > Bacillota > Bacilli > Caryophanales > Bacillaceae > Bacillus > Bacillus sp. ES1-5. The sequence goes on along the minus strand of NZ_JAKVPU010000010.1, from coordinate 157,622 downwards.
AACTTTGTTATTAGATGAGATCAACTCATTAAGTCCAGCACTTCAAGCGAAGTTGCTACGAGCTATACAAGAAAAAACAATACGAAGAATCGGAGGCACACAAGAAAAAGAAATTGATGTTCGTATTATAGCAACTATTAATGAAGATCCTCTTGAAGCTATTACACACAATCGATTACGGGAAGACTTATATTACCGATTAAGCGTCGTTACTTTATGTCTCCCGCCTTTACGTGAACGAAAAGAAGATATTCCTGATCTTGTGCAGCACTTTATCGAAAAGTACAACATTCAATTTGGACTTGGCGTAACAGATTTAGATGTACATGTAAGAGAATTCTTGTATGCATATGATTGGCCTGGAAACGTACGAGAATTGGAACATATCATTGAAGGTTCGATGAATTTAGTCGAGGATGAAAATATCATTACAGCGTTTCATCTTCCCACTCGCTTTCGTGAACAAATAAAAAAAGAATTCAATATGCAACCTTCCCTAACTAATAACGATGCTGATGCACCTAAAACGTTAAAGCACACAATAGAGGCAATGGAGAAGAACTACATTAATCAAATTCTGACAGAGTATCACGGTAATATCTCACAGGCTGCAAAGTTTTTAGGATTAAGTAGGCAAAACTTACAATATCGAATTAAAAAATTGCATTTACACATATGAAATGAAGTGAAGCTTTAATCTGTGGAGGTTTTGTTCACCCTCACCAATTGGACTTTTATTGCCTGTTAATGCAGGATAAATCTGCTTCCAAGTGTAAATATAAATTGGAAAAATATGCTACAATGAACATATAACATACTAGAAAGGAACGATATATATGAGTAATGATAACAAATTAAAGTTATTACAATACTTAGCCTTCTTCCCTACCATTGTATGTATGATGTTACTAGTTGATATGAATGCTTATTCTTATGCAAAACTATTAGCAACAATTAGCGGCTCCTTTGCAGCTATTATGCTTGCTGCTTTTTGGAATTTGAAGATACGTATGAAGAAAGAAAAATCTTCTTAATGCCAAAACAATAAAAAAATCGAGCTTACACAGCTCGATTTTTTTACTGTTTATTAAAATTCAACATTCTCCAAATACAAACCACTCGCCTCTGCAAGACAATTAATTTGATTACGTTGTTTTTCCTCTAAAATATTTGGGATTGCGTCCGCATCTAATTGTCCTAATCCAACTTCAATTAATGCTCCAACAATTTTTCGTACCATGTTATGAAGGAATCCGTTACCACTTACTCTAATTTGTACAAATCCTGCTTCTTCCATCACTTCAAGTGTATATACTTCTCGAACCATAGACTTTTTCTTTGATTTCGCATTTGAAAAAGCAGTAAAGTCATGTGAACCAACTAAATGTTTCGCAGCTTCTTTCATGCTTTTCACATTTAATTTTTTATTCACATGCATGCTGTATTTACGCATAAATGGATTTGTATGCTCTTCATTCCAAATTTTATAAAGATATGTTTTTGCTTTAGAATTGTAACGAGCATGGAAGCGATCTTGTACTTCTTCTACACTCGTAATGCTAATATCGTTGGGTAAATATTGATTTAAATATTTTTTCACTTTATGTTCCACTAACTTCTCATCACTTTGAAAGTTAGCAACTTGATTCAAAGCATGTACACCCGCATCTGTTCTACTACAACCGATAATTTCAATTTCTTTTCCGATCATTTCAGATATGACACTCTCGATTTTTCCTTGAATTGTATTATCGTTATTACCGAGACGTTGCCATCCTTTAAAACGTGCACCATCGTACTGAATCGTTAATTTATAATTATTCATTTTACTCTCCTTCATAGAAAATATTCCCTCATATCGTGAGGGAATATGAATACACTTTACTTTCTAACAAGCTTCACTACATTTTCTACATGGGCCGTATGTGGGAACATATCAACTGGTTGTACATATTCCACTTCATAACTCTTCATTAATGCTTGTACATCACGTGCTAATGAAGAAGGATTACAAGATACGTAAACAACTTGTTTTGGTTTCACTTTTAAAATTGTTTCCAGTAATTTATCATCGCAACCTGTACGAGGTGGATCGACAACAATTACATCTGGACGCCATCCTTCTTTTACCCATTTCGGTAACCATTGTTCAGCTTTACCTGCTTCATATTTCGTATTTGTAAATCCGTGACGCTTCGCATTTTTTCTTGCATCTTCAATCGCTTCTGGAATTACATCCATACCACGTACTTCCGCTGCATCATTTGCAAGCCACAGACCGATTGTACCAACACCACAATACGCATCTACAATTTTCTCATCGCCTGTTAAAGCAGCTGCTTTTTTCGCTTCATCGTATAAAACAACTGTTTGTTCTGGATTTAACTGGAAGAATGCACGTGCTGATAATTCAAATGATAAATCACCTAGTGTTTCTTGAATTACTTCTTTTCCAGCTAATTTAAATGTTTTATCACCGAAAATAACAGATGTTTTACGCCAGTTTACGTTTTGCATAATTGATTTAACAGCTGGCATCTGTTTTTGTACTTCTGCGATAAATTGATCTTTATTTGGTAATTCTTCTTTTGTTGTAATAAGTGTAACTTGTACTTCCCCTGTTTGAACTGCAGTACGTGTCACAATTGTGCGTACTAAACCTTTTTGTTTTTTCTCATTGTAAATAGAAACATTTAATTTTTCTAATATACGTCTTACAACTTTTGTCGCTTCATTCGTTGCTTTATGTTGAATCATACAGTGAGCAATATCAATTAGCTGATGTGAGTTTTGCTTATACAGCCCTGTAATAACCTTTTCGTCTTTACGTCCCACTTGTAATTGACTCTTATTACGATAATGCCATGGGTTTTCCATACCAAGCGTTGGACGAATTTTTTCTTCCAAACTGTTGTTCATATACTTCTCAAATGCTTGTACAACGATATCACGCTTTTGATTTAATTGTTCTTTATAATCTAAATGCTGCAGCTGACAACCGCCACACTCTTCATATACCGGACATGGTGCTTTCACACGATGTGGTGAAGCTTTACGAACTTTTTTCACTTTCGCTTCAGCGAAGCCACGCTGAATTTTCGTTGTTTCAGCAACAACTTCTTCTCCTGGTAATGCCCCTGGAATGAAAACAACTTGTCTCTTAAAATAACCAACGCCTTCTCCGTTAATCCCAAGACGTTTAATTGTCACAGGAAACGTTTGACCAACTTCCAACTTACTCTCATGTTGCTTTTGTATCATTATTACACCTCTACTCTATACTTTTCCATAAATATAACGCTGCATAACTGCAGTATGGTTCACACTCTTGTTTCACTTTTTCTAAAAATGCATCATCAGGTTTATCATCTAATTGAAATACACCTTGCACTGCACGCTGAATCCCAATGTCCGCTTTCGGAAACATATTTTTCCGTCCAAGCCCAAACATTAAAAAATTTTGCACTGTCCATGTACCAATCCCCCTAATTGGTAACAATTGTGCGGAAACCTCTTCATCCGCCCTGGTTTCTATACTCGCTAAATTTAATGTACCGCTGACAATACTTCGACCTAACCCTACTATATATTCAGCCTTTCGCTGACTAAACTTCTGCTCTCTCAATTCCTCTATTGAAATATTTGCTACTATTTTTGGAGTGGGGAAAAAGAATACACCGTTCTTCTCTGTTCCATATCGTTTCACAAACTGTTCTGTTAACACAGTAGCAAATTTCAAATTTATTTGTTGATGAATGGTACAGCGAAGAAGACAAGCAAAATAATCAAACTCTAAAATAATTGGAGTATAAGCATATGTTTCAAATAGTGGACGTAATGATGTGTTTAAAAAATGATTTTGTATATCTTGAAACGGTTCATTCCAATGAAAAATGGCCCTCATTCGTTTCATGACTTTCTCTTGATCTCCTGCCTGACTAGAGATCCAAAACTGTGGATTTTGAACAGTACCAATCCCTTGCAAGCGAACAACAATCTGCTCCTCGTCTATACAAAGCGGGACATAAATGACTTTCTCATCTAATTGAATGACGTTAAGAGGATCAAAAGATAAACGTTTTAATACTTCTTCAAAATGATACGGATACTCTAACGTAACATGTTCGCTCCACATACGTTTCCCCATCCTTTTTACACATCATTATAGCATGAGAAAACCGCAAGCATACATGCTTACGGTTGATTGCTTTTTACTAAGTCATCTAGACTTTTAAAATGATACCCTTTCTCGCGCAAATCATCAATGATTTTCGCAAGTGCTTCTGCATTATCTTTTGATATTGCATGAAGTAATAAAACAGATCCTGGATGAATCATCGTCATTACATTATTATGTGCATATTGCCATCCTCTTTGCTCGTCCACTTTCCAATCCAAAAATGCAAGTGACCAAAATACATTATAATAGCCCATTTCTTTCGTAAGAGCCAATGTTCTTTCACTAAATACGCCGCGCGGCGGACGTACATATTTTACTTCTTTTTGCCCAGTTACTTTTTTAATCTCTTCCGTTACACTCGTTAATTCTTCACGAAGTTTCGCATCATCTACCGTTGTAAAATCAGGATGACTCCACGAATGGTTTCCAATAATATGTCCTTCATCCTTCATTCTTAATAACAAATCTTTTTGTGTTTTAATATAATGACCCGTTACAAAGAAAGTTGCTGGTACTTTTTTCTCTTTTAATACGTCTAAGATTTTCCCTGTGTATCCATTCTCATATCCATTATCAAATGTTAAATAAATATCTTTTTTCTCCGTGTCCCCTAAATAAAAACCGCCATTTTTTTGTAGTAATTCTGTATATAGCTTCCCTGCATCTGGTACTGTTTCATTTTTAGGACGCGGGATTCCCCAGTTATGTGGAGTATTTGTATAAGCTAATGCTGAAACTGGAACAAGTGCCATCATAATTGAAAAAATGAGACCGATATATAACCATTTATATTTCATAAATAGTCTCCTTTCCATATATAATCGTACTTGTAGTTTCTGTTGTCGTTCATTCTTTCATGCTGAACATGTTTTTCTATATATACCAAAAAAATGCATCTCGAATCCTTCGAGATGCATTTTTGTTTACTTAAATACTGGCTCTTTAAAGCTAGCTAATTTTTCAAGTGATGTTTTATCAACATCTGCATGTAAGCTATTACCATGAGAATCCATCGTTACAACTGCTTTAAATCCTTCGATACGTAAATGCCACATTGCCTCTGGAATACCAAATTGTAAGAAATCAACATCTTTTACTTCTTTAATACATTCAGCATAATATTGCGCTGCACCGCCAATTGCATTTAAATATACACCACCGTGCTCTTCTAAAGCCGTTAATGTTTTCGCACCCATACCACCTTTTCCAATGACAGCGCGAATACCGAATTTCTTCATAATATCGCCTTGGTACGGTTCTTCACGAATACTTGTCGTTGGACCTGCCGCTTTAATTTGCCAGTTTTCATTTTCATCTTTCACGACAACTGGACCACAGTGATAAATAACTTGTCCTTTTAAATCTACTGGACAATCGTTATCCATTAAATGCTTATGGATTGCGTCACGACCTGTATACATCATGCCATTAATTGTTACAACATCACCAACGCGAAGTTCACGAATTTGCTCTTCTGTAATTGGTGCTTGTAATACAATCTCACGTTGCTCTGTTTTTTCTTGCGCTTCTTGCTGAAGTGTATCCTCACCTTCTTGATATAGCCAATCCATAATTTCACCTGTTTCAGGATGGATTGTTACGCCAAGACGGCGATATGCCCAGCAATTATACGCAACAGATACGTAGAAACTAGCTGGCAGACGATTATACACGCCAATTTTACAACCAAGTAAAGTTGTTTCTCCACCAAACCCCATCGTACCAATGCCAAGCTTATTCGCATTTTCTAATACGTACTCTTCAAGTTTTTGTAACTCTGGTACTGGATTGACATCATCTAATGTACGGAATAATTGATTTTTTGCTAATTCGTAACCTGATGTGCGGTCTCCCCCGATACCAACACCAATTACACCTGCACTACAGCCTTGACCTTGCGCTTGATATACAGCATGAAGAAGGCATTTACGAATCCCTTCTAAATCACGGCCAGCGCGTCCAAGTCCTTCTAATTCACACGGTAAGCTATACTGAATATTTTTATTCTCACAGCCACCACCCTTTAGAATTAAGCGTGCATCAATATAATCTTTTTCCCATTGTTCAAACTTAATAACCGGTGTACCTGGTCCTAAATTATTTCCACTATTGTCTCCAAAAAGAGAATCAACAGAATTGGGACGAAGTTTACCATCTTTTGTCGCCCGCTCAAGCGCATTATAGATAGCTTCCTTCAACTTTAATTGATTCACACCAACTGGTGTATAAATTTTAAACGTTGGCATCCCTGTATCTTGGCAAATTGGCGAGACGTTATCATCAGCCATTTTAATATTATTCGTAATTGTGCCAAGTGCCATCGCAGAACGAGTCCCTGCATTTTCTCGTTCTTTCGCTTGTTGAATTGCACGACGAACATCTTTCGGTAAGTTCGTTGACGTTTCAACAATTAGTTGATACATGCTTTCTTGAAGCTTTTCCATTGTTACTTCCCCCTCAATTGTGAACGCTACCAAAACGTTATGAGCTGAAAATTCCATTGTTATGCTCCTCAGCTTTTTATTTGTTTCACGCTATTAAAGCATAAATGAAATTTTTCACAACTTGATTATACCTTTTTTTCTACCGTCCTTCTATTATCCATACAGAAAAAGGCTGCCAATTTTGCATTGGCAGCCTTTTTAATATATTATTCGTCTTTTTTAAATTGCTCACATTTTAATTCTAATTCATCTAACATCGCAAGAAGACGATCTACATCCTCTAACTCTACTTCTTCAGGTTCAATTGTATCAATTACTTCAATGAACATATTTAAACGTTCTTTTAAATATACTAGTTGTGAATCTTTATCTTCAATTGCTTTTCCCATGAAGGCACTCTCCTTTTAATTCGAGTTGCTTTTATTATACCGCAAAAATGATTGCTATGGGCATGAAATTTCATCAATTTTGTCACAGTCATTCATTCAAATGTAAGCCCTCTCTCTTTTTTCACAAAAAAGTTTCACTTTATAAAAAGTACATATTCTTCTATTATAGAGAATGGACAAATTGTTATTTCAATAGTCAAAGGAGTATTTCATATGACGATATCACAAAAAATGAAGCCGATTACTCCTTCTTACGATCCATGGGAAGCGTATATGGACCTTGAAGAGTACGGCAAACTACTATTAACAAACGTTGAGTTTACAACGACAACGTTATGCAATATGCGTTGCGAGCATTGTGCTGTTGGTTACACATTACAGCCGAAAGATCCAAATCCGCTTCCGATGGAGCTTTTATTAAAACGATTAGATGAGATTCCTCATTTACGTTCTTTAAGTATTACTGGCGGAGAACCAATGCTTTCAAAGAAATCCGTCGACAACTATGTAACACCGCTCTTAAAATACGCCCATGAACGAGGCGTTCGCACTCAAATCAACTCAAACTTAACTATAGATTTAGCACGTTACGAACAAATTATTCCTTATTTAGACGTATTGCATATATCCCATAACTGGGGAACAATTGATGACTTCGTTGAAGGTGGATTTGCAATGATGGAACGTAAACCTACTTATGAACAACGTGCAAAATTATTTGAACGAATGATTACAAATAGTAAAGCTCTATCAGATGCAGGGGTACTCGTATCAGCTGAAACGATGTTAAACAAAAGAACTCTACCGCATATTGAGCATATTCATCGTCAAATTGTCGAAGAGATGGGCTGTAAACGTCATGAAGTTCACCCGATGTATCCAAGTGACTTCGCGAGTAATCTAGAGATCTTAACAAAGGCTGAAATTCGTGATGCAATTGAGCATTTACTAGAAATTCGCGATGAAAATGTATGGATGTTATTTGGAACTTTACCTTTCTACGCTTGTAGCGATGACGAGCGAGACATTGCCACATTTAAGAAATTACAAGAAAGCAAAAATGTAACGGTTCGTAACGATCCAGATGGTCGTTCTCGTTTAAACGTCAACATTTTCGATGGAAATATTATTGTAACTGATTTCGGTGACGTTCCCCTTCTAGGTAACGTACAAACAAACACACTACAAGAAGCGTATGACAAATGGAGTGCTTCAAAAACAGCACAATCATTAAGCTGTCACTGTCCTGCAGTAAAATGCCTTGGACCAAATGTTCTTGTAAAAAATAGCTACTATCCGACAGAAGATTTCTTATCAAAAACAGCAAACATAACATTTTAAATTTCAACTTTAATCAGTGGGGGTTTGTTCATTCCCCACTGATTATTAGTTGAACCAATTGCCCACAAATAGCGGGATAAATAAAAACGTCAGCTTATAAGCTGACGTTTTTTCATATTATTGCGAGTGAGAAGAAGAAATGAATTTAAAATACAAATGATCGTGAATTGGAATAGCAGCTCCAATTCCTTGTGAGGTAATATTTTTCACTACAAGCCTCTTTTGATTTCCTTTTAACACAAGGTACACTTCTCCAAACGTTACTTTTCCTTTTTCATTTACTGCTGGTGTATAAGCGTATAAATATCCAAGTTGACTCGGACTAATATTATACACACGCTCATGTCCAGTACCATAACCAATGGTCGTTTTAAATGAAAGCGGCAATTGTACTTTTTCAAGTGCTTTGAGAAGCATCATTTTTTTCACATCCGCAGTATTTTTCATATCTGCTGTTAAATCACCTTCAACCGTCTTTTGCGTTTCTTGCTTATAGCGTAGCGGATATAAGCGATCTCCTCCGCGATTATCGTACACATTACGATTTACTTGTTTATATTCCCAATTAATCGATGTATCAACCGATTCATAATTCAAAGCCCATTGACCTAAATAAATCTTTGCTCGGTACCCTACCGCAAGCGGCGCATTCGAAATTGTCGTTTCATTAAACATTCGAATTAAGTCCGGATTTTCAATTTTAATATTTGCTGTTTTCAATAGTTCTTGAGCAAACTTACTCGGCTGTAAGCGCGGCAAATCTTGCGCATCATTTGGAAACGTATTGTCTTTGGAAATATTTAATACAGATGAAGGCATTTTTGTTTCTACCGTTGTCTTTGCAAAACTTATGTTAGGAAATAATAGAATAAACGAGACCATAGTTGAAAGACATATGCTGTATACTCGTTTCACCTGTCTGGCTCCTTCCTACGTAAAGGTATATATACTACTTTGTTTATTGTTTTCTCCCAATACAATTGTTATGCCTATTTTTCATAATAAATAAAAACCAATTCCCATAATGACATACGCTGCTAATAAAGTACCACCTTCAAACCAGTTTGTATCTCCATCATTTGAAATTGCGATCGTTAAGAAAACAGCTGTAATCATAGAAACGAGTTCTGGTATTGTAAATACTAAAGGCATCCTTTGTGCAAAGAACATAGAAAGCAGTACTAATACAGGAGCAACAAACATGGCAATTTGTAACGTAGAACCGACTGCAATTTCAACTGCAATATTTACTTTATTTTTATACGCCATAATAATTGCAGATGCATGTTCCGCTGCATTCCCAACAATTGCAACGATAATAACCCCTATAAATAATTCTGACCAACCAAATGATTTTGCAACTGTCTCAAATGTATGCACAAGCGCCTCTGACACATAAGCTACCGCAATTGTCGCTATCGCTAAAATGAGTAATGCTTTACCTTTCGACCACTCTGGTTCTTCCTCATGAGTGACTTCATCCGTTTTATGTTGATATACACCACGATGCGTAACGAGCTTAAATAGCAGTGCAGCAATATACATAATAATCATGATAATAGAAACACCGATACTTAATTGATACGTCTTTCCAGCGTCCATCTTCATTGAAAAAATCTCTGGAATAACAAAAGCTACTACAACGGCAAAGATTAATAAAGCTGAATTATGCCTTGCATCATACACATTAAAACTTTGTCTTTTGTATTTAAGCCCTCCTACAAAGAAAGATAGCCCTCCTACTAATAATAAATTTCCAAGTACAGAACCCGTTAATGAGGCTAAAACCACTTCAATTAATCCTGCCTGAAGTGCAAAAATCGAAATGATCAGTTCAACAGCATTACCGAAAGTAGCATTTAATAATCCACCTATTCTAGGGCCAGATACAATTGCCAAACTTTCTGTCGCCCTTCCCATAAAACCCGCTAATGCGATAATCGTAATACAATACACAGCGAACATAATTGTTTGAGGCCAATGAAGTGTTTTTCCAAGTACAGAAAGTGGTACCCCGATCAGCGCTACGATAAGAAATATTTTATTAAACATGCTTTTCATCCTTCCATCGTGTATGTATTTCTCCTCGATATTATTATTATTCTTCTCCTAACTTGTCCGATTTCATCACAATTACGTTTAAAAAGTCGGATTGAAGAAAACAGTATGAAAGATATTTAAATTATCTTGTTTAAACGGAGAAAACAATAAATTATGAAAAGGGGTTAAAAGCATGCATTTAAAAGAAAAAATTGAAACAATTATTTGTGGTCAACGAACTGGTGTATTATCTACTGTACGTGAAAATAAACCTCATAGTGCCTTTATGATGTTTTTCCACGAAGATTTTGTGTTATATGTTGCAACAGATCGGAAATCAAAAAAGATCACAGATATCGAAAACAATCCAAATGTACATGTACTCCTTGGACGTGAAGGAAAAAAATTAGATGAAGATTATATTGAAGTTGAAGGCTTAGCTTCCATCGAGGAAGACTCCACATTAAAAAACAAGTTTTGGAATAATAGCTTAAAACGCTGGTTACTTGGTCCTGAAGACCCTAATTACGTATTAATAAAGATCAATCCCGACACAATTTATTACATCGATGGTGCTGGTACGACGGAGCCCGAGTTTTTGCGACTATAAAATAAAACAAGCCCCCTTTAGGGGGCTTGTTTTGTCGAAAAGTTCTTCTGAAAAAAACAATAAAATAGGTGGAACTTTCTAAAGATTCTGTTATATAATAGCAGTAACTTAAATAAACTGTATTAAAACAGATTGAAGGGAGAACTAAAATTGATGAAAAGAGAAGAACGCAAAAACATGATTGAGTTTATTGAAAAGAAAAAAGGGATTGAGCGTGATGAACTATTGTTTATGACAGACGATGAAGTAGAACATATTTATAATGTAACGTACTTTTTCTATGAGGAAATTGCAGAGTAGTATAATAATCCCCACCTTATTAGCAATATAAGGTGGGATTTATTTCGCTATTTGCAGGGCGGTAAAATTCCACTGATTAAAGTTTCACTTTATACATGAGAATGGTTTTCATGTATAATAATGTAAGATTGGAGGAATTTCACTATGAGTTCATGGCTCTTATTCGCACTATTATCAGCAATTGCTGCTGCCCTTGTATCTATTTTCGGAAAGATTGGTTTAGATGGAATCGATGCCAATGTTGCAACAACGGTTCGTTCTATTATTATGGCATTATTTATGGTGGGCGTTATTATTATCCAAGGTAAATTTCAAAATATTGGCGACGTACTGCTAAATAAAAAAGCACTGCTCTTTATCACATTAAGTGGGGTTGCAGGTGCTTCGTCATGGCTATTTTATTTTCTTGCCCTCAAAACAGGGAAAGTTTCACAAGTGGCTCCTGTCGATAAATTAAGCGTCGTATTTTCTATCATTCTCGCGATGATTATACTCGGTGAAAAGTTAAACTTTATGACTGGCGTTGGTGTAGTCTTTATTACAGCTGGTGTATTATTTATTGCTTTCAGCTAAAAAAACCGCTATTAGCGGTTTTTCTTTTTCTTTATATAAAACCATACAATACATGTAACAACTACTGAAATGCATAAAATCCATATTCCGTAATGATGTAGATTATACTCAACGAAACGCCACTTCTCTCCTAACTTCCAGCCAAGTCCAATAAAAACACTTATCCAAATAAGCGCACCACCATAAGCGTACAAACAAAAACGCCAAAGTGTTAAATTCGACATCCCAGCAAAATATGCTGTTAAATGACGTACTCCCGGGATAAAGTAACCAATTATTAAAAGAAATGGTCCATATTTTTCAAATAAAATATGTGTTTTTTCAATGTGATGTTCTTTAATTCTAATCTTCGGTCCATATTTTTTTAAAACAGGGAGTCCAAGTTTTAAACCTAATATGTAACTTAATGTAATACCTAACATCGCACCAGCCATCCCGCTTAAAAAAGCAGCAGTTCCTGACATAACTCCTTTAGAAACGTTATAACCAACGAAGGTCAATAAAAACTCGTCTGGTATCGGTAATCCAACAATTCCACCGGCCAACGCTATAATAATTCCAAAATACCCATAATGCGCGATTAACTCGCCAATATGTTGTTCCATTCGGAAAACACATCCTATGCACGATCGTTATTCCACATTGTGCCCTTTCTATCTTTCAGACAAACATGGTATACATATTCACTATACATTGTTTTTATAATGAACTCTACTTCTATCCATTCCTTTAGCAGGAAGAAAGTGAACCATTAATCAGTGGTGATTTGCTCATCCTCACTAATTCTTAGCACACACCAATTGTGCGCCCGACTTCCGCCTACCTCCCTTGTATTCACCGATTTTTGAAGCGCTAGTCTTACTACCCGCAAATAGCTGGATTAAAAAATAAAAATTCATATGCTTGTTTTTTTGTTACAATAAAGGAAAGTTACTTTTCGCAACGGTTTAACTCTCAGGAAAAATGATATATCTAGCAAAAACATAGTTTGGTCGATATAATGCAACTTCTACCTATTAAAAGAACATACACCCTTTACATACAACATCATTTTTCTAAATTATACAGGGGGAACGAACATGACCATTGAAAATCAATTTATCCAAAAGGTTTACTATAAAACATTTTTAACAGAAGAAACTTCTACTCCAGTATCAGAAGTACTCGGTGAAGCATATATAAATGAATCTACAAATGAATTCTCCAACATTTCTAATATCCGCTTTGCTCAAGGTGAACTTTATTACCAAAATAAAGACTTTGAAGCAGCGATATTTAAATGGGAGAAAGTAAATAACGAACTTGCACTTTGGGCAACCAAAAATATTGCGGATTCTTATTTTGAACTAGGATTCTTGCCAAAAGCAGAAGAGATTTATCAATCTATTCAAACGGAAGATACAACTCTTACAATGGAAGTTTCCTTACAACTTCTTTCTCTTTACATTGAACAAGATCGTTTAGGTCTAGCATTTAAGACGATTAGTGAGGCTGTTGCATTTCAACCTGACTATCCTAATATTACTGCAATTGCTCGCTCATTCTATGAAAAACAAGAAGATTGGAATAACGCCATCGAACTTGCCGTTCAAGAAGGAATTCGAACAAAATCATTACACTGGTTCGATACTTTAATCAATTATGTGAATCAAGGATTCACGAAACAAATCAAACCAGAATATTTCTATGAATCTTTAAAAGCTTTATATGCAATTGATCAAGTCCAATTTAAAGAACTTGTTATTGCGCTTTGGAACAGCTATCAAAATGAAAACTTGCATCTACCTTGGATTCAAACAATAAATCATTTATTCTTACATATTGAAACAGACAACAATGACGATTGGCATGAAATTGTTGAACGCTATCAAGATACGTACTTTGAGTTAATTACTGGTGAGCATTTCATGCATGAAATGCAGGGACTTGTACCAGATTTATTAACCAATTGGTTTAGTTTAACGAGAGCAAAAGATGCCCTATTTGTCTCGGCTGCAGTGTTAGCATGGAATGAAGTTTCCCCTACAACTTTAGAGTCATTACTCGTAAAAAGTGCTGGAGCCCTACTTTCTAATTCAACAGCTGAAACAAATGTAAATATGGAAACAATTTCTCATTTATTCGAAACAATTGCTGTATGGGCTGAAAAAAACGATGTGGATTTAAGTCATCAATTTACGTTACTCGTTCACGAACTGTGTGATTTAAATGTTACACAATTACTAATAGCGGGAACTAGTGACCATGATAAATCATCATTCATCAATTCAATACTAGGAGAGAACATCTTAAATGAGACTATAACAACTCCTATTCTATTTAAGGATGATAGCCAAACTGAAATAACAGAATTCACTGCGTTAGATGTACACAATATACCTAACTTTGATGAGTTCCATCAAATAATGGCTACACCTTCCGAATCAGAACTTGAGAAAAAATGTATAGAAATTAAGTTACCAAGTAGATTTTTAAGAAAAAATAAATTCGCATTTCTTGTTACGCCACCTGTTCAAGGGCAAGTGGATAAAAACAGCTCATATTTTGAATACTTACAAGCAGCAGATAGCCTTATTTACGTATTAAATTCTGCTTCACCATTACATGGTGAAGAACTTGATACGTTACTTTATTTACGTGAACAAGTGCCAAATTTACAAATTCATTTCGTATTACACACAAATAATACGACCAATAATGAAAAACTAATGAGTAAGATGAAAGTCCATTTCCCAAATGCACAGTTCTTCCCATACTCTCCTTCACAAGAGAGTAGCCAGCAACTCGGGGACGTGACAGAGTCTATTCTTTCTAATCTAGCAGAGCGTAACATGGAACAAGAACGTATACAAAAACTAATATGGTTTACACAAAAAACAATCGCATACCTTGTAAATGAACGTGTGGAGTTAGAAAATACATTAGTGAAATCAGTACGCTGGAATAAACATATCTCAGTTAAATTAAATGGATTTATTAACAACCTTACTGCTCTTGAAAAAGATAAAATTCGTTCTATTACAGAATCTTATCTTTTAACAAAAGAAGAAATCACACGAGATATCCATTCTCAAATTCCTGAATTATTACAGAGTTGTTCTGACCTTGTTCAAGAAGATAGCGACTTCAAATTAGTTCATGAAGAATTAAATACTGCGATGAACGAACGAGTTCAAAAACATGTACAACAAGTGCTTCTTCCTAAATTTACTGGTTCTATTCAAGAGTGGATTGAAACAGCTCATAATGAATTTATTCAAGCTCAATCTTATTTAGATGAAATGAGTGAAACGTTTAATAAATTATATAAAGAAGAACGCATGAAACTTCCTTGCGATTTCAAATTACTAGATGATTGGCATCGAGATGTTGTACGTATGACAAATCGAATTACAGTATCGAACATCAATATTTTATTACGCTTTACACCGACACAATTTTTCTTAAAAAGTGCTGGAAAACTATTTGGTAACATGCAAAAAAATCAGTCTATGCTCGCAAACAAATATAAACAATACATTGAAACGGAAGACTATACGGAGATTGCTCAAACAATCTCAAAACAATTCTTCCTTCAATTTGAAGTATTTGAAGGCGCATTAGAACGAGATATCATGATGTTCTTTAAAGATCCACTTAGCATATTGAAACAAAATGTAGAAGCAGCTCAACTTGAAATACAGGAAGACGAGCAAACATTAACAACATTAAGAAGCAACCCAGAAACGTATCACGATCCGTTAGCATTCTTTAAACTGCAACTATTGCAGCACAAATTCGTTTTAAGTACAAACAAAAACAATGAAGACGTCTATGAATTTAATGAGTCTCCTACGATTTAACATAAAAAACCAAGCAAATTTCAGTTTGCTTGGTTTTTTACTTTAATTCATTATTTTCATATGTTCAAATGGATAATAAATTGCCGCTAATTCTCCTAATACATCTTCTCTATCAATAAGTCCTAAACCATTTCTACTATCTCTGCTTATTAAGCGATTATCTCCCATAACAAAAATCTTATTTTTAGGAATTGTAATCGGTCCAAAGTCCTCTGTTAAATTCATAAGTTTTTTTTCAGCTTGTTTTTTATTACTATACAAATACGCTTCCTGTATCACTTCATGATTCACATATAATTGATCATTTCTCACCTCAATGACATCACCAGGCAAACCAATAACCCTTTTCACATAAAAATTATCTGTCTTCACAACAATAATATCTTCTCGCTCATAACTTTCAAATTGCTTTGCCAACTTATTAACAATCACCTTATCCCCATCTTGTAACGTTGGCTTCATGGACGCTCCTTTTACAGTCGTAGGAAAAAACACAAAAATTTTCGCTAAAAACACTAACAAACATGCAATTGCAATTGTTCCAAAGAATTCACGCAAACGTTTTTTCTTTTGCATCATTCCACCATCTCATCATCTTTTTACTTTTATTATAAGGACTTCAACTGTATAATTTCCATAAAATTCTGAATTATAAAATTGTAATATTACAAACTTTTAAATAACAATATTAAAAAATGTATTATTTTGATATAATATATCTTGCATTTATTATTTTATATTTTTATTTACTTAGGAGGACTTTTTCTATGAAAGTTATGCTTAAAAATGAAAATACCGGCCAAATTAAACAAGCAAAAATTGGTTTTAGTTGGACTGTATTTTTCTTTGGTTTCTTCCCTGCTATATTCCGTGGAGATTGGAAATGGTTTTTAATTATTTTAATCGCTAGCATGTTTACGTTCGGATTCTCTAACCTAGTCTTCTGCTTTATTTACAACAAACTTTACATCAATGATTTATTAGCTCAAGGTTATAAAGCAGCTGATGAATATAGCCTTTCTGCTCTACAACAAAAAAACATCGTAGCATAGTAACAAAAAAAGATACTCTCAAAATAGTCTATTCACTATTTTTGAGAGTATCTTTTTATATTCCCACATATACAATACACATTTGAGCCGCTACATATGTAAACCAAATCCAAAGTGGTTCATACTTTAATTTGCGCCCTCCAATATCTGTCACGCCTATAATAAAATCAGAAATCACAAATAGTAAACCACCAAAAGCCGGTATCCACCATATTCCTGTATTCTCATAGTATAGGGCGAATGCAAAGCAAGCCATTCCTCCAACCCACAATCCGTAAATTAGAGCTCCTATCGTAAACAATTTTTCTTGTTTATCATTTCGTATAAAAAAGAACCATCCTATAATTAGAAAGAGTCCGTATACGAGTAAACCAATCCAAAAACCATTCCATGAGATGCCTGTTTGCAAAAATGCTTTTACATAAAAACAATGCGCAAGCGCGAAAGTAATCATCCCTCCAATTAATCGATGACCAATTGGAATCAAACCTGCCATAAATAAATCTCCTACAGTTGATAACGTCATACCTAGTGCAACCCACGTACTATACGCTACTGATGGATCTTGTACCCATATCCAAATTGCACTCCCTGTTAAAGAAAAACTAAGAATAAGACGCACCGCTAAAGGTAACGGCATATTATTTCTTGTTTTTTTTGTCTGTCCTATTGCGTACATTGCACCAATTAAAAAAAGAATTATTTGTCCAATTAACACCATGTAAAGTAGATTCATAACATGTTCTCCTCAATAAATGCTTTTTGTATCTTTTTTCGTTACACCTAGTCTATTATCCTTTTTCTCTATAAAAAAAGAAGAACAGTACTGTTCTTCCATTGTAATCGTTTTCCTGTTATCTATGCTACTTGTTTTTCGTTCGCCCTTTTCTGCTTAGCTGTCGTCCGATTCACCACGATAATTCCCGCGGCTACACATGCCAAACCGAATAATACAAATGAATGAATTGCTTCTCCTAAAATCATGCTCGATAATAACACACCAAATACGGGTATAAAGAACATGTACATTGATACTTTTCCAACCTTGTTATACTTCATAATTGTATTCCAAATGCAAAAGCCTGCTGCGGATAAGAAAGATAAGTAGAGAAGCATAAGTATTGCATGTAAACTAAATGTAAATGGCATGGCTCCAACTTGCAAAGCCCCTATACATAATAGCCCGATAGAACCAAAAATCATTTGGTATGCTGTCATATAGCCAACATCTAATGTTTTGCTACCTTCTTTCGCCAATATGTTTCCATATGAATACAACATTGCTGCACTAAGAAGTAATAAGCTACCGATTCCGAAATGGAATGACAAGCTACCATCACTCGGTACATTTACTAAAATGACACCACAAAAGCCAATAGAGACCCCAATTATTTTTCTCATATTGAGAGCGTCATCTTTATATAAAAAGTGAGCGAGTAAAATTTGAAAGAATGATGATGTTCCTGAAATGATAGCTCCTTCAATACCAGAACTATAACTCATTCCAATATAAAAACATATATATTGAAGAAATGTTTGAAATAAACCAATTTGTACTAACTGCTTCCCCGTTCCTTTTTTGAAGCTCATATCTTTTCCTAATACTTTAAAGAATAATAAGAGCATGACTCCAGATAAAAAGAAACGATAACCAGCAAATAATATTTGCTCCCCAACTTCTTGTGGCTGAATTCCAAGTTCAGCATAACTTAATTTAATAAATGGGAATGCGCTCCCCCATAAAAAGGTCGCTACTATTGCAGCAATTAGTACGCCAATCGGATGGGTAAAAAATTTCTCTGTCTTCACTTGTTGTCTTCCTTTCCGATCTTTTTATGAACAATATTCATATATACCAAAGGAAGTGTGAAAACACAAGTTTTCAGTTTATACGCAAACAAAACATATCATCTAACGAAAACATATGCTATACTATAGAATAATTACAACATAATAACTATTAAAATTAGATTCAACAGAAATGCTGCTATCCATTATGGATGGCAGCTTTCGTCGTTTTATAGGGGTTTCGATTTTGATTCTTTTTCTCAATAAGAATTTGGAAGGAGCGAGTAGTAATGAACTCAGAAGTAAAAACATTACAAGTACAAAAGTCTATTTCTCATCCCTCTTTATGGGATACATTAAAGAAACATCATGAACTTATCTTTGCAGTCGCATCTGGTATTTTCATTTTAGCTGGTTGGTTATTCACAAAGAACGATGCAATGAATGTAGGCATTACTTGCTATATCCTTGCTTATATAGTTGGTGGATATGCAAAAGCGAAAGAAGGTATTGAAGATACCATTGAAGAGAAAGAGCTAAATGTCGAAATGCTCATGCTCTTTGCTGCTATCGGTGCTGCAATCATTGGCTACTGGGCAGAAGGTGCAATTTTAATCTTTATCTTCGCACTAAGCGGTGCGATGGAATCTTATACATTAAGTAAAAGTCAAAAAGAAATTTCAGCGCTTCTTGATTTACAACCTGAAGAAGCATTACGTATTTCAAATGGAACCGAAGAACGTGTTCCTGTTGGACGATTACAAATTAACGATATTATTTTAATTAAGCCAGGTGAGCGCGTTCCTGCTGACGGTACGATTCATAACGGTGAAACAAATATCGATGAAGCAGCAATTACTGGAGAACCTATTCCAAACGAAAAAAAACATGGCGATGAAGTATTTGCCGGTACTGTAAATTTACGTGGTGCTATCGAAGTTAAAATTACGAAGCCGAGCGATCAAACATTATTCCAAAAGATTATTCGTCTCGTCCAAAGCGCACAAAGTGAAAAATCACCATCACAACTATTCATTGAAAAGTTTGAAGGAACATATGTAAAAGGTGTGCTACTCGTTGTTGCGCTTATGATGTTCGTCCCTCATTTCTTACTGGATTGGAGCTGGAATGAAACATTTTATCGCGCTATGATCTTACTTGTAGTCGCATCTCCTTGTGCACTCGTTGCTGCCATTACACCAGCAACGTTATCTGCAATTTCTAACGGAGCAAGAAATGGAATTCTCTTTAAAGGTGGCATACATTTAGAACGCCTCGCTTCAGTAAAAGCAATCGCCTTTGATAAAACAGGAACATTAACACAAGGAAAACCTACCGTAACAGATGTATATGTTCGAGAAAGTATGACAGAAAAAGAAGTACTTTCTATTACAGCATCAATTGAAAGTCACTCTACACACCCTTTAGCTGAATCTATTGTTAAATATGCACAACATGCGTATGACATTGCATTAAAAAAACCAGAAAATGTTGAAGATGTAACTGGTTTTGGACTCAAAGGAATATTTGAAAACAAAGCTTATAAAATAGGTAAAGCTGATTTTATCGGTGAAGAAACAAAGACATTTCATAATGGTATTTCTGCCTCCCTTGAAAAAGAAGGTAAAACTGTCGTTTATATTAGTGATGAGAGAGGCATTCTTGGACTTATCGCTTTAAAAGATACGCTTCGCCAAGAAACAATAGCTGCTATTCGTGAATTACAAAGCATTGGTGTCGAAGCAATTATGATTACTGGAGATAATGAAGAAACGGCAAAAGCAATTGCCTCTGAAAGTAATATAAAGGAATATTACGCATCATGCTTACCAGAAACAAAAGTTGAAACGATTAAAAAGCTAAAAGAAAAATACGGGACAGTAGCAATGGTCGGAGATGGTATAAATGATGCTCCTGCACTCGCTACTGCCAGCATTGGTGTAGCAATGGGTGAAGGAACAGACGTAGCCTTAGAGACTGCAGACGTTGTACTTATGAAGAACGAATTATCTCGCCTTTCCCAAGCAATCCGCTTATCAAAACGAATGAACCGTATTGTAAAGCAAAACGTAATCTTTTCACTAGTTGTAATCGCAATGCTGATTTGTTCAAACTTCTTGCAATTTTTAGCTCTTCCATTCGGTGTTATTGGACATGAAGGAAGTACGATTCTTGTCATTTTGAATGGCTTACGATTATTAAAAGGAAACAAATAAAAACGGGTCCCTCATAGAGGACCCGTTTTTTTCTAGTGGTAGCTATTATGCCCGTTCGCACTACTACTCGTTTTATGCTTTGGATGCGAACTGCTCTTTTGTTTATTGTTATTTTTGTTGTTGTGGTTCTTTTTATTATTACTCATGAAATATCCCCCCTGTTCCCTTTTATTATGGAACAAGAGCTCATTTTTCATTACGGGAATTATTGTCACCCGTCCTATAATGATGGAGTAAACCATTAATTTCACCGCCAAGTAAAATTACCCATCCAGTTAAGTAAAACCATAACATTAAAATAATGATACCACCGAGACCACCATATGTATTGGCGTAATTCGCAAATTTATCTACATAATAAGCAAATGAGTACGATACCACAATCCATCCTACAGTAGCAAATGTTGCTCCTGAAATGACTTCTCTTCTTTTTAACTTTCGATCTGGTGCGAATGTATATAAAAAACTAAACAATGCAAATAACACGAAGAAACTCGCTACTAACCGCGTAATACTCCACACGTAAGAAAAACTATCCGATAAACCAATTGCTTTAAATACCGCTGCCCCAATGACTTGTCCAAAGACTGGAACAATTAGCGCAAACACAATCATAAAAATGATTGCTAACGTAAACACAATTGATAAAGCTCTTGTTTTAATAAAAGAACGTGTTTCTGTTACATCATACGCACGGTTAAAAGCATTCATAACCGCATTTACCCCGTTTGAAGCAAACCATAGCATCGATAATAAACCAAATGATAATAAACCACCATTTTGCTCATTTACAACTTTATCAACGTTTACTTCAATTAAGGACATTGCATCTTCGGGTACGTACGGTTCTAATAAGTTGAGCACACTTTCTGTTTGAAGGTCAATGAATCCAAGAAGCGTAATTAAGAAAACAAGCCCAGGAAAAATCGCAAGCAAGAAGAAATAAGCGAGCTGTGCTGCCAAGCCCGCTACATCATCGCGCATCGTCCGATCATACAAGTCTTTACCAAACGAATAAGTACGATTTCTTCTCACCTTTTCTAAAATTTTTCTCATATATGTTTAAACGCTTTTCTTCTCTTCTTTATCTTGCTTTAACTCAATGTACGCTTCAGTTTTTTTTTCCTCTACATTAGAGTCTTTCATAAATAGTTCCCGCGCTTCTTTCATACCGCCATCTTCAGCAACTACTGGCTCTTCCTCTGCTTTCAGCTCATCTACCTTTGTAGATACAGCTTGAATTTCAATTGTTTCTGGCTTCTCTGCTGGCTCAATCTTTTTCTTACTAAAAATTTCTTTCGTTTCTTTTAACGTCTCTACAACAGACGGCGTCAATTTTTTAATTTCTGCTACTTTCGCTTTTACTACATTGAAGTCAGCGAGTTCGCGTCCTTTATCTGTAACAGTTTGCACTTTTTCTTTTATCTTCGCATTTTCACCGATTTCAATCATCTTTGTTTTTGCTTTTTCCGCAGTATTTTTTACTTTTTCACGGTTTTCCTTCTTCAACATAGATACAGCTACACCTGCAGCTACACCAATCGCAATGTTTCGAGCAATATTATTTTTCTTTGCCATATTCCTTCACCCTTTCATTTCTTATGTTAGAAAGTATTTCTTTCTAAGCTTCCTCATATTCCTTGTTCATTTCGAATGAAAGCTAATAGCTTTGCACACCCTTCTGTTACAAGGTCATATACTTCTTGGAAATTCCCTGTATAGTAAGGGTCGGGAACGTCTGTCCAGCCACCGTCTGGAACAAAATCGGACAGTCTGCCAATATAGCCTCCAGTTTTACCTAAACTTTTTAAATCTGCTATATTCTTGTTGTCCATGGCAATAATATAATCAAACTTTGTTAAGTCTTCTTTTTCTACTTGCCTTGCTTTAATTCCTTCAAAAGTGACTGCATTTTCTTTTAAAATTTTTTGTGTTCCTTTATGTGGCGGATGGCCAATATGCCATTCTCCAGTTCCTGCAGAATCAATGACAATTTTCTCCTCGAGTCTCTCTTTTACGACAAGATCTCGAAAAATTGCTTCTGCCATCGGTGAACGGCAAATGTTCCCAAGACAAACAAACAATACTTGAACCATATTTTTGTTTTTCCCTTCTTGGTGCATTTCTTTATATATACTTATAGTATAAACAACCAATTATTAATTATAAAGGAAATCCCTACTAATTTAATAGGATTGAAAAGATTCATTAACGAAAATGATAAAAAATGTTAAGATATCCTTATGTTATTTTAAAGGGGGACACTTCGGTGGATTTATCCGTAAAGTCAGAAGAAAACGTTGAATATATGGTCGAAGCTATTAAAGAAAAATTACGTATGGTTAATGCTGGAGCGATGAGAGCTGCTAGCTTTAATGAAGAAATGTACGAAGACTTACGTGACATTTATGAGCATGTTATGAAACGTGAAACATTCAGCATCAGTGAAATGCAAGCTATTACAGAAGAATTAGGTACATTAATTAAAAAGTAAAAAAAGCCTCTTTTATATGAGGCTTTTTTTTATTTCCAACAAATTCATGACAACTCTTCTCTTTCCCTCTACCAACTGTAAAATACTGTACAATGGAAGTAGAACCTCACCTTAGATTTTTTCTCCATACATACTACTCACAAATAATAGCAACACTACCATTGCTAACTGTTTTTACTGGAGGTGCTTACTTATGAGCAATTGGTACAGTAAGACGAAAGATCAAACATTAATCGACCTAGAAACAAACGAACAACACGGTTTAACAGATGAAATCGTAAATGAACGTTTAAAGCAATACGGTTTTAATGAATTAGCTACAAAACAAAAACGCACGTTATGGCAGCGTATTTTCGCCCAAATTAATGACGTCCTCGTATATGTCCTTATTATTGCTGCCCTTATTTCTGCCTTTGTAGGTGAATGGGCTGATGCAAGTATTATCGCGCTCGTTGTAGTTTTAAATGCTGTTATCGGTGTCATCCAAGAATCGAAAGCAGAACAAGCTTTAGAGGCATTGAAAAAGATGGCGACACCTAAAGCTATCGTCAAGCGAGATGGTGAACTAAAAGAAATTCCATCTGAACAAGTCGTTCCAGGTGATATTGTCATGCTGGATGCAGGACGTTATATCCCATGTGATTTGCGACTTATCGAAACCGCAAATTTAAAAGTTGAAGAATCTGCTCTAACTGGTGAATCTGTCCCTGTTGATAAAGATGCAATTCACCACCCTTCTATGCAAAGTGATGAGCAAGTACCATTAGGCGATCAAAAAAATATGGCCTTTATGTCGACACTAGTAACATATGGGCGCGGAGTCGGTGTCGCTGTTGAAACTGGAATGAACTCACAAATTGGTAAGATTGCTACCCTTTTACATGAAGCCGACGATGATATGACACCACTTCAAAAGAGCTTAGCACAAGTCGGAAAGTATTTAGGCTTTGTTGCTGTATTTATTTGCGTCATTATGTTTATCATCGGTTTTTTACAAGGACGAGATACGTTAGAAATGTTTATGACTGCTATTAGTTTAGCCGTTGCAGCTATTCCAGAAGGCTTGCCGGCTATCGTTTCCATCGTTCTTGCAATTGGTGTGCAGCGAATGATTAAACAAAATGTTATCATTCGTAAACTACCAGCTGTCGAAGCCCTCGGTTCTGTCACAATTATTTGTTCAGATAAAACAGGTACGTTAACGCAAAATAAAATGACCGTTACTCACTTTTATAGTGATAACACATACGACCACTTAGAAAACTTAAATGTAAATAATGATGTACAACGTCTATTGTTAGAAAATATGGTGCTATGCAACGATGCTTCTTACAGTTCCGACTCACAAACAGGGGACCCTACAGAAATTGCCCTTCTTGTTGCTGGAAATACTTTTAACATGCAAAAAGATCATTTAGAAAAGATACATGAACGCGTTAACGAGATGCCTTTCGATTCAGATCGTAAAATGATGTCAACCGTTCATACATACGATGAAAGCTACTATAGCATGACGAAAGGTGCTATTGATAAACTCTTACCTCGATGTACCCACATATTTAAAAACGGTAAAATCGAGGTTCTAACAGATGCTGATAAAAATCAAATATTAGAAGCTGCTGGGTCAATGTCTCAAGAGGCTTTAAGAGTACTTTCATTCGCATTTAAACAATACAATTCAAACGATGTGGTTATAGATCATCTCGAAGAAAATCTCATCTTTATTGGTCTTGTCGGTATGATTGATCCACCGCGAACTGAAGTAAAAGATTCCATTACAGAATGTAAAAAAGCCGGCATTCGCACAGTTATGATTACTGGTGACCATAAAGATACCGCCTTTGCAATTGCCAAAGAACTTGGTATTGCCAAAGAAATATCTGAAATTATGATTGGAACTGAATTAGATAACATCCCAGATACAGAACTAGCAAATAAAATTAATCACTTAAATGTATTCGCCAGAGTCTCTCCAGAGCATAAAGTAAAGATTGTAAAAGCATTACGTGCAAAAGGAAATATCGTTTCTATGACTGGTGATGGCGTCAATGATGCTCCATCTTTAAAGCAGGCTGATGTTGGCGTAGCGATGGGCATTACAGGAACAGACGTTGCAAAAGGGGCAGCGGATGTAGTATTAACAGATGATAATTTCTCATCTATCGTGAAAGCTGTTGAGGAAGGTAGAAATATTTATCGTAACATAAAAAAATCAATTCTCTTCCTACTCTCTTGTAACTTTGGAGAAATTATCGCTTTATTTTTAGCTATTTTACTCGGTTGGGCAACACCGCTACGACCTATTCACATTTTGTGGGTCAATTTGATTACAGATACACTGCCTGCATTATCACTTGGGGTTGACCCTGAAGATCCAGATGTGATGAAGGAAAAACCACGACATGCGAAAGAAAGCTTATTTAGTGGTAGCGTTCCTTTTCTTATTTTCAATGGGATTGTCATTGGACTTTTAACGCTAACAGCCTTTATCATCGGGGCAAAATTCTATACCGGAGATACAAATTTATTTCCTCTTTTCCCAGAGAAAATTGATGAAGATGCTCTATTACACGCTCAAACAATGGCATTTGTCGTTCTTAGTTTTTCTCAGCTCGTTCATTCATTTAACTTGCGTTCAAGAACGAAATCCATTTTTTCAATTGGGATCTTTACAAATAAATATTTAGTCTTCTCCCTTCTTATCGGTGTTCTTATGCAAGTGTGTATTATCTCCATTCCACCTCTTGCAAATATATTCGGTGTACATGCATTAACGATGCGAGATTGGGGATTTGTTCTCTTATTAAGTATCATTCCACTTGTTGTGAATGAGATCATTAAATTAATAAAGAGAAACTAAAAGGCAATGAGGATTATTCCTCATTGCCTTTTCATTTATTTCACTATTTGCGGGAGATGTCCCTACTGATTAAAGTTTCACTTTATCCTTGTAATTCTTTTTTTATGTTCTCTGTTAACGTAGCCATACGCTTGCGGCTTTCTTCACGCTCACGTTTATTTTGCTCTTCAATTTGTTGTGTTTCTTGCATACCTCTTGAAATAATATTCCAAGTTTCCTCAAGTGTTTCCATCTTAATACTAGAAGACCCTGATAATCTCGCTACTTCCACACTTTGCGTTGCGATATTTTGTGCATTTTTCTTAAGTAATTCATTTGTGCGGCGATCAAGTTCAGCCATAGAATCTGCAACAAGCTTTTGACGTTTCGCATTTACCGCCTGAATAATACCATTTTTAAAGATAGGAATCGTTGTAATAAATGCTGTATTGATTTTACCAATTAATTTATTATTACCACGTTGAACCATACGAATTTGTGGTGCTGTAAGTAGCGCAACCATACGTGCTTTTTCTAAATCATCAATACGCTGCTCTAAAATTTCAACAGAGTTTTTCAGTGATTCTAATTCAATACCTGCTAATTGGTCATTGTTACGCACGCGCTCTTCGTACATTGGAACCAACTCTGTATTTAAACGCTCTAATAACATTTCCCCTGCTACTACATACTTTTCTAAGTCTAAATAATATTTTAAATTTTGCTCATATAAACCATCTAACGTACCGATTGATTTTTTCATTTCATCTTGATACTTTGTAATTTCTACGTATACTTTATCCATTTCGCGACCCATTGTTTGGTACTTACTAAAGATCTGTTCAATCATTTTATCAGCTTTTTTGAACATACGTGAGAAGAAACCGCTTTTCTCTTCCGCAAAGTCTTTGCTATCGAATCTATCCATAATTTTACCAAGCTGTTTTAATAATTCTCCAGAGTCTTCTATTTTTGATAAAGACATTGTATGTAAAATTTGATCAGCGAAACGTGAAATTTCCATAGATGGTTCTTTTCCAAGCTCGATTAATTCTAACTGATCTTTAATATCTACTGCATTATAAATACGTTGTACTTCTGCATCTTGTCTAAGTTGTAAACGAACATCTTGTGCTGTTTGCTCATTTAATTCTGTTTTCGAATCTAGTATGACTGGGTTATTCATATGGTATTCTCCCTTTCCTTATAAAAATGGACGAAATAGTCCTTTTATTGTTTGTGATAAATTTTTATAGGCTGATGAACCATGAAACTCAAGATCGAAATTAACTTCTTCAAGCCAATGGGAATCAAATGCTCCTGCTTCAATATACGGTTCAATATCATTTCTCCCCGTTGGATTAAAGTGGAATACATCTACCCCAATTTGATTTAAAAATAATAATAAAACAGCATCCGAACGGCTTAACTCTCCGCTCTTCTCATTATTAAATATAACAATTTTCGGTACTTCTTGCGAGTAATCAAATTTCTCAAGTTGCTCTAAAATGTTCGGCGGTATTTGAGAAAGCTGTGCGAAAACATACAGTGCTACATCTTGTTTCGTCTCTTTCACAATGGGTTTACACATTTCACTTTCGCACGTATGGATGATCGCCTCTGCAATACCATGTTGCAGTCCTTCTGGCAAACGTTTATGTGGCCACCAATGACTGTTCATAATTAAATCAGGGTGTAATTTCCCCCCGCGGTCTAACGCATCTCGGTAATGATATTGGAAATTCGCTTTTTGTTCTTTCGTAAATGGAAATGTATTAATTAACAAACTGTTATCAAATGATGTAATAGCCTTTAATCGCTGAAAATATTCTTTATCATTTTTTGAGACACCTGATATTTTCGCAAATAAAGAAGGGATATAAATGTGTTTATTTTCAACAAAGAATGTTGGACGCACAAATGCCTTTTCTTTCGTAATTAAAAAGAGTTCATCATACGTTGTTTTGAGCGTACGAGCTACAGGCGTATAGGAACGAAATTGCCACGGCTTGTACAGCAGTGAGTTATCATGGTGAAGTACTTGTTCAATTTCTTTTGAAGCCTGATACGCTACTGTCGCAACTCGCTCACGGCGGCGATCTGGAAATGGCTCAAGAGAAATCCGACCTGGATGAGACACAACAAAACTTCTTCCTTCCTCATCAACATTCTCAAATCCATCTTTTCCTTCTGGGTGATAATAAAGTACATCGCAACCGAGCATAATAAGAAAGTATAAGAAATATATACGGCTTTCCTGTGCATCACCGTACCAAATAATACGTGGCATTTGTTTCTTATAATTAATCGTAGAGAACCACTTCGCTACGTAATTGTCACTTAACTTAATCATATCGATTAAGAAACGACGGAATCCTTCTGTTTTTAATGATTGGTTATGTTGTTTTTCATACAATTTCAATACAGAAGTAAACGTCGTATGTATATAATGCTGTAAGTCAGGATTGTCTACTTGTGGTAATAGTTGTTTTCCAGACAGATGGGCGACAAGCCTATTTACTGTAAGGCCATTTGGTGCTTCTTGATGTAATGTAAAAACCTCTTGAATATGGCGCAGTTTTTCGGGATCAATCACCTTATTTAAATTTTGTTCATGCAAAACCACGATCCCTTTCACTTCACTATAATCAAATAGCTCATTGAAATATTCATCTACATCATTAGGAACACCAAGAATACGAGTTGCTATATAACTAAACTTCATCTCATTCTCTGTCAGTTCATATTGTGAGCGTTTTTCTAAAAGCGCTTCAAATTGCTTTAAATCTGATTCGTCTTTTAATGCACATGGTTGAAGTGTAAAACGTGAAAACACAACAGTTCACCTCCAAAAACATTTACTTTTTTTATAAAGTCTCTCTTCTATTATAAACTATTTTTAGTTATAAAAAATGGGCGCTCGCATAACGAGCAAACCCATTTCAATTATTTATGATTATTTTTAGTAGCTGCAACTTCTTCTTTAGCTTGTCCAGAATTCTTCATGTAGTGAAGTATAAACGTTGCTCCAAATGCTACAACTAAAATAATAAAGAATAGCATATGACTTACTTCAATATGAATAACAGACAGTAACATTTTTGCTGCAATAATTAAGATTAAAATATATGCTGTCGTTTCAAGTTCTGGAATACGCTCTAACAATTTTAAGAATACGCCAGCGATACCGCGCATCATTAAAATACCAAGCATTCCACCTAATAATAGAATCCAAACTTCATTTGATACACCAAATGCAGCAAGCACGCTATCTACAGAGAACGCGATATCCATTAATTCAACCATCGCAACTGTTCCCCAGAAGACACCAAACATTCTAAAGAGAATACTGTTTTGGTTCATACCATGAGCTTCCTCTTCTTCTGCGTTACCTTTTCTTTTATCAATGAAGTATTTAATTGATAGCCAAGCTAAGTAAAGTGCACCTAACACTTTTACCCACGCTAATTTAATTAAGAACATTCCAATTCCAATCGCAATAAATCGGAATACATAAGCTCCAATAAGTCCATAGAATAATGCCTTTTTACGTTTTTCTTCCGGAAGGTGTTTTACCATTACTGCTAATACAAGTGCATTATCAGCAGATAACAAACCTTCAAGTACAACAAGTGTACCAATTAATCCCCAAGATACTGGATCTTGCAACACTTTAATCCACATGTCCAAGTCAAAAAACTGAGCATACGTATCAAGGATTCCTTGCAAAATACTCATCTTACCTTTATCCCCTATTCTTTGCTAGATTTATAGAAAGGTCAAAAAAAGGAAACGAATATCGTTTCCTTTCTATGCATCCAAGCCATACGCTCTTACAAGCGCACCTAAACCACCTTGGAATCCACTTCCTACTGCATTAAACTTCCACTGTCCATTATGACGGTATAATTCACAAAAGACAACTGCTGTTTCAATAGAGAAATCTTCCCCTAAATCAAAACGAAGAACTTCTTCATTTGTTTCTTCATTTGCTAAACGAACGAATGCGTTTCCGACTTGTCCAAAGTTTTGGTTACGGCCTTCTCCATCATAAATTGTAACTGTAATAGCAATTTTATGAACATCTGCTGGAACCTTTTTCAAATCTACAACAAGTTGTTCATCATCGCCTTCACCTTCACCTGTGCGGTTATCTCCTGTATGTAGAACAGATTCACAAGGAGACTGTAAATTATTATAGAAAATAAAATCAGTTTCCTTCGTACATTTTCCATTCGCATCTAATAGGAATGCTGATGCATCTAAATCGAAATCTGATCCACCGTCATAAGATTTAATATCCCATCCAAGACCAATTACTGCTTTTGTTAAGCCAGGGCTTGTCTTACCTAAATCAATCTTCTGTCCTTTT
Source organism: Bacillus sp. ES1-5 (assembly GCF_022487605.1). Taxonomy (NCBI): domain Bacteria; kingdom Bacillati; phylum Bacillota; class Bacilli; order Caryophanales; family Bacillaceae; genus Bacillus; species Bacillus sp. ES1-5. Next base: position 127,142 of record NZ_JAKVPU010000010.1, on the reverse strand, counting down.
TGCAATTGAATAACCATTTATATTCACCTCTATATTTTATATCTTAAAAAATATATCCATCAGTAAACGCCTGTTTCACCGATAGATATATAAAATCTATTACTCTACATCTAAACCGAAATTATTACATAGAGACGCTAATCCGCCCTGGAATCCACTTCCGATTGCATTGAACTTCCAGTCACCTGCATGACGGTATAATTCCCCTACTACAACAGCTGTTTCAATAGAGAAATCTTCTCCTAAATCGTAACGAATTAACTCTGCATTCTTTTCTTCATCTAAAATACGTACGAAAGAGTTAGAAACTTGTCCGAAGTTTTGGCTACGACCTTCTCCATCGTAAATTGTGATTGAGAAACAAATACGTTCGATATGTGCAGGTACATTTTTTAAATCTACTTTAATCGATTCGTCATCGCCTTCTCCTTCGCCAGTTCGGTTATCTCCTAAATGCTCGACAGCACCATTCGCACCTTTTGGATTATTATAGAAGACGAAATCCTCTGCACCTGAAACTTTACCGTTAGTACCTACTAAGAAAATACTAACATCTAAATCGAAATCGTTTTGTCCGTCATAACGATTCGTATCCCAACCAAGTCCTACAAGAACTTTTGAAAGACCTGGATTTGTTTTTGTTAAGTCTACCTTTTGTCCTTTTTTCAATGAAATTGATGCCATATTCAATTCCTCCTCGGTTTATTTTATTGATAACGTGATACAATCTCACTTAAGTTTTTATCTTGTGTGCCTTCTCCAACAGCTGAAAACTTCCATTCACTTCCGTGGCGATACATTTCACCTGCAATTAGAGTCGTTTTGCCAGCATAATTATCCGATAAATTATAGCGTGCTAATTCTTCACCAGTTTGCGGGCTTTGAATACGAATGTATGCATTACGAATCATCCCGAAATCTTGACGACGATTTACACAGTCATAAATATTTACAACGAATACTAAACGATTAATACGGCTCGGAACTTTATGTAATTCTACGAAAATTGTTTCGTCATCACCAGCGCCTTCACCTGTTAAATTATCTCCTGAATGAATAATACTACCACAAGTAGAAAGTTTGTTTCCGAAGTAAACTAAATCGTTTTTGTTTAAAAAGCGATCCCCTTCTAACATAACAACAGATGCATCACAATCTACATTTGGTTTACTTCCAAATAATGAAGACAGAAACCCACCTGATTGTCCAATTGGATCCCAGCCTAAGCCAACCTGTAGTTTTGCTACTTTTGGTTGTCCTTTCGTTAAATCGATCTTTTGACCTTTTTCTAAAATAATAGGCATGAAGTTTCTTCCTTTCTACAAAGCATTTTCCAAATCGGAAAATATTGTATTCTTCCCTTATATTGTAGCATTATTTACCTAGTGATAAAAAGGATAAATTCTCAGTTATATGAAAACATTCATATAACTTATTTATGCCAATGTAAGAAGTGGTAAATAGCACCAACCATTCCTGCGCAATTTCCGTTTTGTGCAAGTTCAATCTCACAATTATTATAAATCTCCTTATTTAAATATTTTTCTACCTCTTCTTTTACTTCTTTTAAAAACTGATTTCCCCTATCAGTAATTCCTCCACCTATAACAATCATTTCCGGATTAAAAATATAACCAAGATTACTAATTCCAATCGCTAAATGTTTAAAAAAAACCTCAACCGCTTGCTTAACTTCTCTATCTCCTTTATCATACAGTTCGAAAATCGTTTTTCCATTCCAATCACTTTCACCTTTATATTTTCGCACAAGACGAATTAACCCTGAAATGGAAGCGACCTCTTCAAACTGCTTTCCTTCTATTAACATATTTCCCCATTCACCAGCACTAAAAGAATGTCCCCTGTATAACTCTCCATCTATAAAAATTGCTCCTCCAATACCAGTTCCAAGAGTAAGCATAATAAAATTTCTTTTTCCGTTTCCAATACCTTTCCACTTCTCACCCAAAGCTGCACAATTCACATCATTTTCAACAGAGACAGGTACTTGTAATACCCCTTGCAATCTATCAATAATAGGAATAGTCGCGTAGTTCGGAATATGCTCCGCCCCTCCCGTTACAACCCCTTTATGAATATTAACAATTCCCGCAGTACTAATACCAATTCCCGAAATCATATGTTCATTCATTAATTTTTTGGATAAAAGAATAAGTTTTTGAATGATTTGTTCCCCACCCAAATGAATTTCTGTTGAAACTATTTTATGCTTTAGTACTGTTCCTGTTTCTGAAACAATTCCATATTTAATTTCTGTACCACCAATATCAAATGCAATATATTCTTTCATCTGCTGTCACTTCCTCTACTGTAATGAGTGTCAAATTCCCACCACTCTACTATTATAAAGAATTTATACTAACTCTTTTCTCTCTTCAGAAATACACCACCTTTTTCTATATATAGTTTTTTTTGCATAAAACTCTTTTTCCTAAGAAATATTACAAAGGGATGTATTTTAGATGGAATATTAATTTCTTAGGAGGAAAACAATGACGAAAATCTTCATTTTAGCATCAACACTCTCTTTATCTTTTTTTAGTGGTTTAAATATCGGTAATGCAGCAACAGAAAACTTCTCTCCAGCAGCAAACGCAATTGTACAAAATAACGATCATTTAGCAGAAGGCAACTCAAAAGATAATAATAAACCACCAGGAAACAATGGTTCTCAGGACGATAGTGGTTCTGGCGGTAGCGGTTCTGGCGGCAACGGTTCTGGTGGCAATGGCTCGGGCGGCAGTGGCTCGGGTGACAACGGTTCTGGTGGCAATGGTTCTGGTGGCAATGGCTCGGGCGGCAACGGTTCTGGCGGCAGTGGCTCTGGTGGCAACGGTTCTGGCGGCAGTGGTTCTGATGGCAGTGGCTCTGGTGGCAACGGTTCTGGCGGCAGTGGTTCTGGTGGCAATGGCTCTGGTGGTAACAGTTCTGGTGGCAGTGGCTCTGGTGACAACGGTTCTGGCGGCAGTGGCTCTGGTGGTAACGGTTCTGGCGGCAACGGTTCTGGTGGCAGTGGTTCTGGTGGCAACGGTTCTGGTGGCAGTGGCTCTGGTGGCAACGGTTCTGGTGGCAGTGGCTCTGGTGGCAACGGTTCTGGTGGCAACGGTTCTGGTGGTAGCAGTTCTGATGGCAGTGGCTCTGGTGGCAACGGTTCTGGCGGCAGTGGTTCTGGTGGCAACGGTTCCCAAGGTGGAAACCGTGTTAAAGGCGATAGCAGTTCTCAAGGTGGTAATGGCTCTCAAGGCGGCAACCGCGTTAAAGGCGATGGCAGTTCTCAGGGGGGCCACGGCTCTCAAGGTGGAAATGTAAAAGATAATGCGACAGAACAAGGCGATAAGTTACCTAATACGGCAACACATTATCCTGCATCTATTTTAATGGGACTTTCAACACTCCTAATCGGTATGTTACTATTTATTCGCCGTAAAAATGCAAAATAAAAACACATCCTTCCATCTAAAACATACATGAAACAAATTGTAAAACTAAAAAGGACTTTGGATTGCATTTTATTATGCAACCCAAAGTCCTTTTCATCCTCTATCAAAAAGATCATTAATACGCTTTTCCCCAATACACCATTTGTTTAGCTTCTTTACCACAACAAATACATTCGTCAGCTAAATGTTCTTGCTCAAAAGGCATACAGCGAGAAGATACTCCAACTTCTTCTTTTAGTTTCTCTTCACAAGCTAATTCTCCGCACCACATTGCCTTAATAAATCCTTGCTTTTCATCAGCTACTTTTTTCATCTCTTCGAAATTCGCCGCACTATACGTATTCTCATCGCGAAATACTTTTGCTTTATTAAATAAAAAATTATGAATTTCCTCAAGTAGTGCTGGAATACGTTTTTCTAATTGATCCATTGATATAAATTCTTTTTCTTTCGTATCTCTTCTAACAAGTACAACTTGATTCTTTTCAATATCTTTAGGACCAACTTCTAATCGAATTGGAATACCCTTCATTTCATACTCGTTAAATTTCCAGCCTGGTGTTTTATTACTAGCATCTATTTTTACTCGTGCAACCTTTTGAATATGTTCTTGTAACTCTGTTGCTTTCGCTAAAACTCCTTCTTTATGTTGCGCAATTGGTACAATAACAACTTGCACCGGTGCGACTTTAGGAGGCATTACAAGACCATTGTTATCACTATGGACCATAATAAGTCCACCTATCATTCTTGTTGATACACCCCAAGATGTTTGGTGTACATATTTCCACTTACCGTTACGATCTAAAAACTTAATATCAAATGCTTCTGAGAAATTCGTTCCAAAGTTATGAGATGTTCCTGTTTGAAGTGCTTTCCCATCATGCATTAAGCTTTCAATCGTATAAGTAGCCTTTGCACCCGCAAACTTTTCTTTTTCTGTCTTTTGTCCTTTAATTACTGGTATCGCTAAGTAGTCTTCACAGAAAGAAGCATATAGATTTAAAATATGTAACGTTTCAGCTTGAGATTCCTCTGCCGTTTCATGGCTCGTATGACCTTCTTGCCATAAGAATTCCGTTGTACGAAGGAATGGTCTCGTTGTTTTCTCCCAACGAACTACTGAACACCACTGATTATATAGCTTTGGCAAATCATTATAGGATTGCACAATCTTTGAAAAATGCTCACAGAATAACGTTTCAGATGTAGGACGTATACAAAGTCTCTCCGCTAACTTTTCATCCCCGCCATGTGTCACCCATGCTACTTCAGGAGCAAACCCTTCTACATGATCCTTCTCTTTTTGCAATAAGCTCTCTGGGATAAACATTGGCATATACACGTTTTCATGACCAGTTGCTTTTAATTTCTCATCCATAACTTTCTGCATATTTTCCCATAAGGCATAACCGTACGGGCGTAGAATCATACATCCTTTTACACTTGAATAATCAACAAGTTCTGCTTTTTTTACAATATCTGTGTACCACTGTGCAAAATCCTCTTCCATCTTCGTAATCGCTTGTACTTGTTCTTTTGCCATAGTCAGTCTTCCTCCTTTTGAAAATACAAAAAAGCCCGCGTCCCTAAATAGGGACCGAGCTTTGCCGGCGTTACCACCCTGATTCATGCACAAAAAATTGTGCATGCTCTCTTTTGGATAACGGGAAATTCCCGCTGCATATGCAGAACGCAAAGGTAGGTTCCATATCTCCTTGTTAAGAATCTTTCAGCCTGGCGGATTCTCTCTCTGCTAAAAAGGTTGAACATGTACTAGTCCTTTTTCATCGTTATAACGAAATAAATTTGTTGATTATCATAATACAAATTCTTTTTTTAAACAATAGCTAATTTTCTCATTTTTATATATTCTTTTCATTTTCTGCAGTTTTATACGTAGCTTTTTCGCGAGATTTTTACCAGTTGATGTGCAATCATACCGATAAGTGTACCAAGTAGAACGAAGAAACCAATAAATCCATATCCCATTCCTTCCCATCCACCAATCACCATCATTGTAACCGGAAAGGATGCTAAGCAAAGAAGTATTAAACTAAGTGCAAATATAATATCGAACTGTTTGTTTGGAAACCGTTTCTTTAGTAAATACGAAATAGCAAATACAAGGATAATCGTAATTCCGCCAATGATGTAAAAGATACTAAATCCATCTAGCCAATCCATAGTATTCCCTCCTTCCATTCATTCCCTTATACTTAATTATATGTTTAATTTTTCTGAAAATAAATAATAAATTTTCACCTAAAAATATATTTTTATTACTAGGTATTAATAGTAATATATAATAATAGGTTTTATATAATCAGGAGGGAACTTTATGGATAAAGCATTAACAAACCACGTCATTATTTTATCTTTCGATTGCTTATCAGCTTTAGATTTTCCTATATTACAAAAACTTCTTAATTTCCAAACATTAATAAACAAGGGCGCGATTGCGAAAAAAGTGGAACCTATTTATCCTTCTGTAACATATCCAAGTCACTCAACAATCGTTACTGGAAACTACCCTAATAAACATGGCGTAGTTAGCAATACGTTACTTCAACCTGGACGCGAGTCACCAGATTGGCATTGGTACCGAAAATCCATTAAAGGAACAACGTTATACGATGAAGCACATAAAGCAAATTTAACGACAGCTGCCCTTCTATGGCCTGTTACCGGCAGAGCAAATATTGATTACAATTTACCTGAAATTTTTCCAAATAGACCGTGGCAAAATCAAATCTTAGTTTCATTATTTAGCGGTAGCCCGATATATCAATTAGATTTGAATCAGCGTTTTGGTCATATAAGAAATGGCTTATCACAGCCTGAACTCGATGATTTCGTACTTGCTTCTGCTGTGCATACAATCCAGACGAAGAAGCCTAATGTCATGTTTGTACATTTCACCGATTTAGACACTCAAAGACACTATCACGGCTTTGAATCTAACGAAACAATAGCTGCTATCCATAGACATGATGAACGGCTAGGAAAAATTATTCAAGCTTTAAAAGACAGTGACCTATACGAAGAAAGTACAATTATCGCTCTCGGTGATCATAGCGCCTTAAGTGAAAACAAAGCCATCCAATTAAATGTACTATTTCATCAAAAAGGGCTTATATCTATAAATTCAAAAGGAAAATTAGTAGACTGGAAGGTCTATTGCCAAAGTTGCGACGGCTCTGCCTATTTATATGTGAAGGACAAAAATGATACGGATACAATTCGAAAAGTACAACTACTACTTGAAGAGTTACTTCAAAATAAACAAAACGGTATTGAATTTATGCTTCATGATGAAGCTGCAAAAGACTGCGGTGCAGATGGTAATTGTTTATTTATGTTGGAAGCACAAGAAGGATATTATTTCACTGAAAACTATACAGGCGATTTTATAAAAGAAATTACTGAAAAAGATGTTACGCCTAGTAAAAAATATACATTTGGTACGCATGGATACTCTCCAACAAAACCTAACTATGAAACAATTTTTATCGCTGCTGGGAAAGGGATAAAAAGCGGCGTTACCATTCCGTATATGAGACTTATTGATGAAGGTCCAACTATCGCTAGACTACTCGGTTTACACTTAGGTGAAACGGACGGATCAACTGTAGAGGATTTACTTCATTTGTAAAGAACTGTGTATATATGTAAAAGTTATGTAAAAATCATCACTGTTTCTCTTTTTATAATTTTTATTTCTGTACACTGTTAGTAGAACAAATTTAAGGGGGAACATTATATGAAAAAAATGTCCAGACAAGAAAAAAGCTGGATATTATATGATTGGGCGAATTCGGTATATTCGCTCGTCATTACCACTGCATTATTTCCAATTTACTTTAAAGCAGCTGCAAAAGAAGCCGGACTATCTGGTGCAACTTCAACGGCATATTGGGGATATGCAAACTCTTTTGCTACACTTTTAATTTCTATACTTGCTCCTATTCTCGGCACAGTTGCTGATTATAAAGGATTTAAAAAAAGATTTTTCACATTCTTCTTTGGACTCGGTATCGTATTTACAAGTATGCTAGCAGTCGTCCCAACGTCTCAGTGGTACTTATTATTAGGCTGCTATATGATCGCATTAGTCGGTTTTGCGGGAGCAAACATTTTTTATGATGCATTTTTAGTAGATGTTACCTCTAAAGATAGAATGGACCGAATTTCTACAAGAGGCTTTGCATTAGGTTATATTGGGAGCACAATTCCTTTTATCGGTTGTATCGCTCTTATTATCCTTGCTCAAAAAGGAACTATCCCTTTATCAGTCGGCATTGCTAGTCAAATTTCGTTCGCAATAACAGCTCTTTGGTGGGGATTATTTACAATTCCAATGCTAAAAAATGTAGAGCAAACACATTATATTGAACGTCATCCAAGACCAATTGCAATGAGCTTCAAACGCCTTGCTGATACTTTTAAAAATATTAAAGAATATAAAACTGTATTTATGTTCCTAATCGCTTACTTCTTCTACATTGACGGGGTCGATACAATTATTACTATGTCTACCGCTTACGGAACAGATCTCGGTATTAGTGCAACGAATCTATTAATCATCTTATTTGTCACACAAATTGTAGCTTGTCCATTCGCCTTATTATACGGAAAGTTATCAGAAACATTTACAGGTAAAAAAATGCTATACGTCGGTATTATTATTTATATCATTATCTGCATATATGCTTATTTCTTAAAAACGACACTCGATTTCTGGATTTTAGCAATGTTAGTTGCCACTTCTCAAGGTGGTATTCAAGCACTTAGTCGTTCCTATTTTGCAAAACTAGTACCAAAAGAATCTGCAAATGAATTCTTCGGATTTTATAATATCTTTGGTAAATTCGCGGCAATTATGGGTCCCGTATTAGTCGGTGTTACAACGCAATTAACGGGAAAAACAAATGCTGGTGTCCTTAGTATTATTGTACTGTTCGTTATCGGTGGATTCTTACTAACTAGAGTTCCCGAAAATGATACATCCGTTACACCACCTAGTCCAAAAACTAAAACGCTATAAGAAACAGATCCTCTTCGCATGAGAAGAGGATCTTTTTCTTTATTTTTAGCGATAACGTCTTACAATTAAAAATTCTACAGCCGGCTTTACAACTATCGCAGCGCATAACGCAAACAAAAGCGGTATGTTATGAAAATCAATCCATTTATTAAAACCTACCGATGCGAAAAACAAACCAAAAATTAATACAACAAGTACATAATACGTAACATTTGCACTTGTTTTTAATACATGTTTTTCTACATCTTCTTTCTCCTCCGTTATCCCTTCCACATTATGCGATGCCAAACTTTTAAACATATAATGTAATGCGATGCTACAAATAAATAGTGCATACCAGTTTACTTGAAGTTCAGTTAACCAATAATAAAGTGCAAACACTAACGTACTTATAGCTACTAATGCCGTAACTACAAGGCTTATTTTCTCTTTCCCCAACAACTACTCCCCCTACAGCTTGTACAAAAATAGTTTATCAACAGTTGTTCCTAATACTTCAGCTAAACGGAATGCTAACGCTAAGCTTGGATCATATTTATTATTCTCAATTGCATTTATCGTCTGTCTAGAAACTTTACACTTATCAGCCAATGCACCTTGTGAAATATTATTTTCAGTGCGTAATTCATAGATTTGATTTTTCACACCATTTCTCCTAACCTGTAAAATCGTTTTTACATCATCAGTATATAGTTGGGGCATTTCATTGTCAAAAGATTGCCACATGAAAAAGGAGCAATCCTGCTCCCTTACAATGGTTATTTCGAAGCTAACGAATTTGTTAGTTCCTCTTTATTAGCGACATCTTCTTTATTTATTTGCATGCGTAGAACTGGCCCTATCGCAAATAAAATAAGTGCCATTGCTATACAAAATACAGTAACTAGTGAGGTCATCTCCTTCAATCCTCCAGCTAGTGCAGTTCCAATTAACATTGCCCCCATGAACAGTGGTAAAATCGTTCCATTTACTCTTCCAATCATATTTTCTGGTACAAGTTGAATCATAAGCGTACCGACAACGATATTAACACAAGCTAAACAAATACCTGTTCCAAACCTCATGAAACTAGTAATCCAAAATGATGTAGATAGCCCTTCTACTAAAAATGACATTGCTAATATGCTCATACCGAATACAAACATCTTTTTCGGGTTCACTTTTGAAGCGAAAACTGCAGCAACAATACCACCGATTAACATACCGATTCCATCAGCTGCGGCTAAATATTGAACTGCTTCCTTTTCCATTCCAAGGCGCTCTATTACAAGAAATACCTCTAATGGATTCGTTAGTCCAACAGCTAAGCCCATAACGGTGAAAGTGATCGTAATCATACGTAAATTTTTCGTATGAAGAACGTATTTCCAACCTTCTTTTATATCATTTTTTAATGAATCTCTCGCCACTTGCTCTTGTTCCACCCATTTTGGTAAAAATGAAAGGGCTATAGCAGATAACAAAAATAAAATGATTAAGCTATATAGTGACGTAAATAAACCAAGTTGTGTGTACACAAGCGACCCTACCACTGGTCCAAAAATCATAAATAATGACTGTAACGTTTGGTTAAATGCAATTGCATTTGCTACCTGTTCTTCTTTTACGTAGCGCTTAAATATACGCGAAGATGATGGCTGAGAAAACTGACCTACAATCGCGGAAATGAGTGTTGCAAAAAATATAGCCTGCCAATAATCCAGCTTTAACAACAAGACAATTCCTACAATAGACAGTACACTTAATACATCTCCAGCAACCATCGTTCTTTTCGGATTCCAGCGATCAGCTAGCGCCCCACCGATAAACGAGAAAATAAAAATAGGTGCATATTCCATAACCGATAACAAAGAAACTGAAACTGGATCATTATTCGTTCGCTCCATTATGAAATATAAAAGAGCCATATTTCTGATCCAAATTGCAAATTGTTGTAAAATATCAGATGCCATAACGAGCATAAATGCTCGGTTTTTAAATAAAGCGTTCATTTTCATTCCCCTTTCATAAACCGACCGTTCGGTCTAATTTATTTTGTAAGAAAAGCAACTGACTTATTATTCAGCTGCCATTCCTTTTAACAATACATCTATTGCCTTTTTATAAATACGTTGCAGCTCTTTATAATCTAACTCGTAGTAAAGTACTCCAAGCCCCGATAATAATCCATTCACAATATACATAAGATCACGCGTATTATCTTCACGAAACTCTCCAGACTGTATACCTGCTTCAATTAGTTTCTCAAACATAACATATGATTCTCTAGTTAAAGCCAATAGTTCATCCAAAATCTCTTTACTTACAACTTGGCTCATAGAGAATTCCTCTATTGCATTTGAAATGGGCTGCTGTATGTCCTCGACATGATATTCCGCGAGACCATATAGTTTTTCAGTATTCGTACTATACAACTTCTCTTTTTCATTCCATTTTTCAAGCCAATCATACGTATGCTGTTTCACTACAAATAAAAATAATTCTTCTTTACTTTTAAAGTGATAATAAATGCTTCCTTTACTTCTCTCTGTAATTTCACAAATCTCTTCCATAGATGTTGCTGCATAGCCCTTCTGTGAAAACAGACTTTCTGCTTTATAGGCAATTTCTTTCTTTATCTCTTCTGCGCTTCTTCTCATATTCACACCTCTTTAAACCGACCGTTCAGTCTAATAATAACAAATAAAAAACCTCTATCGCAAGAGGCTATATTCCTTATTTAAGAAAACGTACTTTCAAACCACGTTCGAATCATATGTATGATTCCAATTTTAAATCCTAATTTAACAAGAAATACGCCTCCCGCAGCTAATAAAAATAGCACTACTTTCCCCTTGTTTTTCACTTTCAGTTCCCTTTTCATTTCTATTCCCCTAGCATGTTAAAAATATTTAATCAAACGTTTGTTTAACTGTTTTTATGCATATGTAAGCCAACTAATCAAACGTTTGTTTAAAAAGAAATACGCCTATATAAGGCGCATTTTCATCAATCACCGCCACCTCCGCCACCATCGCAGCTGCCTCCGCTATCTCCACCGAAAGATCCTCCACAATCATGTGAACCTCCATGCGAGCTATCATTATCAGATCCAGCAAAGAAAAATAATGGTGATGAGTTGTTAGATGAATTATGAATGTTATTTTGTTTCGTAAGATTTACCTTCTTTTTGTTTGATCGAACTGCTGTTACAATTATTCCAACTACAACAAATAATAGTATGAAAATAATAAATTCCATATAAAAACCTCCCTTAATCTTCGAATAATTGAATGGTTCTTTCTAGATTTTCAAGTGAAATAAAGCGTGATTCACGAAGGATCTCTTTTCCATTATAAAATAATAAAACTGTTGGTCCTGTAAATACTGCATATCGCCCCGCGATCTCTTGCATGTCTTGTAGTAATATTTCTACTTTCTCTACGTAATCATAATTCTCTAATACGCAATTTACTTTTCTTAACATAACATCACAAATACCACAATTTTCAGTTTTAATAAACAGCAGTACTAATTGTTGTCCTTCAATATATGTCGCTAATTCTTCTATCGTTTCAAATGTATTCATCTTATCCCTCTTAGCGTAATTTACGAAATACTTTACCCTGATACATACGAAAAGCTGAACTATCTTTAATCTTTCTCTTTTCCATTACCTGTTGAAAACGCAGCGTTTTTGCTGTTAACTCTTCTTGTAATTCTTTTTTCTCTACTTCATCATAACAGCACGCAATTAAGTCTTCTATTTTTAATATATCTTTTTGTAGTTCCATTTCTGGTGGAATCATACCCGCATTTTTTAAGATTTTATAACTCATTCTAAGTTCTGGAGGTACCATTGAAAGGTCTTCTAATTGTAGTGGTTTTCCTTTTCCCGGAATATAATCAAGGTCTCCATTCCGTATTGCTTGTCGAATTTTTTCTTCAGCAATGTTCAAAAAGACATCCACACCATTCGCTCCTTTACATATTTTTACTATTATTTTACATGATATTTTCTCATCTTGCTACGCTATTACAAATTGACTTTATACAATTTTTTCTCAAATTTAATTACAAGGAGCCTTTTCCTCCCTAATCAATATTTTATTTTCATGTGTAGTCTGTATTAGAGCCATTTCATATTGAGAAAATCTTTGCGAATTAAATAAAGCGTTTACACCAAATCTTACATTTGCTACGATTTAATCACCCCCAGCTCCCTTGTATAGACTTCGTGATGTCTGATCATTTTTATCTAGACGTTTCATACGTCTAGATTCACTTTGGTTTATTGGCGCATGCCTTTAAATATATCTTTTATTTTTGAAAGGAGAAATGACTATGAGCTCAAAAAAATTCACACTGCTATTACTATCCCTACTACTCTTCTTACCTCTTTTTCTCACAAACTTTATTACTCCAAATGTTGCATTAGCAGATTCACCAAAGCAAGGTCAAAAAATTGTTGGGTATTTTCCTTCATGGGGCATTTACGGACGTAATTATCAAGTTGCAGACATTGATGCATCAAAGCTAACTCATTTAAACTATGCTTTCGCTGATATTTGCTGGAATGGAAAACATGGAAACCCTTCTACTCACCCCGATAATCCAAATAAACAAACGTGGAACTGTAAAGAGTCTGGTGTACCACTGCAAAATAAAGAGGTTCCTAATGGCACTCTCGTACTCGGTGAACCATGGGCTGATGTCACAAAATCTTATCCAGGATCAGGTACAACTTGGGAAGATTGTGATAAATACGCACGTTGTGGAAATTTCGGAGAACTGAAACGATTAAAAGCTAAGTATCCTCACTTAAAAACAATTATTTCCGTTGGTGGCTGGACTTGGTCTAACCGTTTTTCTGATATGGCCGCTGATGAAAAAACAAGAAAAATATTCGCTGAATCTACAGTAGCTTTTCTTCGCGAATATGGATTTGACGGCGTTGATTTAGACTGGGAATACCCGGGTGTTGAAACGATTCCTGGTGGTAGTTATCGTCCTGAAGATAAACAAAACTTCACCCTACTCCTTCAAGATGTTCGAAATGCATTAACGAAAGCTACTGCAGAAGATGGGAAACAATATTTACTAACAATCGCGTCAGGTGCAAGCCAACGTTATGCGGATCATACAGAGCTAAAGAAAATCTCTCAAATACTGGATTGGATTAATATTATGACATATGATTTCCACGGTGGCTGGGAAGCTACTTCTAACCATAATGCAGCACTATACAAAGATCCAAATGACCCAGCAGCGGATACGAAATTTTACGTAGATGGTGCGATAGACATTTATACAAATGAAGGGGTTCCAGCGGATAAACTCGTATTAGGTGTACCTTTTTACGGACGTGGATGGAAAAGTTGCGGAAAAGAAAATAATGGGCAATACCAACCTTGTAAACCAGGTAGTGACGGAAAGCTCGCTTCTAAAGGTACTTGGGATGATTATTCTACCGGTGACACAGGTGTGTACGATTATGGTGATTTAGCAGCTAATTATGTTAATAAAAATGGTTTTGTTCGCCACTGGAACGATGTAGCGAAAGTACCTTATTTATATAATGCGACTACAGGCACGTTTATTAGCTATGATGACAACGAATCTATGAAATATAAAACAGACTATATAAAGACAAAGGGTTTAAGTGGCGCAATGTTTTGGGAACTAAGCGGGGATTGCCGTACAAGTCCAAAATATAGTTGTAGTGGGCCAAAATTACTTGATATGCTAGTAAAGGAATTACTTGGTGGACCTATTACTCAAAAAGATACTGAACCACCAACAAGCGTAAAAAATATTGCTGTTACAAATAAAAATTCAAACTCAGTTCAATTAAACTGGATTGCATCTACTGATAACGTAGGAGTTACTGAATATGAAATTACTGCCGGAGAAGAGAAATGGAGTACAACAACAAATAGTATTACAATTAAAAACTTAAAACCTAATACAGAATACACCTTTTCAGTATTAGCAAAGGATGCTGCTGGGAATAAATCACAGCCTACTTCCATTCTTGTAAAAACAGATGACGCTAACACAACACCTCCTGGTGGAAATAGCAATGCTACCTTTTCAGTCACTTCAAACTGGGGAAGTGGTTACAACTTCTCGATTGTAATTAAAAATAGCGGAACGACCCCTATTAAAAACTGGAAATTAGAATTTGATTATAACGGCAATTTAACACAAGTTTGGGATTCTAAAATTAGTAGTAAAATAAATAATCATTACGTAATTACGAATGCAGGATGGAATGGTGAAATTCCTCCTGGTGGATCGATTACAATCGGAGGGGCAGGAACAGGCAATCCTGCCGAACTTTTAAATGCATCTATTAGCGAAAACTAAACGTAACCTCCATTAATTATTTCACTAAAGTTTGAATTTAGGTTTGAGTGCTCTATCCTAAATTCAAGCTTTTAATTTTATGAAAAATCACAAATTGATATTATAATAACCTATTATAATTATATTTAATTTCTAATATGAAGTTCATGTGAAGTTCATCTGAATTTTACATGAATTCCCTTTAATTTCTATTGTCTTCCTATACTAATCACATTATCCTTTACATATAGGAATTATTTTTATTCCATTTCAAACTATCTATATATATAAAGAAAGATAGTCGCCTGTTAGGGAAAGGCATCTAAATATAAACATAACATAAGAAAAAGCACGCTTATAAGCGCACCATAAGAGTGCTTCTTCATACAATTCTCATGTAAGAGTTCTCGAAAATCATGTTAATCGCAAAGAAAAGGCATTAGCTTATACAAGCTAATGCCTTTTCTTTATTCATATCGTTCAGCGTCCCACTCTTCTATATTCCATACTTTTGTTATCCATGCTTCATAGAAAGAAGGCTCATGTGAGACAAGTAAAACTGTTCCTTTATATTGTTGTAACGCTTCCTGCAAAGACTTCTTTGTTTCTCTATCCAAATGATTAGTCGGTTCATCTAAAATTAAAACATTGCTTTTCGTTACGATAAGTTCACATAAACGTACTTTCGTTTGCTCCCCGCCGCTTAATAAACGAATAGGTTTTAATACATGTTCTTCTTTCAATCCACACTTTGCTAATGCTTGACGTACTTCTTTCTTTGTCATATCTGGTCGTTCTGCCCAAACTTTTTCTAATGGTGTTGTTTCTGAAGCAAACTCTTCCTGTGCAAAATAAGCAGGATTTACTCGTTCTCCAACAGAAATTGAACCGCTTAGCGGCTTTATTTGACCTAATAACGTTTTTAACATTGTCGTTTTTCCAATTCCATTATGACCAACAATCGCTATCTTTTCTCCTTTTTTTACTTGTAAATTCAATTCTGGAAATAACGGAGAACTATATCCTATCCTTAATTTTTCAGCCTGTAATATGCGACTAACTGGCTCCTCATAAACATTGAAATCAAAACGGGATCGAGGTACATGATTAACCTTTTCAATCCTTTGCATTTTCTCCAATACTTTCTCTCGACTTTTGGCCTGTTTCGCTTTTCTAATTTTATTTTTTTGAATAAATGTTTCTAACTGAGCAATTTCTTTTTGTTGTTTCGCATGCGCCGATTGTAATTGTTTCCTTTGCAATTGATAACTTTGCACAAATTTTTCATAACTTCCTACGTACCGCTTCACTTTCCGTTCTTCTAGATGATAAATAACATTCGTAATACTGTTCAAAAATACTTCGTCATGTGAAATAATCACATAAGCTTTTTCATACAGTCTCAAATACGATTGCAACCATTCTATATGGGCTATATCTAAATAGTTTGTTGGCTCATCTAGCAATAAAACATCAGCTTTTTCTAAAAGGAGCTTCCCAAGTAATAACTTTGTTCGCTGTCCTCCACTTAACTGTGAAACATCCTTTTGAAGCCCGATTTCAAATAAACCTAAACCGATTGCTACTTCTTCAATTTCTGTATGAATTTGATAGAAATTAGAGCTTTCCAATATAGTTTGTAATTCTCCATACTTTACTAACAGTTTTTCTACTTCTCCTGCTCCATTCATTTCTTCAGCAATTTTTAACATTTCGCATTCAATCACATACAAATTAGAAAATGCACTTTGTAAGTATCCTTCAATTGTTATCCCCTCTTGTAAATCCATATGCTGCTGTAAAAAACCTATCTTCACATGTGGAAACCATTCAATGTTTCCGTCATCATGTATAAGTTCTCCTGTTAAAATCCTTAACAATGTTGATTTCCCAATTCCATTTT
This sequence comes from Bacillus sp. ES1-5, assembly GCF_022487605.1. Lineage (NCBI taxonomy): Bacteria > Bacillati > Bacillota > Bacilli > Caryophanales > Bacillaceae > Bacillus > Bacillus sp. ES1-5. The sequence continues at coordinate 110,404 of NZ_JAKVPU010000010.1, read as the reverse complement.
TCCCAACTAACCCAACATGCTCGCCCTTTAATAGTCGAAAACACGCATTATATAAAATGGTTTTCTCACCATATGAATGACTTAAATTTTCTACTGTTAATATACTCATTTTTTTCTCTCCTCTACTTATAGTCCATAAGCTAAATAGAGAGAGCAACAGTATAAAGCCTTATTTAATTGTGCATATAAAAAAATGGGTAAGGTGAATACACCTTACCCATTACATATTATCGTAAAAAAGGATTAAGGTTCTTTACCTGCTGTCTTCAATTTAGCTTAATCGTTAAAAATGGGCAGACTTCTCCCGTATCAAGCTAAAACCATTTGAAGAACAGTTGATAAAGTCATTTTATCCTTTCACTCCTTTAACATTTGTTATATTAAGAGTATAAACTACTCTGTTATATTCTATTCTCTATTTTTTCTTTTGTTCCTTCTCCGTTTTTTCATTTTCTGCGTAAATTTCTTTATACATCTTTTCTAATGCATATGGACTTGTAAAGATGAGCGTTAACGATTTCCACATATAAATTCTTCTTTGTAATTCTATTCCATACTCTTTACTAACCATATTTTTCACTTCTGGAATATGTTCTTCGTTTTGAAATTGTTGTACAGACTTCAATTCATTCGTTTTAAAATCTGTTAAAAACCCTATTACAGATCGTCCATGTTCCTGTGAACTTTCTTCTAAATCAAACTGAATTGAATGAACAAAACCTAAAACATGAAAGATTTGAACATGTAACCCGACAGCAGCACGCTGTTCCATTAAGTTGTAGCACTCTCGTTTTAACTCTTCTACCATTTCTAAAGAATTTCTATTAACTGTCCTTTTGCTGACAAACATAACTTTTACAATATGAGCGACTGCCCCCATACTTTTTAATACACTCTCTAAAACTTCTACCGCGTCTTCCACATAACCATTTGAAATTATAGAATGAATAAATTCATCTAATACCACTTGAAACTTTTTAATTAAATGTAAATCGCGTAATTCTGGAACATCTTCTCTTAATTGATTCCGGCCTTGAACCCACTTTAAAACTTCTGTCATTTCTTCTTCTTTTAATTCATGATGTTCCATACCATACTTCATTAATAAAATATGATTTTTTAATAAGGTCTTTCCTTCTTCAAGATTGTCCGGCGTTAATGAATCAACTATTTTCTCTATAGATTTCATCTTTCTCCCCCTATATAAAAAAGCCTCTTAACAGTAATTATACCAAAAACTGTTAAAAGGCTTTTTCTATTTTTTCATATAAGGAGCTAATACTCTCAAAATTTCTTCCTTATCCTCCTTTAACTCAAGTGATGTTAACATATCCATCGTTCTCGGCCTAGGTAATTTCACTTGTACCTCACCAACTATTGATGCTGGTCTTTGGGATAAAATAAAGACGCGATCCGAAAGCAAAATTGCCTCATCTAAGTCATGTGTAACCATAACAATTGTTTGCTTCTCTTGGTGCCAAGAGTTTAAAAGCCAGCTATGTACTTCCATTTTTGTAAAGGCATCTAATTTTCCAAAAGGCTCATCGAGTAGCATAATTGGCTTTTCACATAAATATGTGCGCAAAAAACTAATTCTTTGACGCATACCACCAGACAATTCATCTGGATAATGGTCTGCATATTCATCTAGTTCAAATTGCTTTAATGCTTCCATTCCCTCTGTCAGCCTTTGTTTTTTCGGTTTCCCTTCGATTTCCAATGGAAGAACTATATTTTGCAAAGCTGATCGCCAAGGTAGTAATAAATCCTGCTGCGGCATATAACTTACAACATCTTGCTCTTGTACGTGCCTATCCTTATACGTTACATTCCCACTTGTTGGGTTTTCAACATTTGCAATCATATTTAATAATGTACTTTTCCCACAACCACTCGGTCCTACAAAGGAAACGAACTCTCCCTCTCGTATAGAAGCACTAATATTTGCTAATACATTCTTTCCATCAAAAGCTTTTACAATCTCTTTTATTTGTAATCCACTCATTTTTCACTTGGAAGGAACTCATTTGTAAAGGCATCTTTCACATCAATTTTCTTCTTAATAACTTTGTTATCATATAAGAAATTCATGTAATTCGTCCAAACTTCTTCCTTCTGTACTCCCCACGCTTTTGCATCATCTTGATACTTCGTACTTAACCATTTTTGACTTTCTTGTACTAAGTCTTTATTCACATCTGGAACAGCTTTAATTAAAATATCGGCTGCTTCTTTCGGTTCTTTAATTGCAAAATTATAACCTTCTGTCGTTGCACTCATAAACTTTTTCACAAAATCTTTATCTTGCTTCGTATGTTTTTCACTCGTAATAATAACAGGACTATAGAAATCAAGCGCTGGGTCTAAGTCTTTCACCATAATCGTATTTAACTCTTTTCCTTGGCGCTTCGCTTCAATTCCATCCCATCCGTAATATATCCATTCAAAGTCTGCATCACGACCGATTGATTTAAAGAAATCTGTTTGTCCTAAGATGATTTTTTCAACTTTATTAAAATCAGCTTGATGCTTCTCCATGATTGTCTTCAACGTTGCTTCTTCTGCTGGTCCTCCCCAGCCGCCGTAACGTTTACCTTCAAAATCTTTTGGTGACATCATATTATCTTTTTTAAGTGATGCAAAAGCTGAAGTGTTATGTTGGATGATTGCTCCTACAGATACAACAGGAATACCTTCCACACGAGCCAACGTTACATTTTCTTGTGCGCTTATTGCGAAGTCAGCTTTTCCGGAAGCTATCATTTGCTCCGCTGTCACATTATCACCTGGCTGAATAATTTCTACATCTAATCCTTGCTTTTTATAATAATCTTTCGCTTGCGCTACATATAGGCCAGTATGATTCGTATTCGGAAACCAATCTAATACTACTTTTACTTTTTGATCTTTACTTGCACTTTCTTCTTTCTTCGCCGGATTACATCCAGCCACACCTACTGCTAATAAGGCAGCCAATATAACTTTTAAACCTTTTTTCATTTTCTGCCGTCCTTTCTATATATCCATGGTGCTGTTATTCTTGCCATAAACTCCACGATAAAATACAGACATAATGTCACCATAACAATAATTGCTGCCACACCAAATACTCGGGCTGTTAAAAAGGATTTTGTAGCTCTCGTAAGCATAACTCCTAATCCTTCACTGGCACCGAGCCATTCCCCAATAATTGCTCCCATTACGCTATATGTAACTGCAATTTTTAAACCAGAGAAAAAGTATGGAAGCACTGCTGGAAACTTTACTTTCTGGTAAACTTGCCATTTCGTTGCCTTCATCGTTTGCAACAACTTCAGCATATTTTTATCTACCGTTTGAAAACCTTCTAAAATACTAAGCGCAATCGGGAAGAAACAAACGAGTATTACTACCATTACTTTCGGTAACATTCCATATCCAAACCAAATAATAAATAACGGTGCAAGTACAACGATTGGAATCGTTTGCGAAATAACAAGCAACGGATTTATTAAAATACGAAATAAAGGGATAACATCCATAATAATTGCAATACTTGTCCCAATTAAAATCGCAAAAAACAGTCCGATTAGAACCTCTTGTAACGTTTGCATCGTATTCGGTAATAGTAAATCTTTCATTCCAATTAATTCTTGAACAATGGCAGAAGGCTTCGGTAAAATCCACGGTTCAATTTTAAATAATGAAACAGATCCTTCCCATATCGCTATGAGAAGGATAAGCCAAATTGTTGTAATTATTTTAGATTGCTTCTGGTTTTGCATATTCATCACGGTACTTCCAAACCTTTTCATCTATCGTTACACCAGTGCTTGGACGATAATGGATTTTAATAGAAGTAATCACTTCTTCTGCTCCAGCATCCACACAAGCTTGTTGCGCACGTTTAATGACATCAAGAAGTACATCTAATTCTCCTTCCAGCGTTGTTTCCATTGCCCCTACTTCATAACGAACTCCCGATTGTTGTACAACTTCAATTGCTTTATCGACAACAGAATACACATCTTTGTTCTTCGCTTGCGGTACTACTGAAAATGAAATCGTAACTTGTTGTGACATAGTAAAATCCCCCTTATAAAATGAAATGTTAAAACAAGAAAAGGCTTTCCTACTGCGTAGGAAAGCCTTGTATGCAAGTTATTATAGAATAACATATGCTACATCACTTTAAGTAACTCCCTACGCTGGCATTATCCAGATCAGGTTGAGGGTCGATGTTTGTTTACATCCTCTCAGCCAATTGGCTCCCCGGTCCTTAATTCGTCTTCATTGTAGCATGATTCATTTTATTGAACAAACAAAAGCACGTATAATTATTTCATTTAACTTTTGAATTCCCCAATTAACTCTTGTAACTCCTGTGAAAGCCAGCTTAAAGAACTAGCTAATTCAGCAATATCTTGTACAGACATTTCCTGTTCTTTCATACTTTCTTCAATATTACTACTACTATTCGCATACGTATTTGCGATAAGTGATAGTTCATTTACAACACGAACAATATTTTGGCTATTTTGCAATATATCACTTGAATTGCTAGAAACAACTTTAACTTGATTTGTAACAGATTGTGCTGATTTTGAAATTTTTTCAAAGAAAGTGCCACTACTTTCAACAAGTTTCATTCCAGATTCTACTTCTTTTGAAGCTTTTTGCATTGAAACAACAGCTTCTTCCGTCTCAGCTTGTGTTTCTCCTATTAATTTCGCTATATCTTTTGCTGATGCTTCCGTCTGCTCTGCTAATTTACGCACTTCATCAGCAACGGCAAATCTCTTTCCGCTTGCATCAGCACGTGAAGCTTCAATAGAAGCATTTAAAGCTAGCGAATTAGTTTGATTTGAAATACCTGTAATTACATTTACAATATCTCTAATTTCTTTTGATCTTGTTTCCAAAGAATGAATGATAGAAGATAAATCTTGTACTGCATTTTGTATTATATTCATTTGATTAATCGCCTGTTTAATAACACCTTTTCCTTTTACTGAATGATGCTCCGTACCTTCAGACTCTTTCGCCATTTGTTCTGCAGCATTCTTTATCTCTTCCATCTTATCTTCCATTTCATATACAATACCTAAATACTGTGGTACTGACGTTTCTTGTGATTGAGCGCCAGCTCTTAACTCAACCATAGAACTTACGATTTCTTGAACTGCCATACTATTCTCTTTCGTACTCACTGACAATTCTTGTGAAGATGAGGAAGCCTGTTCTGCTGTCTGCTTCACTTTATCTATAATTCCTTTAAACTTTTCGATGGTATTATTAAAATACGCATTAATAATACCAATATCATCTGGTCTTTCCTCTAATTTAATACTTAAATCACCTTCCCCGACTTTGCGTAATCCTTCACGTAAATCTCGCAATGGAGCAAGTGCGTTACGCACAATTAAGAATTGAATAACAGTTGCAATTAAAACAGAAATACAAATAAACAGTAAACCTTGTATAATGAACTTTTCCTTTGTACTAGGAACAATCGAGGCATCTACATCAGCTGCAACAAGTGCCACAATATTATCTTCCCTATCTTTAATCGGCTCTAATATCGTTACCCATGTTCCTAATGCGTCTTCATATACTTCTGTCATGTTTGCTTTTTTCGTGCTCATTACTTTATCATATGCTTTCATCCAAAGATCTGGTTGTTTATAATATTCCCCCGGCCTTACTTCAACAACATTTGCTAACTCTGTAGACAAATCGACGATTAGTAACTCACCTTTTTCATTTTCTTTTGCTCCAACAATATAGGTTTGTCCAACACTGTTCAATTCTTCCGTTGCTTCATCTAATTTCTCTGTTAACTTTTCTCTCTTTTCTCTTTGTGCCAATGGGTCTTTTGTAACATCTCTCACTATTTCTTCGTCTAATTTATGTAATACCGTATCTCCTGTTTCAAAAGAATGCCTTTCAAACATAGACATCATACTATTTTGAAACATGTTAAAACTTAACGCTCCCATAGTACCGACAAGCGTCAAAATAACTAACACAGTTAACAATACATTTTTTTGAAGAAATGATAGCTTATGCCAATATTTTCTCATTAACATCACCTTTCTTAATTAACTTACTATAAAGTAACGCTATTAAAATATACACCTTATTAATAAACGATAACGGTTCTCATTTTTTTATAAACAAAAAAAAGACCAATGAAAAGAGCATTGGTCAAGACCAACCCTATCCGTCCGGTAACTGGCTAGCATAACCTTTCGGCCTTAGCTCCTGTAGTTTTGCGTCCTAATGTTTCCATCAGTTTGCCTTTCTCGCTGAACGAGTTGAACGATATGGGAGTTCTATGAGAATTAAATTATTCTCTATCAAAGATTACAACATAAAAATTAAAATGTCTACCTATTTAGAGATGCAAATGTAAAGTTTCAATGCATTATTTTTTCGAAATAATTTAACAAAGTTCGTGAATGTTACATTTCTTGTGTTATATAATAAAAAATGTATATAACACAAGGATTATTTTGAGTATTTGTTTTAATTTTCGTTCAAATTAAATTATTCAAATATATCTTAACTAATGAATTTCGGAGGTAGTTTATCATGTTTTGGCTACAATTTCTTACGTTACTACTCTGCATTTTTATTGGCGCACGCCTAGGCGGAGTCGGTCTAGGAGTAATGGGTGGCGTTGGTATGGCAATACTTGTTTTCATCTTCCACTTACAACCTACAGCTCCTCCTATTGATGTAATGCTTATGATTTTAGCAGTAATTACAGCTGCCGGTGCACTGCAAGCCGCTGGAGGAATGGACTACCTTGTTCATCTGGCTGAGAAAGCATTGCGAAAAAATCCAAAGCGCATTACATTCTTTGCTCCAATTGTTACTTATTTATTTACACTGTGCGCAGGAACTGGTCACGTTGCTTATTCTGTACTTCCTGTTATCGCAGAAGTCTCTCGCGAATCTGGGATTAGACCTGAACGACCAATGTCAATTGCCGTAATCGCTTCCCAACAAGCAATTACAGCTAGTCCTATATCAGCTGCAACAGTTGCACTTTTAGCAATGCTAGCTGACTATAAAATCACTTTATTAGATATTTTAAAAGTAAGTATCCCTTCTACCTTCATCGCTTGTATGGTAGCTGCATTTGTTGCTAGCAAAATGGGGAAAGAATTAAATGAAGACCCTGAATACTTGAAACGTTTAAAAGAAGGAATGATTCCTAAAATTGAAGAGAAGAAAGAATTTGTTGGTTTAAAAGGCGCTAAACTATCCGTTATCCTTTTCTTAGTAGGAACTTTCCTTGTCGTACTTCTCGGTTCATTTGAAGCACTTCGTCCAGGATGGATGGTTGACGGGAAGTTAGTTCGTCTTTCCATGCCAAACACAATTGAAATGGTTATGTTAACTATCGCAGCTCTTATTATTATTTTCTGCAAACCAAATGTAGAAAGCATCGTGTCTGGTAACGTCTTTAAAGCGGGGGCAACAGCAGTTGTTGCTATTTTCGGTATCGCTTGGATGGGAGATACTTTCTTTAACGGAAACTTAAATATGATTCAAGGATCAATTCAGCACCTAGTAACAAGTGCACCATGGCTATTTGCCATCGCATTATTCATTCTATCTATCTTACTATATAGCCAAGCCGCAACAGTACGTGCTTTAATACCTCTCGGATTATCACTCGGTATTCCACCAGCACTACTAATCGCGATGTTCCCTGCAGTAAATGGATATTTCTTCATTCCAAACTATGGAACAATCGTTGCTGCCATTAACTTTGATCGCACTGGTACAACAGGCATTGGTAAATATGTTTTAAATCATAGCTTTATGATTCCAGGCCTAATCGCAACATTCACTTCTATCGGAATTGGAATGCTCTTAATATCAATTATGTTTTAAAGAAAAAGCACAAACCTACAATTTTAAAGGGTTTGTGCTTTTTTAATTAAACGTTTGTTTAAATATTTTTAACCGTCCATTATGTTTTTTACTATTTTTGTGAAGTTCCCTTTTCCTACAAACTCCTATTTACTTCCTCTACTAGCTTCTTCGTACTTTCATACGGAGATTCAGCTAAACTAATCGCGGAAATAACAGAAACACCGTCCGCACCGGCTTCTATAACCCTAGCGGTATTTTCAATTGTAATGCCACCAATCCCAACGATTGGTATTGTAATTTCTTGTTCTCTAAAATGAGCTAAACCTTTCGTTCCTTGCACAGCTTTCGTATCTTTTTTCGTACTCGTTGGGAAAATAGGGCCAACACCTAAATAATCAGCTCCGTTTTTAATTGCCCAGCGTGCTTCTTCAATTGTATGGGTAGATACACCCACAATTTTATCTCCCATTTTTTCACGAACAGAAGTAATTCCTTCATCATCTTGTCCAACATGCACACCATCTGCATCTAACTCGAGAGCCAGTTCCACATCATCATTTACAATGAATGGTACACCGTACTCCTTACAGACTGCTTGTAATTCTTTCGCGAAACAAATACGTTTTTCCCCCGTTAAAGCGCCTTCCCCCTTTTCACGAAATTGAAAAATTGTTATACCGCCTTCAAGTGCATCTCTCAATACTTGTAGTGGCTCCTTCGTACAATTGTTACTTCCCATAATAAAATATACTGATAATAATCTAGACATTTCAGCCTCTGTAATACGCGACATCTAATTCCCCTCCTTACTATATAAGCTCAATCTTCCCATACTTCTCAATATCATCTGAAGTTGTATTCGATAACTGATTTAAAAATTCAATTTGGAAACTACCAGGTCCCTGTTCCACTGTCTTAGCAGCTGCCAGTTCCGCAGCTACACCATAAAACGTTAATGCCGCTACTGCTGCCTTTACATAATCCTTTTCTACTGCTACAAATGCTCCTATTACAGAAGTTAGTAAACAACCAGTTCCCGTAACCTTCGTTAAAATAGAGTGACCATTTCGAATAAGAATCGTTCGCTCTCCATCTGTAACAACATCTTCTTTTCCAGTAATCACCGCTACTGTATTTAATTCATCCGCTGCCTGCCTTGCAATACTTACAACATTGCCATTTCCAGCACCGGCGTCTACCCCTTTAATTTCCCATCTCTCATTAATAACGTTCGCTATTTCAGCTGCATTTCCGCGAATAATCGCTAAATTAATTTCAGCCGGAATATGTCTTGCAACTTCTGTTCGATACGATGTTGCTCCTGCACCAACTGGATCAAACAGTACTGGTACATTGTTCACATTTGCTGATTTACCCGCAAGTAACATCGCTTCTACTTCTTCAGGACGAAGTGTTCCCATATTTAATACTAGCGCTCCAGCAATGCTAGCCATTTCTGCTACTTCTTCTTTTGCATACGCCATTACAGGCGATGCCCCTAACGCTAACAAACCGTTAGCTGTAAAGTTTGTTACAACAACATTTGTAATATTATGAACGAGCGGATTAGATTCTCTCACCAAATCCACTACTTTACTAATTTCTTTCATATTCATCCTTCTCATCCCCTAACTATTGTGATGGGAGATACACAAAAAGGCACTTTGCGCGTACGCAAAGTGCCTGAACATGTGCTTTTACACTCTCCCTACGCTGGCATTATCCAACAGGTTCAAATGGTCAATGACGGATTAGTCATACTCTCAGTTTGCATCCACAAACTCCCATGTGTTTAGTATTCATCTACTTCAAAGTCTACTCTTATTCTAATAAAATAACAAGTTCTTTCCTTTTATAGAATGATAGAGATCATAACTCTCCTAGTTCAACCATTCTTCTCCTTTATATAAGTAAAACTCTCGCACGTATATTTCATCACAAATAACTCAAACCGTCAGCAAGACTGAATAGAACAAAGATGTATGCTATATTTAACGTATGGAAATTTGAAAGGATGTTTTTAAATATGGCAAAAAGTATTGTAATTGCTGAAAAGCCTTCTGTTGCACGTGATATCGCACGTGTACTGAAATGTGATAAAAAAGGGAACGGCTATCTTGAAGGTAGTAAATATATTGTTACTTGGGCTTTAGGTCATCTCGTTACATTAGCTGATCCAGAAAGCTATGATGTGAAATATAAACAGTGGAATTTAGAAGATTTACCAATGCTACCGGAGCGTTTAAAACTAACCGTTATTAAACAAACAGGGAAACAGTTTAACGCTGTAAAAAGCCAGCTTCTTAGAAAAGATGTAAATGAAATTATTGTAGCGACAGATGCTGGGCGTGAAGGAGAATTAGTCGCTCGTTGGATTATCGATAAAGTTAAAATACAGAAGCCTATTAAGCGTTTATGGATTTCATCTGTTACTGATAAAGCAATTAAAGATGGTTTTGCAAGTTTAAAACCAGGTAAAGCATATGACAATTTATACGCTTCAGCAGTTGCACGTTCAGAAGCTGACTGGTATATCGGCCTTAACGCGACTCGAGCATTAACGACTCGCTTTAATGCTCAACTAAATTGTGGTCGTGTCCAAACACCTACTGTAGCCATGATTGCAAGCCGAGAAGATGAAATTAAACATTTCAAAGCTCAAACTTACTATGGTATCGAAGCTCAAACAGCTGAGAGATTAAAACTAACTTGGCAAGACACAAAAGGAAATAGTCGCAGCTTCAATAAAGAAAAAATCGATACACTTGTGAACAAAATCAGTAAGCAAAATGCTACTGTTGTAGACATCGATAAAAAACAAAAGAAATCGTTCGCTCCTGGTCTTTACGATTTAACTGAGCTACAACGTGATGCGAATAAAATATTTGGTTATTCTGCGAAAGAAACATTAAACATTATGCAAAAGTTATATGAACAGCATAAAGTTTTAACGTATCCTCGTACAGATTCACGCTATATTTCATCTGATATTGTCGGCACACTTCCAGAGCGTCTGAAGGCGTGCGGAGTTGGAGAATACCGTCCTTTAGCACATAAAGTATTGCAGAAACCTGTAAAATCTAATAAATCATTTGTTGATGATAGTAAGGTAAGCGATCATCACGCGATTATTCCAACAGAGAGCTATGTAAACTTCTCAGCTTTCACAGATAAAGAACGTAAAATTTATGACTTAGTTGTAAAACGTTTCTTAGCTGTTTTATTCCCGGCCTTTGAATATGAACAACTAACATTGCGCACGAAAATTGGTGATGAAACGTTCATCGCACGAGGAAAAACGATTTTACATGCTGGTTGGAAAGAGGTTTATGAAAATCGATTTGAAGATGATGATACAATCGATGATGTAAAAGAACAAATCTTACCTCGCATCGAAAAAGGCGATACATTAAACGTAAAACTAATTGTCCAAACATCAGGTCAAACAAAAGCACCTGCACGCTTTAATGAAGCAACTTTACTTTCAGCGATGGAAAACCCAACAAAATACATGGATACGCAAAACAAACAACTTGCTGATACGTTAAAATCAACTGGTGGATTAGGTACTGTAGCGACACGAGCTGATATTATCGACAAGCTATTCAATTCATTCTTACTTGAAAAGCGTGGTAAAGATATTCACATTACCTCAAAAGGCCGTCAGTTACTTGATTTAGTGCCAGAAGAGCTAAAATCACCTACACTAACTGGTGAGTGGGAACAAAAGCTTGAAGCAATTGCGAAGGGTAAACTGAAAAAAGAAGTATTCATTTCAGAAATGAAGAACTATACGAAAGAAATTGTTTCTGAAATTAAATCGAGTGATAAAAAATATAAACATGACAACATTTCAACGAAGTCTTGTCCAGACTGTGGTAAACCAATGCTGGAGGTAAACGGCAAAAAAGGAAAAATGCTCGTTTGCCAAGACCGTGAATGTGGTCATCGTAAAAATGTATCTCGTACAACAAACGCTCGTTGCCCACAATGTAAGAAGAAGTTAGAATTACGTGGTGAAGGTGCAGGGCAAATCTTTGCATGTAAATGTGGCTATCGCGAGAAATTATCGACATTCCAGGAGAGACGTAAAAAAGAATCTGGAAGCAAGGCTGATAAGCGCGACGTTCAAAAATATATGAAACAACAGAATAAAGAAGAAGAACCACTAAACAACCCGTTCGCAGAAGCATTAAAGAAATTAAAATTTGATTAAACAAAAAGGTTCCTACCTCTATCGGTAGGAACCTTTTTTTATTAATGAATAATTTTACTTCCTTTTGCGTTCTCAACAAACTTTTCACTCGATTTGTTAATTGGTGTTTTCAATAATAACGCAGCGATAACAATGACTACTACGAACACACTTAATACAAGTAAATCTCTAATAACTATATCCCAAAGCATGCCACCTACTGTCTCACGAATTGCACTAATTGCATATGTGAATGGTAGGAACGGATAAATTGCTTGGAAGAATGGTGGTGTCATTTGAATTGGGAACGTACCACCCGATCCTGCTACTTGAAGCACAAGTAAAATGATTGCCATCGATTTCCCAACGTTTCCGAAAATAGAAACAAGTGAGTACACGATACAAACAAATACTCCGCCAATAAATAAACTAAATAACACAAACCAGAATTTATCGACTACGTACGTACCAAGTAAGAATATATCCCCCATTGATACGATAAACGCCTGTGAAAGACCTATCGTTAAGAATGTTAATAAACGTCCGAAGTAAACTTCATGGCTCTTATAATTCGCGCCCTCTTCATGTACTTCTACCGTTAATAACGAAACCATTAATAGTGCGCCTACCCATAATGCAAGCACTGTGTAGAATGGTGACATCGCTGAACCGTAGTTCGGCATTGCAAATAACTTATTCTCTTTTAAATTTACTGGATTCGCGAAGTAATCACTTTGCTTTTCAACATCATTTTTCAATAAGCGTATGATGTCTTTTATATCCTCTTCTGATTCAAAATCACGAATTTTATTTGCTAAGTCTTTAATCTTTTTCTCAGTCTCCGGCATGTCAGCTTTAATGTCTGCTAATTTCTTTCTACCGTCTACTAAGCCTTTTGATGAATCTTCTAGTAGCTTTTTAACATCTGGAAGCTTTTTGTCTGCTTCTTTTAAGATTTGAGATGTGTTTTTAGACATCTCTTTTGTACGAGCAATAGCTGTATTGAAATTAGGTACAATTTCTGAATCATACGTCGATAATACATCTGTTAATTGAGCTGACCCGCCCTTCGCAGCGTTGTTAATACTTTCAATTACATCTTTTGTAGGTTTCTGTCCATTGTTAAGAAGTGTAATTCCCTTATTCGTTGCATCTACACCTTTTTGCAGACTACTTTTTGCTTTATTTAATTTTGCAATTCCATTATTAAGGTTTTTATCACTATTTACATCTGCTAAAACCTTATTTGTACTTTCTAGAACAGGAATCATATCATCAATTAAACCGATCCCTGATTGGAATTGTCCATTTAAACTATTTAAAGCTACTTTCGTTGAATCTAAACCGTTAACACCTCTATTTTGTACATCTTCTTTCGCCTTTTGTAAATCTGCTTTTGCACCTTCAAGGCCATTTTTTGCTTTGTCGTAGTCTGCTTTTGCATTATCATATGCTGCATTCGCATCAACTTTAGCTTGATCTACTGTGCTAACTGCTTTTTTATAATCTGCTACAAATGTTTCATTGTAATCTTTTTCCGCTTGATCAATTAATGAGTTTGCTGCATCTAATTTTTGATTCGCTACATCTGTAACATCTTTCTTTACTTCTTGTCCTGTACCGATAACATTTACAATATCTTTAATACCATTATTTGCATTTTCCATACCTTTTTTAACATTAGTTAAGTGATCCACTCGCCCTTTGAAAAAGCTAATTCCAAAATCAGTTGTCGCTGAGTTTTGAAGTTCAGTAAAGAAATTAATAAGATATGAAATACCATCTGTACCAGTTTGCAATCGATCTGATACCGCATTTAAATCTTTCTTTGCTTGTTCAGGGTCAAATTGGCCATTTTGTAAGCCATTTAAAACACTTTTCCCATAAGCTGTTCCTGCACGTGATGAACTTAAAACATTATTTACTGTTTGATTAATATTTTGCGCTATGCTCTTATAACCATCACTATTCAACTTAGAAAGATCCGGTCTTGCAGGGAATTCAGGTAATCCATTCATTCCAGACAAATCAGGAATATTTAATTCTACACCTGGATTCATTAAGAAGTCCGTAAATGCAGCTGCACTATCCATAACGCCTTTTGCTGCTACTAAATCATTTCTTATCGTCCCTGGAGCGTTTTTCAACATTTGATCTTGATTCGCAAAGAATTTATCTAAATTCCCTAACGCTTCTTGCCCATCATTAATAACACTTTCTACAACTGGCAACTCTTTTTGTGCTACTTTCACAACATCCTCTGCTCGAGTCGCATCATCTAACGCCTTATCCATCAATGTATTCATTTCTGGGAACTGCGCTTCTAACTTAAATACAAGGTCTTTTACTTTCTCGATACTCGGCAAGTTCGTTTCTAAATCGATTCCAAGATCGTTGAAGATTTCAAAAATCTCGCCGTTTGCCGTTTTAACAAAGTTTTTACTAATCTCTTCTGTAAGACCCGATGCACCTTTAGCTGTAATCTTCGGCGCAATGGCATTTACCTTTTCATTTACGTAATACTCAATTTCTGGTTTCTGTGGATTTTCATCCAAGACTGTTGCAATCTTTTCAGAGAAATCTTTTGGAATAGTAATACTTGCAGAATAATCTCCACGTTCTACCCCATAAATCGCTTGCTTTTCATCAACAAACTTCCACCCAAAATTTTTGTCCTTCTTAAGTGAATCTACAATTTCTTTCCCGATGTTAATATCTTTCCCTCTTAAATTTGATCCAGCATCTTGGTTAGAAACTGCAATCTGGATTCCTTTCGTATTTCCGTAAGGATCCCAGGAAGCTTTAATGTTAAACCATGCATATAACGATGGTAAAATCATTAATCCTAAAACAATAACAATCGCAGCCCAATGTTTGGCTACATTCCGTAAATCTGTCTTATAAATACGCCAAATCTGTTTCATATAAGCAATCACCTAATTATATATTTTTCTTTCTTTAGAAAATGATACATACATTTTGCCATTATATCACTTTCTACATCGTAGATTAAACGAAAACATACTATTTTTCCCATTAAATATTTCACTTACTTCATTATATAACGAAGTAAAAAAAGTATGCATACAAAATGACCAAATTAGTTTTACATTCAATAATAACAAATATATAGGAAATGTCATAAAAAATACAAGTATTTTCTCTTGGAAATACTTGTATTCCTCAAAAAAATCCTCACAGCTTTTCATCATCTGTGAGGATTTCTTCTATTATATATCTACTTGTACTTCTACACCGAAATGATCTGAAATTACCTTTCTGTTCGTACCATTAAAAATGACTTTTGAAGAACGAACTTTTTCACTTTGGTTACACAATATTAGATCGATTCGTAAGTTATGTTTATTTTCATCCCAACCAGCAATCTCACCTTGGACAGTTGTTCCTTCATCCTTCTCTATTGCTAGTTCATATGTGTCATACAAACCTTTTTGCATCATATATTCATAACCTTCACCTTGTAAACGGGCGTTATTATTAAAATCACCCATTAAGAAGGAAAGTTCATTACTATCTACACGCCCCATCAAACGATTAACTTGATCTTTGAATGATTCTTCTTCATCATTCCACCAACCGAGGTGGCAAGAGTAAAACGTTATGTTCTTATCACTATAAGCAATTGTCGCACTTACAATTTTGCGTGTTTTCCAATACGTTGTATCCTTATTTTCTGAAATAAAGAACGTATCTTCTTTTACAACACTATGCTTCGTTATAATCGCTAATCCTTCTTCATACACATCATAACCAATATGAGAGAAATCCCAAGTAATATTGTAATCTTTTACATGTAACGCTTTTAACTCTTCTAATAGTAAAAGTCCAAAATTATCTTCTTTCTTGTTACCGCATACATTTTCAGCTTGTATCGACTGACTTACTTCTTGCAATGCGATGACATCGTACTCTTCTTCTTGAATGACTTTAGCAAGATATTTTATCTTTTCCAGTTGATTCTCTTCTTGCCAAGAGTGACAGTTTAAAGTTAGCAATTTCATCTTATTACGCACCTAACATATCTTGAATGTCTGACTTTAATACGTCAGCTTTCGGACCATATACTGCTTGTACACCTTTATCTTTTACGATAAGTCCTAAAGCACCATTTTGTTTCCACTGTGCTTCTGGTGCAACAACATCTAAATCTTTTACTGTTACACGTAAACGCGTCATACAAGCATCTACGTCAGCAATATTTTCTTTACCACCTAATAAATCAATAACTTTTGTTGCTAATGAACCATCCTGTACATTTCCTGTTCCTTCTGATGACTCATCTTCATTATCAATATAGTTACCTGCACGTCCTGGTGTTGGTAAATTGAATTTTTTAATTAAGAAATTGAATAATGTAAAGTTCAGACCGAAGAACACTAATGAAACGATAACGAAATTGATTAAATCTCTTGTTAGTCCTGCATTAACCATCATCGGTGTACGAGTAATTAATTCAATAAATCCAAATGCGTGAACACGTAAGTTAATTAAATCTGCTAATGCGAATGCAAGTCCTGTTGTAATTGCATATACAACATATAATACTGGTGCAATAAACATGAACATGAATTCAATTGGTTCTGTTACACCTGTTAAGAATACTGCTAATGCAGCCGATAAGAACATTGGTTTATATTTTGCACGTTTTTCTTTATCAACATTACGGAACATCGCGAAAGCAATACCCATTAACGCTGCTGTTGAGCCAATAACTTGTCCAGCTTTGAAACGAGCTGGTACAACGTTATTTAATAAATCGTTATATGCTTTCGTATCTCCATTTGCTAGTAAATTATTTAAGTCTGTAATCCATGCAAGCCATAAAGGATCTTGTCCTGCTACAATTTGTCCAACTTTTGAACCAGTTAACATCGTATATGTTCCGCCTAGCTCTGTGTAGTTCATCGGAATCGTTAACATATGATGTAAACCGAATGGTAATAGTAAACGTTCTAACGTTCCATATACAAATGGTGCAACAACTGGTGCACTATCTTTAGATGCTGCAATCCAGCGACCGAATTCATTTAATCCACTTTGGATGAACGGCCATAAAAGTGATAATACAATTGCAGTGACTGTAGACCAAACAATTACAACGAATGGTACGAATCGTTTTCCATTAAAGAATGCTAATGCCTGTGGCAGTTTATTATAGTTATAATATTTGTTATATAGAGTAGCTCCTAAGAAACCTGTGATAATCCCTACGAAAACTCCCATGTTTAATGCTGGTGCACCAAGTACAGAAGTAAAGTAATCTTTTACAACTAAATCTCCTGCTAATACTGAAGAAACTGTCGCTTTTGAATCCGCTAACATTTCAGCGTTTACGCCAAATATAGCTCCTGTAATTCGGTTTGTTAAGACGAATGCTAATAGCGCTGCAAATGCACCACCTGCGCGATCTTTCGCCCAAGACCCCCCAATTGCTACTGCAAATAAGATGTGTAGATTTGTAATAATTGCCCAACCGATGTCTTCCATTACACGAGCGATTGTATGAACTGCGTTAATATCCCCAGCAGACATCCCAATTAACTTACCGATAGAAATCATTAAACCAGCTGCTGGCATTACAGCTACAACAACTAATAATGCTTTCCCGAACTTTTGCCAAAAATCAAAAGACGTAATTTTCATCTGTTCTTCCTCCCCTTTATTTATAACAACATAATGATTTAAATTATAATTTCTGTTCCTATTATGAAAACGATTCCTTATGTTACTTTATTTTTATCTTTACGCAACCGTTTTCATAAATCTATTTTAATAAAAGCGTTTTCACTTTGCAATAGAAATTTATTTTTTTTCATAAAAAAAGATGCTCTAAGAGCATCCTTTTTTATTATGAAATACGATAAACCCTTGTTTCATAAGGCTTTAACGTGATTGAAGTTACTTGTTCATTTTCCGCAACTTTATAGTTATTTAAAAGCAAACGTTTGCGTTCTAGTGCAAATGAACCCTCATTATACACAGCTTCCTCTTTTGAGATATTGCTAATTACAACGATTTTTTCATCGTTTAATGTACGAGTATATGCATAAATTTGTGGATCATCTTCTAGAAGTAAATCGTACGTACCGTAATTCAGTACATCGTGCTCTTTTTTCAAGGCAATCATTTTTTTATAGAAATTGAAAATAGAGTTCTCTTCATTCTTTTGCTTTTCAACATTAATTTCTTTGTAGTTTGGATTCATACTAAACCAAGGCGCACCTGCTGTAAATCCAGCATTCATCTCATCGTTCCACTGCATTGGTGTACGTGAATTATCGCGGCAAGAAGCCCATATAATTTCCATCATATCTTGATGTGATACACCCTCTGCAATTTTCTCTCGATATAAATTTTTAGTTGCTACATCATCATAATCTTCAATATTTAATAATTGAACGTTCGTCATCCCAATTTCTTGTCCTTGATAAATAAACGGTGTACCGTGCATAAAGAAGTACATTGCTCCAAGAGCTGTTGCACTTTCACGCCAATATTGTTTATCATCTCCCCAAGTTGAAACGATACGTGGCTTATCGTGATTCTCAATATATAAAGCATTCCATCCTTTATTTTCTAACCCTTTTTGCCATTTCGTTAATACCTTTTTCAACCCTACAACATCAAGATCTTTCTTCTTTTCTGCATCCCATAAACTTAAATGTTCAAATTGGAATACCATATTGAACTTGCCTTGCTCTTCTCCAACCCAAAGCTCAGCATCTTCAATCTTAACGCCATTCGCTTCACCAACAGTCATAATATCGTACTTAGAAAACGTATTTTCTTTTAACTCTTCTAATAAAGGTTGAATACCATCCACATTCATATGTTTATCAAAAGATGGTACATACTTTAGTTCTTTTGGATTTGGCATATCTTTGAAACCATCTTCTTTTTTAATATGGCTAATCGCATCCACGCGGAAACCATCAATTCCTTTATCAAGCCACCAATTAACTGTATCGTATAACACTTCGCGAACTTCTTTATTCTCCCAGTTTAAATCTGGTTGTTTACGCGAGAATAAGTGTAAATAATATTGTCCTGTTACTTCATCATATTCCCATGCCGAACCGTTAAAAATACTTTCCCAGTTGTTTGGTTCCGAACCATCTTTACCATCATGCCAAATATACCAATCACGCTTCGGATTGTCTTTAGATGAACGCGACTCAATAAACCATGGATGTTCATCACTCGTATGATTAATAACTAAATCAATAATAAGCTTCATATCACGCTTATGAACTTCATCTAGTAAAGCATCAAAGTCTTCCATCGTACCAAACTCATCCATGATATCTTGATAATCACTAATATCATAACCATTATCATCATTAGGTGACTTATACATTGGACAAATCCAAATTACATCTATACCTAAATCTTTTAAATAATCCAGTTTTGCAATAATACCTTGTAAATCTCCAATACCATCACCATTTGAATCCATAAAGCTACGTGGGTAAATTTGATAAGCAACCGCTTCTTTCCACCATGTCTTGTTCATAGTCATTCTCTCCTTTTGCATCCCATCGGAAATTTTATGCAAACGTTTTCGTAACACTATCATAACAAAATATAAATAGTTTGCAACTGTTTTCATTGAACTCTATGTAGATTCCTTATTCTTATGCTTTATTTATTTCTCACAAAAGCAAATCTCATTCCTCACCTGCTCTTGTCCACGCACGTTACATACACTTTTCATATATTAATAAAAAGCACTGCTTGTTTTAGAAAGGAGTGATAAATTGAAACAAACAAAATTAACAGGTCGTATCGTCGTTCCTTCAGACCCGGACTATGACGTAGCCCGAATGAATTTAAATTTAAGCATTCCAAAACTCCCTTGTATTATTGTTTTTTGCCAAAATAAAAATGATGTGTGTAACGCCTTAAAATGGGCACGCGAACGTCATGTACCATTTCGCTTAAGAAGCGGACGTCATAGCTATGAAAATTTTTCTCTTTTAAATAGAGGACTTATTATTGATGTGAGTGAAATGCATCGTATTACTGTTAATACAGATAAATTAACAGCAACAATTGAAGCTGGTGCAAATCTTGGCACTGTTTATAAAGAACTTTGGAATTTTGGTGTGACAATACCGGCTGGTACAAGTGCAAGCGTTGGAATTGTTGGATTAGCCCTTGGCGGTGGCATCGGTATGCTTTCACGCTTATTTGGATTAACATGTGATCAATTAGTAGAAGTTGAAATAGTACAAGCGTGTGGTAAATTTGGAGCAAAAATCATTCGCGCAAACGAACATGAAAACCATAACTTGTTTTGGGCGTGCCGCGGTGGTGGTGGTGGAAACTTCGGAATTGTTACTTCTTTAACTTTTCGAGTCCATCCTATAAAAAATGTATCAATCTTCTCAATTACATGGGAATGGAAAGATTTTATCGCTGCATTTCAAGCGTGGCAAAACTGGGCACCTTATATAGACAAACGTCTCACTTCATCAATTGAATTATTCGCAAAGCAACGAAATAAAATTGAAGTAAAAGGTGAATTTGTTGGCTCTCCCTCTGAACTCCATTCCTTATTATCTCCTCTTCTTGAAACTGGTACCCCCTCTCTCTTTATAGATGAAGTTCCTTATATAAAGGCTGTTGAATTTTTTAATAGTGGTAACATCCCTGAAAACTTCAAGCGCTCCGGTTCCTATGTATATAAACCGATTCCCCTTAAAGGAATTCAAATCATGCAACATTTTCTTTCTCATGCTCCAAATAAAGATGCGAGTATTTGGCACCAATCGCTTGTAGGTGCTGTTGAAAATATTCCCCCTACTGAAACAGCTTATTTCCATCGTAAAGCAATTATTGCGCAAGAATACATTACCTCTTGGAAATGCGATGATGAAGAAAATCGCAATATACGCTGGGTTAAAGATTTACGAGAAAGCTTAGATCCTTATACACTAGGTGACTATGTCAATTGGCCCGATATCGACATTAAAAATTGGCAAACTAGTTATTATGGTCCTAACTTTCAAAGATTGCGTAAAGTGAAAACCATATATGATCCTTGCAATGTTTTTCGTTTTCAACAAAGTATCCCTCCTTTTCATACGTAAAAAAGGAAGAACAGAATGCTGTTCTTCCTTTTTACATTGAAAATCGTTCAATTGTTTGTTTCAAGTCTGCTGCTTGCTTCTCTAAATCCTTTAACAATTGATCGATTACTACCATATTTTTAGATTGTTGCAACGTCACACGTGCTACTTCTTGCGAACCAGCCGATGTTTCCTCAGCAATTGCTGCTACAGCCTTCGTCTGTGCTCCTGTTTGATGAATATGACTCACTTGCTCGTTCATATAGCCACTAATTTGCTTCGTTGCATCGGCAACTTCCATAATACTTGATGACATTTCTTTTAAAATTAATTCGGTAGCTTCCCCACGTTTCGCCTCTTCTTTAGCTGTTTTCACTTGCTCTGTCATTTTCAATGCGACTTGTTGCACTTCCTCTTGCATATTTCGTAATAACTGCGATATATTTCTTGCAGAATGATCGCTTTCATCAGCAAGTTTACGTACTTCTTCAGCTACAACTGCAAAGCCCCTTCCATGCTCTCCAGCACGAGCTGCCTCAATAGAAGCATTCAGTGCTAATAAATTCGTTTGACTAGCAATCTCACTCACAACGGAAACAATATGTTCTACTTGTTTCATTCGTTCTTCTAATTTCTGTACATTTTGCATCGAATTTTCATTTTCTTTTGCCAATGCTTGAATGCCTTGAATTAAAGAAGTAAAGACTCGTGTACTTTGCCCTAAAGCTTGAACCATTTCTAAAGACAACTCGTCAGACTGTTTTGCTTTTTCTTCTACTTCACTCGCAATAGAAGTTGTTGTATCAACAGCAGAAACAATCGCCTGAATGGAAGCAGCTGATTGCTCAGCGCCAGAAGAAATCTCTGCAAGAGTTTCAGATACACCTTGCGCTTGTCTCGTTGCTTCGCCTGTTTGTTTTCTAATCTGCTGTACTTGATTGTTTGTATAAGAAAATGTTGTATCAATATTTTTTACCATGCCCCTTAAGTTTCCTAACATCATATTAAATGCAACACTTAAAGATTTAATTTCATCATCTGTCTTCGGTAATGGAACATCTTCACGAATATCACCCTCAGCTGCTTTTCTTGCCGCCTCCTCTAACTTGCGAAGCGGTTTAATTAAAAATACAGCTGCTCCATATGCTAAAATTCCAGACCATACTACCCCTAATAACATAACGATAATATTATATACAGTTTGACTTACATAACTTTGAAAATAATCGTATATCACGTAAATAAAAAATATGCTTGTTGAATATGTAATAAAAGCTAAAACTGTAGTAAATAGCATAAGTTGTGTACGTAAACCAAAGGAAAATGTCTTCCTTTCTTTTTCCATTTTTTCTTTCCCCCTTTTTATAAGCAATATAAATACTACCTATATATTATTATCCATATTTTCATTATAGAAGGATATAGGGATTTTTAAAATTTATTATTTCCTTGAATATCAAATCCCACGAAAAAAATAAAGGATTCTGACAATTTATGACTAATAACAGAAATAAGGGGAAACATTTGTAAAATATATTTTTGACTGGGGGTTTTGTATGATTCAGGTTCGAAATCTAGTAAAATCATTCGGCTCGCTTGATGTTTTAAAAGGAATTGATTTAGAAGTAAAAGAAAAAGAAGTTGTTGTTTTAATTGGTGCCAGTGGTTCCGGTAAAAGTACATTACTTCGCTGTCTTAACTTTTTAGAAATGTACGATGAAGGTGAAATTCACTTACAAGGTGAACGAATTGATCCAAAGCATTCAAATTTAAACAAAGTTCGTGAAAATGTCGGTATGGTTTTTCAGCACTTTAACCTCTTTCCTCATATGACCTCACTAGAAAACATCATAGAAGCACCTATCCATGTAAAAAAATTAGAAACAGTAAATGCAAAGGATATCGGAAATCAGCTTTTGCAAAAAGTCGGTCTACAAGATAAAGCAGATGTAACTCCTCACCTCCTGTCAGGTGGTCAAAAACAGCGCATTGCCATTGCACGAGCTCTTGCTATGAATCCTAAAATTATGCTATTTGATGAACCTACCTCAGCCTTAGACCCTGAACTCGTTGGAGAAGTATTGCAAGTTATGAAAGAACTTGCTGAAGAAGGAATGACCATGGTTATCGTTACTCATGAAATGAATTTCGCAAGAGATGTAGCTGATCGCGTCATATTTATGGATGACGGAAAGATTGTAGAGGACGCTCCGCCAGCACAATTCTTTTCAGCTCCATCACATGAACGAGCAAAACAATTTTTACGCAACGTTTTATAATGTAACTTCTGTTTCAAATGAAAAGAAATACATTCATACGGTGCACAACTAATTGTCCAAATAAAATATCTCAGTAACATACTTAAAACCATCCGTATGATCAATATATAGGAGGGGTTTTATGAAAAGAAAACTATTAACCATTGTTGCGAGTATTACATTATGTACATCCTTCATACTAGGAGCCTGTAGTAAGGAAAGTGCTACTACTTCTTCAAATGGTGAAAAAGAATTTCGTTATGCAATGAGTGGCTTATATAAACCTTTTAACTATAAAGAAAATGACGGAAAGCTTGCCGGTTTTGATGTGGAAATTGGTGAGGCACTTGCGAAAAAAATGAATATGAAACCCACTCCTATTACAAATCCATGGGAAACGCTAATTCAAGGTCTACAATCGAAAAAATATGATGCTATATTGGGCAGTATGGCAATTACAGAAGAACGCTTAAAAGCTGTTAGTTTCTCAAATCCTTATTATCGTTCTGGTGCCCAAATTTTTGTGGCTAAAAAGAATACATCTATCTCTTCTCCAGAAGATTTGAAAGGTAAGAAAATTGGTGTTGTAAAGGCTAGTACCTTTAAAGACCTTGTTGCAAAACATACAGATCAAATCACAGAATATGACAGCGATATTACTGCACTTATGGACTTAGAGCCTGGGCGTATTGATGCAGTAATCACTGATCAAATGGTTGGTTTACGTATGATCAAAGAAGGTAAATCAAATATAAAAGAAGCTGGAAAACCATTAAATCTTGATGAAATGGGAATTGCTATTCGTAAAGATAATAAAGAAATGGTTGAGAAAGTAAATAAAGCTTTAGATGAAATCATTAAAGATGGTACGTATGAAAAAATCAGTAAAAAATGGTTTGGGCGTAATATTCTCGGCGAAGAGGAAAAAACGAAGTAAATTAGCTAGTCAAATGTTTCATACATTATGCCCCACTTTTTATGTGGGGTATTTCATTCCCTACCAAAATCCATACAATATGAGGTGACACATATGTTTGAAATTTTTATGTCTACTTATCCCACACTCTTAAAGGCTACTATTGTCACATTACAATTAACATTAACTTCCCTAGTACTCGGTTCACTAATTGGATTACTATTCGCTTTTTTTCGAATCTCTAACAATAAGATTTTAAATAGTATCGCTCATGTATATATCGCCATTATTCGTGGTACACCTTTAATTGTTCAAATTGC
The DNA here is from genome assembly GCF_022487605.1 of Bacillus sp. ES1-5. Taxonomy (NCBI): domain Bacteria; kingdom Bacillati; phylum Bacillota; class Bacilli; order Caryophanales; family Bacillaceae; genus Bacillus; species Bacillus sp. ES1-5. The sequence goes on along the minus strand of NZ_JAKVPU010000010.1, from coordinate 85,754 downwards.
CATTCTCTATTTCGGTATTACATCGATTATTGTCTTCACCCCTTTTTGGGCAGGAGCAATTGCTTTAGCAATCCATAACGGTGCATATATTACTGAAATTTTCCGCGGTTCCATTCAATCTGTCGACCGTGGACAATTGGAAGCTGCTCGTTCTTTAGGTATGCCTTATCCTTTAGCAATGCGCCGTATTGTATTACCGCAAGCATTTCGTCAATCTCTTCCTCCTTTAGGAAATCAGTTTATTATTGGATTAAAGGACTCCTCTCTCGTTGCATATGTAGGATTGTCTGAATTATGGGGATCAGGTTTATCAATTGCTGCAAGTAACTTCCAACAATTAGATACATACATAATCGTTGGTTTATATTACCTCGTACTTGTTCTTCTATTTACTTATTTTGTTAATCTTTTAGAAAAACGATTACAAAGAAAAGAAACAAATTCAGTTCAATTTAGCAAAAAGAATAAAAAAGAAGTCTCTTTATAAAAAAAAGCAAGCCTGAGATGGCTTGCTTTTTCACTGCAAAATATATCAATTTTTACTGATTTACTTTTTTAATACTCTCTTCTTCCTCTATATGTTCCTCACGATATGAAATATTATGAGGATCTAGTCCATTTCCTAAAGAACCATAGAAATGCTCTCTATGCGGATCCACTAATTCACTTCCTTGATAATACACACGTGGTGTATTCCATAGCGCTGCCAAAGCTTTTGTCATTGGCATCTCATGATAGCGTTCCGGCCACATTTCTTTAATTTTATCTTTTACTAACGGATAGTATTTAGAGCTCATAGCAGGGAACAAATGGTGTTCTGTATGATATGAAAAATTGAAATGTAAAACGTCTACCCAGCGCGGCACTGTTACTGATAAACAGTTCGCTAACGGATCATTTACTGGAACAATTGGATTTAAGCGATGATTTGTTGCGATATATGCCATTACAATAAAGTTAGCAATTAACAATGGAATTACATATGCAAATAACCATTTTCCAGGTCCCATAATAAACAATAAACTAATCCAAACAGTCCAAGGCAAAAGAAGTTGAAGCCATACAGATTTTTGATTGGATGACTTAAAATCCTTTATAAAATGAAAGAACATTCGAGTTGAATGTAACGTAAATTGAATGGTTAGTGACAGAAAACTAAAGAATGAACGAACATGAAGAGGCATGCGATATACCCAGCTTAAAAACTTACTCTTTTTCAGTTTCTCAAGTGTAGGCCATGCATCTGGGTCATTCTCTTCATGTTGTGTATGAACATGATGCGTTGCATTATGCCACTTTCTCCAAAGCTTCGGTCCAGTTGATAATGGCATAAATGCTATCGCGCCTAAAAAATCACGAAGCCATGCTTTTCTTACAACAGTTCCATGTAAAATTTCATGTCCTAAAAATCCAAGTGAAGCAAAACATAATCCAAGAACAATCGCAATTCCTAGATTCGCCCACACATTCAATTCAAATACACCAATCGATATTAACCCCGCCAATGCCACAAGCAAATAAGCCAGTCCACCAAATAAACGAGTAGGAACTGGTTTAAATGCTTTTTTCGGCAAATGTGGTGATACACGTGCTGCATACCACCCAAACGTATGAAGCTCCTTCATCCTTTTGCCCCTTTCTTATGCCGCGCCTTGCGCAACTTACATATATCAATTCTTGCTTCCAGATTGATTTTACTAGGTGATTAAAAAAGCATTTATTATAAGGAAAATAAACTCACTCTATCGTCACTTATTTTTCGCTTTTATTATCAATGAAAAACATTTCTCTTTTTACTCTCTATCAACCTTTCCACATGATGAATCATATCAATAGAATTTCTATATTGTCAATAACTTTTATGACCTAGTAATAAAAGTTGGTTATATTTTTATAATCATACTTTATTTCACTAAAGAAAAAACATAGATTTTATAAGGCTTCATCCATTATGCATATACATACACTAACATACTATAGACTCTATCTTATTCAAGAACTCTCTGTGTAAACAACAAATAAACTCATCTGAATCTAGTTTTACACAACTCCTACTTCTTCATACCGATACCGATAAATAATTATACTAAAATAATTTTATCTTTCTTTTAATAAAAATAGACTCCTTCTAAAACAGCACACATGAATTTCCTATCATATGGAAATATTAAAAGGAAAATTGTTCTAAAATCGGGAGGTTTCTATAATGACAAGCGATACATTTCCACAATTTCCATTATCCTATTGGATTGAATCTACTCAAGTCCCTGCTTTTCCTCATTTATCTGAAGATACAAAAACTGAAGTTGCTGTTATCGGAGCTGGTATTACAGGCATTACGACTGCCTATTTACTTGCAAAAGAAGGTATGAACGTTGTTTTAATTGATTCTGGCCTTATTTTAAATGGAACGACTGGGCATACAACAGCGAAGGTAACAGCACAACATGATCTTATTTATGATGAATTAATCAATCATTTCGGTGTGGAGAAAGCGAGGCTTTACTATGAATCAAATAATCATGCTCTACAATTCATAAATAAAACTGTGCAAACATATAAAATCGACTGTAATTTCTCAAATGAAGATTCGTATTTATATACAAATACTGATAATGGATTAAGAAATTTATCAAAAGAATATGAAGCCTATCAAAAATTAAATATACCTTGCGACTATGTTCAATCTCTATCAATTCCCATTCCAGTACAATCTGCACTTGTCATGAAAAACCAAGCACAATTCCATCCTATCCTTTATTTGAAAACACTTTTAGAAAAGTTTGTGGAGATGGGTGGAAAAGTTTATGAACAAACAACAGCTATTGATGTAGAAAAAGGTGATTATCCACAAGTCATTACAAAAGGCGGGCATCGCATCACTTGTAAATATGTTGTCTCTTGTTCGCATTTTCCTTTTTATGATGCGAATAGCTTTTTCTTTACGCGAATGTATGCTGAACGCTCTTATTCTCTTGCAATCAAAGCAAAAACGGATTATCCAGGTGGCATGTATTTAAGTATTGATGACCCAAAACGCTCATTGCGCTATACAACAAACAATGGGGAAAAATTAATTTTAATTGGCGGAGAAAGTCATAAAACAGGACAAGGAATAAACACAATGCTTCATTATGAAGCACTGTATTCTTTTGCGGAAGCAACGTTTGGAGTAGATGAAGTTCCCTATAGATGGTCAGCACAAGATTTAATCACGCTAGATAAGCTTCCTTATATCGGACATATTAACGAAAGAAATCCAAATATATTTGTTGCAACTGGATATCGTAAATGGGGAATGACAACTGGAACTGCTGCCGCTCATTTACTGAAGGACTCCATTCTAAAAGTCCACAGTCCATATAAAGAACTGTATGCACCATCACGCTTCCATGCAAATCCAGATATAAAAACGTTCCTCTCCCAGAACATTGATGTTGCGAAACATTTAATTGAAGGAAAGATGGAAACCGCATTACGTCAGCCAGAAGACCTCGAAGTTGGTGAAGGATCTGTCGTGCATGTTAACGGGAAACGAGCAGGTGCTTATAAGGACAAAGATGGAAAATTACATATTGTCGATACAACTTGTACACATCTCGGCTGCGAAGTTGAATGGAATAATGGCGATTGTACTTGGGACTGCCCTTGTCATGGTTCCCGCTTTTCAATTGAGGGAAATGTTATGGAAGGTCCAGCAGATCAACCGTTAAAACGAGTTGATATCGAGTAGACAATGCAATATGACTTAGCCTAGAATTTTTACTTATTCTCCTTTGCAGGTCTTATCGCAGCTATATCTGTTTTTTTATTCCTACAAAATAAAAAAGAGCACAAACTCACTTGTGCTCTTTTTCATATACTGCAAACAACATATCTCGAAACAATGTATTTAAACTCTCAATATCGATCCCTGATCCCTTTTCAATTCCTTTTACATATTGCTGATAGTAATGAATTTGTTCTTCTAAAAATTGATTCAACACCTCAATTTTTAATCCAATATCTAATTCAGTACCTGCCTTTTTCTTTATTAACAACTGTTCAATTTCATCTAATACGCTACGTTCTAACGATAATTCTGTAATCAATCGATCGAATTCTACAGGTGGTAAAGTTGTTTTCTCCTCTAGCCACTTACAAGCTAAAATAGGACGCAATACATAAAAGTATTTTTTCAATTTTACGTTCTCACCTTGCAAAAATTCACGATAATTTTTTGAAGCCATATGTAAGTAATGATATATCGTTGCTTTTGGATCAAAGTGCTTATCACTCATTTGCTGAAGTTGTTCTGGAAAATGAGAGTTTTTCGAATAAAAAATCGGTGATCGAATCCATTCGAGTAAAGCTGGGTTTGACTTTGCGAATAACTGTAACGCCTTTTTAATATCCCATCCGCTTATATCTAAATCATCACTAATCGGATACTCAATTACATCTCGTTTATCATGAATTGATAAATACCACTCTACCGGATGCATATAAACAAATCTAACATCATAATCACTATCTTTCGATGGAAATCCCCAAGCACGACTCCCTGATTCCACTGCAAATAAAATTTTCACTTCATTTTCTTTTTCAATTCTTTCTAACTCCAACCTAATTTTCTCTCTCATTTCATACCCTCTCCATTTTTTGATTATTTCCTTGGAAATTCGACAAATATACTACTAAGTTTACTACATACTAAAATAGCTGTCAGAAAATTCCCGACAGCCTGCCAAAGTTCCTTATTTTTTCACTTGTTCTTTTCTGTTACACTAACCGCAATTCGTTCAAACTCTTTTTGAATCTCCTCTTTATATGCATCTACTTTTGAAAAATCCATAGCAGCAATATATATTCGTTCTAATTTATCACGAACTGATTTCGCTTTCGCTAGGAAAGACATCGCCTCATTCATTTTTGCTTTATATTGAATCGACACGTCACGAATTTCTGTCGCATACTTCTCATCTGTCCCTGGTGTCACAATCAAGGCATACATATCTATAATTTCATCACCTTCGCGGCTCGGAAAATATTCATGTGGTGCGGTACTATCAAAAATTGCAAACCCTAATTCTCTTACGATAACCATATCAAGACTATTTGGATCAAATCCACAATGATATACTTCAACTTCAAATCCTTTTTCTTCTGCTGCCTTAGCTAATTTTTTAAGCATTGTTGATTTCCCAGAGCCTGGGCGTCCTTTTATAAAATAACGATGTGGTAATCCCTCTGTTAAATTAGGAACAAAATCAACTGCTCCTTTCGGTGTAGCTGCCCCTAAAAACCGATGTTTCACAAGCGATTGTTTCCCGCCTTTATCTGTAAATAACTGCTGAATCAGCTGATTGGTTAATTCATTTGCTTTATTAAAATCAATATTATTAATATATATTTTCTCCCACTCATCATGTATAACTAGTGCCTCGTTAAAACATGCGTAAGCAGTTTGAAAAGCCTTGCTTGCTTCTGAAACAAATCGTTCAATTTCCACCTTCTGCTTTCTTAATTTATTTGAGTCCCAAGCAACCCCTAAATTAATATACTCTTCGACAACTCCTGGCATTTTCGGTTCAATAACATGCGGTGATGTTCCATCAACAATTCCTACTTTTAACTTCGGAATAATTACACCATCAACTGATTTGTTATCAGAAGAACAGTGTAAAAATTCAATATCATATCCTTTTTCAACCCATTCGCGACCTATTGCCTTAATTAAAGAAGATTTCCCGGTTCCAGGACCACCCTTTAAAATAAATAACCTGTTTAGTCCTTTTAAGTTCTCTTCGTATAAATTATGAAACCCTCTAGCTGTATTTCCACCAGCATAATAATTCAATACATTCCCTGTCACTGCACTCACTCCTTCGCAGCATTCTATTTACATAAGCTACAATATGCGAGCAACTTTATTTGGGTGAATACCTATTTTGTATTGCACGAAAAAAGGAAATGAATTACAATTTAAATACAGTGAATATTCAGAATCAAAAAACTTAATATGTCTTTATCAAGAGAGGCAGAGGGACCGGCCCTTTGACGCCCAGCAACCTCAGTTTATACAAACTGAATAGGTGCTAATTCCTGCAAAATGCATTGCATTTTGAAAGATAAAACGTAACTATTGTGTGCAAAACTCATCTTTCTTGATTATGAAAGGTGAGTTTTTTTATTTCAAAACATATATTGGAGGTATTAAAAATGAAAGTAATTGACCTATCACAAACATTTGAAAACAATATGTCCCAATTCCCTGGAACACCAAAAATCAATTTAGGAGCCATTACAAGCGTTGAAGAGACAGGCTATCAAGTTACAGATTTTCATTCTGTCGTTCATGTTGGTACGCATTGTGATGCTCCTGCGCATTTCATTTCAGGCGCAACGACTATTGACCAACTACCTCTTGATCAATTTGTAGGCGAAGCCGTTCTTGTCGATGTAACTCATATTCAAGAGCGAAAGTTACGTAAGGAAGTATTGCATAATGTTGATATACAAGAAGGAGATATTGTTATTTTCCATTCCAATCTATCTACTAAATGGAATACAGAAGCGTATGAAAAAGAAGCCTTTTATCTTTCTGAAGAATTAGCCGAAGAACTAGTTCAATTAAAAGTAAAATCGGTCGGTCTAGATTTCATTTCTCCTGATGAAGTAACGACAGAAACATCACCAATTCATCACATACTACTTGGGAATAATATTTATTTAATCGAAAACTTAACAAACTTAGATGCCATTAACACGAAACGTTTCTTTTTCTCAGCGGCACCTTTAAAAATTAAAGATAGCGACGGTGCTTTCGCAAGAGCATTCGCTGTGATTTTTTAAACAAACTATACAAAAAAGCAAAGATCATCATTGACCTTTGCTTCTATTTTTTTTATTTAAATTAAGAAAGAATTGTTCGACACGAGGACGTACCCAAGCTAAATAATCTTTCTCTTTCTTCTTTGTACAAGCTATTTCTTCCCCATCTACCATTCCGACAAGCTCTAGCTCTAACAGTTGCCTCGTAAATGCTAACATATTTATTTCTTCGTCTGGATACTCTTCTTTTAATTTCTCCTCAATTTCCCCCAATAAAAAACCGTCACGCATCATTGCCAATGCATCAATCCAAAGTGGCGGCATTTCATATTTTTCTCCTGTAATTGTATCTTTTACAATATAATTCTTTTGCTCTTTTCGAAATTGAATCGTGTGTAAACATACAGTCGAATTTAATGTTAATTCCATCATACCACCTCTTTCATAATATCTGCATAGAAAAAAGGATGCGCGTGCACCCCTTCTTTCTCTAACACTACCGAACCGTTACATGAATAACAAATCTCATGTCGATATTTTCCTCCATTATAAACGAAGTATTTTATAAAAAAAACCCTTCTTGAAACATTTTATAAAATGTTTATATTTACACAACAAGAACACTTTTCTGAAAAATATTTTTCTCTAGCACATTATGCTGTCGGTAAAAAAATTTCCACTTTCGTTCCTATTCCCATGCTACTTTGAATCACGATACTTCCTTGATGTTCCTCAATAATTTTATATGTAATCATTAACCCAAGTCCCGTACCATTCTCCTTTGTTGTGTAAAAAGCCTTTCCAATCTTCTCTAGCTTTTCCTTCTCTATACCAAAGCCTTGATCTTCAACAAACATGCACAAATGCCTTTCAGTTTTTTGATATGCACGGATATGAATATCTCCACCTTCCGGCATTGATTCTAGTCCGTTTTTAATAATATTTAATAACACTTGTTTTAATTTTTTATCATCACTATTTATAACAAGTAAATTCCCATCTACTTGCAAATGAAATCTCACTCTATATTGTGCTGCATAACTTTCCATTAGTTGTACAACATATAAAAGGATTTCCTGTATCAAGCTTTTAAATTTGTTCATATAAATACTCCTCATGATTCATACAAAAACTCTACGTGTTACCTCCTTAAATTCTAAGTATGAAATTGCTTTCAGGGCAATATACAACCTTATCATGTGAAAAGGAAGGAGATCTCTCCTTCCTTTTCGCTATAATTTATATCCACCTTACCCGATCATGTAGCAGACCATCCGTAAAATTATTATGTCCTTTTACAAAATTATTCATATATAAATTTAGATATTCCCCGTACTTACTCTCTGTATTTAATAATAATTCCTCTACATAATAGGCACCTTGTTTAAAGTTATCGAACAGTAAACTACACAAGCCAGCATAAATTCCACATCCTACTTGGAAGTAAGTCGCATTCGTTTTATATTTATGAAAAACTTGACTGCTATTCATCACGTTATACATATATGTCTCACTATTTTCATAAACGAGTAATACACCTACTAAATCCTCGCCGGCAATCTCTTCTTCGGCTGGATTAAATACTCTACGATTCCAATTCCATAAATCTTCTACTCGATCTAAGTTCTGTCTAATTACATTGGTCGTATACTCATTAATTCGGTAAAGAAAACCCACTTCCATATTGAAGTTTTTTCCTAAAATTAAAACTTCCTCATGTGGCATTAAACAACCATAAAACTCTTTCTCTCCTAACTTTACTTTATACTCTGAAGCATATACATCTTCATAAAAATAAAGGGGACGATGATGACTCATATACATCGGATAACTCCATATCGCTTCATCTAGAAATCGCTCTACTGCCCATGAAGCATACAGTGTATGAGGTTTTATCAGTGCTGCATCATTTAAAAATGACGTATCATGTTCTACTATATAGCATGCTTTTGGCTTTTCATTTGGACGTTCCTTCATAAGTTCAACGACCATCCATTGAACAACACCTGGATTCATACCTGATCCTATAATTGCTTTTGTATTTGTAAATTTCTCTTTTTCCTTCTCAAACCGCGTATATCTTTCCGTAAGCTGAAAGCCAATTAAACTATCGTCTTGATCTACTGCCTCATTCTCCAAAGCTGAATTAATATAACAAATTCCAAGTTCATTACAACAGCTTAATACTCTGATTGTATCTGCCCCTGAAACATCAATAACAACGCTCGTACCACTTTCTTTTAAATGCTGTTTAAATGTCACTACATCTTGAAGGTCTATTTCAAATAAAAACAATTGCTCTTTCAAATTTGGAAACAACTCATCATAATAAGTCCTATCTTTTTGTTTTATATCAACCAAATGAAATGTAACATTCTTTATCGCTTCATAAATCGGGTCTTTTTCATTTACTATCGCTTGATTTAAAATTGCTAAAACTGCTTTTGCTGCTCCACCAGCACTACCAAGTAATGTAATCAATAATGAATTTGAAAACTGTTCCACCAACAAAACCCCTTTAATATAGTAGTTGAACAGTTCTCCCCCCCAAAAATAAATTGAATATATCAAAAGATAGCTCGTACATATTTTTTATAATTTTGCACAAGATTAGCTCTTCATAGATAAAACTAACACAATTATATTCAATTCATTTTTCCCCTCACATCCAAATCAAACTAAATAAATAGGCTCGACCTTTTCTTTTGCATATATAAAAGAAAAAGCCAGCCTTTCAACTAGTCTACTCTACGGACAATGGACAGATTTTACATGTTGAATATTCACATACATTTTTGCATCACGTGCTTTTAATATTTCAATATGCCCTTCATCAATCTTCGCCATCTTTCCGATTTTATTAGATTCCTCACCTAAATCGAACACCATAATTTTCCCAGCCATTTTAATAAGCTGTTCTTCAAACGTTCTAGCTAACGTAATATTTAACGGATTCACGGGGAGTTCATTTTTATTGAGGGCATAAGGGACTTGATTTTCTTTATACGGAATTAACCATTTCAAATGCTTTAAAGATATATATACTGTTTTATAAACTGGACTATAAAAAACAATATAATCGTTCATTACACTTGTAACATAACCATGTATTGGAGCATTTCCTGCTACATAAACTTCTGTAAAAATTCCTTTAGAAGTACTTAATACTTTTCTCAAAGAAATGGAAGGCGACTCCCTCTTAATTACAGAATCAACATCTGGTTTTGATATTTCTTCATCATGTGGTCTTAAAAATTTATAATATTGTACATGGTATAAAGATATATATACGTAGTCTTGTCCATTGTAAAGAACAACAATATCATTTCCCACGTCTATTAATACACCTTTAAATCTTTTTTCACCGATTAATTTAACATATATATTTTCTCCAATACTTTTGTTTAACTCATTCATCTATATCCTCCTTCCTATGAATTTTTACTTTCCTATTCTCCACTTCAAAAAATAATCAGGGGCAATGTTTCGTCTTAATAGTAAGGACTTCCTTTTCATACTATCCGAAATAAGAAATCGTTCTTCACCTTCAACCATAATGCCCCTCTTATTTATCAAACATTATTCTTCTTCATTCTTTTTACATTTAACTACTTGACTCACACTCTTAATATGATAATTAATGATATAAATAACTTCATCACAGTTTACTAGTGTAATACATTCTTCATGAACTTCACTTAATAAACCTTCCACACACTCTGGACCACCACGATTAATCTTTACCCACTTATACGTCAAGTCACATAATACATCAACAAAAGTATCATCATCAGAGTAGAAACATGAAACATAGCCATCGTCACATTTACTTTCTTTCACTTTCTTAACTAGACTCTTCACATGTTTCAATTGATAATATACTAATTCACCAAGAGGAAGTTGTAATGTAAGGTAATCTCTCCCTAACGATACAAGTACCCCCACTCGACTCTCTGGTCCACGAAGATTTACTTTTACAGTCTCGCCGACTAAACATTTAATTTGCTCACAGCATAATACATTCTCCAATTTCGTATCCCCCTTTCTTATTATCTCCCTCTACTTGATTGTCTTTGTGCACGAGCTCGGCCTGAATTATTGCTTTCACTATTACCTTCTTCGTCCTCTCCGCACTCTACTGTGACACTCTTAATATGGGATATTGCAACTAATATAACTTCTTCTTTTACAATTAATGTCACAAATTCACAAGAAACATCTTGTAAAATACCTTCAACTTTCTCTGGGCCACCACGATTAATTTTCACCCAGCGATATTTGAAGCTTTGAAGTAGCTTTTCAAAGTCATCTTCACACTCACATTCCAACCATCCACAATCATCTGCTTTACAATCTTTCACATTTTTTGTAACACTTTTCAGATGACGAATCTGATAATAATAGAGCTCTCCTTTTTCATTCCTTAATACAAAGTAATCCGAGCATACTGCGACTATTGTCCCTTTTTGAGCTTCTGGACCACCTCTGTTTACTCTCACAAAAGATCCAATTAAGTCTTTCAGAAAATTACAATGAAATAAACTCACGAGAAAACCCCTTCCATTAATTTATAAGCTTTTGCACTGATAGTATATGTATCTGTACAGGTTACGTTCTCTATGTTTGTCCTAGCTAGAAAAAAATATGCTTTTAACATGGTAGACTACTACCTATCAAACTTCGAAGAAACACTAAGCGCTCCTTAGGCTTTTGATATCTTTAAACAAAAAAATCCCGTATGAAGATACACTTCTGCCTATCTTCATACGGGATTTCCCATCGTTTAATCTTCGTCTTTAACATCCATATCTTCTGGAATTGGTTCGTTCAATATTTCTTCCACTAAATGCTTATATTTCTCCATTTGTTCTAAATGTGTATTGAATTGTTCTTTATTTAATAAATATTGCTCTCCATCAAACAGTGCACGAATTTTCTTTTGCTGAATTAGCTCTTCAATATACGACTTTGGTAAATTCAAATACTCCGCAGCTTCTTCTACTGTTATATACAACGCGTTCATTCCTTTATTGTTTTTTCCTATATACTGTATCTTACTTTATTTTTGTAAACAAATAAAAAAGATTTTGTAAATGCAATTTAAAAAGAAGGTGGATGCATTCCATATATTGTATAATAATATAGTAAGGATTTTTTAAATATAGAATGGTATTACCCATTTACACAAAGGAGAGTTAACATATGGCTACTCGTCACATCATTACAATGTTAGAAAAAACATTACAAGTTGAAACAGAAAACACAATTTCTCATTTAACTACATCTTTATCTGATCGTATTCTTTCTCAAAGCACAGCAATACATGAAAACAATTGTTACCATACAATGGGGGAATGGTACAAAAATCATTTTTTATTCCAACAAGATGATTTCCTTTGGGCTAAATACGCTTTCTATGATGCATATTGTGAAGCTATAAAGGGACAAGGACATCTTACAAAACGCGTCCGTCAAATATTAGAATCATTAGCTCGAATGCATGGAAAACAGTACATTGCGTCTATATTAAATATGCCATTTCCTAACGAACGAGCTAAAGGGACAGCATAATGTAATACTGTTCTGCGTCAGCAAAACATAGATTCATTGTTTTCTAGGAACATTTACAAATAAAACGTTCATATCACATGAACTGATGAAACCGGTGTCATTATAATGATTGAAAATATAGTAAACAGGAAAACCCCCATTTGCCTCTCTTATCACTCGAATAGAGAAGTAAATGGGGGTATACTTGTTTTTTTATTATTTCATCATCTGCTTGATCAATTCACGATTTCTCTTCTTAAATACTTCATTATGCGACGAAACCATTCCATACTCACTTGCATCTGGTTGAATAAATTGTTTCGCTTTATTTACAGCATTTCCAGCATCTTGGAATGCTCCCGCGATTAAGTGTAATTTCCCTTCGTGCTTTAAAATATCTCCCGCAGCATATAATCCATCTACAGAGGACTCACTATTCGCATTACCTGCAATATAATAATTATCTATAATCGCAACGTCTAACTCACTATTTTCTAATAACGTAATGTCACGTTCATATCCATGGTTAATAATCACTTCATCAATAGGTAAATGTGCAATTTCACTTGTTTCATGATTCGTTAATTCTACATATTCGATCGCTTCATGGTTATCACCAGCAATGAGTTTTGTAATCGATGTATTAAAGAAACACTCCGCCGAGCTGTTCAGCAGTTGGTTTACTTGTGCTTCATGACCAGATAATTCTTCTTTTCTATATGTTACATACACTTTTTTCGCAATTGGTTCTAATTCATTTGCCCAATCAACAGCAGAATTTCCTCCGCCGGAAATAATGACCGTCTTACCTTTGAAACGCTTTAAAGATTTCACTGTATAATTTAAATTAGATACTTCAAATCGCTCAGCACCTTCAATTGATAACTTTTGAGGTTTCAATATGCCACTTCCAGTTGCGACGATAACTGTTTTTGAAAAATGTTCTTCTCCAGTGCTCGCTTTTAACGTAAAAGTGCCATCTTCGTTACGAATAATCGATTCTACTTTTGTATTTAATACCACTTCTGGCTTAAATGTTAGCCCTTGCTGTACAAGTTGTTCAATTAATTTATCACCTGTAACTGGCAGTAGCCCTCCTACATCCCAAATCATCTTCTCTGGATAAACATGTATTTTTCCACCTAACTGTGGTTGAAATTCTATTATTTTTGTTTTCATCTCTCTGAGTCCACTATAAAAAGCTGAATAAAGCCCTGCAGGTCCTCCGCCTATCACAGTTACATCAAACAATTCTTCTTGATTCATTCGTGTCACTCCTCAGCTACTAGTTATTGATTATCATTCTCAATAAAATATAACCTGTTTCCGCAAAATTTACAATCAAAATTACTATTGACAATACACCTATATAAAATTATATTATTTAAAGAATCAATAGTGATAATCATTATCATTTTGTTAATAATTAGCAAATTTGAGATTACATCTTCTTTTATTAATATGGTTAATACTATATTGTAGAATCTCATATTCAAGATTTTTAATAAGCATTTTGCATTACCACTACTCTTTCAAAAAGATTGCAGTTAAACAAATTATTATATACACATATCATCTATGTTAAAGGAGAAAGACAATGAAAAAGTTATTTATTTCACTAACAGTTCTTTTCGTTCTTGTTATGAGCGCTTGTAGCAATGGCTCTACAGACAAAAAGAACGATGCAAAAGGTAGTAAATCAGAAACAATTACATACCAATCTGAAAATGGTAAAGTAGAAGTTCCTGCAAATCCAAAACGCGTTGTTGTTTTATCATCATTCGCTGGTAACGTAATGTCATTAGATGTAAATCTTGTTGGGGTAGATTCATGGTCTAAACAAAACCCACGCTTTGATAGCAAACTTAAAGATGTTGCTGAAGTATCAGATGAAAACGTTGAAAAAATCGCTGAACTAAATCCAGATTTAATCATTGGTTTATCAAATATTAAAAATGTTGATAAGTTAAAGAAGATCGCTCCTACTGTAACGTACACTTACGGAAAAGTTGATTACTTAACACAGCATTTAGAAATCGGTAAATTATTAAACAAAGAAAAAGAAGCAAAAACTTGGGTTGATGACTTCAAGAAACGTGCACAAGACGCTGGTAAAGAAATTAAAGCAAAAATTGGTGAAGATGCAACAGTTTCTGTTGTAGAAAACTTCAACAAACAGCTTTATGTATACGGCGAAAACTGGGGCCGTGGAACAGAAATTCTGTACCAAGAAATGAAATTAAAAATGCCTGAAAAAGTAAAAGAAAAAGCATTAAAAGAAGGTTACTACGCATTATCTACTGAAGTATTACCTGAATTTGCTGGTGATTACTTAATCGTAAGTAAGAACAAAGATACTGATAACTCATTCCAAGAGACAGAATCATATAAAAACATCCCAGCAGTAAAAAATAATCGCGTATATGAAGCAAACATGATGGAATTCTATTTCAATGATCCACTTACTTTAGATTTCCAACTAGACTTCTTCAAGAAGAGCTTTCTTGGTAAATAATACAAACATGAGGAATTCTTAATTTAAGAATTCCTCTTCCTTTATTCTATGAACAGAAAAGATGTGAAACGAATGACAAAAGATCACGACAATCCACGTTCTATAGCTTTTACATACAAACTCATTTTGAGCATAATTGCATTCTTTCTTATTTTTATGGTGGCAATGGTATTAGGTGCTGCAGATACTTCAATAAAAGACGTATGGTTAGCACTCACATCCTCCGCTAAAGGGGACAAAATATCTATTATTCGCGAAATACGTTTGCCACGTGAAGTTGCTGCTATTTTTGTAGGGGCGGGCCTTGCTGTTTCTGGAGCAATTATGCAAGGATTAACACGAAATCCACTTGCAGATCCTGGATTATTAGGATTATCTGGTGGAGCAAATGCTGCACTTGCTTTAACGCTAGCCTTCAACCCTTCCATCAGCTATCTTTACTTAACATTTGCTTGCTTTATCGGTGCTGCAATTGGCGCAATTATGGTATTTGGCATTGGCATGGTGAAAAAAGGTGGACTTTCTCCTCTTCGAATTGTATTAGCAGGGGCTGCAGTTTCAGCATTTTTGCTTGCAATTTCAGAAGGTGTCGGCATTTATTTTAAAATTTCACAAGAGGTATCACTTTGGACTGCTGGGGGCGTAATTGGAACAACTTGGGGCCAATTAAAAATTATTATTCCAGTCATTTCAATTAGTATCTTTATCGCTATCTTATTTGCAAGAAAATTGACAGTCCTTAGTTTCAGTGAAGAAGTGGCTATTGGACTAGGTCAAAAAATTATTGTTATTAAAACCATTCTATTTATCATTATTATCTTACTTGCTGGTGCGTCTGTAGCGCTTGTCGGAAATATGGCATTTATCGGTTTAATGGTACCTCATATGGTACGCCCAATTGTCGGTCCAGATTACCGTTTTGTTATACCGATGTCAGCAATTGCTGGAGCATCCTTTATGCTACTTGCGGATACAATCGGTCGTACTATTAACGCTCCGTACGAAACACCAGTTGCCGCTATTGTCGCAATTGTAGGGCTACCATTCTTCCTATTCGTTGTACGTAAAGGAGGAAAAACATTCTCATGATGCAATCTATTCTAAGAAAACAACGTCTTATTATACTCGCTTTACTAATACTGACCATCACCACCATTGTAGGTGGAATGGGACTTGGTTCAGCATCTTTATCTTATGATCGACTACTCCCAACATTAATGGGACAAGGGACTTTTAAAGAGGAGTT
The DNA here is from genome assembly GCF_022487605.1 of Bacillus sp. ES1-5. NCBI lineage: Bacteria > Bacillati > Bacillota > Bacilli > Caryophanales > Bacillaceae > Bacillus > Bacillus sp. ES1-5. The sequence continues at coordinate 69,630 of NZ_JAKVPU010000010.1, read as the reverse complement.
TGTTTTATACTCTTTAAGACTACCTAGAATTGTTATTACATTATTAGCTGGTATGGCTCTAGCTTTATCAGGGGCTATCTTCCAAGGAATTACTCGAAATGATTTAGCTGAACCTGGTATTCTCGGAATCAACTCTGGGGCCGGTGTTGCTGTTGCTATTTTCTTTTTATACTTTCCAATAGATGTAGGTTCATTTCTTTACTTACTACCAGTCGTTGGATTTATCGGGGCTTTTCTGACAGCTGTTTTAATCTATGTATTTTCATATAGTAAATCAACTGGGCTTCAGCCAATCCGACTAACATTAACTGGTATTGGTTTTTCATTTGCACTATCTGGAATGATGATTGTCCTTATTTCATCCGCTGATCGTATGAAAGTGGACTTTATCGCCAAGTGGATTGCCGGAAACATTTGGGGAGATGACTGGGTCTTCGTTTTAGCAATGCTCCCATGGTTAATCGTATTAATTCCGTTCGTTTTCTATAAAGCAAATCGATTAAACATTCTAGCATTAAACGAGCCAGTCGCAATTGGCGTTGGAATTGAAATTGAAAAAGAACGCAGATACTTATTAGTTGCAGCCGTTGCGCTTGCAGCTGCAGCTGTTTCCGTAACAGGAGGAATTAGCTTTATCGGACTAATGGCTCCTCATATCGCGAAATCTTTAGTAGGTCCAAGACATCAAATCTTCATGCCGATCGCTCTTTTAATCGGCGGATGGCTATTGCTATTAGCTGACACAATCGGAAGAAACATCGTTGAACCTAATGGCATCCCAGCAGGTATTGTCGTTGCTTTAATTGGTGCCCCTTACTTTATGTATTTGTTGCTTAAGAAATAAAGTTTTAAGCATAATTCAATTCTTTCTGTATACAAATCTGAATTATGAATGCTTACACGCTTGAAAAATCCGACATAAATCAAACAACCGACCTACTCTTAGAGGGGGTCGGTTTCTTACTAAATTATTTACTTTCCTGAAATCAATGCACCTTATATAGAGAGTAACAGACCTTTATTTTACAAAATCTATTAAACCTTGTGTCGTTTCTTTTCGTTCAAATAATTTTCTGTCTGCTAAAAAATTCAATTGATTTAAAAAACAGCATATAACCGTTGTCTTATCTATACTGTTCCACTCTTATTAAATCTAAATTTTCTTCCTCTAAAAAATGATTCATTATATCTCTAAATTGACTAATAGTTAATACCAAAGGAATATTAATTATATCAAATATAGGTACATCTTTTATACTTTTAATTAAAGATGAAAATAGAAGCATTTTCATACAACCTTCCATCTTATCCTCTGGAAATAATATTATTGGAATTTTAGAAAGACTAATTGCATTTAAAAAATCTCCCATCAAATGCTTTGGATTTTTTTGATTTTCTATCTCTATTCCAAACAAATGCATTGGTCGATTATTTATATAGCTCGGGTCATTTAAATGATTTAAATTAAATCGTTCCAAATTCCTATTAGACTGTCTTCTTAAAGCAAATTCCATTTGTTTTATAAAATCTAATTTATAAATATAGTTAATTAATTCAACGTCTTCGCTTAAGCGGTATATACCCATACTTACCCTATTTCCTCTTCTTTTAACAAGGGTTGGCGTAATTGCAATATCCATACGAGGAGAATAAATCATAGTATTACTATCCAACTCTCGATTAATATCACTTAAATTATATTCAGTAATCGGTTCCGCCAAACAAGATAACCAATTCTTATGAATCTCTAGTTCATTCGCAATACTGTTATTTACTGAATTCCTTATAAACGATATTTGCTTCTGGTATTCCTCTATAATTTCTAGATAAGACTTTCTATCCTCTCTTTCTAATTTTACTATTTTCTTTTCAAATAACTTACTAAGCTTTTGAGCAACGTCTTTTTGAAATTCATTAGTAATATTTGTGACAGACACTTCTCCTACACGCCCTTCAAAATTTTGTACTGTATAACCTATTATAAATAAAGTGTAATTAATTTTAAGAGTCCTAATTATGACTCTTACCTCTTTTGTTCACCCAGTAATTAAGACCTACAATGTGGGATAATGATCCAAATACAAATAATCACCTTAGTTATCCATCTTTCTCTAACGCTATATCGCTAAAAGCAGCTTCTTATCTCCAAAGCAATGAACTTTTCCTTCTACTGCTGCCCATACCCTTCAAACTTCTTCGCCAAATTCGCCATCTCATCTTCTGGTAATAACTTCGGTTCTCCGACGCTTTTTGTTTGATAATAAATTTGCGCACAAAACTCGATTTCTTCTGCAATAGTAAATGCCATTTTTATGTTATTTGCACCTGCAATTAAACCGTGGTTCTCAAGTAAAACGGCACGACGATCAATCATGCATTCAAAAGCAGCATCTGCTAATTGCTTCGTACCAAATGTTTCATACGGTGCACAGCGTACATTCGGGCCTGCGAAAGCGATTAAATACGATACTGCAGGAAGTTCCCATCCTAATGATGCAATCGTCTTCGCATAAGGTGAATGTGTATGCACAAGCGCATTTATATCTTCACGATTTCTATAATAAATAAGATGCATATCTAACTCGCTTGATGGCTTTCTCTCTCCCTCTACCACTTCACCATCTAAGTTTAATATAACTACATCTTCAGGTTTTGTTTCATAATACTCTAAACCACTTGGGCTAATTGCAACAAGACCTTGCTCGCGATTGAAAATACTAATATTGCCGCCTGTCCCCTTTGTTAAACCGCTAGAAATCATTTTCTTTCCATACGCTACAATTTCTTCTCTTTCTTTTTGTAATAACATATATATCCCCCTAAGTATGAAGCTTATGATGACTGACTTTTTAAATCTATCTACTTATTGAAATAGATTTTTTAAGTTCTCCGTAAACGGTGCTTTTACAATCCCTTTTTCCGTAATAATCGCTGTTACATTTTCATGTGGCGTGACATCAAAGGCTGGATTATATACTTTACTTTCTTTCGGAGCAGAATATTGTCCGAAGCGATTAATCACTTCAGAAGCATCTCTTTCCTCGATTGGAATTTCTTTTCCTGTCGGTGTTTTTAAGTCGATTGTCGGTGTTGGTGCTGCTACATAAAACGGAATGTTGTAGTATTTTGCTAGAATAGATACGCCTAATGTCCCAATTTTATTTGCTACATCACCGTTTGCTGCCACACGGTCGCATCCAACGATTACAGCGTCAATCTTCCCTTGTGACATGACCATAGCCGCCATATTATCCGTAATGACAGTAACATCAATTCCCGCTCGCTGTAGTTCTAATGCTGTTAACGTTGAACCTTGTAATCTAGGACGTGTTTCATCTGAAAAGATTTTTAAGTTCCATCCTTTTTCTTTCGCTAAGTACATTGGAGCTGTTGCGGTACCATACTTAGTCGTCGCTAACGCACCTGCATTACAATGTGTTAATACTCCCATTCCATCATGGAATAACGTTAATGCATGCTCTCCAATTTGACGGTTAATTTCTTCATCTTCTCTATGAATCTCTTTTGCCTCTTCTAGTAATCTATCTTTCAACTGGGCGATTGATAAATGTGCGTTCTCTGTCGCTACCGCCTCCATTCTTTCAAGTGCCCAGAATAAGTTTACTGCTGTCGGCCTTGATGTTGCTAAATATGCACATACCTTTTTTACTTCCTCTATCAATTCTTCCAACGTACTTTGAGTAACTTCCTTTACCCCTAAATACACACCATAAGCTGCCGAAACACCAATCGCTGGCGCTCCTCGTACTTTCATTACTTGAATGGCATCCCACACACTTTCAGCTGTCTTAAAAGATTCATAGACAACCTCATTCGGTAATAATGTTTGATCTAATAAAACTAAAGCATCATCTTTCCACTGAATGGGTATTAATTGCTCTTCCATCATCTTCTCCCCTTACTTCGCGTAGTGCATTGACTGTTCTTTTAACGTTTCTACAAAACTTGTGCCTGTTTTATATTGATTCGCTCGTAAAATAAACTTCTTCGCTACTTGAAGACAAATGCGTTCCGCTCTAGCACGTGCTTCCTCATTCTCAATACAAGTAATATCTTTCACTTTCGCTAACCCAACAATACGACGAATTAACTCAAGGCCCGTCACTGCAGCCGTATCTTCTAATACAGATTGTAAATATACTTCGTTAAAGCCTTCTTCCTTTGCCATAATCTCGGTCACATGAATATTCCAAGCATCTAAAAACTTCTTCTTAAATAAATCAATTACCTCTAACATTGTCGATTGTAGCCAACCCATATACGTATCTTTCTCAGCCCCGGGCGGCATCGTCGCATCTGCATTCACCCAAGCAAACATTAAATTCGCCATTACATTCCCAACGTCATATCCCATCGGTCCATAAAAGGCAAACTCAGGATCAATAATCTTCGTGGAATCATTTTTCACAAAAACTGAACCAGTATGCAAATCACCATGAAGCAATGCCTGTGCATTCGTCATAAAAGAAAACTTAAGTTTTGCTACTTCCATACGAAGCTTTTTATCACTATAAATATGCTCTCTAATCCATCCCTCATTTAGCGAAAATAACTCGTTACGCTTATTATGATTTGTAAATGGCTCAGCGTAGACGAGATCTTCTGTAATTTCACATAACTCAGGATTTATATAATTCTTCACAAGTTCCTTCTTTTCTTTATGATTCATTACAACATCTGATGTTAATAAGAGTGTGTTCACCAAAAAAGTCGTTACATCGTCAGCAAGCCTCGGAAATATTTGATGATTGATAAGTGCTGTACGTAATATAATGTGATCCGATAAATCTTCCATTACGCAACAATTCATCACACTATCAAACAAATACACCTTTGGAACAAGCCCAGGTGCTAACTCCTCCTCTAACTGCAAAACATCTGATTCTATACGAATACGATTCGTCGACAACTTAAATTCATCTGAAATACGTGCTGTATGCCCAGCTTGCTTTAAAATGACAGAAATATTCTTCTGTTCATCCCAAACGCGGAATACATAATTTAAATTACCATCGCCTATTTCTTTACACTGTAACCCCTTTGCATCCTTAAACTTAGATAATTTCTCTTTCACATACACAATCACATCGTTAGCTTCCATTAAAAAATACTTCGTGAACTTAGACATGGTTTCCCCTCCACACTAATTGTAAGCGTTTTCTAAAGGTCGTAAAAAATAATAGGATGAAATTTTTTCATCCTATATTATATCTTCTTTTTGAAAGGTATATCTAGATTTTATTATATCTTGTTAGCACCTTGAGTCAATGTTTCTATATCATTGCAATTTACTTCCTAATTATATATTTGAGATGACAAAAATTGTTCAAAAAGATTTTAATTCATTTTATTTTATTTATCACACAATTCTTTGTAAAATAGAAATAAGCAATCCTTTTCAACTCCACAACTTCTAAGAAGTATTCTCTTCCTAACAATTTATACTTACACCATGTCTCTAACATACACACTACTCTTTTATATACTCATTGAAAATCGATTACATGAAAACTACCTTTTAATTCTCTAACAACCTTAATTGAGAATAAATATTAATTAAATTGATATAAAGTTGGTTTATTCTCTTGACAAAATAACCACTTCTATATGATAATTAATATCGAATTAGAATTATTATAGTTAATTAAAAAATATATTTTATGAGCACACTATTTTTTGATGCTCAAAACCAACATTTAGGAGGAATTTTAATATGTTATTAATCGGCACAGAAGTAAAACCGTTTAAAGCTAATGCTTACCATAATGGAGAATTTATCCAAGTTACTGACGAAAGTTTAAAAGGAAAATGGAGTGTAGTTTGTTTCTACCCAGCTGACTTCACATTCGTTTGCCCAACTGAACTTGAAGACTTACAAAACCAATACGCAACTCTTAAAGACTTAGGCGTTGAAGTATACTCTGTATCTACAGACACTCACTTCACTCACAAAGCATGGCATGATAGCTCAGAAACTATCGGCAAAATCGAATACATTATGATTGGTGACCCAACTCGCACAATCACTACAAACTTCAACGTTTTAATGGAAGAAGAAGGTCTTGCTGCTCGTGGTACATTCATCATCGATCCAGACGGCGTTATCCAATCTATGGAAATCAATGCTGACGGTATCGGCCGTGACGCAAGCATTCTTGTTAACAAAATTAAAGCAGCTCAATACGTACGTAACAACCCAGGTGAAGTTTGCCCAGCTAAATGGCAAGAGGGTTCTGCAACACTTAAACCAAGCCTTGACCTTGTAGGCAAAATCTAAGGAGTTCGATCAAAATGATACTAGATGCAGATATAAAAACACAACTATCCCAATACCTTCAGTTAATGGAGAGCGATATTTTACTTAAAGTAAGCGCTGGAGACGACGACGTATCTAAAGATATGTTAGCTCTAGTAGACGAATTAGCTACTATGTCATCTAAGATTACAGTAGAAAAAGTTGAATTAGAGAGAACACCAAGCTTTAGCGTAAATCGCCCTGGTGAAGACACTGGTGTCGTATTCGCTGGTATTCCATTAGGACACGAATTTACTTCATTAGTGTTAGCTTTACTACAAGTAAGTGGACGCGCTCCAAAAGTTGAACAAAAATTAATCGATCAAATTAAAAACATTCAAGGCGAATATCATTTTGAATCTTATATCAGCCTAAGTTGTCATAACTGTCCTGATGTTGTACAAGCTCTTAACGTAATGAGCGTTCTAAACTCTGGTATTACACATACTATGATTGATGGCGCTGCATTCAAAGAGGAAGTAGAAAGCAAAGACATCATGGCAGTACCAACAGTTTTCCTAAACAGCGAATCTTTTGGAAGTGGTCGTATGACACTTGAAGAAATTTTAGCTAAAATGGGTAACGGTCCAGATGCATCAGAGCTTTCTGATAAAGATCCATACGATGTTCTTGTTGTTGGCGGCGGCCCTGCTGGTGCAAGTGCAGCAATTTATGCAGCGCGTAAAGGCATCCGCACTGGTATCGTTGCTGAGCGCTTCGGTGGTCAAGTAATGGATACTATGGGCATTGAGAACTTCATCAGCGTAAAACGCACTGAAGGTCCTAAGCTAGTAGCAAGCCTTGAAGAGCACGTAAAAGAATACGACATCGATGTAATGAATCTACAACGTGCAAAACGTTTAGAGAAAAAGGAACTTATTGAAGTGGAACTTGAAAACGGCGCTATTCTGAAAAGTAAGAGCGTAATCGTTTCAACAGGTGCTCGCTGGCGTAACGTTGGCGTACCAGGTGAAGCTGAGTTCAAAAATAAAGGTGTAGCATACTGCCCACACTGTGACGGTCCATTATTCATCGGAAAAGACGTAGCAGTTATCGGCGGCGGTAACTCTGGTATTGAAGCAGCTATCGACTTAGCAGGTATCGTTAAGCACGTAACTGTTCTTGAATTCATGCCAGAATTAAAAGCTGATGCTGTATTACAAGAGCGTCTTAACAGCTTACCAAACGTAACTGTTCTAAAAAACGTTCAAACGAAAGAAATCACTGGTACTGATAAAGTAAACGGTATTTCTTACATCGATCGTGAAACTGAAGAAGTTCATCACGTTGAATTACAAGGTGTATTCGTACAAATCGGTCTTGTGCCAAACACAGACTGGTTAGGCGAAACAGTTGAACGCGCTCGCGGTGAAATCGTAACAGACAAGCACGGCGCTACAAACGTACCAGGAGTGTTTGCTGCAGGTGACTGTACAAATAATCCGTACAAACAAATCATCATCTCTATGGGTTCAGGTGCAAACGCAGCTTTAGGTGCATTTGATTACTTAATCCGTAACTAATTATATAGACGTGAGTAAAAGACGCGCTCCCAATTGGGAGCGCGTCTTTTTTTATTACATTATATGGTCGTCAAATTCCTTCCAGCATATTAAAGATATCGTCTGATAATATTGCTACTCCCCAAGCACCCATACATTAACACTCCAATCTATACACTAAAAACCTCTCATTCCCATTCTTTTCATAAACACCTGGCAATCTAACTTCCCTCTTCAATTCAAACGCAGTCTGATTTTCTAAGAAGAAAATATAGTCCTCAGAAGGATAATATAAAATAATATCCACTTCTCTCTCTGTTTCCTCTACCGAAAGCAAAATGTTATTGACTACGTTCATAAACACTTGTACAGAAAATGGATTAAAGAAATAAAACCGATTATCACGTGGATCAATCTCATATTCTTGCGCTAAACAACATTCAAACCCAATTTTATCTTTACTGTTTCTTACCTTTCGTGCATAACGCTCAAGATTATCCATTGCTTCTTTATAAAACTCTTCATTCATTTCAATTCCAACCGCTGAAGCATCACACTTATGATGCATGTAAAAGTTTAATCGTCCTTTTCCGCATCCGAAATCTACAACTCGGTCACTACGTTTTATCTCATATTGATTCAGTAACTCATCTAATCCGCTATATGGGGTCGGTTCATAACGGTGATAGTGCATAGACTTGTTAAACCCTTTTTGTTCACCTACTGTTTTTATATTTAAAACTGCATCATAATATTGTTCGTTCATTTTTTTCTCCTATTAAGAAATGGTACTTCTTATTATACACCATGTACTGGAGAAGGATTTTTCATCAAATTAATAGGTACGTGAAATTATATAAACGATTTTTTCAATATATCGACTTAACAACAAATTCCTACAAAAAACAGGAGCTATCTAGCCCCTGTCCTCTAATACCTTTAATACAGTTTGCTTCAATATTTCTACTCCATCCATAATACAACTATGATCAAACTTCATATACGGATGGTGTAATCCAGGTTGTAGGTTTGCACCTAGTCCAAGCATGACAGCTTTTAAATGTGGTCTCTTCACTGTGTAGTAATGGAAATCATCGCTTCCTGTCGTATACAGTGGTCCAGTGCATCCCTCTTCTCCGTACACTTCAAGAATGCCTTTTCGCATAAAGCGCTCAGCTTCTTCTGACACTTCAGCTCCTGGCGCGAGATCGATCCACTCATAAGATACTTTAGATCCCATTGATTCCGCTGATAGAATTACTCGCTCTATTTTTTGCTTCAATTCATTTAGTAATATATTATTTTCTGCTCTTACATCTAAACTAAAATGCCCGTTACCTGGAATGATATTTAAATTATCTCCACCAGCTTGGCACCTTGTCATCTTCACTGAATATGAACTTTGCGGTGGTAGCCATATATTTTTCAAACCGATATTGATCATAGAAATGACATCAATTGCATTTATCCCTTGATGCGGGCGTGCCCCATGTGCATCATCTCCATGAATCGTTCCTTCTAAAAATCCTGCTGCTCCATGGCGAATAGATGGGGCAGCTTGTTTCAAAGGCAGTTCTTCAATCGGCCTTAAATGAACACCAAATAAGAAATCAGCATCATCCACAGCACCCTTATCTACCATCTTTAAAGAACCATTTCCTTTTTCCTCTGCCGGCTGAAAAATAAACCTAACCGTCCCACTATCCCACCTCATATTTTTCAATTGTAAAATAAGCCCCATCACAATTGTCATATGAGCATCGTGACCACATGAATGATTCGCTTTAAACTCTCCGTCCACTTCTTGCCAAAGTGCATCCATATCAGCACGAATTGCAATAACTGGATTTCCGCTTCCAATTTCAGCAATCACGCCTGGGCAATCATCAAATATTTTATATGAAATTCCTTCTTCTTTTAAAAAGTTAGTAATATACGCTGTCGTTTCATACTCTTTCCAACTCACTTCAGGGTTTTCATGTAAATGCTGAAAAATTTCAGTTAACCGCTCTTGTAGTTCTAATGTTTTCAAAGCCACATTCTCCTTCCCAAATTCCAAAACCATTCAGGTTAATTATACTTATGAAAAACAGATGTTTTTATGAACATATTGAATTTTAAGAAAAAAGTCAATTGTTTATTTTCAAATGCGATCGACAACTCATTTCCACTCACTTTATAACGATAGAACATTCCTTATTTTCTGTTTTTTATTGACGCTCATATCATTTTTTAGTTATTATAATTTAATAACGTCTATTTTGCGACAATTCTAAAAATATAAACATATATAATGAGGAGGCAGTTTATGAAAAAAGAAATACCTTTTGGCGTAGCAATAATCCCTATTATCATTACAGTTGCAGTTATGATGGTTACAATTGTTGTATTAAAACAAAGCCCTCATGTCCCACTTATTATCGGTACAATCGTTGCTTCTATCGTCGCTTGGCGTTACGGTTACAAATGGCACGACATTGAAGAAGCGATGTATAAAGGAATTCGCCTCGCATTACCCGCTATCGTTATCATTATTCTAGTAGGTTTAACGATCGGTGCTTGGATTGGCGGCGGAATCGTCGCAACAATGATTTATTACGGTTTAAATCTTTTAACTCCATCACTATTTTTAGTTTCAATTACAATTATTTGTTCTATTGTTGCATTAGCTATCGGTAGCTCTTGGTCTACAATGGGAACAATTGGTGTTGCAGGAATGGGAATTGGACTAAGTATGGGAATCCCAGCTCCAATGGTTGCCGGTGCTATCATTTCCGGTTCTTATTTCGGCGATAAAATGTCACCGCTTTCAGACACGACAAACTTAGCTGCAGGATTAACAAATACAGATTTATTCACACATATTCGTCATATGTTATTTACTACAATTCCAGGTTTAATTATTACTCTTATCGTTTATGCGTTCTTAGGAAAAAGCTTCGGCGCTAACAATATTGATGCAAAAAGTATCGATCAAACGTTACAAGTATTGCAACAAAACTTTGTTATCTCACCTTTCCTATTAATCATACCTGTAGTCGTTATGGTATTGGTCGCTAAAAGGGTTCCTGCGATCCCAGCTATTCTCGTAGGTATTATTTTAGGATTTTTATCACAAGTCTTTATTCAAGGTGGTTCTGTCTCCGCCTCTGTCGGTGCACTCCAAAATGGATTTGTCATAGACACTGGCAACAAACTAGTAGACGAACTCTTTAACCGCGGTGGCTTAGATTCGATGATGAATACAGTTTCTATGACAATTGTCGCTATGACTTTCGGCGGAGTACTAGAACATACTGGTATTCTTCGCTCAATTGTAAATCAAATTTTAAAATTAGCGACATCAGCAAAAGGACTTATCGCTTCTACTATCGCATCTTGCTTTGCAACCAATCTTACTTGCTCTGAACAATATATTTCAATTGTTGTTCCCTCAAGAATGTACGCAAATGCATACACAGAAAAAGGACTACATTCTAAAAATTTATCCAGAGCATTAGAAGATGGCGGAACATTAACTTCTGTCTTCGTACCTTGGAATACATGTGGTGTATTTATTCTCGCAACACTTGGAGTTGGCGCATTCGAATATGCTCCTTATGCTATATTGAATTTCATCGTACCTATTATTTCAATCCTTTACGGTATAACTGGTCTCACAATTACAAAACTATCTGATATTGAAAAAGCAGAACTACTAAAAAAACAACAAGCTCAATTAGAAGCTTAAAGATAACGGTAAATTCAGTTCATATATTGCGCGAGGGCGCCCTTGTTGATAGGGCATTTCCTCGCCGCAAATATGAGCATACCCATAATCAACTAGTTTCTTTAATAACCTTTCTGTTGATCGGCGAGTCACTTGTAAGTATTCAGAAAGATCTGCTGCTGTAAACTTCAATGACGAATGTGACTGACTAAATTGAATAATTTTTGATAAGTTTGCTGGACTAAGTTTCGTTTCCTTCGCTATTTTCATGAGTTCCGGATTTTCATTCTTCAAACTTTGTACTCTCTGTTCTTTCGGGAACGGACCAAATAGTTCTTTATCACTTGTTAGTATATAAAAGCAGTGGTCTATTGGATTATTCTTCGCGAAAATTTGAGCGATTTTAGCATTTTGCTCCGCTTCTTTCACAGTTTTTCCGTAACCAAATCCAATAGCTATCGTTCCTTCTATACTTGCAAATAGGGTATTTATCATATTTGTTTTTATAATTGATTCAATATCACCACGAGTCGTATACAAAATGAACGTCATTTCATCAATTTTTTTAAATGAACCATGTAGTGCTTTTGAAACAGCATCTAATTGCTCAAGCAAACCTTCTCGTAATTCTAAAGAAGAAATCATACAAGCACCGACAGTAGCTGAATGGCTTTTTGCTAACTCAGCTTTTATTTTTGCATCTTTTAACCCATGTATAATGGATTGCTTCGGATCTATCATACGCTCTGAAGGAATACCTATTTTTTGAAGTTCATCATAGACAGCATGAATACTAGTTAAAGCTAAATGAGCTTCTCCTGATTGATATTTAGCTTTATGAAAATCCGTAACTCTATTTATTTCGTCTTTACTCCACAGCATATTTTCATAATCAAACACTTGTGGACTTTCTTTTATACCGATATCATGGAACACATTTGTAATGAATGAGCGGTCTACTAAATCAATTGAAATTTTATGTGGTTGAATACGTTGGTGATACATGACAGAAAGAATGGAAGATACGACAGTTGTCTCGTCTTGCTGTAAATACGTACTTGGAATTCGTAATTGTTCTCTTATTTCTTTTGCCATATAATAAGGTAAAGCACCTGAGAAAAAGATGAAGTCACAAGGCTTTAAACGCTTTAAAAGTTCAGAAGATTCCGCCGGATGAAGGTAAATATATGGATCAATCTCTATTTCTTCTAGTTTATGAGCAATAGGTAAAAGATTCTCCATAAACTCCTTTGAACCGACAACTGCAATTTTTATCATCATTTCTTTAACTCCTTATCATTAATTAACGACTATTTAACGTCAACTATATCAAATGTACAAAACTATTGTAAACAGGAAGGGGTCTCTACCTAATGAAAATTACAGCTATTCATCTTTACGCAATTCGTTTACCACTTCGCGATCCGTTTGTTATTAGTTATGGTTCTTATTCTGATATGCCTTCTATTATCGTCAAAATGGAAACAGATGAAGGTATTATCGGTTACGGTGAGGGCGTTGCTGATGATCACGTTACAGGCGAATCATGGGAAAGTACTTTCCATACTTTAAAACATACACTTGCTCCTGCGCTCATCGGACAAAATCCAATGAATATCGAGAAAGTACACGATATGATGGACAATACAATTTACGGTGTTCCTACTGCAAAAGCCGCAATAGATATTGCTTGTTTTGATATAATGGGCAAAAAACTAAATCAACCTGTATATCAATTAATTGGCGGACGCTACCATGAAGACTTCCCTGTCACTCACGTCTTAAGTATCGCCGAACCTGAAGACATGGCTGAAGAAGCTGCTTCCATGATTCAAAAAGGTTACCAATCTTTCAAAATGAAAGTCGGTACGAATGTAAAAGAAGATGTAAAAAGAATTGAAGCGGTACGTGAACGTGTAGGAAATAATATTGCGATTCGCGTTGATGTAAACCAAGGATGGAAAAATAGCGCCAACACATTAACGGCACTTCGTTCATTAGGTCATTTAAACATCGACTGGATTGAACAGCCTGTTGTCGCAGACGATATTGACGCAATGGCTCACATTCGTTCTAAAACAGACCTTCCGCTTATGATTGATGAAGGATTAAAAGGTTCTCGTGAAATGCGCCAAATCATTAAATTAGACGCGGCTGATAAAGTAAATATAAAACTAATGAAATGCGGCGGTATATATCCCGCTGTAAAACTCGCTCATCAAGCAGAAATGGTCGGCATTGAATGCCAAGTTGGATCCATGGTCGAATCATCCGTTGCCTCTTCCGCAGGATTCCATGTCGCTTTCTCGAAAAAAATCATTACGAGCGTTGAACTTACAGGTCCATTAAAGTTCACGAAAGACATCGGAAACTTACATTACGACGTACCATTTATTCGCTTAAACGAAAAGCCAGGACTCGGCATTGAAATAAACGAAGATACATTACAAGAACTAACCGTCTTTCAAGACGTTGTACGCTAAAGGAGGACTAACGCATGACAGTGCTATACAAAGGATCATTAAAACAAAATAACGATCCATTTCACGTTACATTACTATCACTAGAGAACATCGAGCAAATCTTATTACTACAAAACGTCGTAGTTGAGGTGCTAGAAGATAACAGTCGCTTACAACCACTCTCGCTAGAAGAGTTTCAATACATTCTAGAAGGAAACGGCATGATGATCGGTGCTTTTATCGAAAACGAACTCATCGCATTTCGTGCCCTACTCGTCCCTCCTATTGACGATGAACATTTAGGACTTGATATTGGCATAGCAGAAAGCGAACTACATCGCGTCATTTATCAAGAAATTTCAAATGTTCATCCGAACTGCCGAGGAAATGGGATGCAAAAAATATTAGCGACAGTTATCATGGACGAATTACAAAACGAAGATAGCAAATACGATTACGTTTGTTGCACCGTTGCTCCTTTTAACATTCCAAGTTTAAAAGATAAGTTTGCGCAAGGAATGGAGATTGCTGCATTGAAGGAGAAATATGGCGGGAGTATGCGGTATGTTTTCGTGAAGGAATTACGTGAGGACAAGGAGAGAGTGTGGACGGAGTTTAAGAGCGTTCCGATGAGCGATGCTATTGGGCAGCAGGCGTTGATTTCAGAGGGGTATCGCGGGTATGAGATGGAAAAAGTGGACGGAGATTTTGTTGTGAAGTTTGGACGATGATTGCTGCGTAAGAAAAAAGGGAGATGTCTGCTGTGACATCTCCTTTTTCTTACTTAAACATATCGATTGCAACTCCAAATATATCAGCGATTTTTGAAATATCTCGACTTACCGACAAACATTGACAATAATCGCACCACTAAACCGTCATCTTCCAACTAGATAACGCTAACCAGTTTTCCATTTCCTTATAATCAGGCATTATCTTCCCGACAAGACGCCAAAAAGAACGATCATGATTTAAATGAACCATATGACACATTTCATGAACAACTACGTAATCAATTACTTGCTGTGGTGCCATTGCTAGCTTCCAATTGAATGTTAGCTGTAAATTTGAATCACAAGTTCCCCACGTACGACTACTATCTGTAATACGAATAGAACGCGGTTTTGTTTTGAAGTTACTTTGATGCACTTTAATACTCTTCTCTACTAATGACTTACACTGCTTATAGTAAAATCGTTTTAACGCTTGTTGTATTTTCTCATCCTTAAGCTCTTTCACATAAATATGTAGCTTATTCCCTTCAAACACTGCATTGTCTTGCATAATACTTGCATCTTGAGAAATCTGTATCGGATACGTACTTCCTAAATACAGAAAGCCCTCTCCTTGATCATAATCCTTTTCCTGTGGTCCAAGCGCTCGCTCCTGCATTTCCTTACGTGTTTTCTGAATCCAATCCCACTTCTCCTCTAGCAACTGGACTAAGTATTCAACAGGCGTCCCCTTTGGAGCCTGCACTTCCACATTTCCGTACGAATCTACAAAAAGACGCACCGACTTTTTCTTCTTATAAGTTATATGAAAATTAATTGTCTCACCTAAATATGTATGTACCATTTCATCACCTAGTGTATTATTTTACAAATAAAAAAGAATAGGACACAAACGCCCTACTCTACCTATTATATCATTTAGCGATTCATCGGACTCATTACCCTCTATACTTTACACCTAATCCCTTAATGAAATTCCTTGCGTATCTATCGCCGCACTCTTTGTAATTTTTATGGCCTTTTTTTCTTAATAGGGCACCTAGTTCTCCCTTTGTTACCGTAACGCCTACGCTATCTAATATATCAAGTACATCCTCACTCGTTAAAGATAGTGCAATTTTCATTTTCTTTAGCAGAAGGTTATTCGCACTCTCTTTGCTTTGTACAGGTGCCGGTTGTCCTGGTTTCAGATCTTGCTTCCCTCTTTTTAAAGTAATAAATCCATTGAAAAATGCCTCTAACATCATCATATCGCATGTTAATACGTACTCATCTTCAACCACATCATCATTTTCAGATTCATGCTGAGGTGCTCTCTTTATTTTTGTAAGCATATCAACTACGTCTTCTTTCGTTACTTCCATACCACCAAGTTTAAAGATTTCTACCATATCTATATCTCTTATATCTAAAGCGTACCTTACTCTCTTTAATATATCGTTGTTGCTCATTGCCATTGTTTTGCCTCCTGAAATGTTGATTATAGTAATGCTTTTAGCATGTGTAAATGAATGTCGTTAAGTTACTACTTTAACATTTTAGGGGGAGGTTTTGTAGTCTTAGGTGGATTAATGCTTGTGGGGGTGATTTTATTTATTATTAAGAGATATTTCTAATAACGAATTTATTGTATTAGAAATTAAGAAAGGTCCTATCGATAGAAACGCCTTTAATCAAATACTGTAAAAGGTATTTTAGTTGGTAGTGGGATAGCTCCTTCATTTAAGGATGATATTAATAAAGCAACAAAGGATGGGGATTTACTATTAATTAACACACTTAAAAATGGACTAACCTGATATAGGTTAGTCCATTTCTTTTTATGCAACTCTAATTTAGTGGGCGACTCTAACGTGAATGTTACGTAAAATTCAGGTGAAACATATTGATTATATTTACTTAAGCTTTACTTTTTATTTGTGGTACAGTTCACCGTAACTAATCTAAATGAGGTTATTATTCATTATTTTCATAATTAAATTTAACAAAAAAGGTAGTGCCTTCCGATCCTGTTTGAATTTCTATTTTTGCATTATGACGAGCAGCAATAGCATAACATATGCCTAATCCCAATCCCGTTCCATTATCTTTGGTCGTGTAAAATGGAGTACCAAGTTTCTCTAATACTTCAGGCCTGATACCTTTCCCTTGATCACGCACTGCAAGCACCACACAATTTCGACCTTCTTTGTAGGTGCTAATGGTTAGAACTTTCTCTTTGCCCATCGCTTCTAAACCATTACGATATAGGTTCATTAATAATTGCCGTATCTCATTACGATTTAAAAGTAGTTCCGGGATGTCAGTTGTATCGACTTGAATATATTTATTTTGATTATGCGTATCTATCTTTATTAAAGGAATAATATCGTGGATAATTGCATTTAAATCTAACATCTGCAAATCTGATTTCTTTGTATTACCTATTGAGAGAAATTCAGTAATAATAGAATTGGCACGGTCAAGTTCTTCAATCATTAAATTAAAGTGCTTATTATGTTTCTCATAGGTGGGCTCTTCTTTTAATAACTGCAAAAATCCTCGTACTGTTGTCATTGGATTTCTAATCTCATGGCTGATACCTGCTGCCATTTGCCCTATTAAATCTATGTTTGATAACCTTTTCAATTCCTGCTCATATTGCTTTTTTTCCGTTATGTTTTTAAAAATACAACAAATACCATCATCATACGGGTATGCAATAACTTCGTACCAATATTCATCAGAGGTAGAAAAAAATTCAAAATAAACTGTAGTTCGCTCTGACATTGCACGATGAAGTTCCTTATACATAACTTCGTCAACGCCACTTAGGAAAATCCCCCATATATTCTTACCTAATACATCTTTTGCTGTTTTTCTTTGTGGAAAATATTGATGCTTATTTACGTACGTAAATTCCCATTTATTATTCAAAGTAAAAAATCCATCCGTAATACTTTCAATCACACTTGTAACCTTTTCATTAGCAACAGCTAGTTCTCTCGTTCGCTCTTCCACCATACTTTCAAGTCGATCCATATATAACAAGTTGGAAAATGTAGGTGCTGTGGCATCAACGATAGATTTTGCCAGTTGCATTTGGGAATTATCATAATTGTGAGCTTTTCCCTCTTTGCCAACGGCGATTACCCCTAATACTTCTCCCATTGAAACCAATGGAATCATCAGTATACCCTTACTATCTATATTTTTTGTTTGAATAACCTCTTGGATCTTGGCTTCATAGCTTTTCTCCATCCAATCCGCTTCTGTCCAATCACAGTCCCTGCTTAACTTCGTTGTTTTAATCGTTGTTTTGTCTAGCGGGTCTAAAAGGTGGGCAGCCATGTTTTTACTCTCCAAAATCTGTCCTAAGTAAAGAAAACATTTATCAAAACTCTCCTGTATCGAGGAACACATTGATAAATCACGGGTAACATTTAGTAACAGCTGCTTCTCGGTAATAAGGTTTTCCTTTTGTGTTAAATTATTTGCGTTTTGAATTGCGACCGCAGCCATATTTACATAAGCTTCAACACTTTGAATTTCTGAATTTGTTAAGTTCATTGGAATTCCATAATCAAATAAAAAAACCAGACCAAATAACTCTTGCCCAAATGCGATAGGTAGAGCTAATAAGGACTTAATTTTGAACGCAGCAACTGGTCTCGGATCCGGCCGATGATCCTTTGATGTATCAGGAATATAAATAGTTTTTTTAGTTTCAATAACTTCTTTTGCCAGTAAGTCTATTTCAAGATCAATTACCTGAGTATCGAGCGTTACGCCATTTATTGTCTCTGGTTTTCCTGCAAACCCTCTAAATGTTCCATCTTCCTGGGGTAAATAGATTCCAACAGCGTTGCACTTAACAATCTCCTCTGATATCGCCATTGTTACACGCTGCAATACTTCACGTAGTTCTAATTTTGTATTTATTATTTTTGTTATATTCGCGAGCCTAGAATATCTCGCCTGATCACTTAACATTCACATGGCCTCCAATTATAGGCATAATAAAATAAACATGATACTATCATTGAAAATCAAGACCAACCTACCATTTTCACTTTTCTCCTGTATTCTTTTCTTCCCCTTTTTTACATAGAATACCTCACTTACTTATGATACGGTTTACCTTAATTAAAATGAAACAGTGTAACTTTCAAAAGTTACACTGTTTCACTACCTTCTACCACATTAACACTCGCCTCAAACTTATCAAGCAATGTACGTACTTCATTCGTTGATTTCGTACTCATCAATTGATTTCTTAATTCAGCAGCTCCTGGGAAGCCTTTTACATAAATTTTGAAGAAGCGATGTAATCCTGTGATAGAGCGTGGTAATACTTCTGCATATTGATCTTGAAGATCGAGTTGTAGTCTTAAAAGATCTAAATGTTCTTTACTGCTATGCTCTCTTGGCTCTTTTTCGAAAGCAAACGGATTTTTAAAAATACCTCGTCCGATCATAACACCATCAATGCCGTATTTTTCAGCAAGTTCCAGTCCAGTTTGACGGTCAGGAATGTCTCCATTTATTGTTATTAGCGTATTTGGTGCAATACGATCACGTAATTTTTTAATTTCTGGAATTAGCTCCCAGTGCGCATCGACTTGGCTCATTTCTTCTCTTGTACGTAAGTGAATAGAAAGGTTTACGATATCTTGTTTGAAAATATGTGTTAACCAATCTTCCCATTCGCTTAATTCTTTAAAGCCCAGTCGTGTTTTTACGCTGACAGGTAGTCCGCCCGCTTTTGCTGCTTGAATAAGTTCTGCCGCAACGTCTGGACGTAGAATAAGGCCACTACCTTTTCCTCTTGATGCTACGTTCGGTACAGGGCACCCCATGTTAATATCGATGCCTTTAAATCCTAACTCTGCCATACCAATACTCATTTGACGGAAATATTCAGGATTATCTCCCCAAATATGCGCCACAATCGGTTGTTCATCTTCTGTAAAAATTAAACGGCCACGTACACTTTTCATACCTTCTGGATGACAATAGCTATCTGAGTTTGTGAACTCTGTGAAGAATACGTCTGGGCTACCAGCTTCACTTACTACGTGACGGAAAACAACGTCCGTCACATCTTCCATTGGTGCAAGTACGAAAAATGGTCGTGGTAAATCACGCCAAAAATTATCTATCATTTCAAATTCAAATCCTCTCAATATGAATACAATTTCGAACTCTCAATAAACCAAAAAGCAGATGGTATAGACTTTTTCTATATCAACTGCTTTCCTATTATACCAACTTAAGCCAAGCCACACACTCCACATGAGTCGTATGCGGGAACATATCAACAGGCTGTACTTCCTGCGTTTTATATCCGCCTTCTTCTAGTACTTTTAAGTCACGTGCTAATGTTGCAGGGTTACATGATACGTATACGACGCGTTTTGGTTTCATGTCGATGATTGTGTTTAGTAATGCTTCATCACAGCCTTTACGCGGTGGATCTACGACCATTGTGTCAGCGATTACGCCTTCTTTGTACCATTTTGGAATGACTACTTCTGCTTCTCCTACGCCAAATTCAGCGTTTGTCATATTGTTTAGTGCTGCGTTACGATTTGCGTCTTCGATTGCTTCTGGGACGATTTCAACGCCGTACACTTTTTTCGCTTTTTGCGCTAGGAATAAAGAGATTGATCCGATTCCGCAATAGGCATCAATTACTGTTTCGTTACCGTTTAATTTTGCGTATTCTAACGTTTTATCGTATAGCACTTTCGTTTGTTCTGGGTTTACTTGATAGAATGAACGTGCTGAAATCGCAAATTTAATGTCACCGATAAAGTCATAAATGTATTCTGATCCGTACAGTACTGTCGTTGTGTCTCCAAAGATTACGTTTGTACGTTTCGTGTTTACGTTTTGAACAATCGATTTTACTTCTGGGAATTTCGCTGCAATTTCTTCAATGATTGCTTTTTTGTTTGGTAATTCTGCTGTACGTGTAATGAAGACAAGCATAATTTCCCCTGTTACTTGTCCGTAACGAGCCATTACGTGACGAAGTGTTCCTTTGTTACGCTCTTCGTTGTATGCCGAAATACCGTGTTTTTCACAAATACGTTTTACTTCCTGGATTAATGTATCGTTTTCTTCTGCCTGAATTAAACATGATTCCATATTAATAATGTCATGTGTTCCTTGGCGATAGAAACCAGCGACAAGTCCACCTTCACGTTCTCCAATTGGTACTTGTGCTTTGTTACGGTATACCCATGGGTTCTTCATACCAAGTACAGGGTGCACAGGAACATCGCTTAATCCGCCAATGCGCTGCATAACGTCACGTACTTGTTTTTCTTTCGCTTGTAATTGTCCTTCATATGTTAAGTGCTGAAGCTGACAACCGCCGCACTGATTGTACACTGGGCATTCTGCATCTTTACGATATGGGCTCTCTGTATGAAGCTTCATTAAACGACCGAATGCGAAGTTTTTCTTCACTTTAATAATTTTAATTTGTGCTTCTTCACCTGGTAATCCGTTTTTAACGAAAATAGGATAGCCCTTTACTTTCGCAACACCGGCACCATCATGGGTTAAATCTTCAAATACTACATCTATAAAATCATTTTTTTCAACTGGTGGCGTCATTTTTGTACTCATTTTCCGACCTCTCTTTTTCATAACACTGCGTTACATTTTATCATACTTATATGGTCTATTTCTATCGGAAGAAAAAAAGCTATTGACGATAGTTCTCTGTTAATGTTACGCTACTACTAATTTAATACGGACGATGTTACCTCATATATATTCGATAATATGGATCGAGAGTTTCTACCCGGCAACCTTAAATTGCTGGACTATGGGGAAAACTAATGAATATTAGCCTATGTGCAAAAAAGGACTCATATTGATTAGCTTTCTCTCATAGATGAAAGTGAATCCATATGGGTCTTTTTTTATTTTTATTTTTCTAAAAGGTCAGACATCTTACGTATGACATAAAACCTCTTTGTTTTATTTTTAGTAATATAACGAGCGTTTTATGTACAAACTTTATACGAACTTCTGAAAGGGGCAACTACATGCAATATGTAATGAGCATTATCGGTATTCTTGTCGTTTTAGGTTTATGTTTTGCTTTGTCAAACAACAAAAGTAAAATCAACTTCCGTGCAATTGCTATTATGATTGGTTTTCAAATTTTAATCGGTTGGTTTATGTTTGGCACAAAGATTGGTCAACAAGTCATTATTTTCATTGGTAAAGTTTTCAACAAACTAATTAAACTTGGTACGACAGGTGTCGATTTTCTCTTTAATGGAATTCAAAGAGATTTTGTCTTTTTCTTAAATGTATTATTAATTATCGTATTTTTCTCAGCACTACTTTCTATCTTTAGTTATTTAGGTGTTTTACCATTCATCGTTCGCGTTGTCGGCGGTGCAATTTCAAAAATTACTGGTTTACCACGCGTCGAGTCATTCCACGCAGTAAACTCTGTATTCTTCGGTTCAAGTGAAGCGTTAATCGTTATTAAAAACGATTTACAGCATTTTAACAAAAACCGTATGTTTATCATTTGTTGTTCTGCAATGAGTTCCGTTTCTGCTTCTGTTACAGCATCATACGTAATGATGTTAGATGCGAAATATGTACTAGCCGCTCTTCCGCTAAACTTATTCTCAAGCTTGATCGTTTGTTCGCTATTAACACCAGTTGATACGAAGAAAGAAGATGAAGTGATTCAAAAATTTGATAGAACTTTATTCGGAGACAGCTTTATCGGCGCAATGATTAACGGTGCGCTTGATGGTTTAAAAGTAGCTGGTATCGTTGCTGCATTAATGATTGCCTTCATCGGTGTGATGGAAGTTGTAAACTACGTAATTAGCGCAGCTTCAGGTGCAATGGGATATGCTGTTACTTTACAACAAATCTTCGGTTATATACTTGCTCCATTCGCATTCTTAATGGGTATTCCAACTCAAGATATTATCCCAGCTGGTGGAATTATGGGTACGAAGATTGTATTAAACGAGTTTGTAGCAATCCTTGATTTAAAAGGTGTTGCATCAACATTATCTCCACGTACAGTCGGAATCGTTACAGTATTCTTAATTAGCTTCGCAAGTATTAGCCAAATTGGTGCGATCGTTGGGACAATCCGTGCTCTTTCTGAAAAACAGGGAAGTGTCGTATCTAGATTCGGTTGGAAAATGTTATTTGCATCAACACTTGCTTCTATCTTATCTGCAACAATCGCTGGATTGTTTATATAATAAAAAACTCCACCTTGCTTTTCCTTTTTCAAAAGGAAATTTAGGTGGAGTTTTTTTACTTTCTTCTATATGTATTTTTATGTAAACCCCACCAGAAAAATATAAGGTGTTTTTTCCGAATTATTCCAAAAATGTATTCCCCTCTATATTCTATAGTGATATGATGTACAAGGGTATAATTCAAATTTTTAAAATCGAAAATTTGAGTTAGTGTCACTTATACGAATGATAATTTCAAGACATAAGTGATGATAATTAAAACACAATAGAAGGATGATAGAATGAAAAAATATACATATATCGCTTTACTTTCTTCTGCTATTCTCGTAGGTTGTAACACTAGTAGCACTAGTGATAAACAAATAAAAGAAGCAACGGCGAAACAAACAGTTGAACAAAAAAAAGCTAAAGCGGTTGAACTTCCTTTAACACAAGGGATTATTACATGGGATCCGTATGAATATAACGCACAAAATACCACGCTTTATACAAAGGATTTAAGAGATTCATTCACACAAGTACGTTACAATATTTGGCGTACTGCTGACGGTCCTGAAAACAAACAAACTTTTACTTCACAAGAAAAAGAACGTGACTTTGCCCTCCCACTACATTTAAAATCATTTCATTTAAAACGTGGCGAATTTCAAATTGAAACAGTAGGAATCAAAGAAGATCATACTGAAACAAATCTAGTAACATCTAAAATTACATTCCAGCAACATGTACCCGTATTAATGTACCATGCGATTGAAAAATACCCTGGACCAAGTGATGGGGATTACGGCTTATACGTACCACCTGAGCAATTCGAAAAACATATGCAATATTTAAAAGATAACGGTTATACGATGCTTACATTTGAACGTTGGAATGATATAAATCGTGTAAATAAACCTGTTTTTGTAACGATGGATGATGGTCGAAAAAATAATATGAACGCTCTTCATATTTTACAAAAATTAAAGGATGATAGATTTCAACCTACGGCTACTGAATTCCTTACTGCAAATGAGATAGACAAACCAAATCGTCTATCAACAGATGAGATAAAACAAATGATGGATTCAGGCATTTTTTCTATTCAATCACATACTGCTAATCATACGATGATGGCTCATTCAAGCAATTATGATGAGGAATTACGTAGTTCGAAAGAAAAAATCGAAGCCCTTACTGGTAAAAAGGTCATCGCTCTTGCCTATCCAGTAGGTTCTTATAATGACCCAGCTGTTGAAGAAACAAAAAAACATTATGAGTTCGCAGTAACTACTGATCACGGTAATCACATTACAAAAGGGATGCCAAACGAACAGTACTTAATTAAACGCCACTTTGTAGGGCCTAATACATCAATGGAAAAATTCATATCTCTTATAAAGTAAAACTTTAATCAGTGGGGGTTTTGTTCACCCCCACTGATTATTAGCCCTCACCAATCGGGCTTTTACGGGCATTTGCTCCCCCACCTAACCTCTTTGCTTTTGCTGAATTCTGAGGTGGGGTCTTACTGCCCACAAATAGCGGGATAAAGTAAACTTTACTAAAAGATGATAGAAATAAGTCACTAACCTATCTCATTACTAAAATGATATGATGAACAAGGGTATATCCCCACCTCTCTTACAGCGGTGGGGATTTTAATGTAAGCATGCAACATAATACACAATAGAAGGTGATTTTATGAGAAAATACGCAGCAATCGCTTTATGTACGTCTGCTATTTTAGCTGGCTGTAACAGTAGCAATGTAAGTCCTGAACCTAAAAAAGAGAAAAAGGTTCAAGAGACTAAGAAACAAGAAGTGACCGTACAAGAACACGGTAAAATTTCTTATAATCCGATTACACACGAATCTACAAACACAAGTATTCATATTACAGGCATAAAAGATACTTTAACCGAAGTACAATATAAAATTTGGCGCACAGCTGACGGAAAGGAACACACTAAATCTTTTTCTTCTAAAGAAAAGGAGAAACAGTTTACACTTCCTTTTGACATAAAAGAATTTGAAGGAAAACGCGGTGAGTTTCAAATTGAAGCAATAGGAATAAAAGAAGATGGGAAAACCATTCCGCTCACAAAATCTGCTATTACTTTCGAGCAAAAGATTCCCATTCTTATGTACCATGCAATCGATGATTATCATGGACAAGGCATTAAAGATTTATTCGTATCCCCCGCTAACTTTGAAGGCCAAATGAAATATTTAAAGGACAATGGCTATACATTACTAACTTTTGAACGTTGGAGCGATATTAATAAAGTGAATAAACCTATCTTTGTTACATTTGATGACGGTATGAAAAATAATATGAATGCATTTCATATTTTACAAAAGCTAAAAGACGATACGTTTAAACCAACGGCAACAGAATATATGATTGTTAATAATGTTGATGCTGAAGGATCTCTTTCTACATCTGACATAAAAGAAATGGTTGATTCCGGCATTTTCTCCATGCAATCTCATACTGCAACACATGCAGACTTACCGAAGATTACAAACTATGAAGAAGAATTAAAGGGATCGAAAGAAAAGCTAGAAAAAATAACGGGTAAGCCTGTTATCGCAGTTGCTTACCCATTTGGTCATGTAGATGATAAAGTCGTTGCAGAAACGAAGAAATATTATCAATTTGCGACGACAACAAAATCCGGAAAGTTCATCACAAAAAGTGAACCCGATGAATTATTAAAAATGAAGCGTGTTCGCATACACAATACGACGACCGTAGAGCAATTTGCTTCTTCGATTAAATAACGATGAGAGCTCAATATATTTTGAGCTCTCTTTTTACGCTTTATTTATATATATTTTTTGAATTTTCTTGTATTATATATAGTAAGAAATCTTTCAAATTAAAGGAGATTATACATATGTCATTTGAACAAACGTTAGAGAAATATGCTGCCCTTGCAGTCAATGTTGGTGTTAATATTCAACCAGGACAAACATTATCAATTAGTGCACCTCTTGAAGCTGTACAATTTGTACGCCTCGTTACAGAAAAAGCATATAAATCTGGTGCAAAACACGTATATGTGGATTGGAATGATGAGACGTTAACACGCTTAAAGTTCGATCTAGCTCCTGAAGAAGCATTCGCTGAGTTCCCATCTTGGAAAGCACACGCTCGTGAAGAATTAGCAAAAGAAGGCGCTGCCTTCATGTCTATTTATGCAGAAAACCCTGATTTATTAAAAGGTGTAGAATCAACGCGTATCGCAACAGCTCATAAAGTAGCTGGCGAAGCAATGAAAGTATACCGTGATTACGTACAAGCTGATAAAGTAAGCTGGTGTGTCATTTCTGTTCCTACGAAAGAATGGGCTGCGAAAGTATTCCCTGACGCTACACCAGAAGAACAAGAAGCAAAACTATGGGATGCTATTTTCAAAGCTACTCGTGCTGATTTAGAAAATCCTGTAGAAGCATGGAAAGAACACGATGAAACGTTACATACAAAAGTTGATTACTTAAACGAAAAGCATTATAAAGCCCTTCACTATACAGCTCCTGGAACAGATTTAACAATCGAACTTCCAGAAAAGCATGTATGGGCTGGTGCTGGTAGCTTAAATGAAAAGAACGTACCATTTATGGCGAATATTCCAACTGAAGAAGTATTTACAATGCCACTTAAAACAGGTGTAAACGGCCAAGTATCTAGCACAAAACCGTTAGCATTTGCAGGTAACATTATCGATAACTTCACGTTAACATTTGAAAACGGGCGTATCGTAGACTACAAAGCGGAGGCCGGAGAAGAAGCTTTAAAACATTTAGTAGAAACAGATGAAGGCTCTCACTTCTTAGGCGAGGTTGCTTTAGTACCTCATGATTCACCAATTTCAAATACAAATATTTTATTCTACAATACACTATTTGACGAAAACGCATCTTGCCACCTTGCAATCGGAAGTGCTTATGCTTTCAACTTAGTTGGCGGGAAAACAATGTCTAAAGAAGAACTTGCTGAAAATGGAGCAAACAATAGTATTACACACAACGACTTCATGATCGGATCAGCTGAGCTTGATATCGATGGTATTACAGATGATGGAAGACATGAACCTATCTTCCGTAAAGGTAACTGGGCATTTTAATAAAAACAAAAGGCTATCTTCCACACCGGAAGATAGCCTTTTATGATGCCGATGAAACCTTAAGCCCAATTACTCCTAACACGATAAAAAGAATACAAAATGCTTGGAATAAGCTAATGTGCTCTTTAAAGAAATACACGCTAATGATTGTAATAAGTAATGTTCCTACACCAGACCAAATGGCATAAGCGATACTTAAATGAATTTTTTTGACAACGATAGCAAATACGCTGAAACAAATTCCATAAAATACGAAAATAAGTACACTTGGAACAAGCTTTGTTAAACCATTTGATAGTTTCATCGCAATTGTTCCAGCTACTTCAAAAATAATTGTAACAAGTAATAATAGCCAATATACCATACTAGAATCTCCTTCTCTGTCACCTTATAGAGATTCTAGTATACTACTTATAGTCCTAATGAAATATATTTAATCTCTAAATATTCTTCGATACCGAAATGTCCACCTTCACGACCAATACCACTTTCTTTAAAGCCACCGAACGGTGCTTGTGCAACTGATGGAAGTCCATCATTTAATCCGATAATACCGTACTCTAATGCCTCGCTAACTTGGAATGCTTGACTAATATCTTTTGTGAAAATATAAGCAGCTAAGCCATATGGTGTATGATTTGCACGTTCAATTACTTCTTCAACCGTTTTAAATTTCGCAACTGGTGCAACTGGACCGAATGTTTCTTCATTCATACAAAGCATCGTATCGTTCGCCAATCCAATTACAGTTGGTTGCATAAAGTGTCCATCTAACTCCGCAACCTTTTGGCCACCAAATAAAACTGTTCCCCCTTTTTGAATAGCATCTTCGATATGTTCCTGTACTTTCGAAACTGCATTCTCGTCAATAAGTGGTCCTACAGTAGTTCCGTCACCGAAACCGTCTCCTACTTTCAACTGTCCTACTGCCTTTTGGAACTTCTCTACAAACACTTCATACACTTCTTCCTGAACAAATACTCGGTTTGTACATATACACGTTTGTCCTGCGTTACGGAATTTCGAACCGATTACCGCCTCTACCGCTTTATCTAAGTCCGCATCATTCATAACAATAAACGGCGCGTGACCACCTAACTCAAGTGAAACCTTTTTCATCGTTTGTGCAGCACTGGCCATTAATTCCTTCCCAATTTCCGTTGATCCTGTAAAGGAAACTTTTCGAACACGTCCATCTTCCATCCACGTATCAGCAATTGCTTTCGCACTGCCTGTTACAATATTTATTACCCCTTTTGGAATGTCTGCTTCATGGGCTAATTCAGCTAGTTTCAATGCTGTTAACGGTGTTTGACTTGCAGGTTTCACAACTGCCGTACAACCTGCTGCAAGCGCCGGGGCTACCTTTCTTGTAATCATAGCCGCTGGGAAATTCCAAGGTGTAATAGCTGCCATAACGCCAACTGGTTGCTTCATAACTAAAATACGTTTGTTCGGATGAGAAGCAGGAATCATTTCACCGTATACGCGTTTTCCTTCTTCTGCATACCATTCAACAAAGCTATTTGCATAATTCACTTCACCAAGCGCTTCTGCAAACGGCTTTCCTTGTTCTCTCGTCATAATCGCTGCAATCTCTTCTTTATTTTCATCAATAAGTGTGAACCATTTTTTCAACTTCACTGCACGGTCTGCTGCTGTTAACTTAGACCATGATTTAAAAGCTTCATGAGCGGCATCAACAGCTTGCTTTGCCTCTGTTACTCCGCCCTTTGGTACCGTCGCAAATATTTCCTTCGTTGCTGGATTATTTACTTCGATTTGTTCTTGCAATGTAATCCACTCACCATTTATATACATCGCCTTTTTCTCTACATTTACAAACGTCGCTTTTTTATCCAATGTTTTCTTCCTCCTCTATAAGTTTCTTTATTTTCCTAGTGGCAGCAGATTGACTTATTTTTAAAAACTCCGCTACTTTATAACTCGATCCATATGTTTTATATGCTTTGAAAATAATATTACGTTCTACTTCTTCTAACATTTTATAGAGACTTTGACCGGACTGTTCAACCGTTGATTCTTGCATCGCTATTGGCAAATCTTCTATCGTAACGATATCATCAGCAGTTATAACAATTCGCTCAATTACATTTTCAATTTCTCTATTATTTCCTTCCCACGGGTAACCAACAAACATTTGTAATGTGCTAGGTGCTAATTTTACATTCCGGCCATATTTCTCGTTAAAGTGCTGTAAATAATGATAAATGAGCGGCAAAATGTCTTCGGTTCTTTCCCTGAGTGGCGGAATTAAAATTGGAATGACATTCAGACGATAATATAAATCTTTCCGGAATGTTCCTTGTTTCACCATCATACTTAAATCTCGATTTGTTGCCGCTACAATTCTAACATCCACTTTTTTTAATTCTCTTCCGCCAATAGGACGAAACGTTTTTTCTTGCAACACTTGCAAGAGTTTCGCTTGAATTTCAAGCGGCATTTCGCCAATTTCATCTAAGAAAAGAGTTCCTCTGTGCGCTGATTCTAATAGTCCCTTTTTCCCTTCACGATTCGCCCCTGTAAAAGATCCACCTGAGTATCCAAAAAGCTCTGATTCAATTAAATTCGTTGGCAATGCCGCACAATTAATTTCATAGAAACTTTCATTCTTCCTGTTACTCACTTCATGTAAATGACGTACTAATCGACTCTTCCCTACTCCTGTCTCACCTAAAACGAGAACTGTACTATCTACCACAGATACTTTCTTAATTGTCTCGACTATTTTTTGCATAGCGATACTTTTAAAAATAAGTCCTTCATGTTCATATGTTTCTCTTAATTCTTTTTTATATGTTTTTAACTGATTATCCATTTCCTCTACCTTTTGACGTAATTGGTAGAGTTCTGTAAGATCACGAGAGTAACTAATTACTCTTCTTAAATTTCCCTCGTCGTCAAAAACAGGCCTTGTACGAACGTGTAAATACTCCCCTGATTTTGTCGTTTGAACGAGTTCAATCGGTCTCTTTTTTTCAATTACTTCTAACGTTGCCGATGGATAAAAGATACCATCCTTCTGCAATTCTTTTACATGCTTACCTACTAACTCTTTAGCAGCTAGTTGATAGTGCCTTTCACATGTACTATTTACACGCACAACGATTCCCTTTTCGTCAGTTACAAAAATTTCGTCAAACGCATATTCAAATACATCTTGTAAATCCATTAACACTCGTTCCTTTTCTCCAACCATCCTAGCCACCCCTACCTTCCAATCCATCGATTCACTTCACTACCTTTATTATAAAGCGAATTTTCTGCCTTTTATATAGAGTCAGCTAGAATGTTTGCGATTTATTATTTAACTTTTAAACACGAGCAGTATTTGCTTTCTCATAACAGACTTGCAATGATTCTTCAATTATTGTTAATCCTTCTTCAAGTTGCTCATCTGTAATAACTAATGGCATTAACACACGAATAACATTACCGTATGTCCCTGCTGATAGTAGGAGTAATCCACGTTTATTTGCCTCTGCGCACAAATTAGCTGTTAACGTTTTATCAGGTGCTTTCGTCTTCCGATCTTGAACAAGCTCGAATGCACACATTGCTCCTAAACCACGCACATCACCGATGCAATTATATTTATTTTTCATCTCTTCGAATCGATTCATTACAACTTTTCCTAATTCTATCGCTCTATCATTTAAATTCTCTTTTTCTATTACATCAAGCACTGCTAATGCTGCTGCACATCCTAGTGGGCTTCCTGCATACGTTCCACCAAGCTCTCCTGGCGCAGACTCATTCATAATTTCCTTGCGCCCAATAACGCCACTAATCGGTACACCAGCGCCTAATGATTTAGATACCGTAATTAAATCTGGAACGACATCATAATGATCAATGGCAAAATATTTTCCTGTACGACTAAATCCTGTTTGAATTTCATCCGCTACAAATAAGATGCCGTGTTCTGAACAAATATTGCGTACTTGTTGCACAAACTTCTTACTTGGAACGATAAATCCGCCTTCCCCTTGAACAGGTTCCATTACAACGGCTGCAATTGTTTCTGGCGCTACTTCTGATATGAAGAAATTCTTAAACTCTTCAATCATAAAGTCATCGTACTGCTCTTCCGTTAATCCTTCTGGGCGGCGATATTCATATGGAAACGGTGCTTTATAGACTTCAGGCGCAAATGGGCCAAATCCAAATTTATATGGTTTTACTTTACTTGTCATCGTCATTGTCATTAATGTACGCCCGTGGAAACCTTTAGAAAATGCGATAATACCAGTTCTTTTTGTATATTTACGAGCGATTTTTACCGCGTTTTCAACCGCTTCTGCACCACTATTTAAAAATAGTACTTGCTTATCAAAACTTCCTGGCGCTAATGCCGCAAGTTTTTCTGCTAATTCAATATATGGCTCATACATCATGACATTAAAACCAGTATGAATGTATTGATCTACTTGTTTATGGAGCGCCTCTTTAACAGCTGGGTGACAATGTCCTACATTAATTGTTCCGATTGCCCCCGCGAAATCAATGTACTGATTGCCATCAACATCTGTTACAAGAGCACCATTTGCAGATTGTACAAACGTTGGGATGCCGTTACTTACTCCTTTTGGTACTATATTTTGGCGGCGTTCTAATAAAGACGCTGCTTTCGGTCCAGGAATTTGTTCATTTACTTTAGCAAATTTTTTTGTGTTCATTACGTCCCCCATCCTTTTCTTTACATTGTTTTCTCTTTTCATTGCAAAATGTATGCCAACATTCTTTTCCAGCATTCATCCTACATGCCTTCTATTTCAACATAAAAATAAGTCTATAAAGACTCATCAAGAGTCCTTATAGACTTATTTTTCTTACACATTAGACTTTCCTTGTTCCCAAATAAACTCACCTGAATGAGAAATAAAATCCCCAACAGATTGTACTACTAAATCCGCAAGTGGTTCTAAAGTTTGAAGATCTCCTGTACCAGACAGTACTCCAATCGCATAGCAATCGCCGCCATTTTTCGCTAAATATAAATCAGTTGGTGTATCTCCAACGACCGCTACTTCACACGCCTCTAAATGAAACCTTTCACAAAACGATTCTACAATTCTTTTATCTGGTTTTTGTGCCGGAAACGTATCTGAAGCTACAACATAATCAAAATAAGATTCTAATTGATACTGTTTTAAAAATAATTCTGTCGGTGCGAAATCATCAGCTGTAACAACACCTAAAATAAATCCTTTATCCTTTAAACCTTGTAAAATTCTCGGTAAATCCGCAGTCATTCTCATATAGGAACGATGCTCGTACATAAGAGAAAATAACTTTTCACTTACCCACTCATGCATCTCCTCTTCCTTAGATGACGTAATATACTTACAAAGCCCCTTTGCAACATCAAGGCTTGTTCCTGCCGCTATTGCGCTACGAGGGTTCACAAATGCCCCATCCACACCGATCTCTTTTAATAAATCCTGCTGCATTGACTTTGGAAGTTGATATAGATTTATACATTCCGCCACAAGTTCTTCAGCTACTTTTATCCAAATTGAATGAAACTCCATTAATGTCCCGTCTTTATCAAATAGTATCGCTTTTACCTTCTCCATAGCACCCTACCTCTCGTTTCTTATCTCCTCCAGTGTATCAATAAAGTATGGATATAACATAAATGAATTGTAAAAATACCATGAAAATCAAACTAACTTCCAATTTACAATTCCTCTATATAATAAAAAGGATGCCTTTACAGGGCATCCTCTTGTTGTTCAGGAACAAATAGTTCAAGACAATGATATATATTTTCGAATTCCATCGGTGCATCTCCACCGTATTCACCATCTAAGTTAATCATTAGTTTATCTGGTGAATGCACTTTAATTCGATTTGCTTGTGTGTATAGCACTTTTGGGTTATTAATATGTTCACCACGCTGCGCTTGTGTTGCTGCTTTAATTAAGTCAGCGATAGAACCTTTTTTCAGTACTAATAAATCAAATAAGCCATCATTAATCGATGCATATGGTGCTACTTTTTCGAATCCACCAACTGAACGAGTATTCGTAATTAAAAACATCGTAATTTCTTCTTGTAGCAACTTTCCATCATACTCGATTTCAACATATGTTGGATGTAATGATGGTAACATTTCGATTCCTTTTAAATAATAAGCAAGTTGGCCTAATACCGTTTTTAACTTGCTTGGCACTTCATATGTTAATTCTGTAATACGGCCGCCACCAGCGATATTAATGAAATATGTATCATTCGCTCTACCAAGATCTAACGGAACTGTTTTCCCTTCACAAATAATATCCGCAGCCTCTTCAATAGCACGAGGTACACCGATCGCACGAGCAAAATCATTTGTCGTTCCAACTGGAATAATTCCAAACTTCGGACGATGTTCATGTCCTACTAAACCGTTCACCACTTCATTTAATGTACCATCACCACCAGCTGCGATAACAACATCAAACTTACGATCCGCAGCTTGCCTCGCTGCCACAGTCGCATCTCCAGGACCAGTTGTCGCATGACAAGACGCTTCATATCCAGCTTGTTCTAATTTTTGTAATACTTCCGGTAAGCTCTTCTTAAATAGCTCGCGCCCAGAAGTAGGATTATAAATAATTCTTGCTCGCTTCATCATTTATTAGCACAGGAAATTTCTTTATATATTGAAAAAGAACATACCGAACTTCTATTCAGTATTCCCATGCCTACCTCCTCTCATCTTCCTATCCTTCTTTTATCTCGCTCAAACAGGCAGTAAGAACCCGATTCGTGTAGTCCATCAAAAGTAAATATTCATTTCAATGGTTTTGTTTTATTTCACAAAAAATTTATGTCCATCTATTTCCTCACAACAATTTACATATAACGAATAATAATTATCTATTATTTCATGAGATGAAAAAAACCTCTATGTCTAGATTTATCATTATTCCCACCTTTTTGCAACTATCATACCATAGTTGCTATACAAACATTTTTCCACTTTTGACAGTTAATCAAACGTTTGTTTAAACGATTTTGTCTCATTTAAACAAACGTTTGATTAACCTAGAAAAACACCCATGTACGGGTGTTTTTCTGCTTAATCTTTAAAAGTTACTACTATTTTATCGCTTATTAATCTCTTCAAGTAAGATTTTGTTAACAAGTGGCGGATTTGCTTGTCCTTTTGTAGCTTTCATAATTTGACCAACTAAGAAGCCAATTGCACGGTCTTTACCGTTTTTAAAGTCTTCGATAGATTGCTCATTATTATCAAGAATTTCTGTTACAACCTTACGAAGTGTACCTTCGTCAGAAATTTGAACAAGACCTTTTGCTTTAACGATTTCCTCTGGGTCTCCACCTTTTTCAATTAATTCGTTAAATACTTTCTTCGCGATTTTAGAAGAAATTGTACCTTTTTCAATTAATTGAACCATTTTAGATAAACCAGCAGGCGTTAATGCAACGTCTTTTAATTCTTTTTGTTGTTTGTTTAAGTACGCAAGCACTTCACCCATTAACCAGTTTGATGTTAATTTCGCGTCAGCACCGTCTGCAACAGTTGCTTCAAAGAAATCAGACATTTCTTTCGTTAATGTTAATACGTGTGCATCATAAGCTGGTAAGCCAATTTCTGCAACGTAGCGAGCTTTACGTGCATCTGGAAGTTCTGGAATCGAAGCACGAATTTCTTCTTTCCACTCATCATCGATGTAAAGTTCAACTAAGTCTGGCTCTGGGAAGTAACGGTAATCGTCAGATCCCTCTTTCACACGCATTAAGATTGTTTTCTTCGTTGCTTCATCATAACGACGTGTTTCTTGTTGGATGATACCACCAGATAACAATTCTTTCTCTTGACGCACTTGCTCGTGCTCAAGACCTTTTTGTACGTAAGTGAATGAGTTTAGGTTTTTCAGTTCCGCTTTTGTACCGAACTTCTCTTGTCCAACTGGACGAAGGGAAATGTTCGCATCACAACGTAGAGAACCTTCTTCCATCTTACAATCAGATACGCCAGTGTATTGAATGATTGATTTTAACTTCTCTAAGTATGCATATGCTTCTTCTGGCGTACGCATATCTGGCTCAGATACGATCTCGATTAAAGGCATACCTTGACGGTTGTAGTCTACTAATGAACCATCAGCTGTATGCGTTGATTTACCAGCATCTTCTTCTAAATGAAGACGTGTAATACCGATACGTTTCTTTTTACCGTCTACTTCAATTTCAATCCAACCATTTTCACCAATTGGCTTATCGAATTGAGAAATTTGGTAAGCTTTCGGATTATCTGGGTAGAAATAGTTTTTACGGTCGAACTTCGTTTCCGTTGCAATTTCACAGTTTAATGCCATTGCAGCTTTCATTGCAAAGTTAACTGCTTCTTTATTTAAAGTAGGAAGTACCCCTGGGTATCCTAAGTCAATTACACTTGTTTGTGTATTTGGCTCTGCTCCGAATTCTGTTGGACTCGCAGAGAAAATTTTCGAATTTGTTTTTAACTCAACGTGAACCTCTAAACCAATAATTGTTTCTAAATTCATCTATGCTCGCCTCCTTACAGACTTGCTTTTTTTGTATGATAGTCTGTTGCTTGCTCAAAAGCATGTGCAACGCGGTAAATTGTCGCTTCATCGAAGTGTTTACCAATGATTTGTAAACCAAGTGGCATGTTGTTAGCACCGAATCCACATGGAACAGAAATCGCTGGAACACCCGCTAAGTTTACTGGGATTGTTAAAATGTCGTTTGCATACATTGTCATTGGATCATCAACTTTTTCGCCCACTTTAAATGCCGGAGTTGGCGTTGTTGGTCCAATAATAACATCGTAGTTAGCAAATACATTTTCAAAGTCGTTTTTAATTAATGTACGTACTTGTTGTGCTTTTTTGTAATATGCATCATAGTAACCAGAGCTAAGTGCAAATGTACCGAGCATAATACGGCGTTTTACTTCATCACCGAAACCTTCGCTACGTGTGTTTTTGTATAGATCTAATATATTATTTACATTATCAGAACGAACACCGTAACGTACGCCATCAAATCGTGAAAGGTTAGCAGATGCTTCAGAAGAAGATAATAAGTAATACGTTGCTAGAGCGTATTTAGAGTGTGGAAGAGATACTTCTTCCCACGTTGCGCCCATACCTTCTAATACTTTTAAAGCAGCTAGTACTGACTCACGAGCTTCTTCGCCAACACCTTCGCCTAAGTATTCTTTCGGTACAGCAATGCGTAAACCTTTAACGTCGCCTGTTAAACCAGCTAAATAGTTTCCTACTTCAACGTTTGCAGAAGTTGCATCCATACGGTCAATACCTGAGATAGCTTGTAATAAGTATGCATTATCTTCTACTGTACGTGTAATCGGTCCGATTTGGTCAAGTGAAGATGCGAATGCTACTAATCCATAACGAGATACGCGTCCGTAAGTTGGTTTTAAACCTACAACGCCGCAATATGCAGCTGGCTGGCGGATAGAACCACCCGTATCAGAACCTAGAGAGAATAATACTTCTCCAGCTGCTACAGCTGCCGCAGAACCACCACTAGATCCGCCTGGAACGTAATCTAAGTTCCATGGATTTTTCGTAGCATAGAAACCTGAGTTTTCATTTGAAGAACCCATTGCGAACTCGTCCATATTTAATTTACCGATTGTAACTGTGTCAGCAGCTTTTAGCTTTTGCACAACTGTCGCATCATAAATTGGATCAAAGTTTGCTAACATTTTGCTCGCACAAGTTGTACGAAGACCATTAGTTACAATGTTATCTTTTACACCGATTGGCATACCGAATAATAAACCATTATCCTCAGCACCAATTTTCGCGTCTAATTCTTTCGCTTTCGCGCGTGCGTTTTCTTCATCTAATGTAAGAAAAGCTTTTACGTTATCTTCAACATCCGCAATACGTTTGTAAGATTCTTCTACTAAATCCGTAACGGAAATTTCTTTGTTGTTTAATTTCTTATGTAACTCTGATACGGAATGATCAAATAATGACATCGAAATTCCCCTCCTCTATTCTAATACTGCTGGAACACGGATTTGATTATCTTTGTGATCCGGTGCATTTTTTAATACTTCTTCAACTGGTAAACCCTTTTCTGGTACATCTTCACGCATAACATTTTTCATAGTTAATACATGAGTTGTTGGTTTTACATCTGTTGTATCTAATTCATTTAACTGTTCTGCAAATGTAACAATTGCATCTAGTTGTTTTTGAAATTTTTCTGCTTCTTGATCAGTAATTGCAAGACGTGCTAAATGTGCAACGTGCTTTACATTCTCAACGGAAATTCTTGACACGGCTAGGCCACCTCCATAATATATCGTTCAATCTACAATACTATTGATGATACCAAATTTTCAGTACTTCAAGCAAGTCAACACATGGCACTTACAGCATTTTTACATAAAAAAAGAAAGGCAAATGCCTTTCTTTACAATTTAGTCTTTATCTAACGGTTCATTTTTCGGAAATCTCTCGTTATCTTCTTCATTATCACGAATTGTTTTTTGTAATACAAAACAAGACATCGTTAAAAATAATGTTCCAATTAAATAATATCCTTTTACACTAAGCGTCTCATCTAACGTATAAATTCCAATTAGCATACCTGAAAGCGCACAAACAAATGAAGTCCATGCTAAAAACGTGAACGCTTGCGTATTACGTCTTCTCATCGTTCTCCCCCTCGTTAGCTGTACATCCATTATAGATAAGTATATTTACCATGATGGATTTTTATGTAAATTCTAGTTTTATATTTATAAATCTATCATAAAAAAATACTATTTTAAAGTTAGTTTTCTGCCTAATCTGAAAAAACAGTTAAAACCATTGACATTTATTTCAATTCTACATAAAATAAAAACAAATATTACGAACCTCGAAATATACGGGAGTGGAAATAATTGTTGCAATATGAACATTTTTTAGACTTACTGCTAGATAACGCCAAGAAACTTTTTTATCCTGAAGAATGGGTAAGCCTAGATTTAACACTTTCTAAAACAGAAGTATTTTGTTTACTTTGGATGGAGCGAAATACAGATATTACAATGACAAAAATTGCTGACCTTCTTGATATACCAATGAGTACAACGACAGGTGTTGTAAATCGCCTCGTAAAAAAGGGATATATTGAAAGGTACCGTGATGAAAACGACCGACGCATTGTATTAATTCGTTTAACAGAAAACGGCGTAATGCTCGTTCAAGAAGTAAAACAAAATGCAGCCCATTACTTTAGCCTAGTGACAGAAGCATTATCAGAAGAAGAAAAAGCATTCTTACTACAAATCTTCCAAAAGATTATGAACCACATTGCTACGTCACAGCAAAAAACAGAAGAAAAGGTTTCTACACCTAAAATGAAAAACATTCCGATTGAATAAAACCCTAGTTGGGTTTTTATTCAATATTTTATTTCGGCACTCGTAATATTCGACAATCGAAACAAAGGGGATAGAATGATGAGAATTATTTTGTATACAGGTAAAGGCGGCGTAGGAAAAACTAGCATTTCAGCAGCAACAGCACTTCAAAGCGCAAAACAAGGATTAAAAACATTAGTAATGAGCACAGACCCAGCCCATAGTTTAGGAGATTCATTTGGTATAAAGTTATCTTCTGAGCCACTAGAAATTCGTAAAAATTTGTGGGCACAAGAAATTAATACAATTTATGAGATGGAAAAAGGCTGGGGAAAATTACAGAAATATATTACACTACTCTTCACTTCCAAAGCAGCTGATGATATTACAACAGAAGAGTTAACGATGTTTCCTGGTATGGAAGATTTAATTAGCTTACTCCGCGTACTCGATTATTATAAACAAAACACATATGATGTTATTATCATTGATTGTGCTCCAACAGGAGAAACATTAGCAATGCTCAGCTTTCCAGACATGCTTGGCTGGTGGATGGAAAAACTCTTTCCTATTAAAAGAAAAGTTTTAAAAGTTGTTCGTCCTGTAGCTCAACCACTTCTTGGTGTCCCCCTTCCAACCGATGATATTATGGACGAATTAACGAATACACTTGAACAGCTCGGAGAAATGAGAGATATTTTATCAAACCGAGACATAACAAGTATCCGCATCGTTGTAAATCCCGAAAAAATGGTCATTAAAGAAGCTCAGCGTAGCTTTACGTATTTAAATTTATACGATTATAACGTAGATGCCATTATGATTAACCGCGTCATCCCTAACACTGTCACCGATCCTTATTTTCAAGCTTGGAAAGATACTCAAAAGAAATATAAAACATTAATTCAAGATAGTTTTCAGCCGCTTCCTATTTACGAAGCTCCTATGTTTGAACAAGAAGTTGTCGGTTTGTCCATGTTAGAGCGTGTAGGAGACGCTTTATTTAAATCAGATTCTTCTCCTACGGAAGTGAAATTTAACGGGCGCACTCAATATGTAAAAAAAGATGGTGATGAGTATATTTTCGTTCTCTCCATTCCCTTCTCAAACAAAAGTGAACTTTCATTAAATCAAAAAGGTGATGAACTTATCATTCGTTCAGGTTCTGTGAAACGGAACATCACATTACCAAAAACGTTAACACACCTTTCTATTCAAGGAGCTAAGTTCGAAGAAGATGTACTAAATATTCGGTTTGGAGGTGTAGTACATGCATGAGGAACTACTAAGAAAGGTAATTCGTACAAAAATAAAAGTCGGTATGAATATATTAGAAGAGTTACCTACCCCAATTCAACAATCAGCTAAGCAAATACTAAATATTTTGCAAGAGGAGCTAGCTGCTTATCCGAAAGAACGAGAGCATCATGAGGATAATTTAAAAAGTATCATAATCGAATAACCACAAAAAATAGACCAGGAAAACTCCTGGTCCATCACTCTACTTAACAAACATTGGATTCTACGTTATACAGAATTGGAAGGTACAGAATTAGGGTTTTGTTTGTTAAGTAGATTATATGTTGAACGAGGTAACAGCGGAGGGGTTCCTACTGTTAATCGTTAAACTCGATAATTATTTTACGATTTTTTCAAGCTCCTCAAGTGAAAGATCTACTGAAATGGAACCATCATTTGTTTCTTTCTTAATTGCATCTGTTACTTCTTTTGAATGATATAGTTCAATTACTTTTTTCAGTGTTGGATCGTCTTTATCTTTTGTACGAGCTGCGAAAATATTAATATATGGCTTCGCATTTTCATTCTTTGGATCTTCTAAGAAAATTGGATCCTTCGCTGGATCTAATCCAGCTTGACCAGCAACACCGTTATTAATAACTGAAGCTGCAACATCTTTTAATACACGAGGTGTTTGCTGTGCGATAACCGGTGTAATTTTTAACTTCTTCGGATTTTCAGCAATGCCGCTTGGATCTCCGAATAAGCCAAAGTCTTTCTTAAGCTTTAATAATCCAGCTGCATCAAGAAGTTTTAATGCACGAGCTTGGTTCGTTGGATCATTTGGAATCGCAATTTCTGAACCATCTGGAATTTCATTTGCCTTCTTATATTTTTCAGAGTATAAGCCCATTGGTGCAATTTGCGTTGTACCAACAGCTGTAATATCTAACTTATGCTCTTTCTTAAATTGCTCTAAGAAAGCAACGTGCTGAAATGAGTTTAGTTCAATATCTCCATCAGCCAACGCTTTATTTGGCGTTGTATAATCAGAGAACTCAATCAGTTTAACTTTAATCCCTTCTTTTTCAGCTTTTTCCTTTACGATTTCCCAAGCGTTCCCATCTGTTCCAGTTACACCAATGCGAACTACTTTCTCTTTTGCTCCTGCCCCCGTGTCCCCACTTGAGCAGCCGCTTAACGCCGAAATTCCTACAATCGCTGATAATGCAAATGCTAAAATTTTCTTCATTTTCTTTTCCCCTCTTCCTTTTTATGATCTGCGTAAAAAGACTTTCGCAAAGTAGTTTCCTAAATTTTGAGCTACCTGTACGAGAATAATAAGTAAAACGACCGTTACGAACATAACTGATGTATCAAAACGTTGATAACCATATGTCATCGCTAAGTCACCAAGACCGCCACCACCGACAAGCCCAGCAACTGCAGAAAATTCAATTAAACCAACTGTCATAAACGTAACACCTAAAATCAATGGCGCTAACGCTTCTGGCACAAGAATTTCAAAAACAATTCTAATTGGTGAAGCACCCATCGCTTGAGCTGCTTCAATGACTCCCTTTGGAACTGAAACAAGATTTGTTTCAACCATTCTAGCAATACCGATTGATGCAACTAACGTCATTGGGAAAATCGCTGCCGCTGTTCCAATCGTCGTTCCGATAACACTTCTTGTTAGTGGGCTTAAAGCTACTAAGAAGATGATGAATGGAACCGGACGAATTGTATTAATAATGATATTAAGAATAGAAAAGACCCATTTATTTTCTAAAAAGTTTCCTTTTCTCGTTACATATAACAGTAAACCTAGAGGTATACCAAGAATTGTAGCAAATATAAGGGTTACAATTACCATTAAGAGGGTATCCCCCGTCGCATCTACTATGCGGGGCCAAAATATACTCCAATCAACTCGCATGAGCTTCTACCTCCTTCAGCTGCACTTGCAGTCTTAGATGTTGTAATGCTTTTTGAATTTCTTTCTGCTCACCTTGCAGTTCTACAAGTAGATTTCCAAATAACACATTTTGAAGTTCAATAATATTTCCGTACAGTACGTTTACATCGACGTTATAGTTTTTCGCGATATATGATAGTACTGGCTGCCCTGTCTCTTCACCAGTAAATGTTAAGCGATAAATCTGTCCACCATTTTGAATTTTCCCTAGAACACTTTCCGGTAAATGATCATTAATAATGGAGCGTACAAAATTTTGAGTTGTCTTTGTTTTTGGTTGTGTGAAAACGTCAAATAGTTTTCCTTCTTCAATAACCTTTCCCTTCTCCATTACAGCTACACGGTGACAAATTTCTTTCACAACATGCATTTCATGTGTAATAAGAAGAATTGTTACATTGTATTCTCGATTTACTTTCTTTAATAAGTTCAAAATTTCTGTCGTTGTTTCTGGATCTAAAGCTGATGTTGCCTCATCACATATAAGAATGTCTGGCGATGTTGCAAGTGCTCTAGCAATGCCAACACGTTGTTTTTGACCGCCTGATAGTTGCTCTGGATAATAGTTTGCTTTATCTTCTAATCCTACAAATTTCAGCAGTTCGTTTACTCTTTCTTTTATCTCATTCTTTGGTACTTTCGCTAACCTTAATGGATAAGCAATATTCCCAAACACTGTTCTTGAATTAAATAAATTAAAACTTTGAAAAATCATCCCGATTCTTTGTCTTAGCTTCCGTAATTCTTTCGTCGATAAAGATGTAATATCTTTATCATCTATTGAAATCGTTCCTGCCGTTGGTCTCTCTAACATATTTACTAGGCGTAATAACGTACTCTTTCCAGCACCACTAAAACCGATGATACCGAAAATTTCGCCCTTCTCAACTGATAATGTTACATCCTCCACCGCATGAACAGATTGCCCACCTGATTCATATACTTTACTTACGTTGTTAAAAGAAATCATTTTCTTCCCTCCTATATGCTGTAAAAACTTGAAGTAGAGCTTTTGAGGTAAAATAAAAAGTGCTCTCCTTCTTATCAACCGTAAAGATAAGAAGGAGAGCACTTATATGTACTCGTTCACATCTCCTCATCTTCCAAGCCTTTTATAAGGCTTGCTGGAGTTAGCACGGTATTAAAAAACCCGTTGCTGAGGTATCGTAGGGCCAGTCCCTCCACCTCTCTGGATAAGAATGTATCGATTTAATTGTCGTTTAATTAATTCTCATTATAGAACTCAGAATAATAAGAGTCAATACATTTTTTAGAAAAATATTAATTATTCCTCTATTAAAATTTTCAAATAAAAAATCACATACAATAATGATTTTTAAAGTTATGTTAAATTCTCCTCCTTCATATTTTTTAAAAGGAGAATCCTTTCTATAAATTGAATACCATTATTTGAATATGAAATCGGAGGAAGATAAATATATGAAAACAGCTCTTTTACTCGTTGATATTCAAAATGATTATTTTCCACATGGAAAGATGGAATTGCGTAATCCAGTAGAAGCAAGCCAATATGCTAGTCAGCTGCTACAACTCTTTAGAACGAAAAACGAACCTATTTTTCATATCCAACATGTAGCAATAAAAGATGACGCTACTTTTTTCCTACCCAATACAGAAGGTGTACATATTCATGAAAGCGTACGTCCACTTAGAGAAGAAACCGTTATACTCAAACATTATCCAAATAGTTTTCGCGAAACTGATCTTCTAGAACAATTACAACGTTTAAACATTGAGCACGTCATCATATGCGGGATGATGACTCATATGTGTATTGATGCTACCGTAAGGGCTGCTTTTGATTTCGGCTTTCCATGTACCGTTATACATGATGCTTGTGCTACAAAAGATCTTTCTTTTAAGAATGCTACTATACCGGCCGTTTATATTCATAACACAATTTTGGCTAGTTTAAATGGAGTATATGCAACTGTAATGAGTACAGAGGAGTTTTTGGCTACAAAAAAACACTCCCTTCAGTGAGCAAAACCGAAAAGAGTGTTTCTTGTCAAACCATAGATTTTCTTTCAAATTGTATTATACAGGAAATCCTTAAAATGAATACTAAAAAATATGACTAATAAGTCAACTTTTCTCGTTGTTTTGTTTCTATTTACATGTTTATCCCGATATTAATAGGGTTTAGCTAGTTCTAAGTACCGAATAGTAATATATGGTACTTAGAACTGGTTTCTCCTATCAAAAACGTAACATATTATTTATCTGTTTATTTTTGCTTCTTTTTCAAATACTCCGCACGCAATTTTTCAATTTGCTGCTTTTTATCAAATTTGGCAGGCGTCTGCTTTTCATGAAACTTTGCCACGGCTACCTGACTTTTGTAATCCAATTGATATTTTCCCACTTTGTTCACCTACTTTTCTTGTCTTTAAAGAGAATCTATTCAACAAATATAGTATACCTTATTTACTGAAGTAAACCTTATTACTTTATTAGTTTTTCTACTCATATCTATCTTGATCCAAATATAGAAACTTTTTCAAAAAAAAGAAGAGATTTTCGCAGACTGCGAAAATCTCTTCTACTATTTCTTATAAAGTTTCAGAAGTAGTTTTTGCTTGCATGTGAAGTGCTAAGTAGTCAGGGCCACCAGCTTTAGAGTCTGTACCAGACATGTTAAAGCCACCGAATGGTTGGTAACCTACGATTGCACCAGTACATCCACGGTTGAAGTATAAGTTACCCACGTGGAATTCTTCACGTGCTTTTTCAATATGGTCACGGTTGTTAGTAACAACAGCACCTGTTAAACCGTATTCTGTATTGTTTGCAATTGCAAGTGCATGATCAAAGTCTTTTGCTTTACAGAATGCTACTACTGGTCCGAAGATTTCTTCTTTCATTAAGCGAGCATCTTCTGCAACGTCAGCAACGATTGTTGGTTGGATGAACCAGCCTTTAGAATCGTCTCCCTCGCCACCTGTTAAGATTCTACCTTCTTCTTTACCAATTGCAACATAGCTCATTACTTTATCGAATGCAGCTTGGTCATTAACAGGACCCATGTTTGTACCTAATACAGCTGGGTTAGCAACTGTTAATTCTTTCGTTAATTCAACAGCACGATTTAATACGTGATCGTATACATCTTCATGGATTACTGCACGAGAACATGCAGAACATTTTTGTCCTGAGAATCCGAATGCTGATGCAACGATAGATTTAGCTGCTAATTCAAGATCTGCTTCTTTA
Source organism: Bacillus sp. ES1-5 (assembly GCF_022487605.1). NCBI lineage: Bacteria > Bacillati > Bacillota > Bacilli > Caryophanales > Bacillaceae > Bacillus > Bacillus sp. ES1-5. Next base: position 24,709 of record NZ_JAKVPU010000010.1, on the reverse strand, counting down.
TCAACAACGATTGTATCTTTACCACCCATTTCAGCGATAACGCGTTTTAACCAAATTTGGCCTGGGTTTACTTTCGCTGCGCGCTCATAAATACGGATACCTACATCACGAGATCCAGTGAAGCTCACGAAACGTGTACGAGGGTGATCTACTAAGTAGTCACCAACTTCAGAACCATTACCTGGAACGAAGTTTACTACGCCAGCTGGTAAGCCAGCTTCTTCTAATACTTCCATGAATTTCGCTGCTACTACAGGAGTTGTACTAGCTGGTTTTAGTAATACTGTGTTACCAGAAACTAAAGCAGCTGTTGTCATACCTGCCATAATTGCGAATGGGAAGTTCCAAGGAGAAATGATAACACCTACTCCTAATGGAATGTAAGAGAAACGATTATATTCAATTGGACGGCTTTCTACTGGAATACCGTCTTTTAATTTTAACATTTGACGACCATAATATTCCATAAAGTCGATTGCTTCTGCTGTATCAGCATCTGCCTCATTCCATGGTTTACCTGCTTCTTTTACAAGAATAGCAGAGAATTCATGTTTTCTGCGACGAACGATTGCTGCAGCGCGGAATAAAATGTCTGCACGCATTTCTGGCTTTGATTTTCTCCAAGTTTGGAATGTTTCATCCGCTACTTGCATTGCTTTTTCAGCTAACTCACGGCTTGCTTTTGAAACGCGACCAACAAGTTCCTCTTTATTTGCAGGGTTTACAGAAACAATTTTGTCTTCTGTAGTGATTTTTTCTCCCCCAATAATTAATGGATAGTCTTGTCCAAGATAAGATTCTACTTTCTTTAAACCTTCTTCAAACGCTAATTTGTTAGCCTCCACTGAAAAATCTGTAAATGGCTCATGTTTGTATGCTACTACCATTCTTTTTAGCCTCCCCTTAGAAAAACGTTTACATTTTACAACATTATTCTACACGATAATTTAGATTTATTCAAATATTCCTAGACTTATATTTTAAAAATTAATTAATTTTTAAAATATAATAAAAAAATAGAGTTATACATACGTATAACTCTACAAAATATGAGTATATTCCAAAATGTTTTTTCCAATCAATAAAATAGTTACTAACAAAAATAAAGTTCTTACATATCCAACACCTTTTTGAACTGCAAACTTCGATCCAAAATAAGCGCCAAAAATCATCGACAATCCCATAATAATACCGTATTCAAAATGAATTACGTCTAAAAATAAAAAAGTAATTAAAGATACGATATTACTAACAAAATTCAAAAGTTTTCCAGATGCTGCCGCTTGAATAAAATCCAAACCAATTAATAAAAATGCAAAAATTAAGAAGGATCCTGTCCCTGGTCCAAAAAAACCATCGTAAAACCCTATCATTAAAATAACGAAGAAAAATATTAATGTTTTTCTTTTCGTCATCTTCTTATAGGTAGATACACTTCCCCAATCCTTTTTCGCAATAATATAAATGGCAATAAACACCAACATCACAAGTATTAACGGACGTAAAATATCCGGCGGAATAAACTTTACTACTAAAGCACCTGCCACTGCTCCTATAACAGTTAACGGGATTAACTTTCCTACAATTTTAAAATCGACCTTTCCCGATCGAATAAAATAAATTGCACTCGTAAACGTCCCCATCGTTGCAGCTAATTTATTCGTTGCAATTGCCGAAGCTGGTGGTAAACCAACAAACATAAGTGCCGGAAGCGAAATTAATCCTCCACCGCCAACAACTGAATCAATAAAAGCTGCTAAAAAGCCGAATGCAATTAATAAAATAATGACTTGAAAACTTAATTCGTCCATGTGCTTTACCCCTTACCCCCATTATTTATAACATTTTAAATTATAACAAAATTATTCAAGAAAAAAAGCCGTTCCATAAAGGAACGGCCCTCCTATTTAATCTAAAATTTTCACAAACGGTTCATCTTGCTTCGCTTCACGTATAATAATCGCTTCTGGGCGTTCTACAGATTTAATCGTTACTTGTACTTTCATATAATTCGGGAAGTATTCCATAACAAGCCCGGCTACATATTGTGTAAAACCAATTATTTCCGCTTTCCCATTAAACTGGACAGGAATATCAAGCTTTATTTCTCTTAATTCATCATCTCTATACATACCAGTACCGATAACAGCTGTATAGTCGCCTTGGAAATAATCGCTTAGTTTTGATTTAAAGTTCGATACTCTCGCCAGATCTTCACGTTTATTATCTGTTTTCGCTTGTTCAGATGGGAACAAATAATATTTCTCATTAACTTGTTTCCAATCCTCAACCGTTTCACTACCTTTTTCTACATTCGCATAAGAAACAAAGTTACCTGGTACGAGCGAAGACTTCGGAGCCTGACGATAAATCGCAAATGTTATCGGAAGATTTTTTGTTTCAGGATCTTCTTTATGCATAACTTTTATGATTTCTTGCGCCATTTTTTTCCCTTCAGCTAACATTTTTTCTTGTTCAATTTTAGCCTCACGCGGATAACCATGCTCTTCCTCGTAATAATGAACCGAATTCATCGCTAAACCAACTACAATGCCTTGGCGCTCATCTGTTTCGCCTTTTTTCACATAATAATCATGCTCTAAAATATTCGAAATATATATTGGATTTTTCTTGTTTTTTTCCTCTAACGGTTCAGATCCTTCACCTAACGCTGGGTTTAACCCTATGTTTGGAAAATTAACTGCATCTTTTTTTAATTTGTCCTCTAGTTCCTTTTGTTCAGCATCTGTACGCTTTCTTTTAACAAGCATCTGCACAATTTGAGTTTTTAGAGTTTTTCCACCTTTAAAGAAATGATCTTTCGTACTATAGGATTCTTTCGCAATACGCATTAATCCTGTTTCAAATTCATCTATATCAAGACGATTATTTACTCCTTGCACAACTAAACCACGTGCTGCTCCTGCGTCAAATGGAATAGTCGTCTTATAATATTCATCCGAAATAGAGTACTTCGGAACGATTGCTTGCTCTTTTGCTTTCCCTGATTTCTCAACCACTTTTTCATCTTTATCGGCACCGGCACTACACCCACTTACGAGTAGGCCAAGGCTTAATACCGCTAATGCTATTTTTTTCATGGTAAGTTTGCACCTCTTACTTATTTAGCTCTTGTAAGAACCTCTCTTCATTCCAAACCTCAACATTATGCTTCTCTGCTTGTGCTAATTTCGAACCTGCCGCTTCACCTGCAACAACTAAATCCGTACTTTTACTAACACTTCCTGTTACTTTTCCACCTAATGCCTCAATCTTCTTCTTCGCTTCACTACGCCCCATAACTTCTAATTTACCTGTTAAAACGACAGTTTTTCCTGCGAAGTACGACTCAACATTTTGTAAATCAGCAATTTTTATACCTTTGTATGCCATATTCACGCCATACTCTTTAAATTGTTGTAATAACTCTAATACGTCTTCATTATCAAAATACGTCACGACGGATTGAGCCATTTTTTCACCAATCTCATTAATTGCTTTGAGTTCTTCTTCCGTTGCTTTCACAAGCGCATCCATCGTTTCGAAATGCTCTGCAAATGTACGTGCTGCTTTTGCTCCGACATGGCGAATGCCAAGGCCAAATAATAATCGCTCTAATGAGTTTTCTTTAGAATTCTCAATTGCTTGCACTAAATTGGTTGCTGATTTTTCACCGAATCGTTCTAGCTGCAATAATTGCTCTTTCGTCAACGAATATAAATCAGCAAATGTACGAATATAATCCGCATCAAAGAGTTGTGTAATGACACGTTCTCCAAGTCCATCAATATTCATTGCATTTCTTGAAACGAAATGAATTAACCCTTCTCGAATTTGAGCTGGACAAGTTGGATTTATACAACGAAGTGCTACTTCTTCTTCTAAACGAACTAGTTCACTCTCACATGCTGGGCAATGCGTTGGCATATGATATTCTTCTTCCTCACCAGTACGCTTATCGAAAATAACGTTCACAACTTCAGGAATAATATCTCCAGCCTTCTTCACTACAACATAGTCACCAATTCGAATGTCCTTTTCACGAATTAAATCTTCGTTATGTAAAGAAGCACGACGAACGATAGTACCAGCCACTCGCACTGGCTCTAGCTCTGCTGTCGGTGTTACAACTCCTGTGCGACCAACACTTAATTCAATACCTGTTAATCTTGTTACAACTTCTTCAGCCGGGAATTTATAAGCAATCGCCCATCTTGGACTCTTTGCTGTAGTTCCTAAACTTTCTTGAAGAGCAACATCATCTACTTTTATAACGATTCCATCGATCTCATAATCAAGATGCGGACGTTTTTCTTGCCATTCTTCTACATAAGCTATAACTTCTTCGATTGTTTCACATGTACGACGATTTGGATTTGTTTTGAATCCAAGTTCACCTAAGAAATCAAGCGATTCACTATGTGATGGAATTGTTTTTTCTTCTACATTCGCAAGACCGTACACAAACATAGATAAGTTACGCTTCGCTGCAATTTTTGGATCAAGTTGGCGTATTGAACCTGCTGCCGCATTACGCGGATTCGCAAATACATCTTCACCATTTTGTTCTTTTTCTTCATTTAATTTAACGAATGAACGCTTCGGCATATAAGCTTCGCCTCGTGCTTCTAACGTTACTTCTTCATTTAAACGGAGCGGGATCGCTTTAATCGTTTTTAAATTTTGGGTAATATCTTCACCTGTTACACCATCACCACGTGTTGCCCCTTGAATGAAGCGTCCTTTTTCATAATGAAGTGAAACAGCAAGTCCGTCAATTTTTAATTCGCATATATATCTTACATTCCCATCATCAATTCCTTGGCATACTCGTCGGTCGAAATCACGTAAATCTCCTTCGTTAAATGCATTTCCTAAACTTAACATCGGTGATTTATGTGTTACTTTTTCAAATATATCAAGAACAGTTCCCCCAACGCGAATGGAGGGGGAGTCTTCACTCATAAACTCTGGATTCTCTGCTTCTAATTTTATAAGCTCCTGCATATTACGGTCATACTCCGCATCAGAAACAGAAGGATTGTCTAATACGTGATACTGATAGTTAAATGTATTTAACAAATCACGCAGTTCTTCTATACGTTGTTTTGCTATCTCTTTTGACATATCCTCATTCCTTTCCTATTGTTTCGTCACAGGTGCAAATTTTGCTAACAAACGTTTAACACCAATTGGGCTTGGGAACGCAATATCTAATTCTTTTGCATCACCTTCACCTTTTACACTGACAACTGTACCGACTCCCCATTTTTGGTGGGAAGCTTTATCACCTACTGCCCAGCCAATTTGCTCGCCGCCTGTCGTCTTAGCTGCAGGACGCGCGAAAGCTGAACGAGAGCGTGTTGTGGTTGTAGTTGTCATTTTACTTGTACTTGTTGTTCTGCCTTTTGCACCAAACGAAGTTTCACGCTTTGGCGCTGTTTCATTTAACGATTCTACTAGCTCTGCCGGGATTTCTGTAATAAATCGAGAGGCAGCGTTCATACTTGTTCTACCAAATAAAGTACGCATTTGTGCATTAGATAAATATAACTCTTCTTCTGCACGAGTAATACCTACATAAGCAAGGCGACGCTCTTCTTGCATTTCATCTTCTTCCATTAGAGAACGAGTATGCGGGAATATTCCTTCCTCTAACCCAACAATAAAGACAACTGGGAACTCTAATCCTTTCGCTGAGTGCATCGTCATTAAAATAACTTCCTCACCAGCAGTTGGATCTTCATCGACACGATCAATATCAGCAACAAGCGCTAAGTCTGTTAAGAATGCAACAAGGCTCTTATCTTCACTTTGAGATTCAAATGTTTGCGTAACAGATAAAAACTCATCTAAGTTCTCTAAACGACCTTCTGCTTCTAAAGTACGCTCGTTTTTCAACATATCGCGATAGCCTGTTTTTTCAATAACTTCTTCTACCAATTCTGTAACAGATAAATACTCTTGCATATTTACCCAGTTGTGTAATAAACCAGCGAATTCTTTTACTGCCTTTGTAATTTTTGCACTTACTCCAACATGCTCAATCTCATCGAATACAGCAGTTAATGAAATTCCATTTTGTACACCGTAATTAATAATTTTATCGATAGAAGTCGCACCAATTCCACGCTTTGGCATGTTAATAATACGTGCGAAACTAATCTCATCATCTGGATTCCCAATTAAACGTAAATACGCCAAAATATCTTTAATCTCTTTACGATCGTAGAACTTCGTACCGCCGACAATTTTGTAAGGAATATTAGATTTCAGGAAAATCTCCTCGACCATACGAGACTGCGCATTTGTACGATATAACACTGCAAAATCAGTATATTTTCGTTTTCCCATTTGAATATCGTCACGAATTTTTTTCGCAACAAAATATGCTTCGTCTTTTTCCGTCGCAGCACGGTAATATGAGATTTTGCTTCCAACTTGATTGTCTGTCCATAGTTTTTTCGGTTTACGGTTTGAATTTTTTTCAATAACAGCATTCGCTGCATTTAAAATATTTTGTGACGAACGATAGTTTTGTTCTAACAGAATAACTTGCGCATTCTCATAGTCTTTTTCGAATGACAAAATGTTAGAAATGTCCGCACCACGCCAGCGGTAAATAGACTGATCTGAGTCACCTACAACGCATAAATTTTTAAAACGTGCTGCTAAATGTTTTACAAGAAGGTACTGCGCTTTGTTCGTATCTTGATACTCATCCACGTGAATATATTGGAACTTACGCTGATAAAACTCTAGTACTTCTGGAACACGTTCAAATAGCTGAATCGTTGTCATAATTAAATCATCAAAGTCTAATGAGTTATTTTTCAGAAGACGTTTTTGATATTCTGTGTATACATCGCTCGTTAATTTTTCATATGGATCAGCGATTGTAATTTTTTTCGCATATTTATCTGCAGATAACAATTCATTTTTCGCATTACTAATACCAGCTAAAATAGAGCGCGGCTCAAATTTCTTCGGATCAATATTGCGCTCTTTCATAATTTTTTTGACTACAGTTAACTGATCGCCTGAATCTAAGATTGTAAAGTTACGATTAATACCAATACGATCGATATCACGTCGTAAAATACGTACACACATAGAGTGGAACGTAGAAATCCAAATATCTTCTGCTTCTGGTCCGACAAGTGTATCAATACGCTCGCGCATTTCACGAGCCGCTTTATTTGTAAAGGTAATAGCTAGTACATTCCATGGCGCTACACCTTTTTCACCAAGTAAAAATGCAATACGATGTGTTAACACACGTGTTTTACCACTACCTGCACCTGCCATTAATAGAAGTGGTCCGTTCGTTGTTTGTACTGCTTTTTGTTGCTGCGGATTTAAACCATTTAATAACCTATCTGTCTTACTCATATACGCCTGCACCTACTCTCCTTTTACTGCTTTAACTGTTTTTAACGCTGCTTTTATATCATCATAAATAATATTTCCAACAACTACTGTATCAGCGTATTGTGCCATTTCCTTCGCTTGTTCAGCAGTAGAAATACCGCCGCCATAATATAACTTCGCTTGTTTTAATTCTGCTTTTACATTTTTAACAAGTTCACTGTCTCCATACGTACCGCTATATTCTAAGTAAAATATCGGTAAACGTAATAGCTTGTCTGCTAAACGTGCGTATGCAATCACATCATCTTCTGTTACATCACATTTCGCATCTGTAAGCTGGGCTACTTTCGCTTCAGGATTTAAAACACAATACCCTTCCATGAAAATTTCGTCCCAATCCATAATATCCCCAAATTCTTTCAAAGCCTCATGATGAACGCCTGTTACCCATTCTACTTTTCGGCTATTTAAAACGCTTGGGATATAATAAAAATCAAATCCTGGTGTAATTGCTTCCACATCAGAAACCTCTAACACACAAGGAACCGCATATCTACGAATGCTAACTAGCATGTGTAGTACATTATCAATTGTCACTCCATCACTTCCGCCTACAATAACAGCATCTGTTCCAGACTCACAAATCATTTCTAAATGTTCGTCACTTAACTCCTTATTCGGATCAAGCTTAAATACATGTTTCCACCCGGAAATATCGTACATGAAAACACCCTTTCTTTTCTCTAGTTATATATATTTCTGGTCAAAATAACAGTTTATTTTCATCAGGATTTTTTTAACTTCATCTTAAATATTTGTTTAAAACGGAGAATTAAGTTTGGAATTCCCTCTTCCATAGTTTTTCAAACGAGAGGATTTAATTTTGAACTTCCTTTTGTGCATTCTTTCATTATAACAAAAAAAGCTACTTACACACACGCACATTCCAACATCTTTTTCAACGTCAAATGTTGGATTACATATCCCAAAAATCACAAGGGATACTAATAAGAGAAATAGTATTATCTATTTCAACTTTTATAAAAAGGAGTGTTTTTCTAATGAAGCAAAACATCGGTACAATAAATGCCCTAATTCGAATTACACTCGGACTTATCCTCTTCGGCTGTAGTAGCGCTAAACTTGTACGCAAGCCGTGGTGCACTTGGTCTAACGTCTTGCTATGGATTGGTGCAATGAAAATCGCAGAGGGAATTGTTCGTTTCTGCCCTGTTGTTGAAATGTGGAAATTCGGAAAATACATGAATATGGGGGCATTTAAAATGCCTAGCATGAATTTTACTGAAAAGGGACATGCTAAAGAAGAAGTGAATCAAACTTCCAATCACGACAAACAACGGTCAAATGGAAGTTTTGACGCTTCTGACAAAGAGATTGAGTCAGCGATTGAAGATATAATCCTGGCAAAACCGCTTTGAATCATTTGTCACGATGCAAGATGCTCTCAAAGGGACTTAGCTGCTGCAGTGGGCGGTTAAGTCTTCTTTATTTTACCACAAAACAGAACGTACATTCTCGTTTCGGACCTCAAAATATACATAAGAGATACCTAATCAATAATTTCAGAAAATTAGGTGTAAATCCCTTGCATAAAATGATATAAAAGTGATATCATTTTTATATCAGGAGGCGATCGTATGAAAGAAAAACAAGTTTTTTATGTAAATGGTTTTCTCGGTATTATTGGGATTTTAATTTTAGCCGCTATCGGTGTATTTTTCCTTGTACAAGAGATTTTCATAGGAGCGGCATTAACTATTATTTTAGCCGCAGTTCTTGCTACAGGTATTGGTATTGTTCAACCAAACCAAGCGAAAGTCATTACGTTTTTCGGTAATTATTTAGGAACAATTCGTCAAAACGGTTTATTTTTAACAATTCCATTCGCATTCCGTCAAACTGTATCGTTACGTGTTGAAAACTTTAATAGTAAGAAGTTAAAAGTAAACGATATTGAGGGAAATCCAATTGAAATTGCAGCCGTTATCGTATATAAAGTAGTTGATTCTGCAAAAGCAATGTTCGGTGTTGAACATTACGATCGATTTGTAGAAATTCAAAGTGAAACAGCAATCCGCCACGTCGCAACAAAATATCCTTATGACAATTTCCAAGATGAAACTTGCATCACGTTACGCGGAAATACTGAAGAAATCTCTGAAGAATTAAAACGTGAGTTAGAAGCGCGCCTTGAAATCGCTGGCGTAGAAGTATTAGAAACTCGTTTAACACATTTAGCTTACGCAACAGAAATTGCCCATGCAATGTTACAACGTCAACAAGCAAAAGCAGTATTAGCTGCTAGAAAAGAGATTGTTGAAGGTGCTGTGAAGATGGCGAAAGATTCAATCCATATGTTAGATGAGGAAGGCGTACTTGAATTAGATGACGAGCGTAAAGCAAATATGGTGAACAACTTATTAGTTGCCATCGTTTCAGATAAAGGTGCGCAACCAGTTATTAATACAGGAAGCCTATACTAAAGGGTTGTAAATCATTATGGCTAAAAAGAAAAGCTTTCCATTACGTATTGATCCTGAATTACACGCAGTCATCGAAAAATGGGCGAATGATGAGTTCCGTAGCGTCAATGCACACATCGAGTATTTACTTCGAGAAATGGCAAAGCAAAAAGGAAAATTGAAAAAAGATAAAGATGCATAAAAAATCCCGCTGAGAAATCAGCGGGATTTTTTAATACAATGATGATGTTTTCTTTGTAATTATATTGAAAAATAAAAATATAACATTATTAATAGAGGTGGTTCGCTTTGCCTATAAAACATTACTATAAAAAAACGAGTTTATTATTTATTGCACTACTCTCATTCAATCTTGTCGCTTGCTCAAATAAACGACCAACAATTGATACATCCAATAAAGAATATAGTTTTGAAACCGCCGAAAAATATGGTGATGTCATTCAAAAGAATGACACAGTTTACAATATCGAAAAATTAGATACCTTCATTAAAAAATATAATTCAAATAAGAGTCACGCTATTCGAATCACTCGATTTAACGAAAAAGATGAACCTCTCATTATAGATTTAACAGTAAAAAAAGGAAGAGAAACGACATCTTTGTATTATGATGTTGATTACTCAAAAACAAGAGACCGAAATACAGAAAACCAAAAAAATCAATATTCCAATAGTAGTTGCTAAAAAATTCCAAAGAAAGTTTCATCAACAGCAATAACTTATCAATTACAATGCCCTGATATTATGGAGCTTATAAAAGTTCCTAAATAAAATAATATGAAAAGCGGAGAATGAACTACATCATTCTCCGCTTTTCGTACCGCTAAAAAATTTAATATTACTAGCTTCTCGTCATCGCATGCCCAATTGCACGATATCCTATATCACTTCGGTAAAATAGACCATCACTCTCGATTTTGCCGATTTCTTTATACACCTTATCTTTCGCTTCTTGTAAACTATTTGCCTTACAAGCAACAAATAGTACACGGCCACCGTTTGTTACAAAATCACCATGCTTCATCGCTGTGCCTGAATGGAAAACAATCGCATCTTGCAGTGCATCTAATCCTTTAATAATGTCACCTTTTTTATATGCTTCTGGATATCCTTTCGAAGCAAGTACAACACCAATTACTGCTTCCTCTGACCATTGTAACGTTAGCTCACTTTCATCTAATACAGCGTTACATACATCAACTAAATCGTTTTCTAAGCGAGGTAATACTACTTCTGTTTCAGGATCGCCAAAGCGGGCATTAAATTCAATTACCTTTGGACCATCATTTGTTAAAATAAGACCTGCGTATAAAATACCTGTAAACGAACGGTTTTCTGCAATCATCGCTTTAGCAGTTGGATGTAATACCGTTTTTATCGCCTCTTGAACTGCTGATTCTGGAATTTGTGGCACTGGAGAATACGCACCCATTCCGCCTGTATTTGGACCTTTATCCCCATCAAAAGCGCGTTTATGATCTTGAGCAATTACCATCGGATGTACGGTTGTTCCATTCACGAATGCCATTAATGAAAATTCTTGTCCATCTAGAAACTCTTCAATAACGACCTTCTTGCTTGCTTCACCGAATTTCACATCTTGCAGCATTTCTTTCACAGCTTGTAATGCCTCTTCAAGCGTCATTGCTACCGTTACACCTTTACCAGCAGCTAGGCCGTCAGCTTTAATAACGATTGGCGCACCAACTTTTTGAATATACTGTACTGCTCCTTCATAATCTGTAAAAGTTTCATATGCCGCAGTTGGAATATCATATTTTTTCATCAATTCTTTCGTAAAAGCCTTACTACCTTCAATAACAGCAGCCGCTTTATTTGGGCCAAACACACGAAGTCCCTCTTCTTTAAAGCGATCAACAATTCCATTCATAAGCGGAATTTCTGGTCCAACGAAAGTTAATTCAACCTTATTCTCTTTAGCAAATAAAACTAATGCGTCAAAATCATTTTCATCAATATCAACTGGTATTGCAACATCGCGCATACCTTCATTACCCGGTGCTACATATACCTTTTCCACCTTTTCAGATTGCGCAAACTTCCAAGCTAAAGCATGCTCACGCCCACCGCGGCCAATTACTAAAACATTCATATTTCATCCCCCAATACTTAAATAAGTACAAACTAGAAGCTCTGCTCCTAGTTTGTTTTCATATCAATAAAGGTTTAAAAAGGAGGATCAAGAACAACGACGACATGCGACATTTATCTTGACCGGACCTTTTAAACATCCATATCAATAGAAGTTTAAAAGGGAGGATCGAGAGAACCGAGCAGGTCGAGGCGCATTCGCCAGGAGGACACGGAGTGTAGTTTTCCTACATGAGTACCGCACTGGCAATGTAACGACGACATGCGACAGTTATCTTGACCGGATCTTTTAAACATCCTCTATTAATGTTTGAAATGACGTACGCCAGTGAACACCATCGTAATCCCATACTTATCCGCCACTTTGATAGAATCTTCGTCACGGATTGATCCGCCTGGTTGAATGATTGCTGTAATCCCTGCTTTTGCTGCTTCTTCTACTGTATCTGGCATTGGGAAGAAAGCATCAGATGCAAGTGCGCTACCTTGTGCTTTTTCACTAGCTTGTGTAATTGCGATTTTTGCAGAACCTACACGATTCATCTGTCCTGCACCTACACCAACTGTCATGTTATCATTCGCTAAAACAATTGCGTTTGATTTCACATGTTTTACAACTTTCCAAGCTAGTTTTAAATCTTTCCACTCTTGCTCTGATGGTTCACGTTTTGTCGGAATTGAAATTGTACTTTCATCTAATGATAACGTATCTTCCTCTTGAACGAGAAGACCACCTTGTACAGAAGTTAGTTTTTTGCTTGCACTTGTCGCTTTTTCAATATTTACAGTTAGCAGACGTAAGTTTTTCTTACTTTGCAATACTTCTAAAGCTTCTTTTGAGAAAGAAGGTGCAATAATGATTTCTAAGAAAATTTCGTGTAACTTTTCTGCTGTAGCTTTATCAATTTCACGATTTGCTGCAATAATTCCACCAAAGATTGATACTGGATCTGCTTCATAAGCGCGTGTGTATGCTTCATGAATATCAGTACCCACTCCAACACCACATGGATTCATATGTTTTACTGCTACTACTGCTGGCTCTGTAAATTCTTTTACAATACTAAGTGCTGCATCTGCATCGTTAATATTGTTGTAAGATAATTCTTTACCGTGTAATTGTTCTGCGTATGCAACAGAAGAAGTTACAGCGAATGGTGCTTTATAGAATGTTGCTTTTTGATGTGGATTTTCTCCATAGCGTAAATCTTGTTTTTTCTCAAATGTCACTGTTAATGTTTCTGGGCTTTCTTCACCCATTTGCTCTGTTAAGTAGTTAGAGATTAACGCATCATATGCCGCTGTATGACGGAATACTTTCGCTGCTAATTTACGTTTCGTTTCTTCTTTTACTTCACCGTTCTCTTTCAGTTCTGCTAATACAACATCGTAATCTACTGGATCTACAATTACCGATACAAATTTATGATTTTTCGCAGCAGAGCGAATCATTGTTGGACCACCGATATCAATATTTTCAATTGCATCAGCAAATGTTACATCAGGCTTAGCGATTGTTTCTTTGAATGGGTATAAGTTAACAACAACAAAATCAATTGGCTGCATACCTAACTCATTCATTTGCGCTACATGCGTTTCATTATCGCGAACTGCTAATAGACCACCATGAATGTTTGGATGTAATGTTTTTACGCGGCCATCCATAATTTCCGGGAACCCAGTTACTTCAGAAATACCAATTACTTGTAAGCCATTTTCTTCTAGTAATTTTTTCGTACCACCTGTTGAGATAACTTCGATCCCTTGTTCTAGTAAACCTTTAACAAATTCCACTACTCCTGTTTTATCTGAAACACTTACTAATGCACGCTTTTTCATTTATCCTTCACCCCTGGTTGTATGTTAGTTAACAGTTGGTTCTTTCACAGATTGAACAATTTGATTCACTGTATTTACGTATAATTTATGTTCAACTTGTTGAATTTTCTTTTGTAAGCTTTCTCTCGTATCCCCTTCAGAAACAACTACTGCTTCTTGCGCAATAATTGGTCCTGTATCCATACCTGCATCTACATAATGAATCGTTACTCCAGTTACTTTCACACCTGCTTCTAACGCTTGACCAACAGCATCTTTCCCTGGAAAACTCGGTAATAGTGATGGATGAATATTAATAATCCTTCCGCCATAAGCTTCTAGTAATGTCGGCCCAATTAAACGCATATATCCAGCTAAAATAACATAATCAATTTCATACTCTTCTAGCTTCTTTAATATTTCTTTTTCAAACGCTTCTTTTGATCCATATGCTTTCGTTGAAAAAGCGAAACATGGAATATGATGATAATGTGCCCGTCCAACAACACGTGCTTCTGGTTTATCACATACTAATAAACTAATATCTGCGTCTAATCTATTTTCTTCTACCGCATTGATGAGAGATTGAAAGTTAGAGCCGCTTCCAGAAGCAAAAACTGCTAATCTACTCATAGTGCTGTGCCCCCATTGAAGGTAACGCCAGTCCCTTGTACAGTACGTCCAATAATACGAGCTGTTTCTCCTTGCTCTTCAAGAAGACGAACAATATCTTTTGCCTCTTCTTCCTTCACTGCTACTACCATACCAATACCCATGTTAAAAATATTGAACATTTCTTTCTCTTCTAGTTTTCCTACTTCTTGAAGTAAACTGAAGATCGGTTGAATTTTCCAAGATCCTAATTCAATTTCTGCACCGATTCCTTCTGGTAACATACGTGGAATATTTTCAATGAATCCGCCACCTGTAATATGCGCCATACCGTATACTTCATATTTCTTCAATAGTTCTAAAATAGGTTTGACATAAATTTTCGTTGGTTTTAATAATTCTTCACCAAGAGGTAGTTCTAAGCGTCCGTAAATGCGATCTAAAGATAGTTCTCCATCTTCTAGTAATACTTTTCGTACTAAAGAATAACCGTTACTATGAATACCGCTAGATGCTAAGCCAATTAATACTTGACCAGCTTCAATTTTTTCACCTGTTACAATTTTCTTTTTATCAACAATTCCAACTGTAAAACCAGCTAAATCGTATTCTTCCGTAGAATACATTCCTGGCATTTCAGCTGTTTCTCCACCAATTAATGCACAACCAGCTTGGCGACAGCCCTCTGATATACCTTTGACGATGTTTTCAATTTTACTAGGTTCAGCTTTACCACAAGCAATATAATCAAGGAAGAAAAGCGGCTCTGCTCCTTGGACAACAATATCATTTACACACATTGCTACTGCATCAATACCAATTGTGTCATGTTTATCTGCCATAAAAGCGAGCATCAATTTTGTCCCCACGCCATCTGTTCCAGATACCAATACAGGTTCTTCTAATGCAAATTTTGATAAATCAAACATACCTCCAAAACCGCCTAGACCGCCTAGTACTTCTTTTCTCATTGTTGTTTGTACGTGTTTTTTCATGCGAGATACCGCTTCATATCCAGCTTCAATATCTACTCCTGCTTGCTTATATGCATTCGCCATCGTTATCTACACCTCGTCTTTTAATTTCTCCCTATTCAGGGCGGGCTGTTTTAAGAAAGAAGCTAGCTTCTACATCAAAAGAAGTAGAAGCTTTTTTCTTCTTATTTCATACTTTCTAAAAGCTCTTGCTCATAATCATAAAGAGCTGTTGGATAATCTCCATTGAAGTACGCCATACATAGACCGCCGTACTTCCCTTCATATGGACGCCCAATTGCATCTACTAATCCATCTTCACTTAAAAATGTTAAAGAATCTGCTCCGATGATTTGACGGATTTCTTCTATTGAATTATTTGCTGCGATTAATTCTTTTCTCGTTTGAATATCAATGCCATAGAAACATGGATACTTAAGAGGTGGTGAAGCAATTCTTACATGGACTTCTGTCGCTCCAGCCTCGCGAAGCATACGAACAATTCGTTTACTCGTCGTTCCTCTTACGATAGAATCATCAATCATCACAACTCGTTTTCCTTCAACTACGCCTCTTACTGCTGAAAGCTTCATCTTAACCCCTTGCTCACGCAGTTCTTGAGAAGGTTGAATGAACGTACGTCCAACGTAACGATTTTTAATTAATCCTAACTCATACGGAATTCCTGTCGCCTCCGCATAACCAATTGCCGCTGAAATACTAGAGTCTGGTACACCAGTAACAACATCAGCTTCAATAGGAGCTTCTGCCGCCAAACGTTTTCCCATGTTTTTACGTGCTGCATGGACGTTAATACCTGCAATATTAGAATCCGGACGTGCAAAGTAAATGTACTCCATACTACAAATTGCATGATCTACTTCATTTGTAAAACGATCTACGTGAATTCCTTCATCATTGATGATCAGTAATTCACCTGGTTCTACATCACGAATGTATGTTGCACCTACTACATCGAAAGCACATGTTTCTGATGCTACAACGTAAGCATCTCCCATCTTTCCAATTGAAAGCGGACGGAATCCATTCGGATCTAGCGCAACAATCATTTCATTTCCAGTTAGTAAAAGATATGCAAACGCACCTTTCACTTTATTTAGGGCCTCTTTTACACTTTCAATTAAAGTATCTTTCGTACTACGTTTAATGAGATGTAGAAGTACCTCTGTATCTGAACTTGTTTGGAAAATACTTCCCTCTGCCTCTAATTCACGACGAAGCATCTTTGCGTTAATTAAATTTCCGTTATGAGCTAACGCCATACTATGATCAGAAAAACGGAATAATAATGGTTGAACATTAGCAACTTCACTTCCACCAGCTGTCGCATATCGTACGTGTCCAATTGCTGATTTTCCGTTTAAGCCTTCTAGTTCACCTCTTGAAAATACTTCCGATATTAAACCTAACCCCTTGTGACCGACGATTTTCTCACCATTATTTACAACGATGCCTGCGCCTTCTTGTCCACGGTGCTGTAAACTATGCAATCCGTAGTACGAAACTTGTGCTGCATTTTCATGCCCCCAAATTCCAAAAACGCCACATTCTTCATTTAACCCCTTTATTTCAGCAAGCATGGGATTGCCCCTTTCCAAGCCTTTCTCATTTCATCTACATTTGCTGTAAGTAATACTTCATTTTCTTCATTATGAATTGTTACTTCATTTGTATTTGTCACTTCTCCAACTTGAATTGCTTCTACCGCTTTCTCAAACGCTTCTTTATTTTCACGTTTTACAGTTATAACGAAGCGCGATTGTGATTCAGCGAATAATGCTGCTGTTGCTTCTCCATCTAATTTCACAGTAGCACCTAAACCTTTTGCACCAATTGCGCTTTCAGTAATCGCAACTGATAAACCACCTTCTGCAACATCATGAGCAGATTGAATAAGGCCAGCTTGAATTGCTGCTAATACTTGTTTTTGGCGCTTTAATTCTACATCTAGATCGATGCTTGGTGATTGACCGAAAATTTTGCCGTGAATCATTTTCTGTAATTCACTTCCACCAAACTCAGCTTTCGTCTCTCCGATGATATAAACTAAATCGCCAGCTTGCTTAAACTCTTGTGTTGTTACATGTTTTAAATCGTGTACAAGTCCAACCATCCCAACTGTCGGTGTTGGGTATACAGCTTCACCACTACGTTCGTTATACATTGATACGTTTCCGCCGATAACTGGCGTTTGTAATGTGCGACAAGCTTCACTCATACCATCTACTGATTTCTCAATTTGCCAGAAGATTTCTGGTTTTTCTGGATTACCGAAGTTTAAGCAATCTGTAATTGCAAGTGGCTCTCCCCCAGAACATACGATATTACGTGCTGCCTCTGCTACTGCAATTTTACCGCCCACTTCTGGATCTAAATAGATGTAGCGAGAGTTACAATCTGTCGTCATTGCTAATCCTTTTTCTGTACCACGTACACGTACAACTGCTGCATCTGAACCTGGTGTAACAACTGTGCTTGTGCGAACTTGATAATCATATTGATCATAAACCCACTCTTTACTTGCAATCGTCGGTTGTTGTAATAGAGCGAATAACGTTTCTTTATAATTTTCTACTTTTGGTGTTTCCATTTTCATTGCCTGGAATTCAGCAAAGTATGCTGCTTCTTTTGATGGCTTATGATAAATTGGTGCTTCTTCCGCAAGAGCATCTGCTGGTACTTCAGCTACCTTTTCACCTTTATGGAATAAGCGAAGCATTTTGTCTTCCGTTACTTTCCCCATCGTAACGGCTGCAAGACCATACTTCTCAAATAAATCTACTATTTCTTGCTCTCTACCCTTTTTCACAACGATTAACATACGTTCTTGTGATTCAGATAGCATCATTTCATATGGTGTCATTCCTGTTTCGCGCTGTGGTACATCATCTAAGTACATTTCAATACCCATACCTGCTTTACTTGCCATTTCTGCAGAAGATGATGTTAAACCAGCTGCACCCATATCTTGAATTCCAACAAGTGCATCCGACTGAATAAGTTCTAAGCAAGCTTCAATAAGAAGTTTCTCCATAAATGGATCTCCTACTTGAACTGCTGGACGCTTCGCTTCTGAGCTTTCAGATAACTCTTCAGATGCGAATGTTGCACCGTGAATACCGTCACGACCAGTTGATGCTCCTACGTACATTACTGTATTTCCAGCACCGTGCGCTTGCCCCTTTTTAATATCTTCATGATTAATTAAGCCTACGCACATTGCATTTACAAGTGGATTTCCTTCATAACATGGATCAAACTGTACTTCGCCGCCAACAGTCGGAATGCCGATACAGTTACCGTATCCTGCAATCCCTGCTACTACTTCTTCGAATAAATATTTCACACGTGGTGACTGTAATTCACCGAAGCGAAGTGAGTTTAATAGAGCTACCGGGCGTGCTCCCATAGAGAATACGTCACGGATAATACCACCAACGCCTGTTGCTGCTCCTTGATATGGTTCAATAGCAGAAGGATGGTTATGACTTTCCATTTTAAATACAACCGCTTGATTATCACCGATATCTACAATTCCAGCACCTTCCCCAGGTCCTTGCAGAACGCGCTCACCTGTTGTTGGGAATTTTCGAAGTACTGGTTTTGAATTTTTATAACTGCAATGTTCAGACCACATAACAGAGAATAATCCTGTTTCTGTATAATTTGGCAGACGGCCTAAAATCTTTTCAACCATGGCAAACTCTTCGTCTGTTAGCCCCATTTCCGCATATATGCGCTCTTCTTTAATTTGTGTTGGATTTGGTTCAAGCATTAACGACATATGTTTCCCTCCACTGTTTTAAGATAGATTGAAAGACTTTTAACCCTTCAGCACCGCCAAGTAATTCATCTACAGCACGCTCTGGGTGTGGCATCATACCAAGTACATTTCCTTTTTCATTTACAATACCAGCAATATCTGAAACGCTTCCATTCGGGTTTTCTACGTAACGGAATGCGATTTGATTATTCTCTTCTAATTGTTTAAGAGTCTCTTCATCACAATAGTAGTTCCCCTCACCATGCGCGATTGGAATATTGATTACTTCATCTTTTTCATATTGTGATGTAAACATCGTTTCATTATTTTCAACACGCAGCTGAACTGTTCGGCACATAAATTTTAAGTTTTCGTTTCTCATTAACGCTCCTGGTAGTAATCCTGATTCAACAAGAATCTGGAATCCATTACATACACCTAAAATCGGCTTTCCTTGCTCAGCAGCTTTTTGCACTGCTTTCATTGCATTCGCGAAGCGAGAAATAGCACCACAACGTAAATAGTCACCGTAAGAGAATCCACCAGGTAGTAAAATTGCATCATATTCATCTAAATTCTCTCTATCGTGCCAAACGTAATCTACTTCTTCACCAAGCTCATCTTTAATTGCATGGAACATATCGACATCACAGTTCGAACCTGGGAATACTATGACTGCAAATTTCACTGTGCGACAACCTCCTCAACTTCATAACGGAAGTCTTCCATTACAACGTTTGTTAATAGTTTTTCACACATTTCTTTTACCTTTGCGTCAAGGTCAGATACTGATTTATCAATTGTTAATTCCATATATTTTCCGATTCGAACGTCTTGTACTTCTGTGAATGAAAGACTATGAAGTGCCCCTTTTACTGCTGTTCCTTGTGGATCTAATACACTTTCTCTTAACGTTACATATACCTTAACTTTATACATGCGAAATTCCCCCTAAACGTTTTAAAATCTCTTCATAAGCTTCTGTTAAATTTCCAAGGTCACGACGGAATACGTCTTTATCAAATTTTTCATTGCTCGTTTCATCCCATAAACGGCAAGTATCTGGTGAAATTTCATCCGCTAAAATGATTTCCCCTTCATCTGTTACACCAAACTCTAATTTAAAATCTACTAATCTTACACGACAGCTTGCGAAATGATCAATCAACACTTGATTGATTTGTAGAGCCATATCTCGTAATACGCTTACTTGCTCTGGTGATGCAACGTTTAATACACGAATATGATCTTCCGTTACAAGCGGATCTCCTAAATCATCATCTTTGAAGTAAAATTCTACGATTGGTTCTGCAAGTACAGTTCCCTCTTCCATTCCTAATCGTTTTGAAAGACTTCCTGCAATTACATTTCTTGTGACAACTTCTAGAGGAATAATACTCACTTTTTTAACAAGTTGCTCTGTTTCAGATAACTTCTCTACGAAATGTGTTTTTATTCCTACTTCTTGTAACTTTCTGAACAATAAAGTTGTAATCTCATTGTTCAAACGACCTTTTCCTGTAATCGTCTCTTTTTTCTCCCCATTGAAAGCAGTCGCACTATCTTTGTACTCTACCCAAACCATATCTGCTGATTCTGTACGATAAATTCTTTTTGCCTTACCTTCATACAGCAATTCTAGCTTTTGCATTTCGCAAGCCCCCTGTAGTTTGAAAAATGTGAATAATGTTTTTATAAAGAATGGCACAGAATGACTCTATTCTGTGCCATATGAAATTTTACGCTTCGTTTAACCCAAGGCGTTCAAAGATTGTATCAACGTGTTGCATATGATGCTCATAGTTGAAGCATTCATTAATTTCTTCTTGTGATAACTTGCTCGTAATACGCTCATCAGCTTCTACAAGCTCTTTAAATTGTACTTGTGTTTCCCAAGCTTCCATCGCTTTAGGCTGTACGATATCATAAGCTTCTTCACGTACCATACCTTTGTCGATTAATGTAAGCATTACACGCTGAGAATAAATTAAGCCGTATGTTCTTGTCATATTGCGTTTCATATTCTCTGGGTATACAGTTAAGTTTTTAACGATATTACCAAAGCGATTTAGCATGTAATTTAATGCGATTGTAGCATCTGGTAAAATTACGCGTTCTGCCGAAGAGTGAGAAATATCACGCTCATGCCATAATGGAACATTCTCATAAGCTGTCATCATATAACCGCGGATAACACGAGCTAAACCAGTCATATTTTCTGATCCAATTGGATTACGTTTATGTGGCATTGCAGAAGAACCTTTTTGGCCTTTTGCGAAAGCTTCTTCAACTTCACGTGTTTCACTCTTTTGTAAACCACGAATCTCAACTGCCATCTTTTCGATAGATGTTGCGATTAGTGCAAGTGTTGACATGTAATGAGCATGGCGATCACGTTGCAATGTTTGTGTTGAAATTGGTGCTGCTTCTAATCCTAAGTTTTCACAAACATACTTTTCTACGAATGGATCGATATTTGCGTATGTACCAACCGCACCAGATAATTTACCAACGCGAACTGTATCAGCAGCTTGTTTGAAACGCTCTACGTTACGTTTCATTTCTTCATACCAAAGACCAAGTTTTAAACCAAATGTTGTTGGTTCTGCATGAACACCGTGTGTTCTTCCCATCATGATCGTGTATTTATGCTCTTTCGCTTTGTTAGCTAAAATGCTTACAAAGTTTTCTAAGTCTTTTAGTATGATTTCATTCGCTTGTTTTAAGATGTAAGATAACGCTGTATCTACTACGTCTGTAGATGTTAAACCGTAATGAACCCATTTACGTTCCTCACCTAATGTTGGTGTTTCTGATACAGCACGAGTGAATGCAACTACGTCATGACGTGTCTCTTTTTCAATTTCATAAATACGATCAATATCAAATGATGCATGCTCACGAATTTTTTTAACATCTTCTTTTGGAATATCGCCAAGCTCAGCCCATGCTTCACAAGCTAAAATCTCAACTTCTAACCACGCTTTAAATTTGTTCTCTTCCGTCCAAATTGCACCCATTTCTGGGCGTGTATAACGACTAATCATCTTTTTCCCTCCAACAGTTGTTCTTGATGGTCCCAAATATGCAAACTCTTCGCTTTTTCTAGAGCGACTTCAATATTATCATTTAAAATATTAACATGCCCCATTTTTCGCTGCGCTTTTGCTTCTTCTTTTCCATACAAGTGTAAATAGCACCCGGTTAATCTATTCACTTGTCTTAGGACCCCTTCTATATGTTCGCCTAAAATGTTTACCATGACAACTGGTTTTAACAAATTTGTTTCTCCAAGAGGTAAATTACAGATTGCTCGAATATGTTGACCGAATTGACTCGTTTCACATGCATCCTGTGTATAGTGTCCTGAATTGTGAGGTCTTGGTGCTAATTCATTAATATAAATCTCACCATCAGCTGTAGCAAACATCTCTACCGCTAGTGTTCCCACAAGTTCTAGTTCATCCGCGAGCACTTTTGCATAAGCAAT
The DNA here is from genome assembly GCF_022487605.1 of Bacillus sp. ES1-5. NCBI lineage: Bacteria > Bacillati > Bacillota > Bacilli > Caryophanales > Bacillaceae > Bacillus > Bacillus sp. ES1-5. Next base: position 2,044 of record NZ_JAKVPU010000010.1, on the reverse strand, counting down.
TGCTTTTTGAGAAAGTTCTTCTGTAATGCGAGCTGGAACGATAGATTCATGCAAAATGTTATTTACATGAATATTTTCCGCTACCGGAAATACTTTCGTTTCACCACTTACACTACGAATCACAATGACTGATACTTCTTTTTCAAAAGGCACCCATTTCTCTAAAATACACTCTGCTGCATTCGCAAGCTCTCGTGCTTTATCAACGTCAGCCTCACTTCTTAAAACAACTTGACCTTTCCCATCATATCCACCTGTCGTCGTTTTCAAGACGGAAGGATATGATAACTCAGTGATTGCTTCAGTAAGCTGATCTTGATTTTGAACTAATCTATACGTTGCTACTGGTAGCCCAGCTTTCTCAATCGCATTCTTTTCTGTAAAACGATTTTGTGTTTTACTTAACAACTGACTGCCTTGCGGTAAGTAAGCATGTTTTTCAAGCCATTGTAAACATCTATAATCAATATTCTCAAATTCATATGTGACAACATCACTAATCTCCGCTAAATGCTGAATTGCTTTTAAATCGTCATAAGGTGCAACAATTTCAATATCAGCAACTTGTGCACATGGTGAATTTTTTGTAGGATCTAAAACAGCAATTTTATATCCCATTTCCTTAGCTGCCAATGCCAGCATTCTTCCTAGCTGGCCGCCTCCAATAATGCCGATTGTTTTTCCAGGTAAAATGATTCTCGTCATACTAGCTCACTACCTTCGCGCACATCTTTTTTAATTGCTTCTCTTCTCAATTCTAATGCATCATGTATATCATCGTGGAATGATCCAAGTATTTGTGCAGCAAGTAAACCAGCATTTGTTGAACCAGCCTTACCAATTGCAACAGTTGCAACTGGAACCCCTCCTGGCATTTGGACGATGGATAATAATGAATCTAAGCCGTTTAACGCTTTTGATTGAACTGGAACTCCGATTACAGGAATATTCGTCTTCGCTGCAACCATCCCTGGTAAATGCGCTGCTCCACCAGCTCCAGCAATAATAACTTTCAACCCACGTTCACGAGCCGTCTCTGCATATTCAAACATATAATCCGGAGTCCGATGAGCAGATACAACTTTTTTCTCATACGGTATATTTAATTCATCTAAAATGTCACAAGCATATTTCATTGTTTCCCAGTCTGACGTGCTTCCCATTATGACTCCAACTAGTGATTTCATATTAGAATCCCCCCGATTCAAATAAAAAAAGCCTGAAATAGAACAGTTTCTCTTTTACTATGAGAGAAAGCGCTCTACTCAGGCATACGTATCCCTTGTGAATAGAAAAATACCGAGTGACTTTCCCTCATAGTCTAACGAATAACGGTCGTTAGGTAGAGACTTGCAGGCCATATCCCCGCGATTATATGAGGTCTTATATATTATTCTTTCTATGGCTATATTAACAATATTTCATAAACAATGTCAATAAATAATCGAATGTTTTTTTATTACTCACCAATAACGTTCGTGTTTTAGTTATATTCAAAAGAATAATTGTAACTATATGCAAGAAGGATAAGAAATTAGAATATATATTTCTAGAGATCTATTGTACACATAACAATTTGTATACTTATTCCGTATGCTTTAATATAAAGCATATCATTTATATTCATTTTATTTATAAGGAAGACAATAATGAAAAAACGAACTACACTTTTTTCCTATTTATTCCTTTTTATAGCAGTCATTGCTGTAATGATTGAATACTTATTTATATCATCCCACTTTTTAAAATATATACTTGTGGTAGAAATAACGTTTCCTATCATAAAGATTATTTTAGGAACACTCGGAAAACCTAGAAAACAAAAAATCATTGCTATTACTTTAAATAGCTTCATTTTCATCCTTTTTTCTTCTTTAGGGTTATTAAATTTATGGATTATGATATTTAGTAAATAAAAATAAACACAAAAAAACCTAAGTCGAATCGACTTAGGTTTTTGCTTGGCGACGTCCTACTCTCACAGGGACAAGGTCCCAACTACCATCGGCGCTAGAGAGCTTAACTTCCGTGTTCGGTATGGGAA
>NZ_JAKVPU010000001.1:1778196-1874488 GCF_022487605.1 Bacillus sp. ES1-5 | reverse complement strand
AAGTATCAATCTTAAAAATGAAGCTTTAAGGCTTCTAACCGTAGGAACTACGGGGATAGCCTAATGAATTAGAAGCCGCTAGGCTTCTGTACTTAGGAATCTCCCACTTCAAACAGTCCGTAAGGACGTTAAGTGGTGAGTAGTTCAAAGAGAGCTTTTTATTACAAAGAAAAGACACCCATATAAGAGTGTCTTTTCCGATAGTTTTTTAGCAGAAGCAAGAAGCTCCAACAATGATCAATAAAATAAACAATACAACTAGTAAAGCAAAGCCGCCGCCACAATTACTACTACAACTACCACCAAATCCCATAATAGTTCCTCCTTTAATAAGAGGGGAAAACAAGGGGTCACTCATGTATTTTAATGGATTCAACTTACTTTATGTTTTTTATACAATAATTGAGCAGGTCCTTTTGAAAATAAAGAAAAGACACCCTAAGGTGCCTTCCTCCGACTTGAACCATCTTAATTTTAATAATATTGGACTCCCGTCCGAATATTATTTTACCATGTTAAGTTGTTTTTGGAAATATTCCATATCGATAATTGCAATACACGTTTTAGTTTTTGAATGATGTATCTGTCTAAACGTTGAAATTAATAAAGGAACGACATACTTGAGGATTTTTATGAGTGATTACAATCATACCATTAAAAAGAGCCCCATAAATGATAAACCATTCCACTAACAAAAAACACTAATCCTAAAAATAAAACAATTAAAGCAAGTACTCCATTTTGATTATGTTCCATAAAATTAGCTCCTTTTAGAATTATTTTTATATACAAAAAAGCCTTTAGTCGTAATTATGGCTAAAGGCTTCGAGCATTATACTTTTTAGTTAATAAAATCTTATAAGAAGAATTTATAATGTTTTTTATCCCGCTTTAATGGGCAGTAAGACCCCCACCTCAAAATTCAGCGAAAGCAAAGAATTTAGGTGGGGGTCGGGCTGCCCATAAAAGTCCGATTGGTTCAACTAATAATCAGTGGGGGATGAAGAAAACCCCCACTGATTAAAGTTTCACTTTATCGAATTTGGAACTGAAAATGTACTAGCTTGATAATGAAGCCTGGCTATTAGAATTGAAAAATTTTAGTTTTATTATAATTAATAGAAATGAGAGTAGTGTGAATATAAATCCGCTCCAAATAAGCTGGTGAATACCTAAGTTTGAAATGAACCAGCCTCCAATAGTGGTTCCTAAAGTAATTCCGAGATTTGAGAACGAAACGAATAGACTGTTACCAAATTCAGGTGCTTCTTTAGCTTCACTTATTAACCATGTTTGACCAACAATTAATCCACCAGCGTGTACGATTCCCCAAATGAATACTATAAAAATCATTGGAACAAGGTAGGAACCTAAATAATAAACCAATATGTAAACAATAGAATATAGAATAGGGAATGATATTACAGTGTTTATTATGCTTTTTTGTAGGAGGCCACCAAATAAATGATTACCTAAAATCATAACTATACCAAATATGAATAGCATGATGCTGATGAGAGATCCATTCATGGAAGTTACTTTTGCAAGGTACTCAGCGAAGTAGCTGTATACGGAAAACATGGCTGCAAAAAGGAATGTGACGGTTAAAATATTTAACCATAATCCTGGTTTGCCGAGTATACGAATTTGTTTGCCGAAAGACATTTTTTCTTTAACGGGCATAGAAGGAAGTAGGAGTAGTATTCCAATGAATGCAACAGTGTTAACGAATGCTCCGAATAAAAAAGCCATTTCGAGTGAAAATTGGTCTGCAAGGTAAGAGGTTAGTGGTACACCTAAAGCAAAGCCAACAGTAATTCCCATGAAAACTTTTGTAACTGCTTGACCGCTCTTTTCTGGAGGGACAAGTTTAGCAGCTGTTACAAGAGCGATTGAAAAGAAGAGTGGATGAAGCGCTGCCGGTAAAATACGAAAAATAAGCATGATTTCAAATTGCGTTGTATAAGCGTAGATTAAATTTGAAATAACAAATATGAAAATTGCTGTTAATAAAATTATTTTGCGATTCATACTAGAGACGAGCAGAATTAAAAACGGACCAGAAATAGCAACAACTAGTGCAAATATACTTACTAAAAATCCAGCTTGTGTAGTTGAAATTCCGAATTTTTGAGTGAGTTGTGGTAATACGCCGACAATACCCATCTCGGTAGTAATAATTCCGAACACACCTATTGCGAGTGTCAGAATAAGTAAAGGATTTACTTTTTTCATTTATAAAACTCTCCATTCGTATCAGTATTTTGAAAGTAAATTCATTAACAAAGAAGCATTATGATAAGCATGATTGGATGCCAATATTATCAGGAGTATGTAATTCGAAATACAATAACAGATATCTAAATAACTAGATATGATATGTTAAAAAAATTTCTCCTTTCGATGTTTCTTGCTTTTATAGGCAGTGCAATTTATACAAAAGTCATTGGATACCTGTAAAAAAGCAGAATGTGTGAAAGCTAATAATCAATTAGTATGCCGATTGATTATTAGCTTTCATTTTATAATTCGTTTTGGACGTATTCAGAAAACTCTCGTATTGTTTTTTCATTTCGACGATAGTAGGTCCATTTTCCAATTCGGTCAGACTCTAGTAGGCCTGCTTTTTTCATAGTTAATAAATAACTAGAAATAACCGATTGGGCTAAGCCAGTTTTAAGTTGGATATCTCCTACACATACGCCAACTTGAAAGTTAAGGTCTTGTTCTAGATAAGGTTTTTCATCGAAATGGTTTTCTGGATTTTTCAACCATGATAAAATTTGACATCTTGTTTCATTTGACAATGCTTTATAAATTAATAAAGGTTCCATAAGGATATTATATCTACTTTTATAGATTTGTAAATGGATTTTAGTGATTTTAAGGGAAGAAGGTATAGTTGATCCCTTTGAATAGGCATAAGGTGCTCTTGTTCTGTACTCTTTGTAAAGGACATTCTAAAAAAAGTTCGGTAACCTAAAAAAGATGATTTCTTTATGCAAACAGGAGTCATCTTCTTTAAATTCTATTGATAGCAAGAGGGATTATAGTACGTCATATATTTCTTAATTTCATGTTTTAACTGAACAAACGATTCACATGATTTTATATATGCTTCATCGGTTAAAGTATTACGAGGATTACGTGCAAAAATGATAATCTTGTTACGTTTAAGCATGTTGTTGCCTAGCTATTAATGGCGGATTCCTAAGAAGAGTAATAATAAAACCCAACTGAAGATTTAAGAAAAATTTTATATTTACCCCACTTTTTATTTTAAAAGTTTTTCCTATCCTATAAAGTGAAACTTTAATCAGTGGGGGGGTCTTCATCCCCCACTGATTATTAGTTGAACCAATCGGGCTTTTACGGGCAGTTGACCCTCCACCTAACTCCTTTGCTTTCGCTGAATTTTGAGGTGGGGGTCTTATTGCCCGTTAATGCGGGATAAACAACAAGATCATAGATGAAAATGTAAAGTTAGGGGATTCTACATGCATACAGGAGTTTTGATGAGTTATTTGTATACTTATTTTTTTACTATTATTTTTTGTATTGTGTTTCAAATTGGCTTTTATTTTAAAGCGAAAAGAACTATATCTATTCGGCATTTTCTATGGGTATATGTTTTTCTGTTCTACCTTTCGCTAGTGTATAAGGTGACACAAATCGCGACTGTATGGGATATAAGTAGATATGAAACGTGGATTCGCGTCAGTCAAATTAACTTGACTCTATTTGATACTGCAGGTAGTACTACGTATCTTTTGAACATTGTACTGTTTATGCCGTTCGGTTTTTTATTACCGACTATTTGGCCGCATTTTAGAAAAATGAAAAACACCGTATGTGCGGGATTCCTTTTTTCATTGGCAATTGAGTTAAATCAATTACTAAATAATAGAATTACAGATATTGATGATTTATTTACGAATACCCTCGGGGCAATTGTTGGGTATGTAATATATAGAGCTTTATTTAAAATGATATGTAAAAGAGAGGAAAAAAAGCTTGATACGAACTCTTCTCTAGTTATAAAATACGAAGCTGTTTTTTGTTTAGTGTGTTCATTTGTAGGTGCGATGTTCATTTATTATCCAGCTTTATTTGGGAGGCCTGTAATTCTCCAATGAGATGTGCAATCTCGTTTATCCCGCTTTAATGGGCAGTAAGACCCCCACCTCAAAATGCAGCGAAAGCAAAGAAGTTAGGTGGGGGATCAACTGCCCATAAAAGTCCGATTGGTTCAACTAATAATCAGTGGGGGATGAAGAAAACCCCCACTGATTAAAGTTTCACTTTATAAAATGATTCTAGTATTTCTTCCAATCAGCACAAGATTCTCTCTATACGTTATTAAGCTATTCAGCAGACTGTAAGATTGTCAGTAATCGTATTGGTGAGATTGAAATAAAGGCTGACAGTTTCTATCCAAGCTTTTCATTTATGTATGATGCGCAAGAATTATTTATTATTGGTGGGGAAGAGAAATGGTCACATATCCATTATATAAAAGGATTTTTCCATCTTGAGCAGATTACAGATGAGCTAATTATTGATTTAAGAAAATGAGAGACGAGAGAGAATAAATGAAAAACCCCTCAAGTATAGAACGACATACTTGAGGGTTTTTATGTATGAAGAAGGGCCTTGTATCATATATTTTATTCGTCGTTGCATGTAAGTCATTCGGTTTATAAAAACAATGTGTTGAATAAATCAGTAAAGAAGGCTTTTCTATTTTTCCCTAGAATGAACAGTAATGTATAATCTAATTCCTTCATGTAATAAGGAGGCAGTAAAATTTGAACAGGAAAATTTGGTTTGTATTTACTTTTTTTGCTCTTTTAGTAGCTGGCTATGTTGTTGTCCAATATTTTATTATGGATGGATTTCAAACAGGACTTGTAAAAGCTAAGCTTATGTTTGGATCTAAATTAAGTGAATTCTGGTATATGATGCTATTTATACATATTACAACTAGTATAGTAGCATTAGTAACTGGCCCTTTTACATTATCCACTAAATTTAGAGAAAAGAATATCAACCGTCATCGAATAGTCGGGAGAATCTATATAGTTGGTATATTATTAGGAGGCGTTTCTGGACTGTACCTATCCTTTTATGCTACGGGAGGGTTGGTAGCGAAGCTAGGTTTCGGTTTGTTATCTGTATTTTGGCTAACATCAGCATATCAAGCGTTAAATAGAGTTAAGAATAAAAAAATTAAAGAGCATCGGAATTGGATGATTAGAAATTATTCTTTAACCTTTGGAGCAGTTACATTAAGAATTTGGCTACCGTTGTTTATAGTTTTATTTGGAATAGAGCGATTTGAACTTAGTTACGCTATTATTGCTTGGTTAGCGTGGGTACCTAATTTAATTGTTGCAGAATTATTCATAAGAAAAAGACTTAATAAAGGAAAGTACCAGGGAAATGAGGATTTACATTTTTAATGTAAATTTGCTGTAATATTGAGTGCAGAATTCTTCAGTAATTGAATTTTTTAATAGCTGAATTACGTACAAAAATAGGATGGCCCATTGAAGCCATCCTATTTTTATTTGTATTACCAACTAGCAGTTTCCGTACTTTCCTTCAACCACTTCACCCAATCCAAATCCTCCACCTTAAGCAAACTCAGCGAAACACCCTTCATATCTAAAGAAGTTAACAGTGTACCGACCTTCACGAATGTAATTTGTAAGCCTTCCAACTCACACAAACGACGAATGTCATTTGCGAAAATGTATTGTTCCATTAGTGGTGTTGCACCGAGTCCGTTAATAAGGATGGCAAAGTTGTCTCCTTTTCTCCAGCGATAAATGCTTTTAAGTTTGTTCATTAGTTCGATCGCTAATATTTCAGAAGAGGATAGTGCTTCTTTACGGTAACCTTTTTCTCCGTGAATGCCAACGCCATAAAAAACTTCATCGTCGTTTAATGTGAATGAAGCTTTTCCTTTCGCTGGATCGTTTGCAGGTGAAAGGGCGACGCCTAATGTGTGCAAGTTTTCGGTGATAGATTGGCCAAGTGTTGTTAGTTCTTCTAAAGAATGTCCGCTTTCAGCAGCCGCACCAAGTATTTTTTGAACGAAAACAGTACCAGCGACGCCACGTCTTCTTTTATTAAACGAAGCATCATCTTCAATTGAAACGTCGTCATTTACGATGATGTGGTCAATTTGTCTTCCTTCTTCTTTTGTGATTTGTTCTGCTGCTAAAAAGTTTGCTACGTCATCTTTAAAGTTTTTGATGATGAATAAAATACTCTTATTTTTTGGCATGAGGCGAGTTGCCGCAATAATTTGTTCCACTGTAGGCGGAGTGAAAATACTGCCGTTTACTGCCGCCGTAAGCATTCCTTTTCCTACATAACCAATATCAGCTGGTTCATGTCCGCTACCACCACCGCTTATGATAACAACATTTTGCTTCAGTTTTTCTATATCTTTTACATAAATGATGTTATTTGTTTCGTCATAATTTACTTTGTCGTTATGTTCAAAATAAAAGCCATGCATCATATCTTGAACGATATTTTGTACATCATTCATAATCTTTTTCATTGCTTTTGCCACCCTTTAATTACTTTGCTGATTGTTCTAGTAATAGTAGTAATTGATTGTTTATCATGTTTTTCATGAGAGAAGACATAATGGAAGGATCTACTTCGCACTTGCTTTCAATCCAATCTTTAATCGTTCCAACGAAGCCGTGACTATAAAAGGATGCAATCGTATTTTTTGTCTCATCAGAAAGGCTGAATCCACAGCTCACAGATAATTCATCAATAATCTTCATATATAAGTTTTTCGTATGCTCAAATAAATAGTGATTAAACGAGTTTTGTTCAATGACTTTAAAAGCATTTCGGTAAAATTTTTGATTTTCATAAAAGTAATCAAATAATAAATCGAAAATGTTTTCCCACGTTTCATAGTCGAGAAAGTCGATAATGTTTTCTTTCGTTTCTTCTCTATAAATCCAGCTTAATAGTTCAAATTTATCTTTAAAATGATAATAAAAAGTTTGCCTACGCATTTGACAGTGTAACATAATATCGCTCACTGATATTTTATGAAACGACTCTGTTTCCATTAAATACTTCAATGAATTCGCGATTATCTTTTTAGAAATTATAGAAGAGGTCATCTCAATCATCCCTAGAATGTTAGTAATATGAAAATCCTACCCATAAATGAGAGCGGTGTCTTTAGACAGATTGTCCATTTTGTCCGTTTACTATAAAACGCTTTCATTTTAACATGAGTAGTAAGAAGAAGATTTCAAATATATCACAATATATTAAAGGAATTGAGGGAGAATCACAATGAAAAAGATTATAAACAAACCAGAAACATTAGTAATGGAAATGTGTAACGGAATGGTTATGGCGCACCCAGAGCTTGAGCTTTTGAAAAAATATAAAGTTATTAAGAAAAAAGAAATGAACGAAAATAAAGTAACGTTAATTAGTGGCGGCGGTAGTGGTCATGAGCCGGCACATGCAGGGTTAGTTGGAAAAGGAATGTTAGATGCGGCAGTGTGCGGAGACGTGTTTGCTTCACCTTCACAAATTCAGGTATATCAAGCGATTAAAGAGACAGCTAGTAAAAAAGGTACGTTATTAATTATTAAAAATTATAGCGGCGATATTATGAATTTCAAAAACGGAGCACATTTAGCGACGGAAGATGGAATTGAAGTTGACTACGTAAAAGTGGATGATGATATTGCGGTAGAAGATAGTTTGTATACAGTAGGACGCCGCGGCGTTGCGGGCGTTATTCTCGTTCATAAAATTGCTGGCGCAGCAGCGGAAGCAGGTATGGATTTAGGAGCGGTGAAAGCTGTCGCAGAAAAAGCAGCGGCTAACGTGCGCACAATCGGTTTAGCGTTAACGTCTTGTACTGTTCCAGCGAGCGGATCACCTACTTTCACACTTGCGGAAGATGAAATGGAATACGGCGTAGGTATTCACGGCGAACCAGGAATTAAGCGTGAAAAAACGATGTCGGCTGATGAATTAGCTAACCGTATGACAAATGATTTAATGAAAGATTTAGGAGTAAAAGATGGCGAAGAAATTGCACTTCTAGTAAATGGTTTTGGCGGAACACCACTGCAAGAACTTTACTTATTTAATAATGCAGTGACGAGAGAATTAGCTGCTAGAAACATTAAAATTAATAGAGTATTTGTCGGTAATTATATGACGAGTATCGATATGGCTGGTATGTCTTTAACAGTGATGAAATTAGATGATGAGCTAAAAACATTACTATCTAAAGAATGTAATACACCAGCGTTTAAAGTAGATGGGCCAGTTGAAAGTGTTGAGTACGTGAATGTACTTGAAGGAGCAGAAGAGAAGGAAGTTTCGTTCGAAATAGAAACAGCGGAAGAGCACGCTGTTATTAAAAATAATGTTATTACATTAAACAACATGATTTATCTCGTTGATAAAATGAGCGACGTTATTATTAAAAACGAAGTACCGTTCTGTGAGTTAGATACACACGCAGGTGATGGCGACTTCGGAATGAGTGTGGCAAAAGGATTTAAGCAATTAAAACGTGAGTGGCATTCTATTGTAGATCAAGAGAACGTAACAATCGGATCATTCCTTGACGGTTGTTCCATGATTATTATGGAACATTGCGGCGGCGCATCTGGCCCAATTTGGGGTGGAGCATTCCGCGCAGCTAGTAAAGCAGCAGGCGAAAAACGTGAGTTAACAGTGAAAGAATTCGCTGAAATGCTGCAGGCAGCACTTCACGGCATACAATCTATCGGTGAAAGATCATTCGGTAGAGGAGCGGTAGTTGGTGACAAAACACTTGTTGATGCACTCGCTCCATGTGTAGACTCTTGGTTAGCTAGCGCTTCAAACGAAGAAGACATGAAAATTGCCTTCGAAAAAGGTGCAGAAGCAGCGGTTAAAGGAGCAGAGTATACGAAAGAAATCGTAGCTCGCATGGGCCGCGCCGGTACAGTTGGCGAAAGAAGCTTAGGATATCCAGATGCAGGTGCGCATGCACTTGGAGTTATCTTTACGGAGATTGCGGGTAGTTTGAAATAGGAATGAGAAGATCCCCTCTGCCTTATGGTGGAGGGGATTTTTATAATTGATTAATTGTATTTTTGAAAAACTGACTAATCGACAGAAAGCACTTCAAAAGGTGATGTTTATTGTTTTGGGACTTCAAAATTAGGGTTGGACACCTTATGAAGTGGTTTGGAAGAGATGAAGAGATTGTTCCATAAGGTGTACCTTTTGGGAAGTAGGAGCATCTCAAAATCATTACTAAACAGATTGTAATTGTTCGAAAGTTAACGACAAATGTTGAGGAATATTTAAAATTTCCAAAAAATTGAAAATATATATTGATTGTATTATTACTATTTTGTAAGATTTATACAGGTACCTAATATTTGTAAATGGAGGTTAACAATGAAAAAGAAAGTTTTATCAGTTGTGTTGTCGTCAACATTTGCTTTTGGACTTTTTACATTCGCTCCATCTAGTCAAGCAGCAGCTAATGAAGGTGTTAATCCTGTAGTAATTGATAAAGAAAAATTACCATCTAAAACATTTTCACCACTGCCATTAGATCCGAACAATAAAGGTCTTGCTGGTGGTCCGTATTACTCTGCTAATTCAGGTCAGTATGCTCTTGGAGGTACTTGGTCTATGTCAGATGCATATACGAGCAGTAGTAAATCTTCAAAAAAATCAATTGACCGTATTTATGCTAAAACCAAACACTATGTAGATGGTGGAAGTGTAGGTAGTAGAGCAGATGATCAATATAATTCTTCACATGCAGGCGCTGAAGTTAATAAAGGTACATGGTTTGTAGGGGATGATGAAGTTTACGGTGAACATATCTTTACACAATCAGGCTATCAAACTTGGAAAACAGAAACTTACGGAGCATAAAGGATATTTTCTTTTGATGAGAGGAGTAAAAATATGAAAAAAACAATATCTGCTTTATCGCTAGTTGCTTTACTTTCGTTCCCTATCCATTCATTTGCTCAAGAAAATGAAACAGTTTCGAACGAACAAGTTCCTAAAACTGTATACGATGTGGAGAGAAAAGCATTAAAGACTTTTTCGCCAGCGTCATTAGACCCAAATAATAAAGGTCTAGCGGGTGGTGCGCATTATGTTGCTTTTTCAGATTTCACTCAGACTGGTGGGGCAAGTTCCGTCTCTGATGCATATACAAACAGTAATCAAACTAATAAGAAATCAATTGATTATATTTACGCAAAAACAAAGGGTTATGTAAATGGGATTTATAAAGATACAGCAACAGATGCTCAATATAGTTCCTCACATGCAGGCGCGAAAGTGTTTATTAGTAATAATTTTTGGGATAATGGTGAAGCTTACGGAAACCATGAATTCCGATTAAGTGGTTACCAGACCTGGAAGACCGAAACTTACGGAACTTGATAAAATAAGATGTTCGCATGAGCAAATTAGAATATATTTCTAATTTGCTTTTCGTATTTATAGAATTTATTTAGGGGTGATAAAATGAATCGAAACAGACTGGTATATATACTGTTATTATCAATGTTATTGTTGTTTAGTGCTTGCAAAAAGGAAACTGAAAAGACACAAGAAAATAATAATCAGCCTAAAATCCAATTAGATAGTACTAATTTCAAATCAACTATTGCCAGTACAGTAAATAGAGATAAATTGCCTTTCGCCGAAACCGGTGGGATTAATGTTGGGATATATAATCAAAATGGAGAAATTGAGAAAGATTTTAACTTTAATATAGAAGAAAACCAAAGTCTTAAAAAATTTATTTCTTTAGGGAATTTAATTAAAACTGAAAGGGTTTATAAGATGTTTCTTCTTGTAGATTATAAACAAAGTGAATTTAAAGTTGATGGTAGAGAGTTAGCAAAAGATTTCACTTTTCAAGTAGGTGCGGGAGAATCAGTAGAAGTTCCTATAGAAATCCCACCATTACCAAAAGGGTTACATGATGTGGTTTTTGTCATTGCTAAATTCCCTGATAAAAAAATGTTAGATGAAGAGTTTAGGAAACAAACGGATTCATCCAATCTTCTATTTGTAAGATTCAGTACAGTAGTAGGGGGGGATGAGACTGTAAATAATCAAGTTAAATTTAATAGTTACGGAGAAAAGAAAACAGAGGATATGCTAGATGGTGTTTTTATTGCTAAAGAAAATAATTACAAGAGATGGTTGACTCAAGAAGTTACTAAAGATAAAAATTTGAATTTCTATACGAAAGTCGGAAATAATAGCAATACAAGAAAACAATATGCATTAGTACAATTCTTTGATTGGGAGCAAATGAAATTTATAGATAATAAAGATGTATTATTTTATGATTTAGAACCAAATACAGTTTATACTGTAAAGTCTCAAATTCCTATAAACAAAGAAAAAGGAGTGTATGATTTAACGCCTATTTTAATACATAATCCTTTTCAAAAAGTAACGGTATACAATCAACAAATAGATACAGCAATTAGAGTTGGAGTAAATGTAGGAGATTAGTAAATGTAAATGAAGCTCTTAATCAAACTATTACAGGGGCTGAATTAATACCTCTTAAATAATAACAAAAGCACTCTAATTAGAAGAGTGCTTTTGTTTCGTAGAAGTTAGGTGGGGATAAATTGCCCGTAAAAGCCCGATTGGTGAGGGCTGATTAAAGTTTCACTTTATTTATTAGCCAATCTAGAAGCAGCCTCTTCAACTTCTTTATAAGCATTTTGCAATACTTCATTTGGGTCTAGTACTGCTGTTCCTTGTGCACGAACGATTTGATAATCTTCAATGCCAAGGAAATTAAACATTGCTTTTAAATATTTATGAGAGTATTCCACTTCTGTATACCAATCATCATTTGTATAGATTCCTCCACTTGCTTGTATAACAAGCATTCTTCTTCCATCTTTAAGTAATCCCACTGATCCAGTTTCAGTATATTTAAATGTTTCACGTGCAATCATGATATTGTCCATGTAATCTTTTAACTTTGATGGAATATTAAAGTTGTGCAAAGGTAATACGATAACATACGTATTTGCACTTTTAAATTGTTGTAAAATCTCGGACATACGCGCCGTTACTTTTTGTTCTTCATCAGTTAACTTCTGTCCATTTCCTTGCTTTTCCCATGCACTTAAAACAGTTTTATCTATCATTGGTACTACATCATCGTATAAATTAATCTGTTCAATCGTTTCATTATTAGGAATTAATTCTGTATAAGATTCTAAAAAATGGTTAAGAACCTTAATGCTGACTGATGATGTATCATCCACTTTCGGATGTGCGTTTATGATAAGTGTTTTGTTCATTTGTATTTCCCCTTTTTAAAAGTTTTCCGCTTTAATTGTAGACCGAGTTAATCGTCGATTAACTTGGTCTTTAATATAAACTTTGCAATTATTTTTGTCAAATGAAATACATACTATTCTAAACGAGCTTTTTTTTGTTTGACTAAAATTCTAAATGGTCCTAAGATACAATTTGATAACCCTTAAAATAAAAAGCAGGTGATTTGTATATGCAGTATAGTGTTGGGGTTGAATATGCCTTGCATTGCCTAGTTTATTTAATTAACACACCTTCCAAGGAAAGTGTCGGAATAAAAGATTTGGCAGAGTTCCAAGGACTTTCTGAAACGTTTCTTTCAAAAGTTTTCGGTAAATTATCTAAAGCCGGCATTGTAAGTTCTGTCCCAGGTGTAAAGGGAGGATATAGGTTAGCTAAGTCTCCAGAAGATATTTCTTTTTGGGATGTAATAGAAGCTGTCGAAGGTCCAAAGCCTATTTTTCAATGTAAAAACATTGTACAGAATGGTCTATTATATCGAGACGAGGCCGAGGCTTGCAATTCTTGTGAACCTAGTAATTCTTCTTGTACTATTAACTTAGTAATGCTTGAAGCAGAAGAACACATGCGTGAGTTTCTCCGTAAAAAGACTCTTGCATGGTTAGATAAAGAACTTGATATTGTTTTACCTGAAAAGACAAGGGTAGATACTCGTGAATACTTCAAACAAAAAAACTCTAACTAAATCGCCATGACGAATTAGTTAGAGTTTTTTGTTTTTTAACATTACTTCCATCATGTGAGTACTTCATCACAAATTCCTTCTTTAAATATCACATTTAATTAACTCATAAAGTTTCAAATTGATTAACATTAAAATTCTAAACAATACAATTTTATTTTCGTAAAAAGTAAATGAATTTATGTGTTCAGATATTTTAAACATAGTGAAAACTGCCTTTGAAAAAGGAGCAGAGTATACGAAAGAAATCGTAGCTCGCATGGGCCGCGCCGGTACAGTTGGCGAAAGAAGCTTAGGATATCCAGATGCAGGTGCGCATGCACTTGGAGTTATCTTTACGGAGATTGCGGGTAGTTTGAAATAGGAATGAGAAGATCCCCTCTGCCTTGTGGTGGAGTTTTTTTATAGTTAATATGTAGAAGGCTTCTTTCGGTGCTCTCTCTGTAAAATATGAGTTTGTTAATATTTTTGATAAAATCTTATTTCAAAACTACAACTAATATTTCTCAACATTAATATATTTAAAATAGTTAGAATATTTAAGATAATCATTTATGAAGCAATATATTATAAAAAAAGGGGGAATTTATTTTGTTACGTCGCTTATCTATTTGTACTTTATTAACAGCTTTTATGTTTACTTTATTTACATTTAACGGCTCTGCTTTTGCGGCTACGGATACTACTGAAAATAAAACTGTAGTAGCAGCTTGTGCAAAGGGAGGTACGGTAGGTGTATATGGTGCAAAGATGCGCAGTGGTTACACTGTTGGATCACCTGTCTTACATACATTTAATGATGGTGCGAAAATTACTGGAACATGGGTAACTGGTGAATATGTTCAAGGTCATTACAGTAATTCTAAACAGTGGTTAAAAGTTACATATAAAGGGATGACAGGTTATGTATCCCATACAACATTATATAACGTTTGCTCATAAAACTATGTACTATAATAGCTTTTGATGTATTGAGCTAATCTCTACTAGGGATTAGTTCTTTTTTGTCTCCTAGTTTTTAATGGAGCATTTTTTGAAAAAAACCAACGATTCATTAAATCGATGGTTGTATGTTTATATATTATTCATTTGTATCGATATCAAATTTTTCATTGCTTTTTGCTTATTTGAGACTTAGTTTTTTTGTGATTGCAACTTATCGATTTTCCAGTGTGCTCCTAGAGGATCTAAAGAGCTTTCAATATAAAACATATATTCATCTGCGGTACTTGGTACTTCAAAAGCTATTTTTAATTCTACCGTTTCATTTGGTTTAACTTGTATATCAGAAGGGTTTTGATCAAGCACCTTCCCTTCATAGGCCTTTCCGGCTTTTTCATCTTTTAAGTTATATTTTAATTCTGATAGTCCAATCGTTTGACCTCGTACATTTTTTACAGAGACATTAACAACGACGGAATCGTTACTAGCATTTAAATATGCATTTTGAACGGCGGTCAAGTAATAGCCTCCCTTAACACTCTCACCAACTAATAAAATACCTTGTTCCAAGCGGTTCATATCTTCTTTTTCTTCAAGATTTAATAACTCTTCATTTTCATTTTTTGCGGTTGGTTCTTCTATTGGACCATTTTCAACGGCACTATCTTTTTTATCTTGTGTGCAAGCAGCCGTAACACTGACTAATACTAGAATTAAAGTAAGTAATATGAATGATTTTCTCATAAAATTGATCTGTCTCCTTAAGTTTTTCAATTTTGTGCAGCTATACATATAAGATTAACATAATGTCTCATTATTGGCTCAAAATAGGGAATCTTTTAGACACCTTATTCTTTTTACTTTTAATATACATTCGATTGGGTCTCACGATATTTGTTAATCTTTTAAATCATTGTCTTAGTAATACCGAGGGTTATTATAGATATATGAATCATATAATTTGTCCCTATCAAAATGAACGTTTCTTGCATCTAATATATTGTAAATATATTTTATTTTGAAAGGATGTGATTATATGGCTCATAAATCTACTGGAGTGTTTCGAGTTCCAGTTTCTGAAAATGGGATTATTCCAACTGCTCTCAACATTATGTTAAACAATGATTCACGCTGCCATACTAGTGATGTAACGGTAACTGTTAAGAGAAGTCGAAACATTTCTTTCCCAACTCAAAATGAATTAGTTGAAATCTCTCGTACTTTTGTTTCTTTAGAACCAAACAGAACAACTAAGATTGTATTGTTTACGCCAGAATTCCAAATAGAAGATTTTCTTGATGTCATCATTAGTGGAAATAAAGATGATGTTAAGGATGTTCTTGTATATTCTTTCTTAGCAGATTCAGCAGGTCACAATCTGCCATCTACTGTTTTTAGAAATGCAGAATACACTTTTGCTTGCTGACACCGTGATGATGTATTCTTTACTGTCATATATCTGAAGGGAAAAGTTAAATAGGAGTTGATTTAACTTTTATTTGAGTTTTCCAAAGGAGTCTGCTTTAGCTAAATAAACAAGGAACTGACTAATAGGTTCCTTGTTTATTTGCATGTAACATGAAATTTCGTGTCAACGATTTCAAAAGCAACTTGGTTATACATGATGTTTTCGGCATGATACAACATACCCCTTTATATATTCGCAAGTAAAACAACATAATACCCTTATAAATCTCTATAACAATATGGTTTTTCATATATCATTTAATGTATATCGGAAAAATAAGTATTAAAATGTTGATTTTTATTATTCTGATGATTATAATAAATGAAAATCACACAAACAATTCTTATGTTGAGAAGTGGAGGGACGGGCCCTATGAAACTTCGGCAACCTCGTATGAGACGAAAGGTGCCAAATCCTGCAGGTGAAAAAACACCTGAAAGATAAGAGCGGTTCACTTAGTCAAGAAGGCTACTCTTATTTCGTTAAGAGTAGCTTTTTTTATGGCTAAAAGTTAAAGGGGGAATAGGTAGTGGAGTACGGTTTTTGGTTACCGATTTTTGGGGGATGGCTTCGAAATGTAGATGATGAATCTATGCCGCCTACGTTTGAGTATGCAAAACAAACAGCGCAAGCGGCAGAACAATTAGGTTTTTCAACAACACTTATTGCAGAATTAAATTTAAATGATATAAAAGGTGTTTCAGCACCAAGTTTAGAAGCGTGGACAACTGCGGCAGCACTTGCAGCAGTGACGGATAGATTAGAGATTATGACAGCTGTAAGACCTGGTTTCCACAATCCAGCAGTTACAGCGAAAATGGCAGCGAATATCGATCAATTAAGTAATGGTCGTTTTACATTGAATGTAGTTTCAGCGTGGTGGGAAGAAGAAGCGAAACAGTACGGCGGAGTATTTACCGCGCACGATGAAAGATATGATCGCACAGAGGAATTTGTAACAATTTTGAAAGAGCTTTGGAAAGAAGACGAGTTTTCTTATAAGGGGAACTTTTATGAGCTTCAGAATACACATTTAAGTCCAAAACCTGTGCAGAAACAAGGCATTAAGCTTTATGCAGGTGGTGAGAGTGAGCGAGGAAAAGAGGTCATTGTAAACCACGCGGATGCATATGTAATGCACGGGGGAACAGTGGAAGAAGTATGTGTGAAAATAGAAGATATGAAGAATCGTAGAAAGAAAGTTACAGAGGAGCCATTGCAGTCATTCGGGCTTGCGGCTTACGTTATTTGTCGTGATACAGAAGAAGAGGCATTAGAGGAATGGAGACGCATAACGGATGTGAAAGACGATGCTTTAGGTTATGCGGGTTACCAAGACTTTATTAGTAAATCGCATTTGGAACAGCAAGTGAAGCTCAATGATTATTCCGTATCTAATCGCGGGTTACGTCCTAATTTAATCGGAACACCAGAACAAATTGCAGAAAGGATACTTGCTTTTGAAAAAGTGGGTGTTACGTTATTACTTTTACAATTTTCGCCGCAGCTTGAAGAAATGAAACGATTTTCTAAAAAAGTGATGCCATTAGTTGAAGTAAAAAGAAAGGAATTGATTACAAATGAGTAAAATTTACATATTACATGAGAATAAGGAATGGACGGATCATTTGGTGAAAAGTTTGGAAGAACTGGAGTTACCGTATGAGGAATGGCTTTTAAATGAAGGAACACTTTCGTTAGAAAAAGAACCTCCTCAAGGTGTTTTTTATAGCCGCATGAGTGCTTCTTCACATACGAGAGGTCATCGATATGCACCTGAATTGACTGAAGGAGTTCTTGCTTGGCTAGAAGGATACGGGCGAACAGTATTTAATGGATCTCGTGCATTACGCCTTGAAGTAAGTAAATTGAATCAATATGCAGCATTAAGAAATTTTGGCATACAAGTGCCGAAAACAATTGGTGCTGTTGGCCGTGATTATATAGTAAAAGCAGCAAAGGAGTTAGGGGAAGTACCGTTCATTACAAAGCATAACCGTGCAGGTAAAGGCCTTGGTGTTCAACTGTTTCATTCCATTGATGCTTTAGAACAATATTTGGATGGTCCGGCATTTGAAGAACCCATTGATGGAATTACTTTAATCCAGCAATATATTGAAGCGCCCGAACCATATATTACACGTTGTGAGTTTGTAGGCGGCCAGTTTGTATATGCAGTTAAAGTAGATACATCAGAAGGATTTGAGCTTTGTCCAGCAGATGCGTGTTCGATTCAAGATGCTTTTTGCCCAGTAGGAGAAGAGAGTAAGAAAGAGTCGTCAACAAAATTTGAAATTATATCAGACTTCCAAGAGCCAATTATTGAACAATACAAAGAGTTTTTGAAAGAAAATAAAATTACCGTTGCTGGTATTGAATTTATTCGCAGTTCGGATGGAACAATTTATACGTATGATATTAATACAAACACAAACTATAATTCTGACGCAGAGTCTGTAGCGAATCAATTTGGTATGCTTGAACTTGCTACATTCCTTGGAAGAGAATTAGAGAAACAAGTAGAGTCAGTTAAATAATATATAAGGTTCTAGTGAAAACCTTTGTTAAAGTAATCGTGGGGGTATGGCCAAGTTTAGGATATCCAGATGCAGGTGTGCATGCGTTTGAAGTGATATTTGCGGAGATTGTGAGTAGTTTGAAATAGGCATAAGAAGATCCCCTCTAGCTTAAACTAGGGGGGATCTTCTTATGCCTATAATATATTTCAATAATCGATTCTATATAAAATCTTGCATACTCTTAGCGTGGTTATTTTCCAAAATGCTGGCGGTACCCCATATAGAGGTTATGAGGAATGGTGTTTTTTATACGATTATCTATTCTTGGATATTATAAATAGCATCTATATGAACTTATTTTTTATTAAAAATAATAGAGTTTTTCAACAAGGTATTTCCTTTGTGGGAGAAAATGGTCCCAAATTCTTTTAGTTAAAAGCTCATGTCTTAAATCGATTCATATTTGAGGTATGACGAATGCGAAAAATGAAAAACACGAATCCAATTGTGATAAAAGTTTGGAACTAGATAATGAATAAGGCACATAAAGAAAAGGTAACCATATATAGGTACCTTTTCTAATAGTTTTTTAGCAGAAACAACTACATCCGATAATAATTAATAGAATAAATAATACAACTAGTAAAGCAAATCCTCCAGCGAAACCGCAGCCTTCGCCGCAACTACCACCATATCCCATAACAATAGTGCCTCCTTTAGATAAGAGGGTAAAACTAGGGTTCATTCCATGGATTTTAATGGGTTCACTTTACCTTATGTTTTAAAGAATGAATTGAGCAGGTCCTTTTAAAAATAAAGAAAAGACGCCATTAGGCGCCTTTCTTTTAGGTAGATAAGACTTTAGTTTTCCAATCTAAAGAAATTTTGTATCAGCTCTTTGTGAGTATATCATAATATCCGATTGATTTATTATGCATTGTTACATACTTTTCTAATTCCCTCTATTTTCTATTTGATAAAATAAAATCCTAATATTACCAAAAATTAAATAAATATTTCTACATATTCAAGATATTTACAAAAAATACAAAGGTGATACATTTAAGTTGTAAGCTATAAAAACTATTAAAGGGGGATTTATTATGTTCAAGAAATTAGTAGTGGGAGCATTAGCAACTGGTATTGCATTAACAGGAGGAATTGGGGCAGCTTCGGCTGATACGCAAAAAGCTGTGAACTCTCCGAAGCAAGCAGCATGCTCAATTCCTTATGAGTATTCTAATGGTAAATTCAAAAGAACTCTTTATTACTCAAATGGAGTATATGCTAATAGTTTTAATGAAAATGTTTGTGGCGGGACGATTACATGGTATTTAAAACATGTTCAAAATGGAGTTGCTTTTTATGAAGGTAATTTAAAATAGTAGATTTTTTGAACCTCATTTATTGAGGTTCTTTTAGTTTTAGTTTTTAAACTGATTTTCCACAAAAAAAGACACCCAAAGGTGCCTTCCTGCGACTTGAGCCACTTTAATTTTAAAAATACAGGGATTTTTCCTGTGGTTTTTGTAAGCAGCTTTTACGAAATTATGAGTGTTTTTTATTTTGTATTTCAATAAGTTCATCTGGTAGCGTTTTTGTATAATATTCTTTTTCTGTTAGTTCAAATATAAATAATGCTTTTTTCCAGTTATAAACAACATCTTCTACATTATGTTGTTTAATCTTTAATAAATACTGACCTTTTAAATAGAATAGTTCACCTAATAGGTATAAAGTATTTAGATTAATTGCTAATTTTATACCCTTATCAAGGTATTTTATTGCCTCTTCATGTTGATATGTGGAGTCTAAACATTTTGCTAAATTTAACATGATTTTTAATTTAATTTCTTTATCTCTAGGAAAATCTAACTTATTAAAATTAGTTAAACATCTTCTTAATATATTAATACCTTTTTCATAATGTTTATTTTCTGCATAAAATATAGCCATTGTTTGCATAATATCTATTTCTCTTTCTGATAAAAAATCAGAATTA
Organism: Bacillus sp. ES1-5; assembly: GCF_022487605.1. Taxonomy (NCBI): domain Bacteria; kingdom Bacillati; phylum Bacillota; class Bacilli; order Caryophanales; family Bacillaceae; genus Bacillus; species Bacillus sp. ES1-5. The sequence continues at coordinate 1,854,467 of NZ_JAKVPU010000001.1, read as the reverse complement.
GTTAAAGTCAGTTTTAATGCATTATTTAAAAGATCTAAAGCAGTTTTTATTGATCTATCCACCATAAATATAGCAATTGCTTCGTGCCATATTAGAAACTGTTTCTCTTCTTTTGTTTGAAAATTATTTAAGTTTTTCTCTTTTTTTACTATTTCATAAAGTTCTTTATATTGTTTTTGCTTTAAGCAGTCTTTTATTACATATTTTACATTTTCTACATATTTTAATCTTTTGTTTTGAGTTAGTGCAAATATATTATTTGGATCAATACCAAGTCTTTCTGATAACTGATATAACAATATACTAGATGGATAAATCATACCTTTTTCGATCTTGCTAATTTGACTTTGTGAACATATTCCATGACATAATTCGGATTGTGATATATTTTTTTTCATTCTAAGTTCTTTAATGATAATACCCAAATCATTAAATTCCATTTTTCCACCTACTATCTAGCACTTTATTAGTAAAAGAATATTCCTTAACCTTAATGTAATGTAAAAACAATGTAGTTGCAATTATTGTTTGTTGTAAAGGGCTTACCGTTTTCATAAGGTGGTGAGGATTTTAATATGTACAAAAAAGACACCCAAAGGTGCCTTCCTGCGACTTGAACCATCTTAATTTTAATAATATGTATTGGAATCCCATACGAATATTATTTTATCATGTTAAATACCTAAATTCATTGAGAAAAGGATATAACTCATTATTCATTCTGTCAAAAAAAGATTTATCCAACGTAACATATGAATGTTCCATAAATGTATCAAAAAAATGAACAAATCGTGATTGGAATAAAAAAGAGTTCTTACTATTACGTAAGAACCCATAAACAAAAAAGTCGTATGTGCCTCAATATTAGAATTACATAAAAACGCTATTTTAATACAAAGCGAAATTGAAAGTTAGCAAGCAATACTTAAAAGAGTAAAAGCGGCAAATGCGTAAACTAATAAGCTACTAGTAGCAAGGAATTTTATAATTTCATTTGTAGAAATAATAGTTAAACATAGTGCTATAGATGCACCTATAAAGAATTGGTACTTCGTATGTATATTTGTAAGATTAATTATTACAAGTACAGTTAAGAAAAGTGAAATGAAGTTGAAATATCTTTTCATTGTCATATTTCCTTTCAATGTTCGATCTGTATTTATTATACCAGCCTGTACCAGTAATAACATACTTTGTAATGAATCTTAATAGAAATCTCATTTTGCTATAAATAAAAAGACGGTTGTTCCCACAACTACCTTTCAGTAAAGTAAAGCACTTTTTTAGAAATAAAATATGGATTATTTCTGAAAATGTTATAGGATATAATTCTAATTTTATAATTCAAGTGACGAGTTTAATTTATCCCACTATTTGCGGGGCTGATAATCAGTGGGGGATGAACAAAACCCCTACTGATTAAAGTTTCACTTTATAAGAAAGGAATGACTACATTATATGAAAACCTGTCTAACAAGGTTACATATAAAAGAGCAGCTAGCAATGGCTAACTGCTCAATACAAGGAGATACAGAGAAAACTAAATGAATTTTTTGGCATACAGCCTATCAACATTATGGACATAATATTGAGTTTTATTCGAAGGAATTCATGTTTTATAAATTAGATTATGATAGTCGGTATTCTTTTATTAAATAGCCAATAGCACTGATTACTATAAGAATGAAAAGAATAAGTTCTAGTGTAACTGGCATTTGTTTTATCCTAACTGCATTAATTTGTTACATTATGATTATAAGATGTTTTTTTATAGTTAGTGGTGAAAAATTCAATAAAACTATCTCTATATGAAAAAAGGTTCTGTTGTCTCCAACAGAACCTCTTCTAAAATGGCAAAGAGTAACTCTTACCTTACTCTTTGATAATAATATTACAGGAGTGTTAATGAAAATCCAAGGCTCCTTATATTGAGAAATAAAGAATAATTATTTTAAAGAATTTCAATATAAAATTAGAGATTACCATGAGGGGAGTTATAACGAGTTACTACCTATACATATTCATAAATAAAACAACATAATATTAATACGGAAAAATATAAAAATATGAGTTTTTGCATATTTCAAAACTTAATATTTCCTTCGAAAAATTTTAATAGTATAATATGTTTTGTCATATTATTTTAGATTTTTCAACAAAATATAAAAATAGAGAACGTATTGGGAGAAGGAATTATGTACAAAAAACTATTAAAATCAATTACATCATTAACACTTATTGGTGGCGCTTTATTGTATACAAATGGCAGTGATGTGAAAGCTGCTGAGGCGGGTATTTTTTCTGATGTTCCTACATCGCATTGGTCGTATCCCGCGATTAAAGATTTAGCGAGTAAAAATATTATTTCCGGTTATGGAAATGGGATATTTGGTTTTGGAGATGTTGCGACGAGAGAGCAAGTTGCAGCTTTAATTTATCGTGTGTTAGTACCGAATAAGCAAGGTGGTACGTTCAGTAATGAAGGTGCTCGTTACGTATTAAAAGATGGATCTACTTTAAATAATCCGTATCGAGATATTCGCTCAGGTTCAACATTGTTTCCAGAAGAGGTTTTAACGTTAACGAAATTAGGGGTTTTTAAAGGTGATGCAAACGGTGGATTTAGACCGAAAGACTCTGTTAGCCGCGCAGAAATGGCACAAATTCTTACAAACGCTTTCCATCTTTCTGCGAAACAAAAGCATACATTTAATGATGTTCCAAGTGGTTATTGGGGTGAAAATGCAATTAGTGCGGTGCAATCAAACGGGATTGCTTCTGGTACAGGCGAAGGGGGATTTGAGCCATATAGCACGGTAAAACGTGAACAGTATGCACAGTTTTTATATAATACTTTGAAATATAAAAAGCCTGAAGTTGCGGTGCAAAATACAGGGGATGCGGCATTATTAGCGGCATTTAAAGATGAAGTGCAAAAGCGTATTAATGCGTATGAAACGAATATTACACTTCCATATAAAACGAAAAATAGTGATCATGAAGAAGTAATGAAGACACTTTTCAATGCCTATAAAGAAGTCGCAAGTAAAAATGAGTATACAAATTATAATAGATCGAATGTTTCATATGGAATTTCTGGATCACCTGGAAATTATACGTTTACGTTAAAGATTACATATCGTGAAACGAAAGAACAAACGGAATATGTAATGAAGCAAGCAAAGGCAATCGTTTCTTCTATTACGCAAGTTGGAATGGATGATCACGAAAAAGTGAAGGCGATTCATGATTATGTCGTAAAGCATATTTCTTACGATACGTCTTATAAAGCTTACACAGCATATGAAGCACTCGTAAATCGTTCTGCAGTTTGCCAAGGTTACGCACTATTAACCTATCAATTATTAAAAGAAGCAGGTATTGAGAATCATTTTGTAGTAGGAACTGGAGACGGTCAGCCTCATGCTTGGAATTTAGTGAAAATCGAAAACAAATGGTATCACCTTGATACAACATTCGATGATCCAGTGCCAGATGAACAAGGCCGCGTTACGTATTCCTATTTCAACTTATCAGATGAGCAAATCGCAAGAAATCATGAGTGGAACCGAGGGGACTATCCGCAAGCTACAACAAATTATTATAGTACATTAACAAATAAAATTGCGGCAGGTGGTACGAAAATCCCTGCATATCAGCAAATATTAAAAGATACAAAGTTAAATTATTTAGGAAATGAATACATCGCAAATAACTATAATGAGTTCAAAAATAAAATGCAGCAACGTTATAACGAAAAATCACCAAAGATCGAAATCCTTTATAAACAATCAATGGATGGTGCATTGCAAGATGTGAAAAAAGTAATTGGAGAAATCGGTTATCCACAAGGGGCGAACCGTGTTTCTTATAAAGCTGAGCCGTATAATGCAAAAGAAGGATATTCTTTAGTGACGATTACGTTTATGTAAGAAACAACCTAGATCATATGAGATCTAGGTTGTTTTTTTATAACTTAATTTGACATATACAGTTTAACTATATATTTATCGTTACATTGGAGGTCTTTATGAATAGAGATAAAAATTTACCATTAACGGAAACAACGTATTACGTTCTTTTAGCTTTATTAGAGCCAGCTCATGGATATTTAATTATGCAAACGGTGGAGGAACTGAGTAATCATCAAGTAAAAATCGCAGCGGGTACATTGTATGGTGCGGTTGAAAATTTATTAAAACAAGGGTTAATAGAATCGGTAAAAAGTGAAGATAAACGAAGAAAAGTGTATGTCATTACGGAACGTGGGAAAGAAGTATTGCACTTAGACTTTATGAGAATGCAACACATTATTGAGGTTACAAAGAGTTTATTACACGTATAGTTAGGGGGAAACGATGATGTGGAGATTGAAATTCTTTTTAGACTTTGAGAAAGAGGAAAAATGGTTAGAAGAGATGGCTTGGAAAGGCTATCAACTAGAAAGCAATACATTTGGTTATACATTTAGATATACAGAGCCGGAAGATGCGAAGATTAGAATAGATCATAGAGTATTTAGTAGAAAAAGTGAATTTATTAATTACTGCACATTATTTGAAGATAGTGGCTGGGAGCATATAGCTGGTAATCGTTGGTCAGGTACGTACTATTTTAAAAAGATAAATGAAGAAAGTGAAGATGACATTTTTTCAGATCAAATGTCACGAGCAGGGAAATATAAACGTCTATCTAAAACATTTTTAGAATTAGCAATCTGTTATTTGCCGATATTATTTCTATTTATGTATAGTAATACGATGAATTTAGGAGCGTTTGTAAATCCGAAAGAACTATATTTGACGCCTGGATTATGGGATAAGCAAGGCGTATCATTTCTATGGTCATTTTTATTTGAAACGCCATTTGCATTAATGAGAGGACTTTTTTTGACATTTATCCCTGTTGTGACATGTATGTTTTTCATTTGCTCTTATAAAGCAAATCGGTTGTATGAAGAGAGAAGATGATAGGAGAAATCCCCTTAGAGCTGACGCTTTGAGGGGATTTTTTGAGTTCGTAAATGGTATCTTTTTAAAATGGATAAAGGGAAAGAATGTGCATTGGAAACAAGTTATTATAATTTTTGTAAACAATATTAGATGGAATAATATTCTTGAAATATCCAAAATTAACCTACATTTAAAATCTTTATATGTTAATATTGAAAAAGGTGTGTGTAATATTCTTTGTGAACACGCTATGTTAAGGATAAGGGGATTCAATTATGAATTTTAAACAACTAATCTTGGCGGGGACAGTTATTGCATCAACAACACTAACTCCCCTAACAAATGTACAAGCAGAAAACAAGATAGGATTTAAAGATGTTCCTGTAAACCATTGGTCTTATAAAGCAATTATGGATTTACAAGAGAGAAATATTGTAGCTGGTTATGGAAACGGAATGTTTGGTTTTGGTGATAGTATTACACGTGGACAAGTAGCTAGAATGATATATCTTTACTTGAATCCAGCAGATGAACCTAATGCACCAAACACTTTTACTGATATTAAAGGTCATATGTTTGAAAAAGAAATTTTAAGTCTTAGTAAAACAGGTATTATGAGTGGATTCGGCGACGGCACATTTGGTCCGGATAATATTTTAACACGCGAACAATTGGCTGCTGTATTAACAAGGGCTTTTAACTTAAAAGCAACATCTACTACCACTTTCAAAGATGTAAATAAAAATTACTGGGCAACAAACGCTATTAGTGCATTACAAGAAAATAAAATTACTGCTGGTACGGGCGATAATATGTTTGAGCCTAACAGTATCGTAACTCGTGAGCAGTATGCACAATTCTTATACAATGCAATTATTAAATCCGAAAAACCAGAAAAAGAGCCTGAGTCAAAGCCTACTGTTATCCCGCAAGAGTTAGCAGACGATGATATTTATTATTACGAAGGTTGGATGGAGAACTCATCTGTATTGAAAAAATCTGTATCTAAGGAAGCACAAAATCTTGTTACTGAAATTAATGCAAAATATAATGTGAATTTAAAGTACAGTGATATAGGAGGTCCATCTTCAGAAGTATTTTTAAAAACTCCTACCTTAAGAGGATTTGCTGATTTCGGTAGCAATTTCTATGTACGTGGTAATAATGAGAATGACTTTTTTGTCATGTTTGTAATTGATAACGCTAAAGATGACAAATCATTAATAGAGTTAGCCAAAAAATGGATTAGCATGATAAATCCGAACTTAGATTTAAGTAAAGAAATTGATACACGATTAGCTTCTAATGTAGAAAAAGATGAATATGATGTAGGGGATACACACAAGCTTATGATAGAAAAAAATAATCTTAAAATAGATATAAGCTTAACTTCACAATTTTATAATAGTGATCAAATGTTTATTAAAGTCTATAAATAAAAGAGGGGTGAGATTTCACTCCTTTTTTATTTGTACTTTCTCTACTTTTATCCTGTTATTTATTAGCTTTAACTTTAATAGCTATGTAGAAGGATTTGGCTCATTTTTTGCTTTGGGATATTTTTAAATTTTAGCTTGATGGGCACGGAGCATGCCTACAATTTAGAATTTACTACATGCATTGTCGTGAATATGTATAATTACATAAAAATTCAGAGGAAAAGAGAGTATACTTTCTTATTGTGTAATAAAGATAAAACCCACCTACGGAAATAGGTGGGTTTTTTTACATATGAAGAAAAGACACTCACATAAGAGTGTCTTTTCCGATAGTTTTTTAGCAGAAGCAAGCAGCTCCAACGATGATTAATAAAATAAACAATACAACTAATAAAGCAAATCCTCCAGCGAAGCCACAGCCGCCACAACTACCACCAAAGCCTATAACAGTTCCTCCTTTTAATAGGAGGGGAAAACCAAAGGTTCACTCATGTGTTTTAACGGATTCAATTTATTTTATACTTTTACGAATGAATGGAGCAGGTCCTTTTCAAAATAGATTTATTCTTAGAAGGAGTTCAAGGGCAAAATAGGAGAATCTATATTATTCTTTAAGAGGGAAGAAATGACAAACCAAATATCCAAAAATATAGATAGAAATCCGCTTTTATCCCTTTCACTAAAATAATACTAGCATTATATATTATAAGGAATACTTGTCCTTAATTGTAAATGAAAGGGGGGAATTGATATGAGTTATGGCTATGGTCATCCTCCTGGAAAATGTTATAAACATCACAATGAAACTTTGTCGACGGGTATATTACGTAGACATTCCGCTACGTTGTTTCTTACTGTGGAAGCTATGAATGTTGATCCAGATGATACTCATACAGTAACTGTTGAAATGTTTGATTGGTCATCGGGTTCTCCGGTATTGTTACCATTAGTAGACCCTTCAACACAAATATTGGCACCTAATCGATATGTTACTTTTCGTTCAGCAGCTCTTCCTCCAGGACTTTTTGCTTATGAAGTAAGAATCATTCGTCCAAAAGATAGAGATGTTGTTACTAATGTTTTTGGTCTTAGTGCAATAGTATTTAATCCACAAGAAGGAAATAATGTTTTGCAACATGATTTAGCAAAATTAGACCTTAAATAGCTTTTATAAAAGTTTATTTATTGGACAGGATTAAAAAAGAGTAGGATGTAATCCTACTCTTTTTTTACATCAATTATATTAGAATTTTTTAAAAAATCCTTCATCATTTTCGCGTCTTTAATGTTCATTGTCACACCTTCAACTTTATCTTTCTTCTCATCTTTAGTAATCGTAACTTGCTCCTTATTATCAACCCACACAAGAAACTCTTCTTTTGCGTCATCTTTATATGTAACGGTAATAGTAGAATGTACAGATTCTCTCTTTTTTTGATCTAGTGTGATTGCTTTAGGGGTGCCTTTTTGAACTGCTGAAACGATTGATTGTATCATTTCTTCGTTGTCTGTTTGAGATTTTGAAACGTTGTTATTTGTCGTGCTAAGTATTTCAATATCTGTAATATTTGCAGAGTTTAATTGAAAGGTATTTTGTGTATGTTCTTGCTTAGCTTGTGGAGATTTGTCTGTATCTGAGGTGCTTGTACAGCCTATTAAAGTGAAAGATAGAGCGGTTAGAGTGCATATAGATATGATTTTTTTCATAGTATCCCTCCTTATGTTCAATTATAACAATTTTCTGTTAATTTAGGTAGTTATTGTAAGTAGATTTATCCCGCTTTAATGGGCAGTAAGACCCCCACCTCAAAATGCAGCGAAAGCAAAGAAGTTAGGTGGGGGATCAACTGCCCATAAAAGTCCGATTGGTTCAATTAATAATCAGTGGGGGATGAAGAAAACCCCCATTGATTAAAGTTTCACTTTATTCTACTAGTTTTAGGGTAGAAAAAATTCTCATAACTTTTTTCATATTTTATGTTTAATATTTCGAAAATGGGTGTATTACATATAATATAACAAATAATTCATTTTAGAGGAGGAAGTTAAAGATGGAAACGAAGTATAGTAAACCTTTTGTATATGAATTTATTACGGAGAAAGAGGTCATGAATGCGGCGAATGATCTAGTAAAGAAAGGAATAGACCAAAAAGATATTTACGTATTAACACATGAGAAAGAAAGGACAGATAGAATCGCAGACAATGCAGACGTGAATACAATTGGAATAAAAGAGGAGGGACTTGGGACAAGCATTATTAACGTCTTTCAAAAAACGGGAGATCAGTTAAGAAATAAGATGCAAGAGTTAGGACTTAATGAGGAAGAAGCTAACTTTTATGAAGAAAAACTGGATGAAGGAAAAATCTTGTTATTCGTTAAGGATTTAGAAAGAGTCGGTGAATGGTTACAAGAAAGAAGATGCACGTATTCTATTTAAATTTGTATCCTTAAAATCTATAAATCTATTACGAAAAGGAGATTGAAAATATGAGTGGGAGCGGGCTAAAAGAACAAATTACGGGTAAGGTTGAAAAGAAAAAGGGCGAAGTAAAAGAAGGAATTGGTGAAGTTACAGAGGATAGAGAGTTGAAAAATGAAGGGAAGTGGGAGAAGACAAAAGGAACTATAAAAGAAAAAGTCGGAAAAGTGAAACAAAAGATAAATGATGGATTGGATCATAAAGAATAATACATGTTTATCAAGCTTTGGTTACATATCAAAGCTTGATAAATCCATTATAAAAATAATATAGGAGGTCTAATTGTGGGACTTATTATTACGTGTATTGTAGGTGGACTTATTGGGGCGTTAGCTGGAATGATTACAGGAAAAGACTTTCCTTTAGGTATAGTTGGTAATGTTATTGCCGGATTAATCGGATCTTGGGTAGGTAGTGCCTTATTTGGTCACTGGGGCCCTGAATGGGGAGGCATCTTTATTCTTCCAGCTTTATTAGGTGCAATCGTCTTTATTTTAATCGTTACATTCTTTTCTAGAATGCTGCGGAAAGCGTAAGTATGATAATGAATAGTAATCTTAAGTTTGTTATATGTGACTATAAGGTTAATAAGCTCATAAAAATACATAAAAAAAGCATCCAATTAAACTAATTTGGATGCTTTTTTTATGTATTTTACATAGGAATGAGTGGAGGATGAAGAACCCCCACTCATTAAAATTACACTTTCTATTATGTATTAAGCTATCGTTACCTTTTTACAATTATTTATTCTTACGACCTGCCTTGGTTCTATATGAGATAAGTCGTCGCTATTACCTATATCAACTACAATTGTATTCGTTAGTATGTTAATAATGGAACCAATTAATTTTGTAGCATGATCGTGTCGATAAGAAAATTGAACAAAATCTCCCTTTTTAAAGTTGTGCTCTTCCATAGATAGATCCCCCTAAAAATAATGTTTATACATTATACATACACAAATTTATAAGGTTTAAACATTAGGTAGTATTTTTTTTAGTGTTAAGCTGAGAAAGGTGTAGAAAATTTATTTATAATTAAAATGAAAAAATATGTTTAAAACTAATTTTTATGGGTAATTAAATAGTAGTAGTTTGAGATAAGGGGGCGGAAATGATGAATTTGGCAATAAATATTTTGCAAAATGATTTAGGTTATACAGTACAACTTAATGGTGAGATTGATGCGTATACGGCATCAGATTTAAAAAATAAGGTAATGCCTATTGCAAGTGAGAAAGAGGTTTATATAGTAGTAGATTTTAATAAGGTAGATTATATGGATAGTACAGGTTTAGGCGTTTTTATAGCGCTATTAAAAGCAGTTAAGAAAAATGATGGGAAACTAGAGTTTATTGGTGTATCTAAAAGGTTAAAAAGATTATTCGATATTACAGGACTAACAGAAATATTAAATTTGAATTCAGATTTTGAAAAAGTAGAAAGAAGGTGACTAGGGATGATGGAGAAATTTGAAAAGATAGAAATGAAAATTCCTGCAAAAGCAGAATATGTGGCTATTATTCGTTTAACAATGGCTGGTGTTGCGAATCGAATGGGCTTTGCTTATGACGATATAGAAGATATGAAAATTGCTATTAGTGAAGCATGTACAAACATTGTACAACATGCATATAAAGAAGACGTTGGAGAGATTACAATTGTCTTTGGTCTATATGAAGATCGATTAGAAATTATGGTTGCGGATAATGGAGTTAGCTTTGATTTTAGCACCTTAAAAAGTAAAGTTGGTCCGTATGATATTAATAAACCAGTAGAACATTTGCCGGAAAATGGTTTAGGTTTATATTTAATAAATACGTTAATGGATGATATACAAATTATGCATGATGAGGGCATGACAGTTTTAATGACAAAATATATACAAAGAGAGCAGGTGGAGAATGATGGAAATCCAATCTCAACCTACGAATCTTACTAAAGAAGACGTTATTAAATTAATTGCAGAATTCCAAGAAAACCAATGTGATGAAGCACAGGAAAGACTGGTTAATCATTATAAAAATCTCGTACATTCCATTGCATATCGTTATTCAAAAGGTGGGCCTATGCATGAGGATATTATACAAGTAGGAATGTTAGGGCTCTTAGGCGCAATAAGAAGGTATGATTATTCGATAGGGAATGCTTTTGAGCCGTTTGCAATACCTACGATAGTAGGGGAAATAAAGAAGTATTTACGTGATAAAACTTGGGGCATTCATGTTCCAAGGCGAATTAAAGATTTAGGCGGAAAGATTAAACTTGCGATAGAGGAGCTAACAGATCAACTGCAACGTTCACCGAAGATTATAGAGATTGCGGATCATTTAGGACTATCCGAAGAGGAAGTGCTAGAAATTATGGATGCGAAAAATAATTATCGAGTATCTTCCTTAGATGATGTAGTTGAAAATTCATCTGATGGAAGTTCGGTAGCGAGAATTGAATCTGTAGGTGAAGTAGAGCAAGGATATGAAGAGACAGAAAGACGTCTCGTTTTAAAGGATATTTTTAACGTATTAAATGAGACAGAAAAGAGTGTTATTCATTATATATTTGGAGAAAATTTAAATCAAAAAGATACAGGGGAACGGTTAGGTATTTCACAAATGCACGTTTCTCGTATTAAAAGACAAGCGATAAGTAAATTGAAGCAAGCAGCGTTTTTAGATACATAAAAATTTTAAAGAATTATGTTTAAAACATGAGAAAAGGGGTAGTTATTAAGTATAGGAGGAGATATGAAAATGTCACACGATGTGAAAGAACTAATCAAAGGATTGAATGAAGATTTAGCAGGAGAATACTCAGCAATTATTATGTATAACCATAATGCAGCTACAGTTTCTGGTATATATAGACAAGTGTTAAAGCCTTTCTTTGAATCTGAAATTAGTGATGAACAAGGACATGCCCTATATTTAGCGGAGAAAATTCAGACGCTAGGTGGTACACCTACTACAATCCCTTTACCAGTGAAACAAGTAGAAGATGTTAGAGAAATGTTAGAATCCGCTAGACAATCAGAATATGAAACAATTAAGCGTTATGAAATGAGAAAAGAACAGGCAGCGAAATTAAATATGACAGAGTTAGTTGTAAAGTTAGAAGATATGATCGCAGATGAAACAAATCATATGGAAGAATTAGATCGCCTTTTAAATGACAAAGCGATGGTGTTAAATTAATAGTGGAAATTTACCCCACTTTAATGGGCAGTAAGACCCCCACCTCAAAATGCAGCGAAAGCAAAGAATTTAGGTGGGGGATCAACTGCCCATAAAAGTCCGATTGGTTCAACTAATAATCAGTTGGGGATGAAGAAAACCCCCACTGATTAAAGTTTCACTTTATAGAGTGAAAGAACAAACCCTCATTTCTAGGGGGTTTGTTCTTTTGCTGTATAAATATGTTTGAGTAGGAAATTTTCATTTTGTAACTGAGTATGCAATACTAGAAAAATAGAAAATGATAATAGATTTACATTTTAAATAAGAAAAGGGGAAATAACTTGTGTCCATTTTAATTGTCGATGATAATCCGGTTAACATTTTTGTAATTGAAAAAATTTTAAAACAAGCCGGATATCAGGATCTTGTATCGCTTAATTCTGCACAAGAGCTTTTCGAATACATCCATTTTGGAAAAGATTCTTCCAGGCATAATGAAATTGATTTAATACTATTAGATATTATGATGCCTGAAATTGACGGACTTGAAGTTTGTAGGCGATTACAAAATGAGGAGAAGTGTAAAGATATTCCTATTATTTTTGTAACAGCTTTAGAAGATGCGAATAAATTAGCTGAAGCGCTTGATATAGGCGCAATGGATTATATTACGAAACCTATAAATAAAGTTGAATTGTTAGCGCGTATGCGTGTAGCATTACGCTTGAAATCGGAATTAAATTGGCATAAAGAACAAGAAGAAAACCTTCGTAATGAATTAGATTTAGCTACACAAGTACAAAGAAACTTATTAAGTAGCCCATTAAGAGAAGATCATATAAAAATTGAAGCAAGTTACTTACCTTCATTCAAACTAGCTGGAGATATGTATTATTGGTATAAAATCGATGAAAACCGCTACGGTATTATATTATTAGATGTGATGGGACATGGTATATCTGCTTCATTAGTTTGTATGTTTATCTCGTCTGTATTACGTGAATCGATTAAATGTTTAATCGATCCAGAACTTGTCATTAAAGACTTAAATAAATATATGACTCTTTTACATAATGAGAATGACAATATTCCATATTATTTTACAGCGATATACTTAGTAGTTGATACAGAAAAGAGAACAATTGAATATGTAAATGCAGGACATCCTTCTGGGTACGTTTTAGTTGATGAAGCGAGTGTAGTGGAACTAAATCGTGGGAGTTGTGCGGTAGGATTTTTTGATGAAATAAAAGTTGAAAAGACTGTTATACCTTTTGAGAAGAACGCTCAAATAGTATTGTTTACAGATGGTGTGCTTGAAACAATTGCAAATGATGAATTTGAGTCTGAAGAGAAATTACGTGCTTTTACAGAAAGAAGATGGGGTGATTTAGAAGAAGAGATAGAAGGGTTTTATAAGGAAGAACAGAAGAAAACACAATCAGATGATATGTGTCTAATTATGATACAAACGAATGCGAAATAAAAAGCGTATGAAATCCAAACAGAGGATTTCATACGCTTTTTATTGTATTTTTTGATAGATTTGTTCGTTAGGATTAAACTGGATATAATGCGGCATTATATGTGAAAAACGAAGAGTTTCTTTATTCCCTAAACATAGGAATCCATTGTGGCCTAAACTTTCATAAAATAGTTGCTGTACTTGGTTTTGAAGTTTACTTGTAAAGTAAATTAAAACGTTACGGCAAAGTATAATATGAAATTCGTTAAAAGATTGATCAGTTACTAAATTATGCTGCGCAAAAATAATGTTTTGTAACAGGGATGGATTAAAATAAGCAAAACGACTATCTGCTGAATAATAGTTAGAAAATGCTTGTGTACCGCCAGCTTGTAAATAGTTTTTCGTATAAGTTTGCATTTTATTTAACGGAAGGATACCTTGTTTTGCTTTTTCTAACACATTTGTATTCATATCTGTTGCGTAAATAACAGCTTTTTCACTTAATCCTTCTTCGTGAAGTAAGATGGACATTGATAATACTTCTTCACCGGTTGCACATCCAGCATGCCAAATTCTAATTTCAGGATACTTTTTTAATTCAGGAATCACATGCTCTCTTAGCGCTTTAAAAAAGTTAGGGTTACGGAACATTTCAGTTACGTTAATGGAAAAATCATTTAATAACTGTTCTAAAAACCCTTCCTCATGAATTACTTTTTCAATTAACTTTGAAATGGTTGGGATATTAGAGAGCTGCATTCGATTACAAATTCTTCTATAAATAGATGTGCGAGCATATTGGCGGAAATCGAAGCCAGATAGTTTAAATATCGCTTCCAATAGTAATTCAATTTCTAAGTTTGTGCGCTTATCCATATCTACAGATGGATCAAAATTATAATACTTATTTTCCACTTAAACTAAACCTCACTTATTTTATTAACCATACACTCATTACCGAATAGAGTTGATGTAAATTTAATGGTTTACTTATATAATCTGAAGCGCCAGCAGATAAACATTTTTCTTTATCATTTGGCATTGCTTTAGCAGTTAATGCGATAATAGGTATTTCATGTAACCCTAAGTTCATTCGGATATGTTCCATCGTTTCATAACCGTCCATATTCGGCATCATAATATCCATTAAAATAAGGTCAATAGTTGTATTGTTTTTTAGTATTTCTAAACACTCTATGCCGTTTTGTGCAGTAATAATGTTGGCATGTTGTTTTTCTAATGCATTTTGTAATGCAAATATATTTCGATGGTCATCATCGACAATTAAAATAGTTTTCTCTTGGAAGACGTTATTTGTTTCTGATGTCACGATAGTTTCCTCAACAACTTCAGGAGGAATAACATCTTCTATCGTTGCTGCGACTTCTAAATTGGATACTTGTATATCAGTTAACCCATTTGGAAGGTTAGGGATATATACGGTGAAAGTACTGCCTTCTCCTACATTACTCTCTAACGTAATCCAACCACCTAATAATCTAGCAAACTCTTTACAAATAGATAACCCTAAGCCTGTACCACCATATTTTCGAATCGTTGCGCCATCGGCCTGTTGAAAGGCTTCGAAAATGAGTTGGTGCTGTTCTGTAGCGATACCAATACCAGTATCTTTTACCGAAACTGTAATCCAATCTTTACTTATAGACTGCATTTCATTACTCAAGTTGGTTGTTTCTATCGAATTGAAATGTAAAGAAACGGATCCTTTTTCTGTGAATTTAAATGCATTGGATAATAAGTTTTTAATAATTTGCTCAATCCGTTTTGCATCTGTATAAAATAGATCAGGAATCGTATCACTGTCTTCAATCATAAATTCAACATTTTTTTGTGCAGCTATATGTAAAAAGTTTTGATGCATATTTGCTGCCATATCACTTATGTTCGTTGCTTCAAAAATCACATCTAGTTTTCCGGCTTCTACTTTAGATAAATCTAGTATGTCATTAATTAAAGTAAGTAAATCTTTTCCTGATGAATGAATAACGGTTGCTAATTCAATTTCATCATCGGATAAATGATTATCATGATTTTCTCTTAACATTTCAGATAATAGTAAAATACTATTTAACGGTGTGCGTAATTCATGTGACATATTTGCTAGAAATTCTGATTTGTATTTTGAGCTACGTAATAACTCACTTGCTTTTTCTTCTAATTCTGATTTAGTAATTTGTAAGTCAGCTGTCTTTTGCTCGGCCTCTTCCGTTCTAGACTCTAGTTGTTCATTCGTTGTTCTTAATTCTTCGGCTTGCATTTGTAGTTCTTCAGCTTGCGTTTGCAATTCTTCTGATTGAACTTGCAACTCTTCTGTCATTGCTTGTGATTCATGTAAAAGAGTTTGAATTCGCATACGTCCGATAATACTATGGATCGTTAAACCTAGGTTATCAACAGTTTGTTGAATTAAATCTTGATGTAAGTCTGAAATCTCAGTTACACTTACTAACTCCATTACTGCAATCACTTCATCTTCAAATAAGATAGGGACGACCAGTAGGTTTTGAGGGCGTATTTCTAATAAGCCGCTAGTGACATAACGAAATTCTTCTGGTATTTCTCGAAGAATAAAGCTTTGTTTTTCTAAAGCACATTGCCCAATTAAACCTTCACCCATTTTAATGGATTGTTTTCCAACATCAGAACCTTGATCGGCGAAAGAAGCTTTCTTCACATAGTAGACAGTGTCTTCAATTTCTTCACGTACATAGAATGCACCGCAAGAAGTTTGCGTTTTTTGTATAATTCCACTAAGAATTTTGTTACCTAACATCTCAATAGAAGGTACACCTTGATACATTAAAATTAATTCTGCAAGCTCGGTTTGTAACCACTCTCTTTTAGATATTTCGTCTAGTAGATGGTTCGTTGTATGAGCAAGATCTTTTATTTCATCCCGCGTGTTTACATGAATTCTTTCCGTAATTTTTTCTTTCGAAGAAATGGATTTAATAACTTGAATTACGTTTTTAATCGTTTTTGTAATGGAATTCGAAATATAGAGTGAAATGATAATGGAAATACAAGAAAGTAAGAACAATAAACTGTATAACCAAATCTCTAATTTATTATTTTCAGTATCTAATTGTGCAGCTCTTTTTTTCGTTAGTTGCTCCTCTACACCACGGAAGTTAGTTATCTGCGATTGTAATGACTGAATTTGAGTCGTATCGATTGCTTGTACGTTATTACTATTGTGATTTGTAATGAATGGGTGAATCTCTTTATTAATCCAACTATTGATGTTTTCATTAATCTGTTTTAATTTTTCTTGCTGAGAGGGGTTATCCTCTAATAGAGCAAAAAGATCTTGATAATGTTTTTCGTAATCCTTTTCTGCAGCGTTAAGGGATTGGACGTAATTTGGGTTATTAGAAATGATAAATCCTTTCGCTTTATTTTCAATTGTTAGCAATTCTTTCTCCACTTGATTCGTTAAATTAAGAACTTTAAAATCGTGATCAATAATAAAATTACGAGATTTTTGTAAACTGGAAATCTCATTGTTTAGCATAATGAAAGAAATAAGTAAGAACAAAATGATAACTAAATAACCAGCCATAATTTTGTAGCGAATACTAAATTTTGCTTTCGAGTTCATTAAAAATTCCTACCTTCAAGAGTATTAAAAGTTTCCTATTGTAAAGAATGAAAAACGTAATATATATTATATCAGTTTTCATAAGGCCAAACTAGAAATCCCCCTATTGTATTAGGGGGTTCTTTTTTTAATAGAGGAAATCATTTTGAAATAAAAATATATATGAAAGGTAGTAAACGAGGGAATAGAGGATAACAAAAATTCTAAGAAGGAAAGAGTGTTCTTAAAGCTCTTTTTGCATCTATTCCTTCAAAAATAAATAATACAAGCTCTCTCTTTTTTACAGTAAGGAAAAAGGATATTAATGTGCTTAAGCTTTTAATAGAAGTAAGTGTTCCGTGTTTACTTATAAACAAGTTCGTTTGAAATGTTGTCATTAAAGCGTAAAAATGATGAATCTGCGTTATTGTAGGTGTTTCATTATAAGAAATAGTAGTAGAGTGAATGGCGTTCATTGCAATGTTCCTTTCCATATAGTAAGCATAACAATATAAACATACCCGTTTTAAAAAATGTTAAACATATAAATAAGAAAAAATATAATTATAGTATTTTAG
This sequence comes from Bacillus sp. ES1-5, assembly GCF_022487605.1. Lineage (NCBI taxonomy): Bacteria > Bacillati > Bacillota > Bacilli > Caryophanales > Bacillaceae > Bacillus > Bacillus sp. ES1-5. The sequence goes on along the minus strand of NZ_JAKVPU010000001.1, from coordinate 1,836,771 downwards.
GTTTAGAAAGGGTTACGAAGGGTATACATATAGTACAAAGAGATTGACTGAAGATGAATTATAAGAGTTCTAGCCTATAAAAATATACTTTTACTTTAAATAAAAAGGAGTCTGGTATACATGAATGAAATGATGATTGATATTACATTTGATTTAATTTACTTGTTAAGTAGTTCGCTTGTAATCCTTTTATTATTCGCTTTTTTCGTAAATGGTTATGTTAATAAGAAGATTAGTGTATACCGAAATGAAGAAAGATAAAGATACATTATATAAAACTTTAGGAGGTTAATAGTTATGAATGTAGATAGAAAAATAGTAGGTGTTTTTAGAACAATTGATGATGCGGCATGTGTTATTAATGAATTAAATGATAAAGGATACTCGGCGGATAATATTTCAGCTATTGCAAAGGATCAAAAGGAAATTGAACATCTGGAAGAAAAATCGGGTGAAAAAGTGAATCATGAAACTGCACATAAAGCGGATATCTTTTCAGCGACAGGGCTTGTGGCAGGAGGAGTGGCAGGCGGACTCGGTGGTTTATTAACAGGTCTTGGTATACTTGCCGTTTCTGGAATGGGTCCAATCGTAGCAGCGGGACCTATCGCGGCAGCTATTGGAGGAGCCGGTATTGGCGGAGGAGCTGGAAGTTTAATAGGAGCATTTATCGGATTAGGAATTCCCGAAGAACATGCTAAGAAATATGAAGAATACATTTACGATGGAAATATATTAATTTTAGTAGATGCAAAATTAGATGATAAGTTAGAAATCTATAAAATATTTGATAAACATAATGCTTATAACTCTGATTTCTTTAAATAATATTTACTTCACATATCAATTATGCAAAATGTAAACAAAGTGAATATCGTTTTTTGATCTTACAAATTTGGCGCGGCCGAGGAGTCGTATGACTATAAGAGAGGAAGGGCTTATAGTAAAAGATCAAGTTCTATTCTGTTATTTAAAAGGGAAGGGGTGTCTTTTCGTGATTGTAAAAATAGTAAAGGATAGTAGTAATAGCTTCCTTTGTACGGTTCAAAATGAAAATGGAGATCAGTATGTGAAGAAATGGTTCCGTAAACAGAAAAACAAGGAAGAGTTAGGGCGACCAACTTTTAAAGAAGTAGAAAAGGATTGGAAAGAAAATAGAGAATCGTTTATGTATCCGAATGTTAAAGCTCTTTATTAAAATTAAACATAATGCGCGTTTTATTCTTACAAAACTGTCACATTCCTGTAAGGTAATTCAATAGATTAGTTACTTTTTCCATGTCATAATAAAGACATAAGAAAGCTAATTAAAACTACAACTTATTAGGAGAGTGTCAGTCATGATTGTAACAACAACGTCTGGAATTCAAGGTAAAGAAATTATTGAGTATATCGATATTGTAAATGGTGAAGCTATTATGGGTGCAAATATTGTCCGCGACTTATTCGCTTCCGTTCGTGATGTTGTCGGTGGTCGTGCTGGTTCTTATGAAAGCAAGCTAAAAGAAGCTCGTGATATCGCAATGGATGAAATGAAAGAACTTGCAAAACAAAAAGGTGCGAACGCTATCGTTGGTATTGACGTAGATTACGAAGTTGTTCGTGATGGAATGTTAATGGTTGCTGTAAGTGGTACAGCTGTACGTATATAAGTAAATAAAAAACAGGCTCCCCCTTGAAGTTTATGCTTTGAGGGGATTTTTTTGTTTCATGACTACAGTTAAAATGAAGAAGAGTGGATGGCGTATTATAAGTACAAAAAATAAGATGATGGCGAATGTACTAACTCGCTAAAATGATAAGCTGAAAAGTTATATTGTACATATGTTTAAAATGGGCAAAACGTTATTGTAAAAAATGCTAGGATTGCTCCTAGCATTTCGTGAGGGGGTATTGCACGGGAATTTAGATAATAAGCAGACGTACCCGCTTATTTCAAATGTAGTATATATTGTTTTCAAGGAGAAAAGTAAGAAATAAAACAATCTTTATATATGTTTAACGAGAGTGTTAACTTTATGATAAATAATAAAATTGTTATTTGAGGTAAGGGGAGAAATAATGGTATGAATAACTTTAGAGGGTGTATAGTTTATAGAAATAAATGATTGAGCATGTAAAGAGTTGTATTACATAAAATTTATAATGAATGGAGGCAGTCACATTATGTTTTGGTTAGGATGTTTTTTAGGATATATTGTAGGTTCAGTTATTACATGTGCTCTACTTTACTATGGGTATAGATCCAATGAAAATAAAAAAGTGGATATACGAAAGAGGGAGGAGAGGAAAATCAATAAAAAAGGTGTATAGGATGTGGAAGGTAAGGTGATAACGTTTATGCAAAAATAAAGGACAGTACATATTTTATATGACGACTATGTACTGTCCCGCTTATTCTTTTTGGATTATGAGAAGTTGTTTCCTGTCTTGCAATAAATTTCATAGGCAAAAAAACCAAATAAATAGCCTATTCCAGATCCTAAACTAATGGAAAGCAGTGAGAAATCCGGAAAAAACATACCGAAAACCAAACCAATCATACAGCCAACAAGCATTCCCATAGGTATTAAACTATCTAATAACAGTTGAGCTTTTTGAGGTTTTTTCTTACCTAATTTTCCATTATTGTATTTATGTTCTAATCTTTTAATTACAAATACTACAATTCCACCAACTATTACAACAGGCGCGATTGCCGTGATTAGCCACATGTGAAAATCTCCTTTTACCTTTTAATAGAATTATACCAGATACTTACAATTATATGTTTCTAAACGTATTATTTAGTCTATTTAAAAGGTCAATCAAAAAGACTTCTTCTTTTGCATTTAATAACTCGTCAAAAACACTTTTCCTTTCGTTTTCTCAGCAGACTGCACGACATCAACCGCTGTTTTCACATCCGCTAAATCATATGTTGAATGTACTTTCATAAAACGTAATTGCTTATTTTCCACTAAGCGAATTAAGTGACGAAACGTTTCTTGCCATTTATATGGTGACACTTCTTTATTCCAATGTCGTAAATGAAATATGTTCGCGTGCACTTTTGCTTTCGTGACAATCTCTGCCCAGTTCACTTGTATGCCTGATAGAAGACCGATTGTTAAAAAGTGCCCGTTTGGACGTAAGGAGAAAGCTAATGCATTTCCATCCGGTCCTCCGATAGAATCAATCGCAGCATCCGCACCGAGCCCGTTTGTTAATTCCATAACAGTTTCATAAAGAGGGGCAGTGGAAGTATCAATTACATATGCAGTACCAAGGCGCAGTAATTCTTCTGTATGCTTATTATTTCTTGTAATAGCAATTAATCGGAAGTTTAAAATTTGTGATAACTGCGCAAAAAGATGACCAATAGCGGATCCACAAGCATTTACTAATAAAATGTCATTACTCTGTAAGTTTAATGTTTCTGTACAAGTAACCCACGCCGTAAGGGGATTAATATACATTTGTGCCGCTGTGAAATTATCGATGGAATCAGGAATAGGGACTACAAAATCAGCTGATGTCTTCACATACTCTTGCCAAGTACCTTCGCCTCGTAACGGTAAAACACGTTTACCGATAAGGTCTCTAGTAACGCCCGCGCCAACATCTTCTACAATACCAACACCTTCATAACCAGGTATGTTAGGTAAAGGGATTCTATGAGCGTACGCTCCGGTTATTGGAATTAAGTCAGATGGATTAATCGGCCTAACTAACATACGAACGAAAACTTCATTATCTTTTAATGGTTCTATATTTTTATATTTAACTTGTAATACATCTTTTGGGTTCCCAAACTCATGAAATTGAATGTGTTTTCCGTGCAAGATAAATGTTCCCCCTTAGTTTGATTGGGTTTATTATAGCATTTTCAGTTTAAATGATTATTTCATTAGCACTAAATAAAAGGGAACAGAAAGTCGTCGTTTATACTTTGAGGAGATTTTGATTGTGCAAACTTTTAAAATATACATTAATTATGTAGCATTGTATGGATTGCTGAATAATAATCTTACATAAACATCAATGAATTTCGATATGCAATAATTCATATTTGTATTTGGTAATGAGGATGAAGAGGAATAAGTGACTTATCCCGCTATTTGTGGGAGTCGGGCTGTATGTAAAAGCCTTCACTTTATCAAAATGTAAGTTGCATCTTGTATAATGTAATGGTGGAGGTCAGATATGAAAAAAATAAGTTTAAATATAGATTTGGATGCAAATGTATTGGAAGTGGTATTTATTCCAAGAAGGTTTATTATTTTATGGATTACACTCGTATATATAGCTTCAATACTTTTAGAATTTCGTAATAATATTTTCTCTATGGATAGTTTTTTCTTTACAATAGTCATTGTTATTCATACTATTTTTCATTGGTATGCGAGTTCATTAAAAAATAGGCAATTGTTGTACTTCTTTTTTGTACAACTTTTCATTGTGTTTTTGGCTGCGTTTATTGCGACAAATGCTTCGATAGCGATTTTTGTTGGATTAACTCCTATTTTAATCGCCCAAAGTTTATATGTTTATAACAATATATTTAAAGTAATGGCAGTTTTTACTCTTATGTATGCAATATTCTGTGCTGCAATTAGTATTAATTATGGTGTGAATAAATTAGCTATTCTTATCTCTATGTTTCTTTTAGTGTTAGCAATTATTATTCCTTTTTCTTATATTAATAAGCAGCAATTTGATGCACGTAATCGTATACAGAGCTATATTCAAGAGTTAGAGTCTGCATATATGAGAGTGGAAGAATTGACATTAGCTAATGAAAGGCAGCGTATGGCAAGAGATTTACATGATACGTTAGCGCAAGGTCTAGCAAGTTTAATTATGCAATTGGAAGCAATAGATGCCCATATGCAGAAAGGGAATACAGGACGCTCTCAAGAGATCATGAAACAAACTATGATAAGAGCGAGACAAACTTTACATGATGCAAGGTTGGTTATTGATGATTTGCGTCATACTACTAATTCATTTAATGAAGCAGTAGAGGAAGAGATTCAACGCTTTTCTGAGGCTACATCTATACAAGTGAGATTTACTATTCAAAGTCCCCCACATATTTCAAACTTAGTAAAAGAGCACTGTTTATATGTAATTAGTGAATGTTTAACGAATATCGCAAAACATTCACAGGCCACAGATGTACATTTAAAAGTTGAATATATCAGTGATCTTGAACAACTTACTATTGAAGTTGAAGATAATGGAATTGGTTTTGACACTAGATATATCGGTAAGAATCCTGGACATTATGGTTTAATTGGTCTAAATGAGCGTGTTCGATTGATTAAGGGAGAAATACATATATTGAGTGAAAAGATGAAAGGTACGAAAGTGTATATTCAAGTGCCTATAAATAAAGAAGGAGATAGCCATGAAGCATAATGTATTAATTGTAGATGATCATTTCGTTGTAAGAGAAGGTCTGAAATTAATAATAGAAACGAGTGATTCATTTCAAATTATAGGTGAGGCTGCAAATGGAGAAGAAGCTCTTTCTTTCATAGAGAAAAAGGAACCTGATGTCATTTTAATGGATTTGAATATGCCTAAAATGAGTGGTTTAGAAACAATTGAGGCTTTGAATAAAAAACAAAACCATACCCCGATTATCATATTAACTACTTATAATGAAGATGAATTAATGTTAAAGGGAATTGAGTTAGGAGCAAAAGGATATTTGCTAAAAGATACGGATCGTGAGAATTTGTTTCGAACGTTAGAAGCGGCTATTCGAGGTGAGATTTTACTACAATCAAATGTTATGGAAAAGATAGTGAACTATAAAAGGAAAGAAATACATACTGATAAGGTTGAAGGAAACAATTTAACAGAAAAAGAATTGTTTGTGTTAAAAGCCATTGCGCGCGGATATAAGAATAAAGAAATTGCATTCGATATGGGGATAGCTGAGCGAACGGTAAAAGCGTATTTAACAAATATATACAATAAATTAGGTGTTAATTCACGGTCAGAAGCAGTAGCTGTATCTATTGAAAGGAAGTTAATTCATTTTTAAAACATTATATATGCCCAATCGTACATTATAGGCTTGCCCTTTTGTACGATTTTTTTATTTCTTTCTCGTGTTATGCTTCAGAAAGTATGAGAGATTTAAGAACATTGTAATTGTATTACAATTACAGGCGTTTCTAATGTAGGAAAGGAAGAAGAATAAGTAAATGGAAACTTTGCTTTTAATTTCTGTATTAATTTTCTTTATTTGGCTGAAAAGCAAACAAAGAAAATTAAACTGGATAGATATTATAACTTTTCTCATGATGATAGGGATTATTACTTATATGGCGCCGCAACCAATGACTAGGGATTTACAAGCAGAGTTACTGGCAGTTACGCTTTTTTCTTTCGCTATTGGTGTTTGGCAAGGTGGGGGAATTACAGTCTGTTATGAGGATGAAATTTTATATATTACAAATGGAAAACAGTTTTCCATTTCATGGGTTCTCTTAATAATTGGCAACATAATTATTATTAATATATTTGAAGATGGATTTACATTTAATGGACCTTGGTTTCTTTTGTGTAGTGTTGTCATTACATCTGGGGTGAAAACCAGTATTCTATGTGTTCTGTACAAATTAACAGTGCGAAATTGAATGGGAAATCAAAGCTGTTTTCTTTTATCCCAACATAAAACGTATTGCTGTCAGTTCATTAAAAGACTGTAGTTGATAAAAAATGAGAAGGAATTATTGAAAGAATGGGGGAGTTAACATAGATGTTTCTACCTATTACTATATTTGATAGGTTTAGTTGGCTGGGGACTGTTGCTTTCGCTTCAGAAAAGACTAGCAGGAATCGAGCGCTTTTGAGGGCGGAAGAAAGCAATGTTAATTTGTTTAAAAATAAATGTATAGATTCAGATAATAATATTCATCAAAAAATAACTATAGGTTCTGTGGAATATAGTGATGATTTTATATTGGGCTGTGCAGAACCTCATTCAACAATTGTCATAACAAGTGCTGATATGTATGTTGGAAGCGGACGGGTTAATAAGCATGGAGAATTTAAAATATATACGAAAGATTATCTGGAAGGGGATTTGATAATAGAGATTCAGTTGATAATGGGTGGTTTTTATCAAGAGAGTATAATGGTAAATAAGATAGGATTATTTCTTTTTTCAGCTAAATAAAAAGGAAGCAACCGTAGTCGCTTCCTACATCTATTAAGCCGAAGCTTTCTTCATTCTCTCAAGTAAACTAGATAACACATGCGTACGATATGATTCTAGTTTTTTACCTTCGTAAGTACGAATACCTAATTTTTTAAGTTCTTTTACATACCAACCTTTGCTTCCGAAATACATGTGATCGCTCCCCTTCAACTTTGTTTTTATTTGTTCTGATTGCATATGGAGGTACAGGTAATATAATGAAGGAAATGAATTTCGCGCGAAAATGGTTAACTTTGTTGCAAAAGACATATATACTAAGGATAGTATATAACGAGGTGGGCAAGACGTGATTATAGAGAAGCACGAAATTCAAATTGACCAAATTACGAGCGGTAAAGTGAATATCTTTACTTTCTATAGGAATAGAAAGCAAGTTGATGATCATTTTTTACGATTACAAGAACCATCGCTTACAGCAAATTACTTCTTCCATTTTCATTTTGATGCAGAGAGCTTGCATCTACTGCAGGAAGAGTTTCCGAGCGTATATCCGTACGCCGGTAGTGAAACGATTCACGACTGGACGGAAAAGATGAAAGCAGAATTGCAACATCAGATCCAAACAGGAAAATGGAATAAGCGCGTACGTATCGGTAATCGCATTCTAGATGTGGTGTTTACGTGGTGTGACGAAGATATAGTAGAGTAAAAAGAAGCGGATGACGCTTCTTTTTTTAGCGCTGGAATAAAACGAGCTTACCTGCAGAAGATGTGCAGCGATGTGTTTTTTCGTGCAATCCTTTTTCTTGTAAAATAGATTCACCTTTTGCTTTCGCTTCTTTTTCAGTTGCCGCCTCGAATGATTCGTCTAATGCTTTTGAACCATCTTTTTCAAAGACTGTTAGAACGTATACTCCCATGGAAATTCCCTCCAATAATAAAAATCAGAATCTTATAACTATTTTGGCATAAATCACTAGAATATGCAAAGAAATATATGACATTGCGTGTTACAATAAGGTGAAACTTTAATCATCGGGGAGTTATTCATTCCTGATGATTATTAGTTTTCAGCAATTTTAATTTTGATAAAATGAAACTTTTGAAAGATAGAAAGGATCGTTATTTGTGAAACAAGTGAAGTTTATACATGCGGCTGATTTGCATTTGGATAGTCCGTTTAAAGGGATGGAAATGAATGTTGCGCAGTCTGTTTGGGAGAGAATGAAGCAGAGTACGTTTGAATCGTTCGAACGTATTATTGATAAAGCGATTCAAGAGCGCGTTGATTTCGTATTACTAGCCGGGGATTTGTATGATGCGGAGACGAGAAGTTTGAGAGCGCAAGTGTTTGTGCGCGAGCAAATGAAGAGACTGTCGCAGTACGATATCCCTGTTTTTATTATTCACGGTAACCACGATCATTTAGGGGGAAGCTGGGCAGCAATTGAGTTTCCGGGAAATGTTCATGTGTTTACGGAGCCTTATGTAGAAGAGAAATCATTTTATAAAAATGGTGAGTTATTAGCTTCTATTTACGGGTTTAGTTATTTGCAGCAAGCGGTAACGGATAATATGACAGCGCAGTATACGAAAATGAGTGATGCGCCTTTTCATATTGGTATGCTTCACGGAAGTGTGGAAGGGGATGCAGAGCATAATCGCTACGCACCGTTTCAAATTCGTGAGCTGAAAGAAAAGCAGTTTGATTATTGGGCTCTTGGCCATATACATAAACGTGAAATTTTATCAGAAGAGCCATATATTATTTATCCTGGGAACATACAAGGGCGTCATCGTAAGGAAATGGGCGAGAAAGGTGCGTACCTGATTGAACTTACGAAACAAGGAACGCAATGTTCATTTTTCCATACGGCAGATGTTGTGTGGGATGAGATAGAAGTGAATATTGATGGACTGGAAACAGTTGACGAACTTATGACTGTGATATCAAGTACGATGAATGAGTGCCGAAGAGAAGAGGAAGGGACGCTACTTACTGTCGTATTTACAGGGCAGGGCCCACTTTCTCCTTATTTACGTGATGACAAGCGCGTGGAAGAGATTTTTCATATTTTAGCAGCTGGCGAAGAGCGAAAAGATTTCGTATATGCGATGAAGTGGAAAAATGAGACGGTTTCGTTTGCGGAAATCGAGCGTTTGAAAGAGGAAAATCATTTCGTCGGTAGTGTGCTAAAAGAGTTAGAAGCTTTCACCAATATGGACGACGTGTTGCGCACGATTTGGACATCTCCTGTAGCGCGTAATAGTATTGAATCTTTTACTGAAGAAGAGAAGAAAGAGATTCAAAAGGAAGCGGAAAATATTATTTTAGAGCAATTATTCCAGCAAGAGAGGGATAAGAAATGAGAATTGAAAAACTCCATATTTATGGGTACGGAAAATTAGAAAATGTGGAAATGGATCTGTCAATGTTGACAGTGTTATACGGTGAAAATGAAGCGGGGAAATCGACAATTCGCTCGTTTATGAAAAGTATTTTATTCGGTTTTCCGACGAGAGGACAGCGCCGTTATGAGCCGAAAGAAGGCGGCAAGTATGGCGGTGCGATGACTGTGGAAACAGAGAAGTACGGCCGTTTGAAAATTGAACGGTTGCCAAAGACGGCAGCTGGTGAGGTGACCGTTTATTTTGAAGACGGGAAAACGGGCAACGAGGAAATTTTACACGATATATTAAGCGGGATGAATGAAAGTTTATTTGAATCAGTCTTTTCATTTGATATGCACGGCCTTCAAAATATTCATCAGCTCGGCGAAGCGGATATCGGAAATTATTTATTTTCGGCAAGCGCAGTCGGAAGCGATGCGTTGTTGCAGCTAGATAAAAAGCTAGAAAAAGAAATGGATCAGCGCTTTAAGCCGAGCGGTCGTAAACCAGAAATTAACGTGTCACTGCAAGAGATGAAGAAGCTTGAAGAGAAGATGAAAGAGTGGCAAGGGAAAATTGGTACGTATGAAAAGCAAGTGGAGCAGTTAAAAGAAAGTGAAGAGAAGCTAGCTTTTGTTCGCGTGGAAAAAGAGAATGCAGAAAAGCGAAAGCAAGATTATGAAATATTAGCAGCGCTTGAGCCTCTCGTTATTGAAAAGCGTGCGCATGAGAAAGTGTTACAAAACGAGAGCGGGCAATTTCCTGTAAACGGGATGGCACGTTATGAAGCGATTAAGGCGAAGATGGAGCCGCTCCAATTACAAGTTGATTCGCTCCATAAAAAAATAGAGAATGTGCAATCGGAAATTGAATCGATTCAAATAGATGAAGCGTTTTTACAAAAAGAAAGTTATGTAGAAGAACTTCGTATGCAGCATATGTCTTACGAAAATGCACGCCAAGAAATGCGTGATATGACAGGAATGATTACGAATATAAAAGAAGAACTGACAGAACTAGAGCAACAAATCGGTGCTACTTTTGAAAAAGAAACAGTTCTTTCGTTTGATATGAGTTTGGCAACGAAAGAGTTAATTACGCAAACAGTGCAAAAGGCGCGTGAATTAGAAACGCAAAAAGCACAGCTTGATGATCGTTTTAAAGTAGCGCAGGAGCAATTAGAAGAACAAGAAGAAAACATAAGACAGATTAAGCAACAAATGTTAGCGGATGAAGAGCGAAATGCGTTAGCGGAGAAAGAGAAGTCATTCCAAGATGCAGCGTTTATCGGTATGGGTGCAGAGAGAATGAAGCGTAAGTATGAGGAAAAAGCAGGAGCGGCAGTGCAAAAGAAAAAGCAGTGGCAAAGAGTTTGTCTTCTGTTACTTATTATTAACACGCTTGTTTTATTCACGAGTTTATTTATAGATAACCGCTTACTCTTATTTATTAGTGTCATTATTTTTGTAGGGATCGTTCTTGCCCTCGTTTTATATAAAGATCCGTCAAGTGGATTACAAGAAGAGCTTCTTACTCTTCAGCAAAGTGCTGGCGGGAGACAAAGTGAAGAAGCGATGTCTGTGCGCTATCAATTAGAAAAAGATGAAGAGATACGTAAATTATTTGAGCGTGAGTCATATAAGTTACAGCAAATGGAGCGAGCGTATGATAAAGTCGTTTCATCGTATGAGGAATGGGAGAGAGAAACGTTCCGCATTAGCGAACAAGTAAATGTGTATAAAGTGCGCTTTATGTTCCCTGAATTTTATACGTATGCACACATATTGCCGGCGTTTGAGCGTATGGAAAAAATGCAGCAATTATATCGCGAGTTTGAGAAACAAAGTGAGCGGAAATCTTCATTATATGAAATGATTTCGCAATTTGAACATAAACTAGAAACTGTTATCGGTAGTGCGGAGTATAGTAAACTGCACGAGGCGCAAAGTCGTATGCAAAATGAGAAAGAAAAACGTCAAACTTGTAAGCAGTTAAAAGAGAAGCTTGCGGAATGGCAAGAAGAATATGAGTTCATGCAAGAGCAATTGAAACAACTGTTAGTAGAACGAGATAGTTTATGGCATATCGCACATTCTACAGATGAAGAGATGTTTTTAGAAGCAGGTAAGCTGGCAGAAAAACGTGAAGATGCTGAGAAGCAAGTAGGGCGTTTATTACCGCAAATTGATCTGTTAGAACAGCGTTTAACGAGTTTATCATTAGCTGAACATTATGAGGCTGACGGTTATGATGAAAAATTAAAGCAAGAACTGACAGCTGCGCAAAATTGTCTTACGAAAGAGAAAGAACTGACAGAGCGTATTGCGAAACATCGTATGGAAATCGCGAATTTAGAAGAAGGTAGTACGTACGGTGATTTACTGCACGAATGGGAAATGAAAAAAGCGCAAGTGCGTGAACAAGTGAAGAAGTGGGCTGCTTATGCGGCCGCGAAGACAGTATTAACGAAAACGAAGCAATATTATCATGAAGTACATCTTCCTCGTATTTTACAAAAATCAGAAGAGTATTTCGTCTATTTAACAGGCGGACGATATAGTAAAATCTTTTCACCGTCAGAGGCGGAACCGTTCATTGTGGAACGTAATGATGGTATTCGTTTTTACAGTCATGAACTAAGTCAAGCGACAGCAGAGCAGTTATATTTATCGTTACGATTTACGTTAGCAAAAACGTTTGAGCATGATTACCCATTTATTATTGATGATAGTTTCGTGCATTTTGATGCGATAAGGACGAATCGTACGATTGAACTAATAAAGGAAATTGCGAAAGATAGACAAGTCATCTTCTTTACATGCCATGCGCATTTATTAATGTATTTTACAGAAAAACAGATTATAAAATTAACGCATAAGCGTAAAGAAAATGAGTTGTAGTGTGCTATACTAAAAGTAATTGATATGGTGGAGGAATTCGAATGAAAAAGAAAATTGCAGAATATGAAGTTGGTGAACAAGTCGATGTTTTCTTGTTAATTAAAACAGCGACAAAAGGTTTAGCAAGCAATGGAAAACCATTTTTAACAGTAATTTTACAAGATCCAAGTGGAGATATTGAAGCGAAGCTATGGGACGTATCGCCAGAAGTTGAGAAACAATATGTAGCAGAAACAATCGTTAAAGTAGCTGGTGATATTTTAAACTACAAAGGACGTATTCAATTACGTGTGAAACAAATCCGTGTTGCGAATGAAAATGAAGTAACGGACATCTCAGACTTCGTAGAAAAAGCACCAGTGAAAAAAGAAGATATGGTTGAAAAAATTACGCAATACATATTTGAAATGAGAAACCCGAACATTCAGCGTCTAACAAGACATTTGTTAAATAAGCATCAAAATGAATTTTTAGAATATCCAGCAGCGACGAAAAATCATCACGAGTTCGTATCTGGACTAGCTTATCACGTTGTATCGATGCTTGATTTAGCGAAAGCTATTGCGGCTCTATACCCATCATTAGATAAAGACTTACTATATGCAGGCGTTATTTTACATGACCTTGGTAAAGTAATCGAATTATCTGGCCCAATTTCTACAACGTACACGTTAGAAGGAAATTTACTAGGCCACATTTCTATTATGGTGAACGAAATTGGTAAAGCAGCAGACGAGCTACAAATCGATGCAGAAGAAGTATTAATTCTTCAACACATCGTTCTTTCTCACCACGGAAAAGCAGAATGGGGTAGCCCAAAACCACCATTAGTAAAAGAAGCAGAAATTCTGCACTACATCGATAACTTAGATGCAAAAATGAACATGATGGACCGCGCATTAGGACGCACAAAACCAGGTGAATACACAGAGCGTGTATTTGCACTTGATAATCGTTCGTTCTATAAACCGACGTTCCATAATTAATAATGTGAATCAAATGGCCTCATTAAGTGTTAAAAGCTTAGTGAGGCTGTTTTCTTTATTAAAAATGAAATAGTTAAAATGAAATAATTGAAGAAGAAGCATTGAAAAGGGTAGGTTCTAAACATGCGAAAAAATGAGTTAGAACAGAAATTATTACAAGAAGAGGTGCCAAAGGATTTATATAGTTTAAAGGGTGGATTACCAAACGAATCGTATTGTTTTAATGAACAGAATGGAGTATGGAAAGTATATTATAGTGAGCGAGGAACAAAGAGTAACCTTAAGACATTTAATTCTGAGACAGAAGCATGTGAATACTTCTATACTAGTTTAATTGAGATGTTAAAAGGAATGGGTGTAATTTAATACTGAAATAAAAGGGCATTTCCGTTTGGGGGTGCTCTTTTATTTTATATACACATTATTATATTAATCTAAAGTTTCTGTATTTACATTTTTTTCTTTTTATCTCATAATTTTAATTGGGGAAAGGGAGGAAAGAAATGGTTCAAATCAAAGTGACACCTGAAATGCTAGAAGAAGTTGCTAATCGTGCAAGTAATACCAGAATCGCATTAGAATCTATACATAATAATTTATGTAATGAAATTGATCATTTGTGTTCCCAATGGATTGGTGCCTCTAATCAACAATTCGTTCAAATGTTCAATGATGCGAGACCAAAAGCTTTTACATCTATCAATTCAATTATACAAGTAGAAGAAGATTTGAAACGAATTGCCGAAAAATTCCGTAACACAGATAATCAAGATGTTACAATGGAAGAAGGGGCAATGTGTGGTAAACCTTCTTCGGAGGGAAAAGGATTTGATGGTGGAAAATTAGCCAGGGATATAGCTGGGGAAATAAGTGGTGAGTATGATGTTCGTCGTGTTTGGGATGGTATTGATCCATCTACTGGCGAAAAACTTTCGGGGTGGGAACGTGCTGGGGCAGGTGTCATAGCTGTAGCCGGCCTTACACCCTTTGGAAAGATAGCTAAAGTAGGAAAAGGAGTTAAAATGACTGCTAAGGCTACTGAGGCTGTAAATACAGCTAAAAAAGTACCTGCTGGAGGAGCCAATGTAGTTAAGGGTACGGATAAAGATGTTGCCAAAAAGGTCATTGCAAAAGATGGATCTGTTACTATTAAAGGTGAAGGGGATATTACTGAAGTTATAGATAATAGACCTTATTTAGAACCTAAAAATAGACCATCCTTTAGAAAGAAAGTACCAGAAGTAACTTTTGAGAATGCAAAAGGGCCAGATGGATTGGTGCGAGATCCACTCTATCCAGAAAAAATAATCGAGTGGAAACCTGGTCAACCTAGAAAAAATGTTTGGGACATGGGGCACCTTCCAGAACACAAATATTCTGATATGCATAAGAGATATTTAAACGGTGAGTTAACACCAAAAGAGTTCAGGGATTGGTTCAATAATCCAGATAACTATCGTCCTGAATTACCTAGTACTAATAGAAGCCATAAATTAGAATAATTAAAAGGGGTGTTGACAATAAAAATTGATTTAATTGCAAAATTAAAAAATACAAGTGAATTTATGAAAGTATACAAAGATGGTGATGAAAAAAATGTATTTGATGGAAAAAGTTTGATATTCTTTTCGTTGTCAAATACTGACTTATCTTCACGCTATGAAATCAGTAATTTTTTATTAGATAAAAATATTGATGTATTATGTAAAAATAGGGAAGATGAAACCGTATTGCATGTTTTATTAGGGCAACGAAAAAATGATATTGAAAAAACTTATAGATTATGTGAAAGACTCATAGAAAAAGGTGTTAATATTAATGAAAAAGATGGAAAGGGTCAAGTTGCACTAATTTATATAATTCGATTGAACAAATCAGATGAAGAATTAGAACAGTTATATAATTTGTGGTTTTCTCAACCAAACTTAGATTTAACTTCTAAAGATAGTGCAGGATTTTCAGCTATTGAATACGCTAGAAAATTCCCGTATAGATCAAGTTTAATTGAAAGGATGGAAAAATATGAATCAAAAAGAGCCTATTGAATTTATTGAAAAAGCTGGGGCCTGTATTGTTTCAAAAAATATAATAAATGAAACAGGAAAATTGAAATGGATATTGAGAGAGCAATCAATAGATGCGGTAGATAATGGTTGGAGATTTTTTTCAGAAATTGATGATGATGATTACATTAATAATCCTGATAATTTAGTAGTATGTGATTTTAATACTGTAGCAAATATTGAACCGGCCATTCTGGGAATATACGAACTACCAATAGGTAGTGATTTACAATTAGTTTCTGAAAATGGAAAAATAAGATTTGTTGATAATTTAACTGGTAAAGAAGTTTGATGAGAATACGGAAATCTAAAGACAACAAGGTAAAATGGTTCGAGGAGATGTAAATTTACCAAGTGTGAATTCATTAAATATCTTCGAAAAGAATGTAAAATATTATAGTAAGCGAGTAATAAAGAGTAATATTAAGATATTTAATTCTGAGACAGAAGCATGTGAATACTTCTATACTAGTTTAATTGATATGTTAAAAGAAATGGGTGTAATTTAAACCTGAAATAAAAGGGCATTTCCGTTTGGGGATGCTCTTTTATTTTACTAACTTTATTTCACATATAAATTGGCTTCATTTTCTGTTAGACAAGTTTTATTTTATATGTTTACATTTTTTATCTCATAATTTCAATTAGGAAAGGGAGGAAGAAACATGAAATATATGGCGTATGTAGAAAAAGTCAATAAGTTAATCGAAGAGGAAGTTACAATAAATATTAACGGTGTAGTGTTTACGGGATTCTCCACTGTTTGTTCATATAAAATTGAAGAAGGAAAAAGTTATCCTGCTATTCTCGACATTACAGTTTTCGATAATATTGAAGTTTCTTTCCTCCACTAATGTTTTTAATATTTACCAAACCATTCTCCAGTCCAAAATGTTATGCAATAAAAAAATATCTCGAATTTGAGATAAATCACTTGCTTTTTAATCACTTGAGTTGTAAAGTGATAGTAACGAAAGCGATTGAGTCATATGAAAAACATACACTTACTCACTTGCTTTCGATTTACAAAACAAAGTAACTTATTCAGTAAAAACTAAGATGAATTTACAAAAACATAATGAGCATAAATTGAAAAGCTAAGAAGCATATTATTTTTTAAGTATCACTTGACTAGTAAAATGAAACGGAGGAATTACTAATGTATGAAATTAAAGGGCATCATCACATTTCAATGGTTACAAAAAACGGAAGTGAGAATAACCATTTTTATAAAAACGTGCTTGGTTTACGCCGTGTGAAAATGACGGTAAACCAAGATGATCCGTCCATGTATCACTTATTTTACGGAGATAGAACAGGAAGTCCGGGTACGGAACTATCATTTTTTGAAATGCCTTTAGTAGGAAAAACGTACCGTGGTACGAATGCAATTACGCGAATCGGATTACTCGTTCCGTCAGAGGAAAGCTTACATTACTGGAAAGAACGATTTGAGAAATTTGATGTGAAACATAGTGAAATGACAACATATGCAAATCGTCCTGCTTTACAATTTGAGGATGCTGAAGGTCTTCGCTTAGTGCTACTCGTTTCAAACGGAGAAAAAATGGAGCACTGGGAAACTTGGGAGAAATCAGAAGTTCCTGCAAAGCATCAAATTCAAGGAATGGGTTCTGTAGAAATGACGGTGCGCAGACTTGATAAACTGGCGAGTACACTAACGGACATATTTGGTTATACAGAGATTAGCCGAAATGAAGAGGAAGCAATTTTTCAGTCCATTAAAGGAGAGGCTTTTGGAGAAATCGTTGTGAAATATTTAGATGGTCCTTCTGAAAAGCCAGGCCGCGGTAGCATTCACCATTTAGCAATTCGTGTGAAAAATGATGCAGAGCTTGCTTATTGGGAAGAACAGGTGATACAAAGAGGCTTCCAGTCTTCAGGAATCATCGACCGTTTCTATTTTAAAAGCTTATATTTCCGTGAATCAAACGGAATCCTATTTGAAATTGCGACAGATGGACCAGGATTTACAGTTGATGGCGATGTAGAACATTTAGGAGAAAAACTTGATTTACCGCCGTTCTTAGAAGATCAGCGAGCAGAAATTGAAGCGAAATTAGCACCTATTGAAGAGAAATAATAGAAGAGAAAATATAAATTTAAAAACCATTGGAGGAATATAAAATGAACCAATTAAAAGGAATTCACCACGTTACAGCAATTACAAGTAGTGCAGAAAAGAACTATGAGTTTTTCACTCACGTTTTAGGAATGCGTTTAGTTAAAAAAACAGTAAACCAAGATGATATTCAAACGTACCATTTATTCTTTGCAGATGATAAAGGTAGTGCAGGAACAGATATGACATTCTTTGACTTCCCAGGTGTTCCAAAAGGAGTACACGGTACAAATGAAATTTCAAAAACTTCATTCCGAGTGCCAACTGATGCAGCATTAGCATACTGGGTGAAACGTTTTGATCGTCTTGAAGTAGAGCATACAGGCATTATAGAACAATTTGGTAAGAAAACTCTATCTTTCGTTGATTTCGATGATCAACACTATCAATTAATTTCAGATGAGCTTGATAAAGGTGTGGAATCAGGTACACCGTGGCAAAACGGTCCAGTTCCATTAGAATATGCAATCACTGGTTTAGGACCTGTATTTATCCGTATCGCAAACTTTAGTTTCTTTAAAGAAGTGTTAGAAAAAGTTCTATTATTTAAAGAGATTGCGCAAGAAGGAGAATTCTATTTATTTGAAGTGAACGAAGGTGGAAACGGTGCATCAGTTATTGTAGAACATAATACGGTTCTTCCTGAAGCACAACAAGGTTTTGGTACAGTGCACCATGCAGCATTCCGCGTAGAAGATCGCGCTGTATTAGAAGAGTGGATTGAGAGAATCGGTAGCGCCCAACTTCCGTCATCTGGTTATGTAAATCGTCACTTCTTCGAGTCATTATACGCAAGAGTTGCACCACAAATCTTATTTGAATTTGCAACAGACGGCCCAGGATTTATGGGAGATGAGCCATACGAAACACTTGGTGAAAAATTATCTTTACCTCCATTCCTAGAGCCAAAACGTGAAGAAATCGAAAAATTAGTTCGCCCAATTGATACAGTGAGAAGTACGAAGGAATTTATTAAAGAGTAAAAGTAGAGATAGTAGGTAGGAGAGCAAGTAGTTTTAGCGGAACGCTGGAACTGCTTGCTTTTTTATTTGGGCTATAAAATTTTCTGAAAAATGTTTCTCAAGTTTTTTAAATAGAAATATTTGGTATAATTCATTTAAATTATAAATTTTCTGACAATTATTTTTCAATACATAGAAAAGAGGTGGTAATATACAATTTGGATAATTGTATAAATATCCTAATTTTGTAAGTTTGGAGAAAAGGGGATGCGAGTGTATGGGAGTAGATGTAGTAACAAGGGAGCAAATGAAACACTTATTGGATGATTGGTATCATTCAATGTTAAAACAAGATGTGGTTAAAGCAAAAGCGCTAAATGAAGAAGTAGAGTCCAAGGTTATTTATATTAAAGAAGATCAGTATGCAACATTTTATCACGCATTATTAAAATTCCGTTATCATGTGCTAATTGATAGTTTGAGTATTACAAAGAATAGTTTTGATGAAATTGATGCTCTTATAATTCCTGATGACGCACTTTTAACACATTATTATCACCTATTCAAAGGCATTCATGCAATGTATATATCAAATTACATTGAGTCACAAAACCACTTTGAAGCGGCTGGGAAATTACTTAAACATATAACATCTTCGTTGGAACATGCTGAATTTAATTATAGATTTGCATATCTGTCTTATCAAACTTATAAACCATTGATGGCAATTGATCAAATACGTTTAGCAAAAGATGAATATGAAAAACATCCTGGTTATGAAGTTTGTATCGCTTTATGTGAGAATATTTTTGCAATGGCTTGTATTGACTTACGACAATTTGAGCAAGCCGAAGAGAAGTTTGATTTGGCATTAGATGTATTTCAAAAGATAGATAATAAAAGATTTATTACAATGGTTCGTCATAATTTAGCATGGTTATATGCAAATCAAAACCTTTCGAGTTTAGCAATTCGCCATTTAGTAGAAGTAATAAAAAGTAATCCAAAACATTTCAAAGCAATGTTTGTATTAGCACGTGAATATTACAAAATTGGACAAATCGATACTGCCGCTGAATTAATTGAAGAAGGATTAGATATATGTAATAAGATACAAAATAAAGAATTTCAGCACCGTTTTGTAATTTTAAAGGAAATGAATCAAAAGACGTCTAGTGTATCATTAGAATCCACTATTTTAAATGGGATTTCATATTTTGAGAAAGAAGGCTTGTTGGATTGTATTCAAGAATATACTGAGATTTTAGCTATGCAATTTTATAAAGAAGAAAACCATGTAAAGGCAAGTAAATATTTTTATATAAATAACCAAGCACAGAAAAAACATTTAAAAAAAGGGGCGTTGAAATAATGAAAAAAGTAGGCGTAATAGCAAAAGGGTTAATTTTTGCAGGGGTTCTTTCATTTGGATTTAATTTTTCTACTACTACACAGCAAGCAGTTAATATTGGTGACGGAGGAGCACCAGCAAGACCAGACTATGTAAGTGTTGGGGACGGTGGAGGAGCGCCAGCCAATTTCAATAAAGGCGATGGCGGAGCACCAGCAGATAATAGAGGGGACGGCGGAGTAAGCCAACTATAATAACAAAGAAAGGGACTTCAACATGAAGTCCCTTTCTTTGTTATTAGGACATGTAGAGAAAAGAATTGACTTACTTTAAATGTGTAACTATAATAGTTACAGGATACCCATCACTAATAGAAGTAAGTAATATTTTTTTAATATAATTGTAACCACTTTGGTTACAATTAAAATTAATCATAAAACAACCAAATAATGTAAAAACTTTAAATAGCAACTTGAGAAAGGAGACGGGAATTTTGAAACGGTTTAAGTTTTATTTGATTAGCGGTATTGTACTTGTTTTATTAATCGTATGTAACTTCGTTGATAAGCCGATTGCGAAGGTTGAAGAAGTGAAAGATACTGTTATGATGAAGCTGAATACGAAAGAGAGTATGGCGCAAATTGATGGACAGACGATTTATTTTAAGCAAATTGGTGAGGGGAAGCCGCCTTTACTTATGCTTCACGGGTTTGGTGGTTCTTCAGATGGATTTAGTGATATTTATCCGGAACTTGCGCGAGATCACACGATTATAGCGGTTGATATTTTAGGATTTGGACGTTCTTCTAAGCCGGTTGATTTTCAGTATTCGTTTCCTGCGCAAGTGAATTTATATTATAAGTTAATGAAGAAACTCGGATACGATCAATTTGCAGTACTTGGTCATTCAATGGGCGGAGAGATGTCTCTAAATTTAGCGTATTTATATCCGGATGCAGTAACGCATCTCGTTTTAGCGGATTCTACAGGGATTGAGTCTTTCCAGCAAAAAGAAAGTTATGAAGTGCCGCCGTTATCAACGGACTTACAAACTGTAACAGAGATTACGGATTATAATAAAAATGCAGTGAAAAATAGTCGCGACGATAAAGAGCATTATGATCAGCTTACGAAAATGAGAGAGCGCCGCATTGCGATGGAAGCCGATAAAATTAAGGTACCGACTTTAATTATATGGGGACGACACGATAAGAGCGTTTCTTGGAAAAATGGTGAACTGTATCATGAGCTATTTGCAAATAGTACGTTCCATATCATTGAAAAAGGATACCACGCACCGTTTCGCCAGGAACCAATAGAGTTTATGGAATATGTACAAGCGTTCTTCGCGAAGAATCCACAATAAATTTTAAGCATAAATCCACTTCTTTCCTCATACAGTGAAACTAATAAGGCTTGTCTAAGGAAAGGAATGAAGTACAGTGGAAACTTTACCATGGTGGGTGTATCTTGTAATCGTCGGGATCGTATTAAGTGGCTACATGGTTTTATATACTTCAAAAAAAGAGCAAGATATGGATAATGAGTTTATTGAAAAAGAAGGCGAAGTGTATATGAAGCGTTTGGAAGAAGAGCGAGAGAAGCGGAATCAGGATAGTGATAAAGATTCGGTGTTACTTTAATAGAAATTTTGAAAGGCTACCATCTAGTAGAAGTTTGCATCTAGGTGGTAGCCTTTTTCTTCTGGGGAGCAGGTTATATAAGTTTAACTTTACATGTATACGAGATTCATCATGAACTTTTATTGATGGTATTTATATATATGTTCACTCATAAGAATGGAACTAGCGCAGTATTTACTGGGGGGATTAACAATGCATAGGGATGAAACATCATTACATCCTGATACAGGTGTTACATCTGTAATGTTTGTTGAGCGTTCATTAAATGAAATTCGTTTTTGGTCTAGAATCATGAAGGAGCATTCTTTTTTTCTTCGCTTAGGGTTTAGATGTGAGGATACGCAACTAATCGAAGAGGCTAATCAATTTTATCGATTGTTTGAACATATCGAACAAATAGCGCATTCCTATACAAATGAAACAGATCCTGAGCAAATAAAAAGATTTAATTCAGAAGTACAACAAGCCGCAACTAATATTTGGGGATTTAAACGAAAAATTTTAGGATTGATTCTCACATGTAAATTGCCTGGACAAAATAACTTTCCACTGTTAGTTGACCATACAAGTAGGGAAGCTGACTATTTTAGAAAACGTTTAATACAATTAAATGAAGGGAAATTAGATGCCCTTCCTGATGCTATTATTAAAGAAAATGTTTTCTTTTTAAGGATTATGGCAGACCATGCTAAATTTATTGGTCATCTTCTTGATCCATCGGAAAGAAAGCTTGTAGACACAGCACGGAATTTTAGCAATGATTTTGATGAATTGATGTATCAAGCAATTGACTTAGAATCTATGAAACCACAAGCCCAAACAGTCCCTCTTTTAGATCAATTTTTAGATCAAAATCGTGTGTCAGTTACATCTCTTCGGGATTTTAAGAAAACAGCACGTGATTTAATTGAGCAATGTAAAATAAAGAGTATCATTCATCCATTATTAGCAGACCATGTTTTCCGTGAAGCTGATAGATTTCTTGAAATAATTGATATGTTTGATGTTCATCTTACAAATATTCAATCCCAACCTAGATATTAGAAGATAAGGAAAGATAATATTTTACTTTCAGTTGAGAAGTTAACAATGTATTGCTAGCTTCTTTTCTTTTTGATGAAAATGTTTGAAAATGAAACTTTGCGTTATCTTTTCTGGAGAATGATAAGAAAGGATGGCGTATTTTTTTATGCTTAATCTAGTTTTAAATAGTATCTGTTCGTTATATTATTGTTCGGGAAATTAGTATAGAAGAAAAATATATGAAATCGACACACTACATAGCCCCATTACAACCTGTAACGCACAAGTTGCACCACCTACGCAACGGTAACTCGCTTTACTCTTCATCAGTTATTTGCCCATACTAGGCATAGAGAGGTGATAAACACAGTATGATTTTTAGTGAACGTTTAAAACAAGAACGAGAAAAACGAAATTGGTCGCAACATGATTTGGCTGAAAAAATTCATGTAAGTAGGCAGTCTGTTTCAAAATGGGAGACGGGAAAGAACTATCCGAGCATTGAAATTATTATTCATTTAAGCGATTTGTTCGGTATTACGATTGATGAACTGCTAAGGAGCGATGAAGAGTTGACGCAAAAAGTAATTGAAGATAGTAAACAGTTAGCATATCCAAAATGGAAGGTGTTTTTCGATAGTCTATTCATGCTAGGAGTATTTTTGTTTCTTACAAAAATCGTTGTATGGATGTTAAATAAGTTTGCCGGAGCGAGCATTACTATTATAGCGGATGCACCGTATGTAATGAACTTTCTACCTCTTATATTAATGATCATAGGCGGCACGGCTTCTGATAAGTTGAAGAAAATATATAGATAATGAAAGAAATCCCTGACACTAGCTGTTCTTTTCACTTAAATTGTGTACTATAAAGGATAGGATGACATAGAGAAGGGGATATTTAGAATGGAATTTCATGAACAGAAGATTTTGCCGGCAGTGAGGCAAATTAAAGATTTGGAGAAGCTATTACATAGTTCGTATGAGTATATCGTTATTTTAGATATTCATGTTGGTCAATTGAAGAGTGTTGTGTCACTTGCGAAGCAGCATAGTAAAAAGGTGTTTTTACATGTGGATTTGATCCATGGATTACAAAGTGATGGGCATGCGACGGAGTTTTTATGCCAAGAATATAAACCGTACGGGTTACTTTCGACAAAGGCGAGCGTGATTATGAAGGCGAAGCAAAAGGGTGTCGTCTCCATTCAACGCATCTTTTTAATTGATTCTAGCGCGATGGAAAAGAGCTGTAATTTGTTAGAAAAGACGAAGCCGGATTATATAGAGGTGCTTCCTGGTGCGTTAACGGATGTGATTGCTGAAGTGAAAGAGCGTACTGGTGTACCGATTTTGGCGGGTGGTTTCATTCGCACAGTTGATGATGTGGAGAAAGCGTTAAATGCTGGTGCGACGGCAATTACGACATCAAAAAAAGAACTATGGAAACATTACCAAAAAAAGTGACGAAAATGTGAAAAAATTCTGTTGACACCGCTTTCATGAAAGGTTAACATTATAGACAAGTTAATAAACGTGACGGAGAAAAGAAGAGATCCACATTTCATTGTTTCTATATAAATTTATATAGAAGCGTGCAAAGCTGTGGGTCTTTTTCTTTTGACAAAAACGAATGGCCATTCATTTTACCTCTATCACATTTGGAAGCGTTTAAATTGATTGTGGAGGGATACTATGTCAGCATTTTTAGGAGAGTTAGTAGGGACTGCGTTGTTAATCTTACTTGGTGGCGGCGTTTGCGCTGGTGTAAGTTTAAAGAAATCGTTTGCGAAAGATTCTGGTTGGATTGTTATTACAATGGGCTGGGGCTTAGCGGTTGCTATGGCAGCGTATGCAGTTGGATCAATTAGTGGGGCACATTTGAATCCGGCTTTAACGATAGGATTAGCATTTAAGGGAGCGTTCCCATGGAGTGACGTACCAGGTTATATCGCAGCACAAATGATTGGGGCAATTATCGGGGCAGTTCTTGTATATTTACATTACTTACCACACTGGAAAGAAACAGAAGATCCAGGAACAAAATTAGGTGTATTTGCAACAGGTCCAGCAATTCCGAACACATTTACAAACCTTTTAAGTGAAATGATTGGAACATTCGTTTTAGTATTTGGTATATTAGCAATTGGAGCAAATAAATTTGCAGATGGATTAAATCCATTTATCGTAGGTTTCTTAATTGTAAGTATTGGTTTATCATTAGGTGGAACAACAGGATACGCGATTAACCCGGCTCGTGATTTAGGTCCGCGTATCGCACACTTCTTCCTTCCGATTGCAGGAAAAGGCGGTTCAAACTGGAAGTATGCATGGATTCCAGTAGTTGGTCCAATTTTAGGTGGATCACTTGCAGGATTATTCCATCAAGTTGTATTTGAAGGAAAACAAAATGCAGCACTTATTTATGTGATTATTGCAACTGTGGTTGTACTAGCAATCTCTTATATGACAAGTAAAAAAAGTGAAAGCAATACAAATAGTAGAAAAGTAGCATAGGGGGAAACCGATATGAAAAAATATATTCTTTCTTTAGACCAAGGAACAACTAGCTCACGCGCAATTCTGTTCAATAAAAAAGGTGAAATTGTTCATTCAGCTCAAAAAGAGTTTACACAACATTTTCCAAAGCCAGGTTGGGTAGAGCATAATGCACAAGAGATTTGGGGATCTATTTTAGCAGTTATCGCAACTTGCTTAAGCGAAGCAGATGTAAAACCAGAACAAATCGCTGGTATCGGTATTACGAACCAACGTGAAACAGCAGTTGTTTGGGATAAAACGACTGGAAAACCAATTTATAACGCAATCGTATGGCAATCTCGTCAAACAGTTGACATTTGTGATGAGTTAAAAGAAAAAGGGTATAGCGAAATGGTTCGCGAAAAAACAGGTCTTTTAATTGACGCATACTTCTCTGGTACGAAAGTAAAATGGATTTTAGATAACGTTGAAGGTGCAAGAGAAAAAGCAGAAAACGGCGATCTATTATTCGGAACGATTGATACGTGGCTTGTATGGAAACTGTCTGGCGGTAAAGCGCACGTAACTGACTACTCAAATGCATCACGTACATTAATGTTTAACATTCATGACTTACAGTGGGATGATGAGCTTCTAGACATGTTAACAGTACCAAAGAGCATGCTTCCAGAAGTACGTCCATCATCTGAAATATATGGAGAAACAATTGACTATCACTTCTTCGGTCAAAATATACCGATTGCAGGTGTAGCTGGTGACCAACAAGCAGCATTATTTGGACAAGCTTGTTTCGGTGAAGGTATGGCGAAGAACACGTACGGAACTGGTTGCTTCATGTTAATGAACACAGGAGAAAAAGCAGTAGCTTCTGAGCATGGCCTATTAACAACAATTGCATGGGGTATAGATGGTAAAGTAAACTACGCATTAGAAGGAAGTATTTTCGTAGCAGGTTCTGCAATTCAGTGGTTACGTGACGGAATGCGCATGTTTAAAGATGCAAGTGAGAGTGAAGTGTACGCATCACGCGTTGCATCAACTGAAGGTGTATACGTTGTACCAGCATTCGTAGGTTTAGGTACACCGTACTGGGATAGTGAAGTACGCGGCGCTATGTTTGGTGTAACGCGCGGTACGACGAAAGAGCATTTCATTCGTGCAACACTAGAATCTTTAGCATACCAAACGAAAGATGTATTATGCGCAATGGAAGCAGATTCAGGTATTGAACTGAACACATTACGCGTTGATGGCGGAGCTGTTAAAAATAACTTCTTAATGAAGTTCCAAAGTGATATTTTAGATGTTCCTGTAGAGCGTCCAGTGATCAACGAAACGACAGCTTTAGGTGCAGCGTACTTAGCTGGTCTTGCGGTTGGATATTGGAAAAACCAAGATGAAATTAAAGAACAGTGGCATATGGACAAACGCTTTGAACCAACGATGGAAGCGGAAACAAGCGAAGAGCTATATGTTGGATGGAAAAAAGCAATTGAAGCAACAAAAGCTTTCAAATAATCATAAACAGTGTTATAATGGTGACAAGTTAATAATTCGGTAGGAGATTTGGAGAGACCACAACACGCTATAGAGGCGAAATCTATAGCGGAGTTCGTGGTCTCTTTTTTCGTTATCAAAGGGAGGAATTACCATGAAATTTTCAAGTAAACAACGTAAAGACGTATTAAACGGAGTAAATAAACAAGAGTTAGATGTGATCGTAATTGGTGGAGGTATTACTGGTTCTGGTATTGCATTAGATGGGGCAACACGCGGGTTATCCACAATTGTGTTTGAAATGCAGGACTTTGCAGCAGGTACATCAAGTCGTTCTACGAAACTTGTACACGGTGGTCTACGTTATTTAAAACAACTTGAAGTGAAAATGGTAGCAGAGGTGGGGAAAGAGCGTGCGATCGTATATGAGAACGGTCCCCATGTAACAACACCAGAGTGGATGTTACTTCCGTTCCATACAGGCGGTACGTTCGGATCATTCAGTACATCAATTGGTCTTCGTGTATACGACTTCTTAGCAGGTGTAAAACGAAGCGAGCGCAGAAAAATGTTTAACCGTGAAGAAACATTAAACAAAGAGCCTCTTGTAAAAAAAGAAGGATTAAAAGGCGGCGGTTACTACGTAGAATATCGTACAGACGATGCGCGTCTTACAATTGAAGTAATGAAAGAAGCAATTGAACACGGTGCGAAAGCTGTTAACTACGCAAAAGTAGACGGTTTCTTATATAAAGATGGAAAAGTATGCGGTGTACGTGTAATCGATTTACTAGATGGCGAAGTATATGAAGTGTACGGTAAGAAAATTGTAAACGCAGCTGGCCCTTGGGTAGATACACTTCGTGAAAAAGATAACTCGAAAAAAGGGAAAGTACTTCAGTTATCAAAAGGTGTGCATTTAGTAATTGACCAAAAACGTTTCCCGTTAGGGCAAGCTATTTACTTTGATACACCAGATAAACGTATGGTGTTCGCGATTCCTCGCGGCGGAAAAACATACGTAGGTACAACAGATACGTTCTATGATAAAGACGCAGCTGTACCACACATGACAACAGAAGATCGCACATACATCATTAATGCGATTAACTACATGTTCCCAAGTGTGAAAATTACAGAAAAAGATGTGGAGTCAAGCTGGGCTGGTGTACGTCCGTTAATTTACGAAGAAGGTAAGAATGCATCTGAAATTTCTCGTAAAGATGAAATTTGGACTTCTGAATCTGGTTTAATTACAATCGCGGGTGGTAAATTAACAGGATACCGTAAAATGGCTGAAATGGTAGTAGACTACGTAACAAACCTATTACAAAAAGAAGGTCATAGTGCATATCCGAAGAGCGACACGAAACACATGCCAATCTCTGGTGGACATGTAAGTGGTTCACACGGATTCCCAGCATTCGTTGCGAAAAAAGTAGACGAAGGCACGAAATCTGGTTTAACGAAAGCACAAGCAGAAGAATTTGCGAAATTCTATGGCTCTAACGTTGACGTACTGTTCGACTTAGCGAAAAAACATAAAGACGAAGCGAAAGAATACAACATGCCGCTAGACGTTCTAATCCCACTTGTATACGCAATGGATTACGAAATGACAGCAAAACCAGTTGACTTCTTCGTACGCCGCAGAGGCGCTGTATTCTTCAACATCCACTGGGTATACGAGTGGAAAGAAGCAGTAATCAACTACATGGCTGCGAAACTAGGCTGGAGCAAAGAAGAGCAAATGAAATACACAGCAGAACTAGAAAAAGCATTAACAGACGCTGTAATTCCTGTAGATCAACAAGAACAGGCAGCTGCGTTAGCGTAAAATAGAAAACCACCTGAAGGGGAGCCCTTCAGGTGGTTTTTGTTTTATTATGCACGCACTAAAACCGTGATTATAAGTAAATAGAGTGTATTAATTTTATTTTGAATATTAAGGTTTCTAATGGGTTTATAAGCTTTTTTGCATAAAATAAAAAAGACAGAACCCTGAGAAATTTCTGTCTTGTACAATCTAACTTCTATTGTGGTAATAGGTGTGGTTATTGAACAATCAAATCAACAATTTAACTGAGAACCGCCCTTACCTTTTTCGCAAGCAGGGTGTTTTTCACTTTTTGTACCGCACGAAATCATTAAAACGATATGTGAAGTAACAAAGAACAAGAAGGAAACATATGTTTCAAACAGGGACAGTTAAAATTAAATAAATTCCCATCAAAGAACACTCTTCTATTTTGTACTAGATGATTAGGACAATTTTTATATTTGGAAATTATAATTAAGTAGGAGTATTCGTATTCTCTTGTGTCGGAATCTTTAGATAGATGTATCCCTAAAGGGAATTTAAATGTATTTATCCCGATATGCAAAATTACATATTGGAAATTATGTGGAACTTATATGCGAATTTTGGTTCGTATTGTAATATCAAGATGTTGCTAATAAAAAAGTAAAAAAACATATTTTTTGTAAAAATATGTTTTGTGTTGTGAAATATAAATGGCAGGAAAATGGAGTTGATTAATTGGATATTTCGGTAAATAAAGATGTAATTGTATATGAAGAAAATAATGAAATTATTCTAGTGAATATGATTAAAAATAATTTCTATGCATTAGATCACACAGGATCTGAGATTTGGAAGAAAATCGAACTTCTATCAGAAGTAACAAAGGTAATTGACTCTATATTTCAAGAGTTTGATGGCGAAAGAGAAGTTATTAAGAATGAAATAATGGATTTTATTTTTAATTTAGAGAAGGCAGGGGTAATTGAGATTATTGTAATGGACAATGGGAATATAGTTGAAGAGGGAAACTACGATGAGTTGATGAATAAACGTGGAGTGTATTATGAAATGTATTTATCACAAGCAAAATGGTATGAGGAACAAATAACGCAAAATTCGATTTAAGACATTGAGGTGTATTATGGACAAGAGTCAGTTTTTATTATCTGTGAAAAATTTGTGTAAAACTTATAAGGGCGTTGGCTATGAAGTTAAAGCGCTAAAAAATGTATCCTTTGATTTATATAGAGGTGAGTTACTTGCAGTTATGGGAACAAGTGGTTCAGGAAAGAGTACATTACTTAACATATTAGGTGCTTTAGATAGTCCAGATGAAGGCACTATTTTGTTAAATGGGGAAGTGAAAAATAATATGTTTACTGAACCATATGCGACAAAATACCGGAGTGAGAATATAGGGTTTGTGTTTCAATCATTTAATTTATTGAAAGATTTATCAGTTAAAGAAAATATTGCATTACCGCTTATTTTAAAAGATATAAAAAAAGAGGAAATAGACACTGAGGTACAGCAGATGATAGAACTAGTTGGTTTGGAAAACTGGTCTAATCATCGACCAGTTCAACTTTCAGGGGGGCAACAGCAACGTGTTGCTATCGGAAGAGCATTAATTACATCACCACCTATCGTATTAGCTGATGAACCAACTGGGAATTTAGACTTTAATAGAACTACAGAACTTTTAAAAATGTTAGTAGAGATGAAAAAAAAATTAAATCAAAGTATGGTTTTAGTTACACATGATCCCAATGTAGCAACATACGCAGATCGCGTGATTTTTTTCCATGATGGAAAAATTGTGGACAATTATGTATGTGATAATGGACCGATCGATATGGAAAATATTTTAGAGAAGTTTAAAGCGTTGATGGAGAAAGTGCAATGATTAGATCTATTAGGGGAATAGCATTACGTTTTTTTAGAGCGAATAAATTTATTGCATTGTCATCAATTGTTAGTGTGATGTTGTCCATTTCTTTAATTATCACAATGGGAACTTTCTCGGTAAATGCTAGACATTCAATAGAAAATAAAGTTAAACAGATATATGGAGATATGGATTTATCAGTTGGTTACAGTAGTGATCAAACAAAAGTCATGGATAAGTCCCTATTAGATAAAATTACATCCTCAAAAAGTATTAAACAATCATCGAGTGCCTTGGTTACACGTTTAAAAGTAGATAGTTTAAACGCAAATATGTATACAGTTGGGGTTCAAAATGATGTACTAACAAAAAGTAAATATCATTTTAATGAGAATATAGAATCCAATGAGGTGATAATTAATAAAGAATTAGCTCAAGTATTGAAGGTTCGAATAGGGGATAGTATTTTAATAGAAAATAAACAATATAAGATAAAAGAGTTATTGACAGATTTAGATGCAACGGGGATGCCTCCTGATATAATTATGTTATCTAAAGATACAGTTCAACGACTTATGCAGGAAAAGAATAGTAAAAATATTGAAGCCACTTATGTTTTAATTAAGATGAAAGAAAATGAAGATATACTAACATTAGCTAATCAAATTAGAGAAATTGATTCGGACTTACGAATTGATGTAACAGAAGAAGATGAATTTTTAAAGAGTAATCTAGCCTCATTAAATATATTTATGATTATTTTGTCGGTACTCATGCTTGTTGTTACTTCATTGATGATTATTTCTAATTTTGAATTGTTTTTATATAAATATAAAAATCAAATTTCTATTATGAGATCTATTGGAGCGACAACAAAACAAATATTTAAAGTTGTGTTATTTCAATGTAGCTTGATTAATATTATTGGTACTATCTTGGGCTTTGTGCTAGCTGTGATAAGTAATCAATTCTTGCAAAAATGGCTGGAAAAATTATTTTCTTTTCAAATTAGTTCGTTAGGATTTGATTATAAAATAGCAGTAATGGTCATGATTTTTGGCGCAATATTGATTGAAATATTCATGCTGTTTCCCTCTTATAAGAGTGCAAAAGTGTTGCCATTTAAAATTATGCAGGACAATGAAAAAGTCGATTTTTCTAATAAAAATAAGTATTTGAAATTTGGGAAATTCATAACTTTTATCAGTGTAGCTCTAATTCTTATAGGAAGGTTTGTAACTTATGGAGAAGATACAAGAGTAGCGTTTGTATTAATTGGATCACTGTTATTAATATTAGGGATATTTATATTGTTTCCTATTTATCTTCCAACGTTATTAACGCGCACTTTACCTATCATTAAATTTCTTATTGGTAATACATCATTTGTAGCAATTAAGAATCTTATACCACAAGTAAAAAAGAATACATTTGTTGTTTTGACTATTAGTACAATGATGATTATTGCTGTTTTTGGATCGGCACTATTAAAAACTATTCAAAAGAATGAAGAAGCATATTTAAAACAAGAATATCCAACAAATATTATTGTGAAAAGTCATTTGAGTAAAAATTCAACAATTAAGCATGCAGAATTGCAAGCGGAGATAAAAAAAATAAAAAGTGTTAAGGAAGTAAGCACGCTAAGTAATTTTGTTTCTGCAGAATTGAAGAAAGGCGATCAATATGTTTCTTTTAATTATGCATTAGCTGATTTAAAGGAGATGGAGAAACAAAATTTACTTCCACTTCTTTCTACAAATGTGGAAAATAAGGTTGTTATTACTAAAGATTTTGCGCTACAACATGATCTTCATGTAGGGGATAGTATTGTTCTTGGTATGTACTCAGAATCCTCACAAAAAATAGAAGAGAATGGAAGAGTTGTTGTGGGGGGAATCGTTCAAAAATTATCTGGCTCAAATGTAGAAATGTATATGGATTGGAGAAATAAAGAATTTAATACAGATTTCACTGTATTTAGTCGTTTATTTATTAGCTCCAACGATGAACAATATACCTTGAAACAATTAGAAGAATTAAAAAAACAGTATCCAGAATTACAAATCAATAGCTATGAACAGTCGGTCAAAAAGGCAAAACAAATGTTTTATGAAAGATGGTCCATCTTTATTGTAGTGATGATAGTAATGGTGTTTAGTGTTATGTTAGGAGTATTTAATACTCTTGTTAATAATATAAATTCAAAAAGAAAAGAATTTGCTGTTTTAAGGACGATATGTATTGATAAAAGAGGGATCATAAGGGTCATAATGACACAAGTTATTCTATATATCCTTATAGGATTAATACTCGGTACTTTTGCCGGGATTCTATTAACATATGCTATTAGTTTAATTGATCATGGGAAAGTATATATTGATTTCATTTTTGTGAATACTATTGTAGGAGTTATGTTAGGAATGGCGTTTATTATTTTTGTTCCTTTTGCAAATCGAATAGGGAAAAGAAAGGTTTCTATAGAATTAAATCAAGATAATAAATAATAGGCCATCATTATTGTAAGTTTTGAACGAATTAAGGTATTATTTATCATACTCAAAATTCTCCAGATCTAAGAAGGCTTTCACCACTGTATATGTCTTTATAGCGTTATTAATGATAACAGTGTTGAAATGAAATACACAGCAGAACTAGAAAAAGCATTAACAGATGCTGTAATTCCTGTAGATCAACAAGAGCAAGCAGCTGCGTTAGCGTAAAATAGAGAAACACCTGAAGGGAAGCCCTTCAGGTGTTTTTTTATGGGTTATTTTTCTAACTATGTTGCATAACGATATATGTTGTTATACGATGTATGTAAGGAGGTGGTATTGTTGGACAAAGAAATCTTGAAGGGAAGTATAGATATTTTATTACTTTCTATCATTGCAAAACGTGATACATATGGATATGAAATAGCTCAAAGTTTAAAGGATGCAAGTGAAGATTTGTATAGTATGGGGCAGGGAACTTTGTATCCTGCTTTAAAGAGATTAGAGAAAAAGGAGTTTCTTGAATCTTATTGGAATGAATCTGAGAATGGGATGAAAAGGAAATTCTATACTATTACAGATAAAGGGAAAAAAGAATTGCAGAAGAAAGTGAACTCTTGGGAGCGTGTAACATCATTAATTCAATCTTGTCAGAAAGGAGTTATTTATGAGTGAATTTGATGAGTATATTAAGTCTATTTTAGCTTACTCAGAACTTAGTGATATTGAACAGGATGAGTTATTTCTAGAAATGTATGATCACTTGAACAGCTTGAAAGAAGAATATATGGAACAAGGTATGAATGAAAAAGAAGCGATTTATAAAGCGATTCAAAGTTTTGGAGAATCAAAAGTTATTGGCGTAGAGATTAATAAATCGGTATACGAAGTTCCTAGGCCATTAAAGGTATTATCAAAAATTTTATGTATTCCTTATATAATCATTTGTTTTATTGTCTTTTTAGGAACATTTATTTCAACTTCTACATTTGACTCTGTTCGCAGTTTGACAGGTGGGACTGTCTATCATCCCATTGAATTTTGGCGGCAATTTTTACATATATCTGATTTAGAAACGTTATTACAACTTTTTGGAATAACACTTTGGCAAGTTAAAGATTTTATTGCGCATCCAGGTCCTTGGGGAAACTCAACTTATTGGTTAAACGTTTTACAACATATAATATTAGTAGTTCCATTCGGATTTTTCGTTCCAGTGCTGATTAATAAAGTGACTAACTATAAGAAAGCTCGTAAGTGGTATGTTATGACCTTTCTTGTTTGGGAGATATTACATTTACTAACTTTGTCTGATGTTTTTGATGTGTGGCGGATTGCTATAAATATGCTCGGTGCGTCGGTAGGATATCTTTTATTTATAAGCATGATACAAATAGATAATAAATTTAGGATAATGCGCAAGAAGATATTTGAAAATTAGCTTGCTATTCTGTAGTTTAAATTATATAAATTTAGTTTGATGGTAATAGAGTATTGCTGAAAACATAGGTACTATATAGTGAGAGGATTTTTTATATTCGTAATAGGTGTTGTTCATTGTTTACTCATACTGTTATGAAGCTGGTACATAATCCGTCTTTATTGGTGCTATAAATGATGAGAGCGGCACAGCTGAACTAGAAAAAGTCTAGATCAACAAGAGCAGGCAGCTGCGTCGTTAGCGTAAAATAGAGAACCACCTGAAGGGGAGCCCTTTAGGTGGTTTTTATCTTGACTAAAAATAAATAAAATGTGTTACAATGATGATAGAGTATATAGTATGAATTTTGCATAAAATAAAGAAGACAGAAGCCTGAGAAACTTCTGCCTTGTGTAACCTAACTTGCTATTGTGGTGGTAGTAGGTGCGGTTATAAGACAATTACATTAACGTTTTAGCCGAGAACCGCCCTTACCTTTTCCACGAAGCAGGGTGGTTCTCGCTTTTTTGTATACAAAAATTAGCCAAGGACCGACGTATCTTCTACCGATGACAACGCCAGCTCCGGTTAGGATACCATACACTAATTTGATTACAAACATTGCGATCATTTTATCACCTCCCCCCTTTTTTCAAAATGGAAGAGATGATTACCACACCTACTAGTTATTGCTTATTAAGTTACATTTTAATTGTATTATGTTTTAAAATAGGGAACAAGACATATGGATGAAAATTCCTGTCTTTAAGCAGAGCATTAGTGCGTGGGGACAATAAGCAAATAAACATTCATAAAAAACGGTATGGACATTGCTAGCCGTATTTTTTTATGAATGTATAAAACTTTTCCATAGGTTGCGTCGTCTAATATATGGGAAGGAGGAAGTGGTGTGGATGAATTAACAGTAGAGATGTTTGAAATAGAAGATAAGGAGGACCTTATCGATGAAATTATGAACAAGTATGGACAAGAAGTCCTGCAACTTGTGTATTCATATGTAAACAATAAAGAGGTTGCTGAGGATGTAACGCAAGATATATTTGTGAAATGTTATAAATCTCTTCATACATACAAAGGGAAGTCGAATGTGAAAACGTGGTTATGGAGAATTGCGATAAATCAATGTAAGGACTATATAAAAAGTTGGTATAACAAAAAGGTGATCGTGACAGAGGATGAATCGGCTTATATCGGGGTTCAAAATGATAGTGTCGAACAAACGGTCATTCAAAAAGCGGAGGACCGTGAGCTCGCTTCTGCAGTAATGAATTTACCGATAAAATATCGAGAAGTCATTTATCTATTTTATTATGAAGAATTATCAATTAAAGAGATTGCTACGGTAATAGAAGTGAAGGAAAATACGATAAAAACGAGATTGAAAAAAGCGAAGGAGCTTTTGAAGAAAGGATTGGAGGAATAATCAAATGGAAGATCGATTAAAAGGCCTGCGAAAATCAATGGAGAATACAACGTTTAAACATTTGAGTTTTTCTGATCAACATCGAAAGCAGGTGCGCGAAAAAATCAATGCTTCAAATGAAAAGGAAGAGGACATCTCGTTAGCAATTTTACAACTCCTTAGTAATGAAAAAACAGGATACGAATTGTCACAGCTACTACGAGGGAGAGGGATTCGAAAATTCGAAGGAAATGAAGGTTTTTTATATACCGTATTACATCGTCTAGAACAGAACCGATTTATCCAATCCAGCTGGGATCAGGCAGGAGCGAAATATTATCAACTAAATGATAAAGGAAGAAAGATGCTGCGAAAGGCAGAAAAAAATGCTACGAAGGCACGATTTATATTAAAAGGCTTAGTACAGGAGTGAGAAAAAATTGAACAAAAAAGGGGAGCATTTTTTAAAAGAAGTTACGAACCATATTAAATCAAAAGAAGCAAAGAGCTTTGTAGCAACTGAACTAGATTTTCACTTAAAACAGGCAAAGAAAACATGGATAGAAAAAGGATTAAGTGAGGAAATTGCTGAAAATAAAGCTGTGGAACAAATGGGGAGTCCGATTAAACTAGGGCAAGAACTTAATAAACTTCATAAGCCAAAGGTGGATTGGTTCTTAATTAGTTTATTAGTGATTGCGATGGGATTAGGATTTTTGCCGGTTATAGCTTTTGGATATATGAATGATTTACTAATGAATAAGGTGATATCTGTTATTCTCGGTATTGCAACAGTTGCAGTGATGATGCTGACTGATTACCGGAAGTTAGAGAGATTCGGGTGGCTGTTTTACACAATTGGTGTACTTACTTTGTTAATATTATATTGTTTTCCGAGCGTTTCGGTGGCTGGAGAACCGTTAATAAAAATTGGTCCCGTTGCAATTAGTCGCTTAATGGCGATACCTTTCTTCTTTCTAGCTTGGGCTTCTTTTTTCAATAATAGTAGGTTGAAAGTTAGATACTTTGTGGTTTTATATTTATTTTCTTTGTATTTATTCTTAATTGGATCAGCTATTGCAACAATGTTTATTTATATCACGATGGTATTCGTTATGCTTTGGTGGAGTAAATTAGGAAAGAAAAAGGCATTGATTATTACGGTTGTACCCATTTGTTTATTTATTATTAAGGTATCCTTTTCCGTGACCTCAGCAAAAACATACTACTTGGAGAGATTTTTAGGGTATATAAATCCAGAGAGTGATGCACGTGGCACAGGGTTTATGTATATACGTTTAAAAGAGAAAATGTCGTCAGCGGGTTGGTTTGGGACAT
Organism: Bacillus sp. ES1-5; assembly: GCF_022487605.1. NCBI lineage: Bacteria > Bacillati > Bacillota > Bacilli > Caryophanales > Bacillaceae > Bacillus > Bacillus sp. ES1-5. Next base: position 1,799,781 of record NZ_JAKVPU010000001.1, on the reverse strand, counting down.
ATGGGGATGTAAAGTCCATCCCTAATCCGGATACTGATTTTGTATTTGCAAGTTTGACTTACTATTATGGGTATTGGCTTGCGCTAATTCTTGTCTTCGTTTTTTCTCTTTTTGCAGCAAGATTAATAGTCATATCCTATAAAATAAATGATCGGTACGGTAAATTGCTGCTCGTTGGTGGAGTGACTCTTTTTGTATTCCAGTTCATTTATAATGTCGGAATGATACTAGGATTATTGCCGCATGCTGCTATATCCTTACCTTTTATTAGCTACGGATTAACGCCGACTGTATTTCATGCGCTTATAATGGGGATTGTGCTGAGTGTATATCGGCGTAAAGATATTTCGTTTAGAAGGAAAGAAACACTTTGATGATTATATAAGTTGTGTATAAAAGAATTCATTATTATGATCAAGTACAAACGTAAATAGATAGTAGAAGAGGGCTATGATAAATAACCCTCTTTTTTATGTTTAAATAAGTGAACTTGCTTTAATAGAAGTACATAATTCAGAACGAGAAATTGATTCAGCTAGTTGCTGTAAATAGGCGTATTCTTCCGCGTTTTTTTCGGAAGTACTAGGATCTAATAAAGGTGAAGATAGAAGTACATCAATTGTAAGTGTGTCTGCATCATGAGAAATGATGTGATAACCTGCAAACACAGGCCGTTTTAAGTCTTTTACTTTTTGAATCATCTTATGGAATTTCGTAACACTTATATTAATTTTGGCTAATGGAAAGCATTTTTCAGTAGGATTGTCGATAGTCTTTCTAATTTTATAATCGTATACGTAATAGTACTTTTCTTGTTCTTCTAGTTTTTGCAATTCTTTCGTTAATAAATGGTATGTATCTGTAAGACCAGTTGTGAGTGCATCGTGTTCTGCGCCAACTAATAATGTGAAAGGTCTTGGTGATGAGATTTCGAGAGGGCGGACGTTTAAGTCGGTAAAAGTAGGAGTAGATTGTAAAATGGTATGTAATTTTTCGGTAGGAAACACGCCGTCATAAATAGCAATAAAATAATGGTTCATCTTGTCACTCCTTAGCTTTTTCTAAACTGATATATTCTATTTTAAAGGTGTAAACCCTGCGCAAAAAAAGAAACACCTTGAATCATCAAGGTGTTTTCGTTATAAGCTCAAAACTCTCCGAATCAGCCCCAAGTATAAAAGGACTAACCTCGCCAACGCTATAAAGTTGTAACTCATGCATCGCGCGCGTACAAGCAGTGTAGAACAATCTACGTACGCTCTCATCACTGTACACATCTTTAGAAGCATCGTAAATAATAACAGCGTCAAATTCGATACCTTTCGCTAAGTAAGCAGGAATCACGACAATGCCTTGCTCATACTCGGCTGAGTTACTTTTCACAAGTTTAATATTGTCGATATGACGAAGTGCTTCGTAGGCAGCGGCGCTTTCAGCTGCAGATTTACATATAATTGCGATCGTATTGTGCTGTTGTTTTTGTAGTGCAGCAACTTTGGCAGTAATATGCTCGTGCAGTTCGCTGTCATTCGATACTTTCGTCACTGTAGGTTTCTCGCCGTCACGTTCAAAGGCGTGAATATTTTTTCCTTCTGGTACGAGAGCGCGTGTAAATTCAATAATTGGTTTTGTTGAGCGATAGCTACGAGTTAAGTTAATACCGTTCGTTTCATCTGGTCCGTATAAACTAGTAAGTGTATTGAAATTCACTGCTTCACTCGCATGTGCAAATATCGCTTGGTTAAAGTCTCCGAGTACCGTCATTCTTGCGGCAGGGAAGAGACGTTTTAGAAACTCGAACTGAAACGGGGAATAATCTTGTGCTTCGTCTACGAGTACATGTTTAATCGATCTATTCGTTTGGAAGCCTTCAATTAATTCTTTTAAAAGTAAAAATGGAGTCGCATCTTCGTAATATAGCTTTCCTTCATCGAGCGTGTTTACTGTTAATGAGCAAATGTCATCCCATTCTTTCGGTTTTTCCTCAGTAACCCATGATGCATCTGTGAAGAGTTGTTTATATATGCCTGTGAAATTGATGAAGCGCAATGTTTGAACGCCTTTACGAAGCGGCTTCAATTTTTTACGGACAATCATACGTCCAAGTACTTTCGTTTCTTTCTCAAAATCATGAAAGGAGTTGTCTTCAAACTCGCCTTTTTTCTGTAAATATTTATAAGCCTTTTGGTATTCATCTTTACTCAGTAATTCAATTTCCTCTTCTACCCAAGGCTTTTTCAGTTCTGTTTTTTCAATTGCATCTATTTGTTTATTTAGCCAATCTGTTAACTTTTCAATTCGATTATGGAAACGGAGGGAGGAGTCGGTATTGTAAAATTGCTCTGTAATTTCTTTAGCAGAGACAATTAATTTTCCTCTAAATTTCATACCTCTAAATAGCATGCCCGAAGATTCAAGAGATTGTCTGTACGCCCTAATCATCTCGAAAAATTGGGTAGAAGCTTTAAATCGAATGCTCGCATTTCTCGTTTTATAGGTAGGGCTATTCGTTTCAGTTAACATATATTCTAATTGTTCATAAGGGTCTTCAACATCAAATGACTTGCTTAGTCTATGGTTTAAATATTCTTGGAATGTCACTTGCTGCATATTTTCTTCACCGAGTTCAGGTAGTACGTTAGATACGTAGCTGTTGAACATAGAGTTAGGGGAGAAGAGAATAATTTGATCAGCTTTTAGCCATTCGCGATATTTATATAGTAAGTAGGCGATTCGTTGCAGGGCAGCTGACGTTTTGCCGCTACCAGCAGCTCCTTGCACGATAAGTAGTCGACCTTCATCGTGACGGATAATTTCATTTTGCTCGCGCTGAATTGTAGCGACGATGCTTTGCATATGTTTGTTCGTACCTTTTCCGAGCGCTTGTTGCAAAATTTCATCGCCAATTGTAAGGCTCGTATCGAACATAGAATCAATCTCGCCATTTTGAATAATGTATTGTAATTTTTTCTCCACATTACCGTGAATTACGCCGCCTGGTGTACTGTATTCAGCCGGTCCTGGTGGATAATCGTAGTACACACTCGAAATGGGTGCACGCCAGTCATATATAAGAAAGTTTTCTCCGCTTGCATCAGTAAGTGTAGCTACGCCGATATAAATTTGCTCCGCAGCAGATTCTCCTTCTTCTTTGAAATCAATTCGCCCAAAGTAAGGTGCTTTATGCATGCGTCTTAGTGCAGCAAGTCGATTAAAGGTGTGCTTATGGGTAATTTGTGTGACAGCTAGTGACTGAGCTTGTTGTCTTAAGTTGATAACTGTTTCAAGATAATCATCGAAAGTATCAGTATTCACTTTCACGTCATCCCAGAAATGTTTACGAATATGGATTACTTCTGCCCGGCGTCTGCCAGTTTCGTTTTCCAGTTTATCAATTTGCGCCGTAATCGTTTCTATTACGGTATCCAATCGTTTTTGCTCTAAATCAAGTTTTTTGTTCATACGTAAGCACTCCTTTAAAAGTGAAAAATAGAGGTTGACTGAAGATGTATTTTGGTGTACAATTAAGATACGGATAAATACGCTCTGTATATTTTTGAAAACGTGTTTCTGTACTAATTTAACATAGTTTTTTAATTTAATCAATGATAATAAGATAAACCTTGGTTCTGTGTAGCGTGAATCAAGGTTTTTTTGTGTTTTTCTTTAAGGGAGAATTGTAATTTTATTGAGGAGAATGTAAGTAAACCAAAGAAGAAAATCAGGAATAGGGGATACTGATGGAAAAATATTTTGAGGAAGCACATCGTTTTTGTTCTCGTAATAGAAAGCACTTAGAAAAGGATGTTATATGTGGTTGTTTCTATTGTTTAGAAATTTTCCATCCAGAAAAAATTACAGAGTGGTGGGATGATGATAACACAGCAGTTTGTCCGCATTGTGGGATTGACTCTATTATCGGAGAAAGTTCTGGATTTAAAATAACAGAAAAGTTTTTAAGTGAAATGCATAAAAGATGGTTTTAGTTAAATGAATGACAAAATCAACTTCTGTTAACTAAGATTGTACACGATCCATAAAACGAGACATTATCTATTCTGTAAAATAGGGGAACTAACCATATAATTTCATTTATCAAATCTAGACGCAAAGTATCACGAAGAGAGGGCAAACAAAAAAGCTCGGGCTAATCCCGAGCTTTTCATTATTTCTTTTCGTCTTTTTTAGCGTCAGCTTTTTGCTCTTTGAAAAGATCTTTTAAATCTTTATCGTCAACTTTTACGTCAGCTTTTTTGATTTCTTTCATCATAAGATCGTTCATGAATTCGCCGTCTTGTGCTTTCTTCGCAACTAACTCTTTTTTCAGGTCAGCTTTTGATTGCTCAAATGATTTTTCTGGTTCTTTAATGTCTGTTACTTTAATGATGTGGTAACCAAATTGTGTTTTTACAGGCTCGCTTACTTCATCTTTTTTCAGTTTATAAGCAGCATCTTCGAATTCTTTAACCATTTTACCACGTTCGAAGAATCCTAAGTCGCCACCTTTTTCTTTTGAACCAGTATCTTCAGAGTATTGTTTCGCTAACTCTTCGAAAGATTTACCTTGTCCAAGTTCTTCTTTCACCTTTTTAGCAGTTGCTTCATCTTTTACAAGAATGTGGCTTGCTTTAATTTCAGGCTTGTAGCTATCTTTTAATTCTTTATCAGTGATTGTTTTTTCGATAGCTTTTTCTTGAGCTAATTGAGCACGCACACCAGTTTTTAAAGTTTCTTCTTTAATACCTTGTTGTTTTAATAGTGTATCGAATTGATCACCGTATTGTTTTTTCATTTCATCGAACTTTTTGTCTACTTCTTTGTCTTCAACTTTGTAGTTTTTAATAAGTACTTTTTCCATAACCATGTTGTTTAGTACTTGTTTACCAGCTTGTGTCTTCATTTGATTGTAGAACTCGTCTTTTGTAATGTCACCAGCTTTAGATGTAACGATTTTGTCTGATGATGATCCTGTTCCACATGCTGATAATGCGATTACACTTGTTGCGGCTAAGGCAAGCATAGCTTTCTTCATTCAATAAACACTCCTACTATTATGTATTTTTAATTTATCCTACACCAATGAATTTTAGTTCATAAGAGCCCGATTAAGTCTCACTGATACTTTTGCTTTGTATATTGGTAAAGCGCGCTTAACAGGGCTTACCGAGGCTGAGGATAAAGTTAAGATGCGTGTCATTTATTTCATAGTATAAGCAATATGTACAAAATTTAATATATCATATTTCGACTCGATTTCATATTGATAAAGAAAAATTAACCAGTACGTGTCAGATTTTGAAGGTGTTCCATATTGGGCGCATGTCGCATATACAGAAAAGAGGAGGGGATGGGGATGAATTCTCAACTTATTTTATTACTTGTACTGTTTATTTTATTGGTTATAGTAGGTATAATTTGCTTATAGAGGAAAAAAGTGAGGAAGGGGCTTCCTTCCTCACTTTCCATGAAATATAATTTCTATATAACTAGAAATTAATAAAATTGTTATACATACATTAATAACCCGAAAGACACCGGGTTGGCGGCTCGCAGCTATTTGTTTTCGTTCACACAGTGTATGTGTCATGAAATTCGTGTAAAATATAACAAGAAGTGCGAATGCGACAAAAACAACTGTTATAAGTGTCATGAGGCGAGACCTCCTTTTGGCTAAAATACATATACTTTATATATTGTATCATACGATATTTTGTTCGTGTTATAAAATTCAGAAATAGAAGACTTTGTGTTAGAAAGAGAGGGAGAAAATGGACGTTGTTAGAAGATTAGAACAAGCTGAATACTACGTAGACCTACTATTTAAAATGATTGATGAAGAAAAGTGTCCATTTTATTCTTTGATCATAAAGAAAAAAGCTCGTAAAAAAGACATTGAACGTATACTACATCTTTGTGAAATATTGAACGAGCAATATGTAGTGGAGAAAGCAGAAGGGCTTCTTTTGTTCGATGCGCTGTTAGATCAATTTGAAAAAGCGCTTCCACATCAGCTCGAAGTACACGAAACTGCGGAAGCGCTAGCAAAACAAGGTTTATTTAACCCGCTTATGAATGAATTCTTAAGCATGATTGCGAAAAAATAAATAGATTACTTCTTAACTAACTTCTGATCGGATTCCGTAAAATTCTCCTCAATATTCTCTAATGATTTCTCAAAAATATCGATGAAGTCTTGTCCGTAAATGTTGCGCAAGATAGCGATAAGTTCGATATTTTCTGGGAACTTACCGTAAAAATTACGAAGTGCAAGAGCCCCATTAAACACAGAGTTATTTTCAGGATCATACTCCTCCATTAAGCGAAGTAGTAATTCTTCCCCTTTGTCTGTAATCTCAATGTACGTATTTCGTTTATCATCTTCTTTTTTCGAAAATACAAGATAGCCGCGTTCTTCCAGCTTTTTCGAGAAGTTAAACGCCGTTGATACGTGCATAACTCCAAACTTAGCAATCTCAGAAATAGAAGCCCCTTTTAAATGATAAGCGATTGACAAAATATGATGCTCATTAATGTTTAAATCGTAAGGCTTAATCCACTGTTGCCAATCTTTCTCTACGCATTTCCATAACGCTTTCGATAATTGAGCAATGCGTTGGCTGAAAATCATCGCTTCTTTTACCGAGTAATCTTTTTCTCCACTTTTCATTTACTCACCCACTTTAACATTCTTTTTCATTACTATCTATTATGCCAGTAAAGTAAAAATTAATAAAGTCTTTTTGTGAGAATTGTGAAAATTTTTCGGAAAAATGACATTCTATACAAATCATGCATAACTATGGAAGCGTTTTATGAGTCGTGAATACATGTGTTGTCCTTACATGTTAAGTGATAACATATATTGTAAATGCATAAAAACACGGCATATCTATGTGATATGCCGTGTTAAGGTCAATTTATATAAAAAATATTTGTTATATGCAAAAAACTAAGCAGGAATTTGTTTACGCTTTTTCCGGAACAGCTTCTTGTAGTTTCTCAATTGATTTTTGAATGTCCAAAATTTCTTTCTCAATATGGCGCTTGTTTTGAGAAATATCTTGCTTCCAGTTCGAAAGCGTGTCTTGCATATCGTCTTTTAATTCTTGAAACACTTCTTTACCTTCTGAAGCAGTTTCAACGATTTGACGTTTTAATAATTTTGTATCAGCTGTAATATCAGCTAAAGTCTTTTTAATATCAGTTCCTTTTTCTTTCAGCTTACCGCGCATAGCTTTACCAGAAGAAGGAGTAGAGAAAAGAACGGCTAATCCAGCAACTGCTCCGCCGCAAATGACACCTGTAATAAAGGATTTAGCTTTTGACATAAAAGGAAACCTCCTTATTTTTTGTTCGTATTCATGATGTGAAGAAATATGCATATCTTTAAGACAAGGGAAAGAAAAGTGTGCAGTGCACAGTCCCCGGCATCTTGAATGGAGAAACAAGCCGTGCAATATGTAATTACTTTAGGGAATTGGCTTGTTATGTATTACTTCTTATTATAGTGTCATTATTTCACACTATTTGCAATTGTACTTGCGATGTTTTGTAAATTTTCCATTGTGTATTCATTTTGATGTGATTTCCAAACAGCACCGAAACCATCGTTTTCACCGTAGCGTGGAATTAAATGAAGGTGGAAGTGGAACACAGTTTGTCCAGCTTTTTCACCGTTATTGTTAAGTAGGTTAAAGCCAACTGGATTAAACTCTGCTTTAATCGCATTTGCGATTTTCGGAACGACAGAAAAAATGTGTGATGCGATTTCTGGCGTTAACGCAAAAATGTCTTGTTTGTGAACTTTTGGAATAACAAGAGTATGTCCTTTTGTTACTTGACTAATATCTAAAAATGCAAGCACATGTTCATCTTCGTATACTTTTGAGCAAGGGATTTGCCCGTCAATAATTTTACAAAAAATACAATTGTCCGCTGTATGGTTCATTGATCTCATCCTTTCGAGTAGCCTTAGCCGTATTTTACCATAATTATATAAGAGAACAAACACGAAAAACAGGAAGCTGACTCAGCTTCCTGTTTTCTGAAGAGGGATTGAAAAAGCATTATCGTAATTTACGTTTCGCAGACACCTCATTTATTTAAGAAATGCACGGTAAATCGGCTAAAGTTTCTGCCGTAGACACCCCATTTTCAAGTGAAATGAATTGCAATCTTTATAAAAGGAAATTGTTTATTTTTTAAAACAGTATATGCTCTTTCGGAGACACCCCGTTTCTAAAATGAAACAAATGATCTGGTTATGTGTAAATTTCTTTGTCCAACATGGACACCCCATTTCATGATGACTTCACTATGTTGTTGTACTCATCAATTGGTGGTTGCTTTTTCAATGTGTTCCTTCTTCACTAATTATGATGTCCGCTTTCGTAAAAATATATGCTAACAAATTTAAATTTTTTTTAAGGGCATCGATACTATGTAGTACAGCGCCATTTTTGGTAAGATGAATATAGAATGAATACTAATGAAGAAAGTGGTGTCGTATGAGCGAGTTATTGCGTGTAGAAAATGTTACAGGAGGATATACGAAACGACCTGTACTAAAAGATGTTTCGTTCTCTGTGAATAAAGGCGAACTTGTCGGCTTAATCGGTTTAAATGGAGCCGGGAAGAGTACGACGATTAAACATATTATCGGTTTAATGGAACCGAAAAAAGGAACTGTCACGATTAATGGGAAAACAATTCGTGATGATATGACAGCGTACCGTTCTAGTTTTTCGTTCATCCCAGAAACACCAGTATTATATGACGAGCTAACGCTAGAAGAACATTTGAAGTTAACGGCGATGGCGTACGGTGTCGATGAACAACAATATGAAGAACGTGTAGGACAACTATTACAAGAATTTCGCATGAAAAATCGTTTAAAATGGTTTCCGTCTCATTTCTCAAAAGGGATGAAACAAAAAGTAATGATTATGAGTGCGTTTTTAGTGGAACCATCTCTGTACATTGTGGACGAACCGTTCGTTGGGCTGGATCCGTTAGCGATTCAATCCCTACTTCAAATGATGGATCAAATGAAAAAGAGCGGTGCAGGAATCTTAATGAGTACACATATTTTAGCGACGGCAGAGCGTTATTGTGATTCGTTTATTATTTTGCATCAAGGCGAAGTAAGAGCGAAAGGAACATTATCTGAGCTGCAATCCGATTTTAATATGCCAGGTGCAACGCTAGATGATATTTATATTGCATTAACGAAGGAAGAAGATTATGAATAGCACAGCATTATGGAAAGAACGATTTCGTCACTTTCTAAAAGAAGTTCGTACATATAGTAAATACGTATTTAATGATCATTTGAAATTTATTTTCGTATTCATCATCGGCGCAGGAGCGTATTATTACCAGCAATGGTTACAAACGTTAACACCTTCGTTTCCGACAGCGCTCGTTATGGCAGTGTTGCTCGGTCTCGTATTAACGGCCGGATCCATTCAAACGTTATTAAAAGAAGCGGATCTCGTTTACTTACTGCCAGTTGAAGAAAAGTTAAAACCTTACTTTACAAAGGCATTTCTCTTTACGTTTATGATTCAGTTATACATAATCGCAATCGTAGCGGCAGCGCTTGCTCCGTTATACTTCCAGCAAATGAAGCAAACAGGAGCGGCTTACATATGGATTGTACTCGCGTTTGTCATTGTAAAAGCGTGGAACTTATTCGTAGCATGGGAAAAATCATTTTTAACAGATCAAAATATACAAAGAGCTGATTGGTTCATTCGTTTTATTTTAAACGGCTTATTTGTGTACTTCCTTGTAGAGCGTACTTCCATTATTTTTGTTGGCGGAATCGTCCTTCTCATGGTGTTATACCTCGTAGTACTGCATCAAATGGTGAAGGGAAAGCCGCTAAACTGGGAGTATTTAATTTCTGAAGAAGGTAAGAAAATGATGCTGTTGTACCGCATCGCGAATATGTTCATTGATGTACCAGCATTAAAAGAAAGAGTAGCACGTAGAAAATGGCTTGATTTCATTCTTTCGATGATCGGTGAAAAGCGTACATATTTATACTTATATACGAGAACGTTTTTACGATCTGGTAACTATTTCGGCTTATATGTGCGTTTGCTCGCTCTTGGAGGAGTTATTCTTTACTTCATTCCGTTTTTATATGGACGATTTATCGTAAGCCTTATTTTCCTATACTTAATCGGTTATCAGTTATTAACTTTATGGAAACATAACCGCATGAAGATTTGGCTTGATTTGTATCCGGTAGGGGGAGAAGAGAAGAAGAAAGATTTTCTTGTCTTATTAAATGCGATCCTTATTACCGGCAGCGTTGTATTTACAGTTATATTCGCCCTTGCGACGAAAGATTTCATGATGACGGGAATTTTACTAGTCGTAAGCATAGTATTTAGTATCGGTTTCGTTTATCAATACGGGGCGAAACGTATTGAGCGTTTAAATTGAAGGGAATGAACCTATGATTACATACGAAGAGAAGGTTATAAAAGAATTGGAGCAGTGGAAAGCTACATTCATGAAAGATTCTTCTATGATGACACGGTTCTCTAAGAAAGTGCAGACGAAAGTACAACAGCTTATTCCGGCGAAAGTGCAAAAAGTATTAACGGAAACGATTCGGATGATGGTGCAAACGATTAGTGCCGGATCAAACTTTATAAAGCCGAAATTAAAAGAGACGAACTGGTCATTGCAAAGAAGAGACGACGAAGTACGTAAAAAAATGGATGAGTACAAAAAAATAGCAGCGGCAGAAGGGGCTGGAACGGGAGCAGGTGGTATTCTCCTTGGCCTTGCCGACTTTCCGCTTTTACTCGGCATTAAAATTAAATTTTTATTCGATGCAGCAACGTTGTACGGATTTGATACGAGTAACAAAGAGGAGCGCCTTTTTATCCTTCACGTTTTTCAACTTGCCTTTTCAAGTGACGACCACCGAAAAGAAATATGGAAAGCAATTGAAACGTGGGATACAGAAGAAGAAAATCATATGGACTGGGAAAAGTTCCAAACAGAGTACCGAGACTATATCGATTTAGCAAAAATGCTTCAGCTCGTACCAATAATCGGTGCCCCGGTCGGCGCATATGCGAACTATCAATTACTGCAAAGACTCGGAGAAGTGACGATGAATTGTTATCGTATGCGATTGCTGAATAGAAATTAAAAAGAAAGCATCCTAAATGTGTAATTTAGGATGCTTTCTTTAGAAGTTAATTCCGATATAGCTAACTCCGACTATAATCAATACGACAAAGAGTACAATGATGAATGGAAATCCGCTCTTACCATCTTGTCCAGCTTCACCGCCGCCAGTGCCACCACTACCGCCTTTACCGCCAAGTCCCATAGGAATGTCCTCCTTATTGTTATATGTTGCTTTTACTTTATACTTTTCTATATTTACCAATAAATTCCTTCTGCAGCGTTAACTAACTTGCAAATCATTTCGTTTCATTTTATAATTTATTTACCGACCGGTAAGTAAAAATAAGTGAGGTACAGTATGACAAAGAATTTACAAACATCGCAAAACATTGTCGAGGCATCATTTAAACTCATGGCAGAGCACGGTATTGAGAAGATGAGCCTTTCCATGATCGCGAAAGAGGTAGGTATTTCAAAACCGGCTATTTATTATCATTTTTCTTCTAAAGAAGCGTTAGTTGATTTTTTATTTGAAGAAATTTTTTCTGGGTACCATTTTGCAAGTTACTTCGATAAAGAGCAATATACGAAAGAGAACTTTGCAGAAAAATTAATTGCCGATGGTTTACATATGCTGTCTGAGTATGAAGGACAAGAAGGCATACTACGCGTCATAAATGAATTCATCGTAACTGCATCGCGAAATGAAAAGTATCAGAAACGCTTATTTGAAATACAAGAAGATTTCTTAAATGGTTTCCACGATTTATTGAAGAAAGGTGTGGAACTTGACGTTGTGTCACAACATGCAACGGAAGAAAATGCTCATACGTTAGCGCTCGTGATCGATAATATGAGTAATTACATGCTCATGGGATTCGAGTTAAAGTATAAAGAAATTTGGATTCGAAATGTGAAAAACGTAATGAAGGAGGAATAAAAGTGAAAATGCAAAAAAACTGGTGGCTCGGTTTTCTCGGATTCATTGGGATTTATAAAATACCAGGTATGATTGAAGCTTTTCAAGCGGATGGAAGTTGGCTTAAGTTAATCGGTTTCATTTGGTTACTTTGGTTCGGATATTTTATTCCTGAGAAGAAAGATAATTAAATTACAATTTTCTGTAAAGTTATGTAAAATATAGATTGAGAGTATTCATATATTAGATTACTAGATTTGGAGTGGTTACATGGATCCATTGAAAAATAAAATTCACCCTGACATGGTCAAGGTGTGGAAAGTTCGTGCTGTAATTGAAGAAGGGATCGGTATTCTTGTCATTTTAGCTTACCTTTTCCTCATGATAAAGTTTGATTGGTGGGCGTGGATTTTGTATGTGATGGTTGGGTTAACAGTTGCGCTAGCACCGTTTTCGTACTTTGTATTCCCAAAACTTCGTCAGCGTTATTACAGCTACCAACTAAATGAAGAAGAACTTGAAATTCAGCATGGTCTTTTCGTCGTAAAGCGCGTATTAGTACCGATGATTCGTGTACAGCACGTTACGATTGAACAAGGGCCGATTATGAGAAAATATGGATTAGCAGAATTACACATTTCAACAGCGGCAACTTCTCACAGCATCCCAGGCTTAACGATGTATGAAGCAGAAATGTTGAAAACGAAAATCGCAGAATTAGCGAAAGTGAGTGATGAGGATGTATAAGAGGCAGCATCCAATCACGATGTTATTAGAATTAAAAATAACAGATTTTATACCACTCATTATTTTCATGTTTAGTTTAAACGGAAAGTTCCCGTTTTGGTATTTAATTCCTGCTGGATTCGGTTTACTCACCGTCTTTTCAGCGTTTGAAAAGTGGTATTACACAACATATTGGGTTGAAAATAACGTATTACATGTGAAACAAGGGCTCTTTGTGAAGAAGGAGAGCTATTTAAATAAAGAACGTGTGCAAACGATTCATACAAGTTCTAACGTGTTATATCAAATGCTTGGCTTAAAGAAAATTCAAATCGAAACAGCTGGCGGAGGCGACGATGCAGAAGTAAGCTTAGCTGGAATTACAGTAGAAGAAGCAACAGAGCTTATTGCAATGCTAAATGAGCCAACTCCAGAAGTGAAAGCAGAAGAAACGTTAGGCGAAGCAACGGAAAATGCAGTAGAAAAAGAAATCGTTACAGAAGAAAAGCAAGCGACAGAGTACAAATTAACTTGGAAAGAGATTTTATTAGCTTCTGTTACATCTGGTCAGTTTGGACTATTATTCTCATTAATCTTTTTTGTGTATCACCAAGTAGATGAGTACATTCCGAAATGGATAGAGAATGGCGTAAAGTCTTATGTAATGGAACATGATATATATGGCTGGATTTTTATGATAGCTATTTTGCTCGTCCTTTCGTGGGTTATATCGACAATTGGTTACGCGTTAAAACATGGAGATTTCACAGTGAATCGAAGAAATGATGAAGTCCGCATTTCGCAAGGGTTACTTGAGAAAAAAGAACTCGTACTAAAATTGCATCGTATTCAAGGTATTACGATAAAAGAAAGTATTTTACGTCAGCCATTCGGTTATTGTGCTGTGCAAGTAGAAGTCATTCAAAGTAAAGGACTGGGTGACGAGAAAGAAAAAGTTACACTGCATCCTATCATTCGAAAAGATCGCGTACAACAGTTACTCGCGCATTTACAATTACCATACGAACTGAATACAAACATTATTTCATTACCAAAAGCAGCATTACGCCGCTATCTCATTGATAGTTTCATCTTTTTCGCAATGCTAGCAATCCCGCTTATTGGAATAAGTATATACTCTGAAAAGCACTTTATCATGTGGGCATTAATTCCGCTCGCGATTCTCATCTTTACACTTGGATACGCAACATTTAAAACAAATGGTTATGGTGTAAACGGGGAGCAAATTACGCTTGTATATCGCAGCGTCGGCAAATATACAGGACTTGTTAGAAGAAGACACGTCCAATCAATGGAAAAGACACAATCATATTTCCAGCGCCGTGCAAATTTATGTACGTATAAGTTCTCTAACGCATCATCGAATTATAAATTAGAGCATACGAGAGTAGAAGATGCGGAGAGAATGCAGGATTGGTATAAGAAGAAATTAAGTGAGAATTAAATAGAATGGCTCGTCTTTTGCGGAAGGCGGGCTATTTTTTTATGTGAAAATAATGAATAATATATGTGGAAGGAAAAGCGAGGTGAATGAGAGTGAGCAAATTTTTAATACCGTATTCATTTTCTATATTAAGTTTCTTTATTTCAGCAACGGCACTTGATTTATTTGATAGGGTGGGAAGAAATGATGAGATGACTTCGCCGAACATAATTGGTAAGATAATTCAATCTACTGCGCAAATGGGAGTCCTTACATTGTATTTCGGAGTACCTATTATTTTAGGCGGCTGTCTACTTGGTGAGCTATTGTTTAGATTTATCATTTTACGATTTAAACTAAGCTATATTATATCTTTATTATTATATTTACTTTTAGCTTTTACTATTGTTTCCGTAACGGTTGGAATTCCAACTACATATGAAGCTTCTAATATTTTTTTCATGGGAATAACTATGATTTGCGCTGTTACATTCTTTGTGGGCCGGAATATATGGGAGAAAAAAGAAATGAATAATGGAGTGACAGAATGAAATACACATGTCCATGCTGCGGGTATAAAACATTAGAAGAAGAACCACCAGGTACATATGGAATTTGTAATATATGTTATTGGGAAGATGATGAGGTCCAGTTTAACGATCCTGACTTTGAAGGCGGGACGAATGAAGTCTCGTTAAGACAAGCACAGAAAAACTTCATTGCATTTGGTGCTTGCGAGGAGTGTTTTGTGAAATCAGTTAGAAAACCGACTAGTGAAGATGTGAAGGATGCTAGTTGGAAGCAAATTTGTTAAATAGCTTAAAATAAAAATGTTATTAATCAATGTAACAGGAGTAATAACATTTTTTTATGCAATGATGAAAGAATTAACGCCGTCTTATAAGATAAAACAGTAAAGATGATACAGTAATAGGAAGGCCAGTATTCAGAAAGGTTTCTAAAGTAAAGGATAGAAAATCTCTGTCGTTAAACCACATAAAGAATACATGATTGTAGGAAATACCTAACAATATAAATAAAGGAATCCCAATTTTTAATTCGTGACTTCTTTTTATTTTTCTATAACAAAATTCACCAAATAAACAACCGATAAGAACAGGGATGCTTCCAAGAATTGAAAACATAATAATAGATACCCAAATCGGTCCCCAGGAGTCAGCATAATTTGGAACTAGTGTATACTGTAAAACGTTCACAATGATAGAAAAAACCAGTAAGCATATTAAATAACTAATAGAAAATTTTTTCAATGGAATCATCCTTATAAAATTTCACTTTATTTTTATGAAAATATAAACCTCTTTAAATTATAAATTAGACATATAAGGATAATCAATTTTATACATTTCGTGTTTATGGATATATTTTCAATGAATATAAAAGTATAGATGTATAGTCAACTTTGAGTATTTAATGTTATCATATTGAATGATATGGAAATTTTTAATAGAAGAAGCAACGAACAATTCAAAGGTAATGAAGCCTTTGTGGTATAAAGAAAATATTTATTATTACTCAGCGATATTAAAAATAAGATACATATTTATATAAATTTAGTAGAAATGGGGGTTTTAAAAAGGAATGAGTATAAGTATAACAAGGAAAAAGATTTTAGCAGCCGCTTCTCAAATTGTGCAATGTAAAGGGGTTGCTAAGTTAACTTTAGAAGCGGTAGCAAAAGAGGCGGGGATAAGTAAAGGTGGATTGTTGTATCACTTTTCAACTAAAGAAGCTTTAATAGAGGGCATGATACTCAAAGGGACGGAGGAGTATCAAGACGCTATTCACAATAAGGTTGCGGAAGACTTAGAGAAGAAAGGAAGGTGGGTACGTTCTTTTGTAGAGGAAAGATTAAGTAATGAGAGAAGAGTAGAAGAGCTGGGTAGTAGTATGATGGCAGCATTAATGCTAAAACCTGAATTACTTGAACCGTTACAACAATCATTTCAGCAACTGCAAAATAAAATAGAAAATGATGAGATAGATTCAGTTTGTGCCACAATTATTAGATTAGCGGCAGATGGATTATGGTATTCGGAATATTTAGGGGTTGGAAGACTAAGCCCCGAATTAAGAGAAAAAGTAATTCAAGCTCTTATTTGTAATTCATATAAATAGAATATACGAACTATATAATGTAAAATAATTCACCATTGCTTATTTAATGCACTGGTGAATTATTTTTTTTATTAGAAAAATAGAACAATTTTATAGAGTATTGAATTATAACCGTCCAGACGGTATAGTAATATTTGGATTAAGAGGAAAATGAAACAAAAAAAGAATAAAAAATATTTTTAGCACACTATTCGAAAGGATAGGCCGCAAAGCTTAGAGTCTACGGTAATACATATTGGTTACTAAGATCGTCTGGTTGCACATTTTTGATGCAACCGGACGGTCTTTTTTTGTTATATAAATATAAAAAATAGGAGGGAATTATGCAAATGAAAAGTACTAAAAGGCATATTTCGATGGTTTCATTAGTTTTTCTAGTATTATTTTCAGTGCTAAATGTGTGGGCTCCAGTTATTCAAGCTGCTGTGATGAAAAGTCCAGTGGACGAAATTAATATTTCCCGTACTGATGGCACGACATCTGAACCATATCAAGCCTCAGATGGTATGAAAGTAGAAGTGAAGTGGTCAGCTAAAGAAAAAATAAAAAGTGGAGATCAATTCACAATTGATATGCCAAAAGAGTTTCGAAAAGACCTTATGAATATGAGTTTTCCTTTAAAAGATGCTGAAGGAAAAACAGTTGGTACATGTGAGATGAAAAAGGGTCTATTAACGTGTACTATGGGTGATTACGTAGAAGGAAAGAATAACATTAAAGGTTCTTTATTCGTAGAATTCTACTTTGGTCTAGAAGCATATGATGGTGTTAAAGAAATTCCATTAGAATTTAACGTTGATGGTCAAATCGTAAATAAAGAAGTAAATGTAAGTAATACGACAGAGAGACCGAAGCCACAGCCCAATACAGATAATCTATTGAAATGGGGTTCTTATAATCAAGAAAATCCGTCCATTGCTGATTGGCTTGTATATGTAAATGCAACTGGAACAGAAATGCAAGATCTTAAATTAACAGATACATTAGGACCGGGGCATGAGTTAATTACCGACAGTGTAGTATTAGAAGAGGCTGTATTTGAAGATGGTTATGCACCAACAAATGTTAAGCCAGCAGATTTATCTAACATTAAAATAAATGCAACAAAGGCTGGATTTACAATTGAATTTCCAGACAGTTCAAAAGGCTATATTTTAAGATATAAAACAAAGGTGACAAATCCCGCTGCAAAGCCTCATAAAAATACAGTGAAATTAGAAGGGAAAAATATTAAAACTGAAGAAAAAGTAGGACAAGTATTTGTAAGTGGTGGGGGAGGATCCGGTTCAGGTGACGATAATCCACCTAGCATTGAAAAAAATATAGTTGATGAGAATGGCAAGCTTGTAGAGAATGAGCAGTTAACACAAATGGATCAAGTTATTCAATACCAAGTTGGTACACATATACCGAACGATCCTCCTAAATACACATCTATGGTAATTAGTGATGATTTAGAAGATGTTTTAGAAGTATTAGAGGCAAAAGTGTATGATCAAAATGGCCAAGATATTACTTCTAAAGGAACGTTAAATATAGATAAACAAAGAAGTGAAGTAACATTTACGTTTGGTGAGAGTTTTGACTATAAGTCATATGAAGACCAGATAATTAATCTCAGTATCAAGGCGAAAATCAAAAATAATGCAGACTTATCTTCTTACGTAGATAAGAAGATTCCTAATAAAGCGGAATTACATTTTGATGATAAAACATTAACATCAAAAGAAGTAACTATTACGCCGCCTGAAGCTCCAAAAGATGGTACAGTATCGCTTCATAAAACAGATTCTGAGAATCCAAATAAAGGGTTAAAAGGTGCCGAATTTGAAGTTCGAAATAGTGCAAATGAAGTTGTTGCAAAACTGAAAACGGACGAAAAAGGCTTTTCAGTACCTCAAACTTTAGCTCCTGGGACGTATAAAGTTTATGAAACAGTAGCACCAGAAGGATATCAAAAATTAACAAGCCCAGTAGAGGTTACACTTCAAGCTGGAGAAACAAAAACAATTGAAATTAAAAATACTATGCAAAAGGGTCAAATTGAAGTAAAGAAAATTGATTCGGAAAATGGTGAAAAACCATTAGCAAATGCAGAGTTTGATATAGTAAAAGACGGTGTAGTAGTCGAACATATTGTTACAGATAAAGATGGTAAGGCAATCTCTAAACCGTTAGCACCAGGGAAATATATTTTAAAAGAAACGAAAGCACCTGAAGGCTATCAATTAAAAGAAACAGAGTTCGAAGTAAATGTAACAGGGGACGGCATATTCCCAATACAAGTGGAAAATGCAATGGTTGACAAAGGTAATATAGAAATCACAAAAGTGGACAAAGAAAACGGGGCAGTATTAGCGGGTGTCGAATTTGAAGTCCAAGATGAGAAAGATGAAGTAGTAAGAAAAGTAGTAACAGATAAAGATGGAAAAGCAAACGTTTCAGATCTATCAGTAGGAAAGTACAAATTAGTAGAGACGAAAAGCTTACCGGGTTATAAAAAGCTAACAGAACCAGTACCATTTGAAATAAAAAAAGGTATGACAAAAGCTTTAGCAATAAAAGTAGAAAATGAGCAGTTAGACAAAGGCTCAGTAGAAATTACAAAAATAGATAAAGATAGTCAAAAAGTATTAGAAGGCGTAGTCTTCGAAGTGCAAGATGAGCAAGGCAAAGTAGTAACAGAAGTAAAAACAGATAAAGATGGTAAAGCAAAAATCTCTGATTTATCAGTAGGGAAGTACAAATTAGTAGAGACGAAAAGTTTACCAGGCTACAAAAAGCTAACAGATCCAGTATTATTCGAAATTACAAAAGGTATGACAACAGTCCAATCATTGAAAGTAGAAAATGAACAGTTAGATAAAGGTTCAGTAGAAATTACAAAAGTAGATAAAGACAGCAAAAAAGCATTAAAAGGCGTAGTCTTTGAAGTGCAAGATGAAGTTGGAACAGTAGTAAAGGAAGTAACGACAGATAAAGAAGGAAAAGCAACCGTTTCAGATCTATCAGTAGGAAAGTACAAATTAGTAGAGACGAAAAGCTTACCAGGTTATAAGAAATTAATAGAGCCGATATCGTTTGAAATTACAAAAGGCATGACCGAGGTCTTATCATTAAAAATAGAAAATGAAATGGTAGATACGGGGAATGTAGAGATAACAAAGGTAGACAAAGATAATAAAGCACCGTTAGCGGGAGTAACGTTCGTTGTCCAAGACGAGAAAGGTAACGAAGTTAAAAAAGTAACAACAGATAAAGATGGAAAAGCAAATGTTTCAGATTTACCTGTAGGCAAGTATGGATTGGTAGAGGTAGAAAGTTTACCAGGTTACAAAAAACTAAAAGAACCAGTATCATTTGAAATTAAAAAAGGTATGACCGAGATTCTATCATTAAAAGTAGAAAATGAAATGATGGATACAGGGAATGTAGAGATAACAAAAATAGATAAAGATAGTAAAGCACCGTTAAAAGATGTTGTATTTGAAGTACGTGATTCAAAAGGAAAAGTAGTAACGAAAGTAACAACAGATAAAGATGGAAAAGCAAACGTTTCAGATTTATCTATTGGGAAGTATGAGTTGGTGGAGGTAGAAACACCAGCAGGATACAAACCACTTGAAAAACCAATTTCATTCGAAATTGAAAAGGGTAGAGTAACAGCGTTAAAGCTAACAGTCGAAAATGAATTAGTGGATACAGGAAATGTAGAAATTACAAAAGTAGACAAAGAAAATAAAGATGTTTTAGCTGATGCAGTATTTGACATTCAAGATGAAGCCGGACAAGTAGTGGCTAAAATGACGACAGATAAAAAAGGACAAGCACAAGTTACTAATTTATCAGTTGGAGCATATAAGTTAGTAGAAGTGAAAGCACCAAAAGGATATAAGAAATTAGTAGATCCAATTATTTTCCAAATCAAAAAAGGTATGACAAAATCTCTTGCTTTAACAGTCGAAAATGAAATGTTAGACAAGGGTAATGTAGAAATTACAAAAGTAGATAAAGACAGTCAGAAAGCATTAGAAGGCGTAGTCTTCGAAGTGCAAGATGAAAAAGGCAAAGTGGTAACGAAAGTAACAACAGATAAAGATGGAAAAGCAAACGTTTCAGACCTATCTGTAGGGAGTTACAAATTAGTAGAAGTAGAAAATTTACCAGGCTACAAAAAACTAACAGAGCCAGTATCATTTGAAATCAAAAAGGGTATGACAGAAGTTTTATCACTAAAAGTAGAGAATGAACAGTTAGATAAAGGTTCAGTAGAAATTACAAAAGTAGATAAAGACAGTCAGAAAGCATTAGAAGGCGTAGTCTTCGAAGTGCAAGATGAAAAAGGCAAAGTGGTAACGAAAGTAACAACAGATAAAGATGGAAAAGCAAACGTTTCAGACCTATCTGTAGGGAGTTACAAATTAGTAGAAGTAGAAAATTTACCAGGCTACAAAAAACTAACAGAGCCAGTATCATTCGAAATCAAAAAAGGTATGACAGAAGTTTTATCACTAAAAGTAGAGAATGAACAGTTAGATAAAGGTTCAGTAGAAATCGCAAAAGTAGATAAAGACAGTCAAAAAGCATTAGAAGGCGTAGTCTTCGAAGTGCAAGATGAAAAAGGAAAAGTAGTAACGAAAGTAACGACAGATAAAGAAGGAAAAGCGAAAGTTTCAGATCTATCTGTAGGGAGTTACAAATTAGTAGAGGTAGAAAGTTTACCAGGTTATAAAAAGCTAGAAAAACCAGTATTATTTGAAATCAAAAAGGGTATGACAGAAGTTTTATTACTAAAAGTAGAGAATGAACAGTTAGATAAAGGTTCAGTAGAAATTACAAAAATGGCTGCTGAAAGTAAGAATGTATTATCAGGGGCAGTGTTTGAAGTTCATGATGAAAAAGGAAAAGTAGTAACGAAAGTAACAACAGATAAAGAAGGAAAAGCGAAAGTCTCAGACTTATCTGTAGGTCACTACACACTTGTAGAAGTAGAAGCACCAAAGGGTTATGAAAAATTAACTAATCCAATTCCATTTGAAATTACAAAAGGAATGATAAGTCCAGTTCAATTAGAAGTATTAAACAAATTGACTTCTTTAGCACCACCAGGCCCAGAGAAACCAGAAACAACGGATCCAGAGAAACCAGAAACAACGGATCCAGAGAAACCAGAAACAACGGATCCAGAGAAACCAGAAAC
>NZ_JAKVPU010000001.1:1489794-1778096 GCF_022487605.1 Bacillus sp. ES1-5 | reverse complement strand
ACGGATCCAGAGAAACCAGAAACAACGGATCCAGAGAAACCAGAAACAACGGATCCAGAGAAACCAGAAACAACGGATCCAGGGAAACCAGAAACAACGGATCCAGAGAAACCAGAAACAACGGATCTAGGGAAGCCTGAGAAAGAATTACCGAAGACAGGACAGAAAATGCCTGTGGAACCATATATGGGAGCACTTCTTATTATGATGAGTTTTGGATTGCTCGTATTAGGTAGAAAACAGCAGAGATAATAAAAATGAAAAGGTATCCTCAAAGTATTGGAGGATACCTTTTTTATTTGGTATAAAAAACATTTAGCAAAAGAACTCGATGCAAATAGAAACAAAAAGTTCGTCCTATTTTCTTAATATATATATATAAATATAAATATATATAATGTGAAAATAAAAGGCTAAAGGCCTTCGTCATGTTTGGGTGAAAAAAGAGTTATCTATGTAATGAATTTGAGTACTTTAAGAAAGAGGGCTTTTTCCTAAAGTATTCAAAGGATGATAGTCCAATAGCAGGTGGGAGATGAAACTCGTTTTAGCACTGTATTAACACCTTAAAATGTAGATAGGGGAAAATAATGTAAAAAAACTATTGTATGTTCAAAAACCTTATGTTACATTTATGTTACAGAAAAGTTACAAATGGTAACTTATGTTACGGTTTGTTTTCTTTTGTTTATCGGTATGTTACAAGAAGGAAAGTAAAGCTGAAAAAATAGCAACCTAAAAATAGTTTTTCTATGTGTATAAGAGTGTGTGTAGTAAAGAGCCTGGTGAGAGCTTTACACACATTATTAAAATTCCTTTCTGTCTTAAAAGAAGAAAACCAACTACCAACTATTTAGGAGTTTTAAGTAATGATAGTAAATGAAATGTACTTCCTTTCCAACACACAAAGTACATCTTTACTTTCAGTCTAATTACTACACAGACTTTTATACATATGCTGTTATTGTTTTAGGAACACATAGGGGGAGAAAGAATGAGGAAGTTATTAACGGTAATTGGAATTACATTTTTAATGTTAGCTGGATGTAGTAATGGGAATTTTGAAAAAGAAATGGATGCAGGGAAGACCGCGTTAACGAATAAAGAATATAAAAATGCCTTATCATCATTTGAAAAAGCGCTAGATGAGAAACGAGACGATTCAGATGTAATGGTGCTTGTAGAACAAACGAAAATAATGATTGAAGCAGTGAAGTTAAAAGAAGAAACCAAGGTAGAAGAATCAATCAAGTCATTTGAAAAAGTAGAGAACATGAAGGATGGGAATAATACACTTATAAAGCAGGCAAAGGAAGAACGAACAGCATTACTAGCTGTGTTAGAACAAAAAAAGAAGTATAGTGAGCAACTGACGAAAAGTGAAGAGTTAATAAGTAAGAAAAATTATGCAAAAGCGAAAGAGATGTTAAATAAGTTAGTTGCAGAAACAAAAGATAATAAGAACCTTGAAGAATATAATAAAAAAGCAGTAGGATTAGTTACGAAAATTGGTGAAGAAGAAAAAACTGCAAAGAATGTAACGGCAGCGACAAAGGCACAAAAAACTGATGCAGGAACGAACCAAAAGGTAGCAACAGAGAAGACTCAAAAAACAGAGGCAGAAAAAAATCAAAAGGTAGCGACAGAGAGTAATAAAAAGGTAGAAGCAGACAAGACTCAAAAAGTAGCGACAGAAAATAATAAAAAGGTAGAAACAGGAAAGACTCAAGATACATTTACTTTTGAGAAAGCGAAAGAATATATTAAAAATGAATATAAAGAAGACTATGATTACACGCTAGAGAATACGCAAGTAGAGAATGGAAAGAAATATTATCAAATTAGAGTGCGTACGACATATAAAATAGAAGGCGCAGCTGGAGCAGGATTTACTGGCGTATTTAAAGTATTCGAAGATGGTACAATTATTGAAATGCACTAAATTGATGAAAAAGGTATCCTCAAAGTATATGAGGGTACCTTTTTAGCATAAAAAAAGGCATCTAGCAAAAGTACTAGATGCAAATAAAAACACAAGGGAAGACAAAATTCTTCCCGTTTCCCGTATGTAATTATATCAAAAAATATATAAAAAACTAGCTTTATTTTTTATATATTTGATGTGTAAAGCTATGAAAGTATAAGATTACACTGTTTTCATAGTTTTTTATTAAAAAAGGAGCTGCGTATATGATTAATTTTAAACCAGAAAATTTGAACCAACTATTAAAAGTGATGTTAATTAGTGCGAATAAGTCTTATGATGCGATTAAAGACTATGAATTTACAGGAGAAGCAGTAGTATTCCGTGTAGATTTCGAATATATTGACGTTTCTTTAATGATTGTAGATATATTAGGAAGATCTGCTTCTAAATTTAATATTTTGCCATATGCCCGTCCGAATACGAATGAAATAGATTACATTCAGTTTCAAGTGTATTCGATTAATGAAGGGAATTTTAAAGAGATGCTCGATACGATGTGCTAACTATAATTTTACAAAATTGTATATAAAATCTTAATTTCTGCTAATATATAATTAATAAATTCATATAATTGGAGTGATGAGATGCAGCCGTTAGAAAGGGAGATTCATTCTAATATGCTGAAAGTGTGGCGAATCCACGCTTTAATTGGGGCGGCAGTTATACTAGCAGTCGTAATTGCGTATTTCTTTTTTATGATCAATTTTAACTGGTGGGGCTGGTTGTTTGGTTTGTTAGTAACGGGAGCTATTACATTTATCCCGCTTGATTATTTTGTGTTTCCAAATTTACGTCAACGTTATTATAGTTACAGATTAAATGAAGAAGAGATTGAGATTCAAAAGGGAATGTTCGTTGTAAAACGCGTACTCATTCCGATGATCCGTGTGCAGCACGTAACGATTGAACAGGGCCCGATTATGAGAAAGTATAATTTAGCAGAATTACATATTTCAACAGCGGCAACTTCTCATAGTATTCCAGGCTTAACGAAAGAAGAAGCAGAGCAGCTGAAAAGACAAATTGGAGAACTTGCGAAAGTGAGTGAGGAGGATGTATAAGAGGCAACATCCGATCACGATTTTATTAGGTATTCGAATTGCGGGTTTATTGCCTTTTATTTTTCTAGTTTTATTTCAATCAGATGGTCAAGTAAAACCTTGGTATCTCTTACATCTTGTTCTTTTATTTGTATTATTCATTATGGCAATTTTCTCAGCTATAAAATGGTATTTCAAAGTGTACTGGGTTGAAAATAATATTGTACATATAAAGCACGGTGTGTTCGTTAAGAAAGAAAGTTACTTAAATAAAGAACGTGTGCAAAACATTAGTACGTCTTCTAACATCATTTATCAAGTGCTTGGACTGACGAAGTTAAACATAGAAGTAGCGGGCGGTGGTAGTGAGCCAGAAGTGATGTTAGCTGGCATTAGAGAAGAGGAAGCGAAGGAACTGATTGCTTTATTAAATAAAAAAAGAAGCGCTGCGAGTGAAGAAGTACCCATGGCAGAAGAAAGTAAGACGATTTATCAGTTAACGATGAAAGAGATTTTAGCAGCTTCCATTACGTCTGGTAGATTCGGATTAGTGTTTTCAGGATTACTTCTTATTTACACAGAGTTTAATCAATTTCTTCCAGAATGGCTCATAAATAAAGTGGAAGCGTATGTGATGGATAACGGTGTATATGAATTAATCGTTATGGCGGCGATTTTAATGGCAGTCTCGTGGGTCGTTTCGACAGCTGGCTATGCGTTAAAATATGCGAACTTTAAAATAGAGCGAAACGGAAATGAAGTTCGCATCGTGCAGGGATTATTTGATAAGAAAGAGTTTGTGTTAAAATTACACCGCATTCAAGCGATTACAGTGAAAGAAGGCATTCTCCGTCAACCTTTCGGATATTGCTCTGTCGAAGTGGAAGTTATTCAAAGTATAGAAGCGGCTGGAAATGAAGTAATGCTACATCCCTTTATGAAAAAGAAAGATGTCCAGCAGTTACTTACGTATTTGCAGTTGCCATATGAAATGGAAGAGGAAATCGTTCATTTACCGAAATCGGCATTACGCCGTTACGTAATAATGGGCTGGATTACAAGTGCTGTGCTCGCTGTGCCGATTACCGGTGCGAGTATATATTTTAAACAACATATCGCATTGTTCACTTTAATACCATTATTTATTATATTTACGTTACTTGCATACGCTCGGTATACAAGTAGTGGTTATATGATACGAGACAATCAGCTAGTCACGGTATACCGAGGTCTTGCGAAATATACAGGGATCATGCGGAGAAGGCATGTGCAAGCAGTAGGATATAATCAATCGTATTTTCAAAAGAAAGACGAGCTATGTACAGCTGTTGTATCAGTGGCGGGGCAAGGTTATGAAGTGAAGCATATGCGTAAAGAAGATGCACTTCGTATATATAATTGGTATAAAGAAAAAGGAAACACCGGTGTGTAATGGTGTTTCTTTTTTTTGTGTCGTGATTAGTCGATAAGTCGATATATTAGGAAAATCGCTGATATATTTCAAGTTGCGCCGATATAATTTCACATACCGTGGTTTCCAAACTCTGAACTCCAAAAACTAAACTAACACATCAAAAGTAGTCACAAATGACGGACGAGAGAAGATGCTTTTCTGCTGTTCCGCATGTGGATGCGCCTGAGCCGGAGCTTGTCCTTCTGCTTGTGCAGGGCGTTTTTTATGAGCGTTTTCGAATGAACGTGATTCTGTCCAATCTTTAAAGTTTTGCTCTGTTTCCCACATCGTTAAGATGACATATGTATCGTTACTTAATGGGCGTAGAACGCGGATCGCTTGGAATCCTGGTTCGTTTTCGATAAGGCCTGCGCGGTTTTTGAATCGGTTTTCAAATACTGGGCGACCTTCGTCTGTTACAGAAATGTTGTTACAAACGATGTAGCCAGGTTGTCCTTTAAATTCGCCAACAGCGTCTAGTACGTCATACTGAAGAGAACCTTCTACAGATTCTTCTGTATTTTCTTTATAAAACATATCTTTTTCATTATTTTTTGCAGTGAAATGTGCTTGTTCTAGAGGTGTTTCGTATGAAATAATAGCCTTCATTTTAATGCCCCCTTTAATTGTTTGTTTCTATTATATCAACTCTCGTAAAAAACTTCGAAGATTATATACATAAAGATACTTCTTTTTCAAATAATAAATGTACCATCATTTGGAAAGAAGGCCGGTGTATGAAGAAAGTAAAGTGGACTTTATTAGGTGGGTTAGCAACGCTCGTATTAGCGATTGTATTTTATAAACTTATTGTGTTAGCTGGTGGCTATATGACGGATGAAAAGCAGCTCGTTTTCCACTCTTCATCACGTATCGTTGACCAGAAAGGGAAAGAAATTACGAAATTATACGTAGAAAATAGAGATCTCGTACCAATCGAGCAAATTCCAAAATACGTGCAGCAGTCGTTTATTGCGGTGGAAGATTCTCGTTTTTATGAGCATCAAGGAATTGATTACCCGTCTATATTCCGAGCTCTTTATAAAGATACGTTAGCTGGGGAAAAGGTCGAAGGTGGTAGCACGATTACACAGCAACTCGCTAAAAACGTTTTTTTAACTCGTGAAAAAACAGTTACGCGTAAATTGAAGGAAGTCGCAATTTCCCTTCAATTAGAGCAAAAATATACGAAGCAACAAATTCTTGAAATGTATATGAATCATATTTATTTTGGCCATGGAGCTTACGGTATTCAAGCAGCAGCAAAGTTGTATTTTAATAAAAATGTAGAAGATTTAACAGTAGAAGAAGGAGCAATGCTTGCAGGTCTTCCGAAGTCACCAAACGGATATTCACCTTATTTCTCTCCAGAAAAGAGTAAGGAGCGCCGTGATCTCGTATTGTCACTGATGCATAAACAAGGCTATTTGACTGCCGAAGAGAGCGTACGTTATCAAGGAAAGACCATTGCACTTTACAAAAACTTAGATGAGAATGAACTCGCATATATGCCGTATATTGATATGGTTATAGATGAAGCAGCTCGTTTATACGGATTGTCTCATCAAGAAGTACTTCGCGGAGGATATACGTTTGTCGTTCCGATGGATGAAAAAGTTCAAAAGGTAGCGTATAACCAGTTTCAAGATGCGAGGAATTTCCCTGGTAAAGAAGAGGGGGCGCAAGGTGCTTTTTTATTAATGGATAATCGTACGGGCGGAATTAAAGCAGCGATTGGCGGAAGAAAGTATGTCCCGAGAGGCTTTAATCGTGTTTTTGCAAAAAGACAGCCGGGATCTGTGCTAAAACCACTTATTGTCTATGCACCAGCACTCGAAACGAAAAAATATAATCCGTATTCTTTATTAACGAATGAAAAAACTTCTTTTGAAGGTTATGAACCTCGAAATTACAATCGTCAATATACGAAAGAAATGACGATGTATGATGCGATTTTAGAGTCAGCAAATGTACCGGCAGTTTCTTTATTAAATGAGTTAGGGGTAGAAGAAGGAAAGCAATATTTAGAGAAAGGAAATGTTCCTATTGCCGATGCTGGTTTAAGTACAGCACTTGGCGGGCTGAAAAATGGTGTTTCAACATTTGATCTTGTGAAAATGTATCGTGCATTTTTAGCAAATGGCGCTATTATTGAGCCGCACGTGATTGATAAAGTGTTAAATAGACACGGCGCAGTCATTGGAGAATCGCCAAAAGTAGAAACGAAAATTTTCTCGAAACAAACGGCATGGTATATGACGAAAATGTTAGAAGGGGTTGTGAAGGAAGGGACAGCGAAAGCAGGCATATATAGCGGTGCATTAGCTGGGAAAACAGGTACAACTTCCTTACCAAATGACGATAATGGAGCTAGAGATATGTGGTTCGTTGGCTATACGCCAAATTTAGTAGGTGCTGTTTGGATTGGTTATGACCGTACGGATAAAGAGCATCAGTTGCAAGGAGAAAGTGCGTCAGCAACGAAATTGTTTAAGAAAATTTTAACGAAGGCAAATGTAGAACAGAAAGAGCAGTTTATGAAACCAGAAGGTGTGGAAACAATCGGTGCTCCGATTCGTTTGCGCAAGATTGAAGATGTGAAAGTGAAATTAGCATTTAGCCCTTTCGGTTTATTTAAAGCAAAATTAAGCTGGACACCACTTCCAGATGAAAGAATTATGTATCGCATCTATAGAGTGGAAAACGGAACCCATACGCATGTAGGTACTGTAAATGGTGCCGGGGAATATGAGGAAAAGTTCGTTAACATCTTTTCAAAACCGAGTTTTTACGTTGTACCATATAACACACAAACGAATCGCGAAGGAGAAAAGTCAAAAGTAGCTAAACCATAGTTTTTCTCTGTGCTATAATAAGAATGTTGTGAAAATAGTAAGCGGTTTTACGAATGTTTGTGTCAATTTCATGAACAACGTACATAATGTTATGCATTTTGTTTTTACAAGCTGTATAGTAAAAAAAGATAAATATCGGAATAGAACGTATTTAGAGCAAAAGCATTGGCAAGGAAGGGAGCAAGGGTCTTGGTAAGAACTATAAATGAGACATTTTTAAAAGCATGTAGGGGGGAACGTACTGATTATGTACCAGCATGGTATATGCGTCAAGCAGGCCGTTCGCAGCCGGAATATAGAAAGATAAAAGAAAAGTATTCTTTATTTGAAATTACACATAATCCAGAGTTATGTGCTTACGTTACAAAGTTACCGGTTGATCAATATAACGTAGACGCAGCAATTCTTTATAAAGATATTATGTCACCACTACCTGCAATTGGTGTGGATGTAGAAATTAAATCAGGTATTGGCCCAGTTATTGATAATCCAATCCGTTCTTTACAAGACGTAGAAAAACTAGGGGAAATCAATCCAGAAGATGACGTACCGTACATATTAGATACGATTCGTTTATTAACGACAGAAATGTTAGACGTACCGTTAATCGGTTTTTCAGGGGCTCCATTTACATTAGCGAGCTATATGATTGAAGGCGGTCCATCTCGTAATTATCATAATACGAAAGCGTTCATGTATGCAGAGCCGAAAGCTTGGTTCGCTTTAATGGATAAGCTAGCAGATATGGTTATTACATATTTAAAAGCGCAAATTAACGCAGGAGCAAAAGCTGTTCAAATTTTCGATTCTTGGGTTGGAACAGTAAATGTAGCAGATTACCGCGTATTTATTAAACCAGCAATGGAGCGTATTTTTGCAGAAGTCCGTAAGGTGGGTGTACCGATGATTATGCACGGCGTAGGAGCTGCACACTTAGTAAATGAATGGCACGACTTACCGCTTGATGTAGTAGGCTTAGATTGGCGCTTACCGATCGAAGAGGCACGCGCACGCGGCGTTCATAAGGCGGTACAAGGAAATATGGACCCTTCATTCTTACTTGCACCATGGTCTGTTATTGAAGAACATGTAAAAGGTATTTTAGATCAAGGGATGAAAGAGCCTGGTTATATCTTTAACTTAGGACACGGTGTATTCCCAGAAGTAAATCCAGATACATTAAAACGTTTAACTACATTTATTCATGAATACTCTAAAGGGCAGTTAGCGAAGTAAAGGAGAATTGCTGTATGAAAAAGAAAATTGGTTTGCTTGTAATGGCATACGGAACGCCATATAAAGAAGAAGATATTGAACGTTACTATACACATATTCGCAGAGGAAGAAAGCCAAGTCCTGAAATGCTAGAAGATTTAACAGAGCGTTACCGTGCAATTGGTGGTATTTCTCCTTTAGCTACTATTACATTAGAGCAAGCTAAGAAGTTAGAACAGCGTTTAAATGCAGTACAAGATGAAGTAGAGTACCATATGTATCTTGGCTTAAAACATATCGAACCGTTCATTGAAGATGCAGTGAAAGATATGCATAACGACGGCATACAAGATGCAATCGCACTTGTTCTTGCGCCGCACTATTCTACATTTAGCGTGAAATCGTATGTAGGACGAGCACAAGAAGAAGCTGAGAAACTTGGAAACTTAACAATTCACGGCATTGATAGCTGGTATAAAGAACCGAAATTCATCCAGTACTGGGTTGATGCAGTGAAAGGTATATATAATGGTATGTCAGAAGCAGAACGTGAAAAAGCAGTATTAATCGTATCTGCACATAGCTTACCAGAAAAAATTATCGCACTTGGCGATCCATATCCAGATCAATTAAATGAAACAGCTGACTATATTGCAAGAGGTGCTGAAGTAGCAAACTATGCAGTAGGTTGGCAAAGTGCAGGAAACACACCAGATCCTTGGATTGGTCCAGATGTACAAGATTTAACGAGAGAACTAAACGAAAAATATGGATACAGTTCATTCGTATACGCACCAGTTGGATTTGTTGCGGAACATTTAGAAGTTTTATATGACAATGACTTTGAGTGTAAAGTTGTGACAGATGAAATCGGCGCGAAATATTATCGTCCAGAAATGCCAAATGCATCGGACGCATTTATTGATTGCTTAACAGATGTTGTATTAAAGAAAAAAGAATCTGTATTATAAAAAGAAAGGGGGAGCATGCTTGAGGAAAAAGGTTGTAATCATCGGCGGTGGCATCACAGGATTAACAACAATGTATAACTTGCAAAAAGAAATTCATGACAAGAACTTGCCGATCGATACATTACTGATAGAAGCATCGGGTAAACTTGGCGGGAAAATTCAAACCGTTCGAAAAGATGGATTTACAATTGAACGCGGACCGGATTCTTTCTTAGCACGAAAAGAAAGTGCAGCTAGATTAGCGCAAGAATTAGGTCTTGGCGATGAACTTGTAAATAATAAGGCCGGTCAATCATTTATCCACGTAAACAATCGGTTACATAAAATGCCGATCGGATCGATGATGGGAATTCCAACGCAAATTACGCCGTTTCTATTTTCCAGGCTGTTCTCCCCAATTGGTAAACTAAGAGCTGGTTTTGATCTGTTAATGCCGAGATCAAAGCCAGTATCTGACCAATCACTTGGGCATTTTTTCAGACATCGCCTCGGAAACGAAGTGGTTGAAAATTTAATAGAACCATTACTATCGGGTATTTATGCAGGGGATATTGATGAAATGAGCTTAATGTCAACATTCCCGCAAATGTATCAAATTGAGCAGAAGCATCGCAGTATTTCACTCGGTATGCGTACACTTGCTCCGAAAAAAGAGACATCTGAACCGAAAAAAGGAATCTTCCAAACAGTGAAAACAGGTTTAGAATCTATCGTAGAATCTCTCGAAGTGAAGATGCATGAAGGTACGATAATAAAGGGCACACGCATTGAAAAAATTGCAAAACTTGGTGATGGTTATACGATTACTCTTAGTAACGGAAAAGAAATAGAAGCGGACGGGGTCGTAGTGGCAACATCACATAAAGTATTGCCATCTATGTTCGCGCAGTACAAGCAGTTTCGTTTCTTCCGCAACATTCCGTCCACATCAGTTGCGAATGTCGCAATGGCTTTCCCGAAATCAGCCATTCAGCGCGATATTGATGGTACAGGATTTGTCGTATCTCGAAATAGCGACTACACAATTACAGCATGTACGTGGACACATAAAAAATGGCCACATACAACGCCAGAAGGAAAAACGCTTCTTAGGTGTTACGTTGGACGACCTGGTGATGAAGCAGTTGTAGAACAAACAGAAGAGGAACTCGTGGAGCTTGTACTAGAAGACTTACGAAAGACGATGGATATTACAGAGGATCCAGAGTTTACAGTCGTAAGCCGCTGGAAAGAAGCAATGCCCCAATATACAGTAGGTCATAACGAGCGAATGAAGAAACTCACAACATTTATGGAAAAAGAGTTGCCAGGAATATACTTGGCAGGTAGTTCTTACGCTGGTTCTGGTCTTCCGGACTGTATTGATCAAGGTGAGAAAGCTGCAAAGCGTGTACTATCTCATTTGGAGAAAGTAATGGATACCGAATTAATTGCACAATAAAGTGAAACGCCTTCAATCACATTGAAGGCGTTTTGTTACTTATTCACCAATAAACATATATAAATTATTTGGCTTTATAACGGTATCCCCTGCATAAATAACCCACTCTGTTAAGTTAGCAAAATCTAACTGATAACTATTTCCTTCACTCATATCTTTTATAAAATATGGTTCATTAATGAGTATTCCTTGAATAAGGTCTTCCGTAATATCTTGCATTTCAAACCACATATGTTCACTTTTTCCTTCTTCGTAGGAGACACCAAACTTAGCGAGGAAACGAAAATCTTCATTCGATTGTTCAATGTGAAAAATGTTGCTGAAATACCCGAAAGTATTTTTCGCATTGTAAGCCATACGATCGGTTTCACTATTTGTTTTATAGAACATGAGCCCTGTAGCTTCCTCGTGTTCTTTGAAAAAACTTTCAATATATTCTTCTGAAGCATTTAATTTAAATAAGAGAACGGATGGAGATTGATGGTATTCATCTCGGTCATCCATTCCGCCAAGAAATATATTTTGTGCATCTATTGGTTGTAGTTCCACTTCTTCATCCTCGATTGAAGATAATTGATCCATACTCGTTTTATGCCCAATATAAGATAATCCTTTTTCCCATGGAACAGCTACTGTATGTATAGAACCTTGCTGACTATGCGCGATCACGATAGGCTCATTCATAGGGACTTGTCCATTCTCAACGGCATTATTAGCAAATGTTTGAAAAAGATCGCCAATGCCGTAATAGGAAGAAATACGATTTGGAATAATTAATTCTATTTCTGTTACACCTGCTCTTAAAAGACCATGTGTATGAAACCAATATTGCGTAGGCCCACCGTCTTTATCATCTTCATAAACAGAATGAATAACGTACAAGTCAGGAATGTCAGGTAACAATTCATTTTCAACGTGATATTCAATATAACTTCTAGATATTACTTTCATTGCTGCACTTGAATCGATTACAAATAACAAGTCTGGAGCGAGGTTCCATAAAAACTGTAACTGCTGGAAAAAGCAGTCCAGCACATCGCCTACAAATAGTGTACGAGTGAAAATTTCAGTGCCATAAGCAGCATCTTCAAAATTACGATCTACGATTGTAGAATCTTGTCTATTGTACATTTTATATTCTTCTGGATCGCTCGTTTCATCAATATGCAGTTCATACGGTATGATTGTTTCATCCATATGTAACTCAACAATAAGGCTTGTCTCATCACTGTAAACAATTTTTAATTCATCCACTTTAGTAGATATAGTCTCTAGCCGCTGTTTTAACTGTTCAATCGTAATTCTAGTTGGTATAACAGCAATCATATCTGAAAAATGACGTTCTAATGTTCCATTCATAGCTGCGCGGTATGTTTCTGTTTGCACTTCCATCCAATCACTCCTATTCAAATGAATCCATTTTACATGCCAATGAAATTTCGATATTTTCTGTTTTCTCTCTCTAACATTATAGAGCGCATTCGTAGAAGGTGTAAAATTATTATTTTGTATTATAGTTTGAAAGCTTGTAAATTAAATAAATTTTTTGTAAAAATTGTCGAAATGTAGTTCTATATAACGAATCATTTGATATGATAGAAATGCTGAGAAAATATGAAATAGGGAGAGGAAAATGACTGTGAAGAAATTGTTAAGTGTCTTTTTATCATTCATACTATTGCTTTCATTTACTGGAACTTTAGTACAAGCAGAAGAAACGACTTCTATGTCAGTAGAAAAAGCAATTCAAGTATTTAAACAACAAGGGAAAACGAAGGGGATAGTGGAAGGGTATATCGTTGGATATACGCAAAGTCCTTCTAAATACACGAAAGATCCAGCTAAGTTTGATGATACAAACGTAGCAATTGCGGATTCGCCAAATGAAACGAATCCAGACAAAATCATGCCTGTTCAGTTGCCAAAGGGTGATGTGAGAGCGGCAGTAAACGTGAAAGATCATCCTGAAAATATCGGGAAGAAAGTTAGTTTAACAGGGACGCTTGAATTATATTTTAGTAGCCCCGGTTTAAAATCGGTAACAGCTCATAAGTTTCAAGGGGAAGGACAAAACCGTGTTAGCGATGTAGTAGCTTCGCCAGGTAGCGGAGAAGTTGCGAAGGGCACAGCGGTAACATTAACAACGAATACAGAAGGAGCAACAATCTACTATACGTTAGATGGCTCTAATCCTACAAATAAAAGCGTTCGTTATAACGGACAAATTATGGTGAATGAAAATAGTGTGATTAAAGCAATCGCAGAGAAAGAAGGGCTTACTTCTTCAGCGGTTTCAACATTTTCATTTATTATCGTAAATAATGAACCAGTTCGTATTCATGATATTCAAGGGAAATCACATGTTTCTCCTTACAAAGGGAAGAAAGTATACAATGTGGAAGGCGTTGTAACAGCACTTGATAAAAATGGTTTTTATATAGAAGATAACCAGCCGGATAATGATCCAGCTACGTCAGAAGGTATGTACGTATACAAAAAAGATGCGAATGTAGTGGTAGGAGATCTTATTCAAGTTGATGGAGAAGTAGAAGAATATGTTGGTCCTGGATATGCAGAAAGGTTTGACACAGATTTAACGACGACGGAAATTAAAGCGAGCCGCGTTGCTGTAATCGCAAAAGATCAACCTTTACCAGCACCGATTGTACTAGGAGAAAACGGTGTGAAAATCCCTGATCAAATTATCGATAATGATGCATTCGGTTTATTTGATCCAAATGAAGATGCAATTGACTTTTATGAAAGTATAGAAGGTATGCGCGTTACGATGCCAACACCAAAAATTATTGCCCCTCAGAAAAACGGCAATTTATATGTAACAGTAGAAAATGGCGGAGATAAAGTCGTAACGAAATATGGCACACCTGTATTAGATGAAAATCAATTAAATCCAGAGCGTCTTTCTGTAAAAGTCCCTCGTGATTATGTAGCAAAAGTAGGAGATACTTTTACTGGAGATATAACAGGGGTAGTCGGATATGATTACGGTTCGTTCCGCATTTCGCCAATAACAGAATTACCATCAGTAGTGGACGGTGGATTTAAGCAAGTAGGGGCAAATATTCAGCCTCGTCTTGATAAGTTAACAGTTGCTACATATAACATTGAAAACTTCTCGGCGAATAAAAAAGAAACAACAGATGAAAAAGTAAAAGCGTTAGCGTATTCTATTAAATACAATTTAAAAATGCCAGATATTATCGGTGTAGAGGAAATGCAAGATAATAACGGAACGATTAATGACGGTACAACAGATGCTTCATTAAGCGCAAAACGTATCATTGATGCAGTTTTAGAAATTCGTGGACCGAAGTATGAGTATGTAGAAATTGCTCCGAATAATAATCTAGACGGAGGAGCACCAGGAGCGAATATTCGCGTCGGTTTCTTCTACAACCCATCACGCGTGAAATTAGCAGCAGTACCGAAGTTACTTGATAAAAATGTCGTTCGCATTGGAGACGAAAATCCATTATTTGAAAGTACACGTAAACCGCTTGCAGCAGAATTTACGTTCCAAGGACAAAACGTTGTTGTCGTTGCAAATCACTTAAACTCAAAAATAGGAGATGCAACGCCATTTGGAAAAGTGCAGCCGCTCGTATTAAAGAGTGAAGAAAAACGAATTCAGTTAGCACAAGAAGTAAATCACTTCGTACAAGGAATTCAGAAAAAGAACACGAATGCACCAGTTGTTGTGTTAGGGGATATGAACGATTTTGAGTTCGCTAAACCACTAAAAGCACTAGAAGGAACAAACTTAAAGAATATGTTAAACACAGTGCCGAAAGAGAACCGCTACACGTATATTCATGAAGGAAATGCACAAGTGTTAGATCATATTTTAGTAACAAACAACATCGCACCACACACAATTGTAGATCCAGTACACTTAAACTCAAACATTATGAAAGAACATGGACGTGTAAGTGACCACGACCCAGTACTTGCTCAAATTGATTTGAAGAAAGCTTCTTAAATAGTCATGAAAGAACGCTTAGAGATATACTGAGCGTTCTTTTTCTGTAAAAATCATGTTAAAATTAACTAAAAATTCAGCTTTTTATAACAAGGAGGTTAAAGATGCAAGCGTGGTTAAATGGAAAATTAATGAATCAGCTTGCAATTTTGTTTAGTACAATCGTCATGCTTCAGTTTGTAGCTGATGTAACAGGACTTACTCAAAATTTGGATATTACATATAATTTAATACATACAGCATCGTCCTATGTAACATTTAGTTTGGCAGTCATTTTTACTCTAATAGGCGCAAGAAGAGAATTAAGTACATATGCAATTATTTTATTATGTTCAGTTGTAGGTATTAAAGCGATTTATTTTGCGGCGATCGTTATTTTATGGGGATTGGCAGGTACGCCGTAAAGGGGAGATGATTATAAGATTGATAAATGTAAATGATAATAAGAGCGTAATTCTCTAAGCTAACTTAGGGAATTACGCTCTTATTCGTTCAATGATTTAGTCCGAAATTGCTTGAAACGCTTTTCTACACCGATCTCTTTTTTGCAGTCTTCTTCTATATTTTTTCCTATCCCGCTTTACGCCTTGTATATACATAAATAAGCTAACGAGAAGGAAGAAAGTACATTGCAACGTTAAAATGTACGGTGACATGCCTTGCAATGGTTGTTTCGGATCATATAAATGAATAGGTGCTCCGCCTATTGAAGGAAATATTGTATTTAGCAGGACGTAAGGAATGGAGGCAACTGCAAATGGAAAGAGAATTGCCATATAGTCCTTTTGTGACCATACAGATGCAGCAAGTCCTAAAAGAGCCATTAAACCTGCAAATAAAAAATTAATTCCGATATATACAGTAATGTAAGTGAGAGGCGCATCGAAATATAGGTTTGCGAACATTCCATCAGCATTTATGATGCCTGAACCAATCGTAGGTGTTCCGTCTGGAATGGTTAATTTGCAAAATAATAACGATAAGATGAATGGAAATGTATAAAGAAATCCTCCGCAAAAAAACGTAACGATATATTTCATTACTGAATAAGGAAATATAGAAATCCCCTTACTCACAAACGGTTTAAAACCATCTGACTTATCCGAATTGTAACTTGTACTAAAGGGGAAACTCGCAATAACTGGCATTAATAATAAATAAACATCCATTTCATTGTCGCGAAATCCGATCCATTTTATATCTGTTGAAATAGGTCCACTCGCAGCGTCTCCTAAATAACGAATGACATAGTAATAGTGATAAATACAAATAAGAACGAATCCACTAAACATAATAATTAAAGAAATACGACTACCAAAAGCTTGCTTTATATTTAAACGAAGCGCACGCATCATGACTGAAAAAGCCTCCACTATTTTGATAAACTTGTCTATTTTCTATATTACTATTAAATGTAAAGATTTTCTTGTTTTTTTATTTGATTATTTGAAAAAAGGGAAATTTGTTGTTGTTAAGTAAGGTTTAATCGTATATCTTAAGAACACCTTTTCCTTTTCTCTTTTCTTCTGATACACTATGACAGTATTATATAACTTGACTGGAATTTTTTTATACTGGAAATAATAAAAAAGAGAACTTGTATAGAATGTAAGCGTGTGGTAATATCAAATATGTACTGATTGACTATATTATCCAATTGGTCATTTTTGGAGGTGACGATGTGGCAATAGATCGAAAACGTTCTATTATTGAAGCTGCAACAAAGTCTTTTTCAGCGTTCGGTTATAAAGCAACAACGATGGATCAAGTAGCGAAGTTAGCGAATGTAGGAAAAGGAACGATTTATACTTTTTTCAAAAATAAAGAAGAGCTATTTGGCGAAATTATTTCTAATTTAATTACAGAAATGAAGCAAGTTGCAGAAAATGCAATTCGTTCAGATGTTTCATTTTTTGAAAATGTACATAGAGCATTATATAGCATATTAGAATTCAGAAAAGAACATCAGCTCATGATTAAGTTAATTCAAGAAGAGCGTGATATGGGAACGAAAGAAGTACAAGAAGTGATGCAACAAGTAGATGTGGAAATCGTTTCTGTCATTCAATCGTATTTAAAGATTGCGATTGAAAAAGGTGAGATTGGAAAATGTGATCCAGAAATTACAGCATTTATTATGCTTCGCTTATACGTATCGCTTATTTTTGATTGGGAAAAAAATCATGAACCGCTAGAAAAAGAGAAAATTGCAGAATTATTTGAACTTTATTTATTAAAAGGATTGTCAAACTAAGATAATCCTTTTATTATTATAAAAAGTGACCAAGTGAACAAATTGGTCATATATTTAATTTAAGGAGGGAAAATAGAAATAGTAATTTCATATTGAGTAAAAGTTGCATAGTATAAATTCGGGGATAAGGCATATGTATGAATAGGTATAGCCTTTTTATTTGGGAGAAAATGACCGAATGAACATTTTGGTCATTTGGAAAAGGGGGAGAAATGATGAAATGGAATCAGTTGCTTCGTAAAGAGTTTACTGAAATTATAAAAAGTAAAAAAATATTAATTCCAATTATCGCGGTATTATTCGTACCAATTTTATATGCAGGTATGTTTTTATGGGCCTTTTGGGATCCGTATAAACAGTTAGATGATTTACCAGTTGCGGTAGTCAATTTAGATAAAGGTGCAGTATTTGATGGGAAACCAATTGAGGTCGGAAAAGGGCTCGTTGATAACTTAAAAGATAATACAAGTTTCAAATGGGAATTTGTAAGTGAAAAAGAAGCGAAAAAAGGAATGGAAGGTAGAAAGTATTACATGTTAGTACGCATTCCAAATGACTTCTCAAGTAACGCTACAACGTTATTAAAAGATGATCCGAAACCATTAAACTTAGAATACATTCCAAACGAAAGCTTAAACTTCTTATCTTCACAAATTGGCGGAACAGCAATTGAAAAAATTAAAGGTGAAGTATCAAGTACGTTAACGAAAACATATGCAGAGAAAATGTTTGATTCTATTCAAGACGTCTCAAAAGGATTAGCAGATGGGGCGGAAGGAGCAAATAAACTACACGACGGATCAAGTGAGCTGCATGATGGTTCAAGTAAAGTGACGGATGGCCTTCATACACTGCAAGGGAAGTCTGGGGAGATGAAGGATGGAGTTGGGAAATTAGCAGATGGATCTAATAAATTAGTAGATGGATCAGGAAAAGTAACAAACGGTTTAAATACGCTAAATAGCAAAACAGGTGAAATGCAGATAGGTATCGGGAAATTAGTAGACGGATCTGGAAAAGTAACGAACGGTTTAAATACGTTAAATAGTAAAACAGGTGAGATGCAGACAGGTATCGGAAAATTAATAGATGGCTCTGGAAAAGTAACAGAAGGTTTAAATACGTTAAATAGCAAAACGGGTGAAATGCAAAAAGGAATTGGTGAATTACATGATGGATCTGAGAAAGTGACCGGTGGTTTGAACAAATTAGTAAGTAAATCCGGTGAATTAAAAACAGGAACAACTGATCTATCAAATGGTATGGAACAACTGGTTGGGGGGCAAAGCAAATTAGAGGGAGCTTCTCAAAAAATTGAAACGGGTTTGGAAGATTTAAATCGTACAGTGAAAAATTCTGCTGCAGATTTAAAGGAAATGCAGTCGAAAGGCCCTTCTATATTGAATACAGTAAATGAGAAAATAGATGGAGCTGGGGCGAATGTAAATCAGTTAAATGAGCTTACGCAATCAACAGCAGGAGATGCAAAAAATGCAGCACAAGAGGTAGCGAATTTACAAAAGCAAATTGAAAGTTTACCAAAAGAATATCAAGAGCAGTTACAACCATTCATAACAAGTGCTGTAAAAAGTACAGCGACAGTTCAGCAAAAAGCTGCCGGAGTAGCAGGTGGAACAAATAAATTAAATGAAGAACTAAAACAATTAAAAGGCGAAATAGATCAAAAAACAAGTGATACGCAAAACAAACTACCGAACACAGAGAAATTGGACTCTTTAACAGATAATATTGAGAAATTAGCCAGTATACAAAAAGGATTTGTTGTGAATTTCCAAGGGTTTGGTAAGAATTTAAATGCAGCAAAAGAAGGCGCAAATAAATTTGAAAACGAATCCAGTCAACTAATTGATGCGATAAATCAATTAGCAGATGGCTCTGAAAAAGTAACAGGTGGTTTAGGTGCATTATCTGCAGGGGCAAATCAAATGGCAGGTGGTGTAAATCAATTAGCAGATGGGTCTGGTCAAGTAACAGGTGGTTTAGGAACATTATCTGCAGGAGCAAATCAAATGGCAGGTGGAGTAAATCAATTAGCAGATGGGTCTGGTCAAGTAACAGGTGGTTTAGGGACATTATCTGTAGGAGCAAACCAAATGGTAGGTGGAGTAAATCAATTAGCAGATGGATCTAATCAAGTAACAACTGGCTTAGGTACTCTAAATGGTGGTCTAAATAAAATGTCAACAGGCTCAAGCCAGCTAATCGACGGCGTAAATAAACTAGCAGACGGCTCTGGAAAAGTAACAGATGGCCTCGTAAAAGTAAACGATGGTTCAGGTGAACTTGCTGAGAAACTTGGCGAAGGGGCAGAGAAAACTGGTGAAGTAAAAGGAACGGATAAAACGTATGATATGTTTGCAAGCCCTGTAAAAGTGAAGACAGAGAAAATGGCGGAAGTTCCAAACTACGGAACTGGATTTACACCATATTTCTTATCACTCGGTTTATTTGTTGGGGCATTACTATTATCAATCGTATATCCATTACGTGATACAGTGGGCGTTCCGAAATCAGGATTTAGTTGGTTTATTAGTAAGTTCGGTGTGTTACTATCAGTCGGTATTATTCAAGCGATAGTAGCAGATATCATATTACTATTCGGATTAGGTGTAGAAGTACAAAGTATTCCATACTTTATACTCTTTAGTATCGTTACAAGTTTAGCGTTTATTGCATTAATTCAATGTTTAGTAACAGCATTCGGTGATGCAGGTCGTTTCATTGCCATCATCACATTAATTATTCAGCTTACAACGAGTGCTGGAACATTCCCACTAGAATTGATTCCGAAGTTTTTACAACCATTCAATGCTTGGTTACCGATGACATACTCTGTATCAGGATTGAAAGCAGTCGTATCAAGTGGAGACTTTAACTTCATGTGGCAAAACGTAGGAATACTCATGATTTTCATCGTGGTATTATCACTTGGAACAATCGCATCCTTAACTTGGATGCACAAACGACAATTTAGAAATATTGCGGAAAACCAATCGATTGAAGCATAGAAAAAAGCACCTTTTCGGTGCTTTTTTATTTTAATGTAGGGTATCTTTTCTGTAGTTTATGTATAAACCTTTTTAAAAGCTATAGAGACGAAAGAAAAGGATTTACAACAATTTACAGAGAAAACTAGAATAGAGGAGTTGATATGATGAAAGGAAATCTTACTTATTATTTTATCGTAAATCCGCTAATCATCTTTCTTGTTTACGCCCTTTCACCTATCTTGTTTCGTAAAAAAAATATATAAATATAAAAGATGCACTAGGAATACTTTTAGTTTACTATGTGCTAATTAGCGGGTATTACCTTATGGATGTTATAAGTAAAAGAATGAAGAAGAATAGTGAAGAAAAACGATAAATCTTATTGCATAAAAACCGATGGAGGACAACAAAATGACTGAAAGTGAAATGAAATTCAGGGATACGACCATTCGTAACTTTTTCGATAAAGAGGACCGTCTAAAATCGATTCCAGGTCAAAAGAAGAAAAAACTAGTATTGTTAGAGCATTTAGTTAACAAGTTAGATGCAGAGAAACAGTATACGGAAAAAGAAATGAATACATTCATAAAACAATATCATGATGATTTTTGTACAATTAGACGCGAGTTTATTGTACACGGGTTTATGGACCGAGAGGATAATATGTATCGTATAAATGGGAGAGAAGTGTGGGCAAAGTGGGAGGAGTTAAAGTAATGAATTTCACTTTATCTATTCTTCTTTGTAGTTTTTAGAAAAAGGTACGAGGTGATTTAGTGATACGATTTGCAAAAGAGATTGATGCGGAAGCAATTATGGATATTAGAAAAGAAATTATATTATCGGAAACTACTACAAAGTTTTTCATAGTATCTCCAAAGAAATTACCAAATGATAGTAATGCAGAAAGAGAAAAGATACGGAAAAGTAATGAAAAAGGTAATCTTTACATAGTTTATGAAGTTGATAAAAAAGTGGTTGGTTTTTTAATTTTCAATCAATATGAACGAGAACGCTTACGACATGCAGGTACAATGGGAATGGGGATAAGGGAGGCGTACTGTAATCAAGGCATTGGTACGAAACTAATTGAATTTCTTATTCGTTGGGCTAAAGAGCAGAAAGGTTTAGAGAAAATTTGCTTAGGCGTAGTTTCTGTTAATGATAGGGCGATTAAGGTGTACAAACGTATGGGATTTGTAGAAGAAGGCAGACAAAGAAAGCAAATTAAATATGAAGATGGATCATATGGAGATGACGTATTGATGGGGTTTCATATTGAATGAAAAGAGGGATTTTCTGTTAGCAGTAAGCAACATGCATGGATACGGGATTTTCTGAGTAATCGTATAGTCAGTGAAGAGACTACCAATATTGGCAGTCTCTCTTTAGTGGAAATGTTTACACTGAGCGAATCGTAAGTTCCAGTCGCTCTTTCTGACGAAGATGATGTGCAAAATGCATAGAAATAAGCTGGAACCATTCTGCTGCATGTAAGTAACCAAGCCCAGGATGTTTGACTTTACAATCACTTGGAATAGTAGGAAGTGTCGGCTCTATTTTTTTTATAATTGTAATTAATTCTAGAAGCTGTTTCCGTACGTCTTCTTTATTAGCTGGGTTCTCAGGCGTATATCCAGGATGATCTGGTAATTTGATTTTTATGTCTGGGAAAGCCTCCATCATATATACCTTTTCTCCCATATCCGTTTTTTTGTTAGTTGCAGAAGGCACTTCATTTCTACATTTCGCTATTGCATCTAACTGCATGCGTGTAGCTGAAATTAAATGATTATACATTTGACCGAGAGACCATTCCTCACTAGAAGGCTTCATCCTAAATTGTTCTATAGAGTACTTTTCTAATTCCTCTATGTAGTACTTTGCTAACTCTTCAAATTTCTTCATATCACTAACTCCTTTTTATGAAAATGTATTTGTTACTACCTACTATAAAGAAGTAATGCTGACAACATTATGTCAGTAGTGAAATGCAACAATTAAAGTTGTAACATTTTTTTTGCTTCATCACAGATTTTCTCAGAAAGAATTTTTGGCTCAAGTACTTGCACTTGGCTTCCCCAGCTCAATACCCATTGAAATACTTCGTCTATGTTTCTTGATTTCAACAAGACATGAAAGCCATTGTCTTTATGTTCGTATGAATCTA
Source organism: Bacillus sp. ES1-5 (assembly GCF_022487605.1). Classification (NCBI taxonomy): domain Bacteria; kingdom Bacillati; phylum Bacillota; class Bacilli; order Caryophanales; family Bacillaceae; genus Bacillus; species Bacillus sp. ES1-5. The sequence continues at coordinate 1,755,699 of NZ_JAKVPU010000001.1, read as the reverse complement.
TAAAAAAGTAGCGGGATTCAATAATCTTATGTGCAATATGAGATGGAAACAATAAATGAATCATAACAGTGCGATTGCTTTCAGGTTTATAGTTTTGTAAAGAAAAGTCTTTCGGTTTTGTGAAAAATTCTTGCTCTTGTTGCAATTTATCCATACGATCTAAACGAAAATTACGTATTTGTTTTCGAAGTAAACAATGGGCAACGATGTACCAAATTCCTGAAATATTGACTAAACCGTAAGGCTGAACGATTCGCTTTATTTTTGTAGTATCTCTCGCTTTACGATAAGAAAAAGAGATAGCTTGTTCTTTTTGAATAGATTCTTGCAACAGGATCAGTTGGTTTTCAAGTTTTTCTTGTTCAGGTTGCTGCTGCGAAAATATAGGAGAAAGAAAACGAAAAGTTCCTCGTAATTCCCGGGCTTTCTTTTGTTGATCAGCAGGGAGAACAACCTCAAGTTTCTCTTTTGCTGATCGCGCATGTACAGAAAAAGAAGAAGTGAAAGTTTTCTCGATATAATCACCGCCTAGTAAAAGAGTAACAGCCTCTTCAGGCGTAAGTTGAATGGGAGGCAAGAAATAGCCATCCATTAAGGAATAACCGTGGCCAGGCATTGAATAGATTGGAACACCCGATTCGTTAAGTGCATCCATATCTCGATAAATCGTTCTTATACTTGTCTCAAATTTCTCAGCTAAGCTTTTTGCTGTAACAGTTTGTTTTCTTTGTAATTCAATTAATATAGCTAATAAACGATCTGTCCGATTCATGAAATATCACCTTCAATTTTTATAAATATGCCCACTGTAAACTTCTAAAAGTAATATAAATTTCCCTCCCATTAACAGACTTTTTCCTATGTATAATATTAATATAGTAAAATCATAACAACCCATATTGCAGTTTCCAATAATATACTATATAATCAGTTTAAGAAAACGTTTTCATGCAAAGGGGGAGAATTTCGTGTCGACTATAGAGGACGTGGCGAAATTAGCGGGGTTATCAAGGACAACGGTTTCTAGGGTAATCAATAATCATCCATATGTTTCAGATGAGAAGAAAAAAAGGGTTCAATTAGCAATGAAGCACTTAGGCTTTGTTCCTAATTCTGCGGCGAGAAGGCTTCGTAAACAAAAAACGGAAACAATTGCGGTGCTAGTTCCAAGGATTACAAATCCTTTCTTCAGTCGATTTATTGAAGCAATCGAGATTGCTGCTTCTGAACATAAATATAAACTGATTATTTGTCAAACAAGATATTTACCGGAAAAAGAGATGGAGTATTTACAATTATTATCTACGAAACAAGTAGATGGGATTATTCTATGTTCACTAGAAAATCCGTGGGAAGATGTAGAGCCATACTTACAGCACGGTCCGATCGTGTTATGTAATGAATATATTGAGGAAGCAAATGTTCCAACAGTGAAGTTTGATCATGCGCAAGGAGCATATATAGCTGCTAAGCATGTGTTAGAACAAGGATATCGTAATCTTATTTTTTGCCGTGGTAACGAAACCAAAGTGGTTAGCCAGCAGCGAAAAATGGGCTTTTTACGTGCAATAACTGAGAAGAGCCGCCAAGTAGAAGCGATCGATTTTCTTGAAAACGCTTTCTCTTGGGATGATGGAAAGAGAATATTCCATGAAGTATTAAAGGACAAAAAAAATCCTACCGCGATTTTGGCAGGAGGCGACGAGGTTGCAGCTGGAATCATTTCAGAGGCAAAACGCCATGACTGGAGCATTCCAGATGATCTCGCTGTTATTGGTTTTGATAATCAAATATTATCACAGATTACTGAGCCAGGTATTACGACAATTGAACAGCCAATCGATGAGATGGCCCGAAAAGTTGTCGACCTGATGATGGATAAAATCCATACGAAAAATTATCGACAAAAAGAATTGTATGAGTTTGAACTGGAGCTCTTGGTGAAAGGTTCAACGATGAAGAAGGATACGATGTTATTAGCCTAGTAGACTATGTCTGCTAGGTTTTTTTATGTTCATAAACTACTATTCTTCGTGAACGCAGTCATCACATTTGTTATGGTATGCTTCGTGCTGCTCATCAATTTCTTTCCCACAGTGCGCACAAGTTTTCGTTGGTAAATTTCTGAAAAACTCCATTGGTTGATCGATCATGTCAATCCCTCCATTTCCATTTCTTACTATCATTGTATTAGTACAAAAAACAAAAGTCAACAACTGTTTTATAACAAAATTGAAAAATAATGAAAAAGTTTAGGAAATGGATTATAGTTAACAATGTAGAATGTAAGTGAAACATGCATTCCTACTCGGTTTTAGAAAGGATGGATACATATGAAAATGACTGTTGTCGGCTTTTGGGGCGGCTTTCCAGAAGCGGGAGAAGCAACGTCGGGGTATTTGTTTGAACACGATGGTTTTCGTTTACTTGTCGACTGTGGTAGTGGTGTACTAGCACAGCTTCAAAAATATATAACACCATCTGATATAGATGCAGTTGTACTGTCACACTATCATCATGATCATGTTGCAGACATTGGGGTATTGCAATATGCGAGATTAATTACGAGTGCGACAACAAGGCAACTACCGGAATTACCAATATACGGTCATACGTTTGACGAGAATGGATTCCATTCTTTAACGCATGAACCGCATACGAAAGGAATCGCGTACAATCCAGAAGAAACACTTCAAGTTGGACCGTTCTCGATTTCATTCTTAAAAACTGTTCATCCTGTTACATGTTTTGCGATGCGTATTACAGCTGGTAGTGACGCTGTAGTATACAGCGCTGATTCCAGTTATATTCCTGAATTTATTACATTCACAAAAGATGCTGATCTTTTCATTTGTGAGTGTAATATGTATGCACATCAAGAGGCTGCAAAAGCAGGGCATATGAATAGTACAGAAGTAGCAAGTATTGCGAAAGATGCGAATGTAAAAGAACTTTTATTAACGCACTTACCACATACAGGAAACCCATCTGATTTAGTAACAGAAGCAAAACAAATTTTCAGTGGCCATATTACGCTAGCGCATAGTGGTTACGTATGGAACTCATGAGGTGATATGATGTTATTTATTGATAATAAAGGAATTACAGATCCTAGAATAAACTTAGCGATTGAAGAATATTGTGTGAAGAATTTAGATATTAACGAAACATATTTACTGTTCTACATTAATGAGCCTTCAATTATCATTGGTAAAAACCAAAACACAGTAGAAGAAATTAATGCGGATTACGTAAAAGAACAAGGTATTCATGTCGTTCGTCGTTTATCAGGCGGAGGCGCAGTATATCACGATTTAGGAAACTTAAACTTCAGCTTTATTACGAAAGATGATGGAGACAGTTTCAGCAACTTCAAAAAATTCACTGAGCCTGTAACGAAAGCACTTGGTAAATTAGGTGTAAATGCAGAACTAAGTGGTCGTAACGACATTTTAGCTGAAGGTAGAAAAATTTCAGGTAACGCGCAGTTCTCAACGAAAGGTCGTATGTTTAGTCACGGTACGTTACTATTTGACTCTGAAATCGATCACGTCGTATCAGCGTTAAAAGTAAAAATGGATAAAATCCAATCAAAAGGAATTAAATCAATCCGTAGCCGCGTTGCGAACATTACAGAGTTCTTAAAAGAAAAGATGACGACAGAAGAGTTTAGACAACTTCTTCTAGAAACAATTTTCGAAGGGGAGACAGAAATTCCAACGTACGAATTAACAGAAAATGATTGGAAAGAAATCCATAAACTTTCTGAAGAGCGCTACCGCAATTGGGACTGGAACTACGGAAAATCTCCGAAGTTCAACTTACAACATTCACACCGCTTCCCAGTTGGACAAGTTGACGTTCGTCTTGAAGTGAAAAAAGGAACAGTAACAGAATGTAAAATTTACGGTGACTTCTTCGGATCACTAGATGTGCATGACATTGAAGAGCGTCTAACAGGCGTACAATTTGATAAAGATGCATTCACTGCAGCTTTAGAAGGCGTAGATATTAAACGCTACTTCGGTAATATTACAACAGAAGATTTCTTACATTTATTCTTCTAAAAATAAGGGAGGCTGCCGTAACGGGCAGCCTCTTTTTTTGCGTAGATTGTCACGTTTTATCGATAAGTCGATATATTTTAAAAATCGCCGATATAATTTCATTCACCATAAAATCACAGGACATTTGCCTCTTATAAAGGAATATATATATATTCAAAAGGAGGCGAATTGAAATGAAAAGGGTAATGTACGTTGTATTACTGCTCAGCTTCGTCATCGGAATGACAGCTTGTAACGATGAAACTTCCTCAAGTCGCACACTTTTATCGATTGGAAAGCCAGCGAAGGATAATGTCATATATTTTACGCATACGGATAACAAACGAAAGATAGATGATATACAAACAATGTTTCAAAATAAGGAATGGAAAAGAAATGAAACGTTTAGTACGGTGAATAAAACACCAGATCTTGTCTTGTCGATAGATGAGGCCAATAATGGGTTACCGACATTATATGTTACATTGTTTTTTCATGAAAATGGAGCGGATGCATTCAACTTGTATGGGGAGCATACGAGCTTGAATAAAGAGGAACTAGAAAAACTTAGCGAAAAGATGAGTGCATATTATCCTGAAATGATTTTAGCCTTAGTTTCATAATGTGTAGGTGAATAGAATCCCCTTATCTTTCCAAAGTGAATCAACAGGAGGTGATCGTTGTATATGCAGTTAATGGAATATCACTTGCTACTTTAATTTTCTTTTAATATAATTAATTTAGAATTTTTAAATATTCTAAATTTTATAAAGGTGGGGTTTGTGTGAATCTCGTTCAATCTTTGGCTGAAACGGCGAAAAAGAAGGGGGATAAACCGGCTTATATATTTATGGATCAGTCGGTCTCGTATGACCAATTAAACAAAATGGTCACAAGGTTTTCTAGCAATTTAGCATCAATGGGCATTGGAAAAGGGGAAAATGTCGCATTAGTTGTTGGAAACTCACCACATTTTTTGGTCGGTTTATACGGAACAATGAAAGCTGGAGCAACAGTTATTCCAGTTAATCCAATTTATACAGCAGACGAAATGCATTATATTTTACAAAATGGAGATGTAAAAACAATTATCGTACTCGACGTCCTTCTACCTGTTATACAATCTCTTACAACTAGACTTCCTTCACTTGAAAACATCATCATATGCGAAACCTCATCAGATTTTAACCATGCAGAAACCGAAAAAATGAAAACGTTTACCAGAATGATAGGGGCTGGGGATTTAACTTACGAAGGCCCAGAGCTAGATGAAGAAGATGTAGCGGTTATTCTATACACTTCAGGCACAACTGGAAAACCGAAAGGTGCGATGTTAACACATAAAAATTTATATAGTAATGCGAGCGATGTTGCTTCGTATTTACAATATACTGCTGATGACCGCGTCGTTGCGGCTTTGCCAATGTTCCATGTATTTTGTTTAACGGTGGCGGTCAATGCGCCAATTGTGAACGGAGCAACTATTTTAATGTTACCGAAATTTAGTCCGAAAGAAGTATTCCGTATTTGTCGTACGTATGAGCCAACGATTTTTGCTGGTGTACCGACGATGTACAATTATTTATATTTATTCGAAGAAGCAAGCGCAGAAGATGTGAAGACGCTTCGCCTTTGTATTTCAGGTGGTGCATCAATGCCTGTTGCTCTTCTGCAAAACTTTGAAAAACGTTTTGACGTAATCGTTTCAGAAGGATACGGTTTATCGGAAGCATCACCAGTTACTTGTTTTAACCCGCTAGATCGTCCGCGTAAACCAGGATCAATCGGTACAAATATTTGGCATGTAGAAAACAAAATTGTGAATGAACTTGGGGAAGAAGTACCTGTTGGCGCAGTCGGTGAATTAATTGTTCGCGGGCCTAACGTTATGAAAGGATACTATAACGCGCCAGAAGATACAGCAGCGACATTGAAAGATGGTTGGCTGTATACAGGTGACTTAGCGAAAATGGATGAAGAAGGTTACTTCTATATCGTTGATCGTAAAAAAGATATCGTCTTAGTTGGCGGTTATAACGTATACCCTCGTGAAGTAGAAGAAGTATTATATACACACGAATCTGTAGCAGAAGTTGTCGTAATCGGTGTTCCTGATGAAAACTTAGGAGAAGCAGTGCGAGCTTACGTCGTTCTAAAACAAGCTAACGTAACAGAAGAGGAACTTATGCATTATTGCACGTTACATTTAGCGAAATATAAAGTGCCAATGAGTATCGAATTTTTAACAGAGTTACCAAAGAATACGACAGGTAAATTGTTAAGAAGAGCTTTGAGAGAAAAAGCGATACAAGTATAAAAATAGGGGCAACCATCTTTATGAAGATGGTTGCCTTTCTATTTTTTAGCATTGGTTAAGCTATGGTGCCATATATTTAAACCGTAATATGACTAATAAGGAGGAGATATAAGTGGAGCAGAAGGACTTACGTTTACGGCGAGTACAATATCTTATTTGTGACATTATGGATGAAATGAATACTGATAGTGAGAAGAAAAACTTAGAGATTTTGCAGCAAGTCATTGATCACCTTTCAGGAGCGATAGGTGATTTAGTTGATCCATCAAGCTCGTATTCTATTGATTATTTGGAAAGAAAAGTTCATACGGCGCATTATTTACTTTTTAATAACGAGCGGAAGGCGTACTTATGTAGGAAATAGTATTATTAATTTTATTTGACATTGATAATCATTATCAATATGATAGTTATGTTGGGTATATTCATATAAAAGGAGATGTCGTATTGATAATGATTAAGAAAAAATATGTTAATGCGTTCGTTATAGCAGCAACTTTAGCAGTTCCATTCAGTGGTATTATGGCACCGATTGCGAAAGCAGAAGCGGCAGTAGAAATGAAAGTAAATAGCAAACTAGCAGATGGCACATATGACGTTATTTTAAAGACTTATAAAGATCAAACGAATGATACATCAGTTGCGTCTACATATTTAAAAAATGCAAAAGTAACCATTCAAGGTGATAAAAAAATCGTTACGTTAACAGTTCAAGATAGTAGCTATTTTCAGTATCTTAGAGTAGAAGATCCAAATAAAGTAGGAACATTCCATGATGTAAAAGTAATCTCCGAAGATAAAACGAATAACGGTACGAAAGTTGTTCAATTTGAAATTGGGGAGTTCTCGAAAAAATATAATATGCAAATGCATATATTAATTCCAGCAATTAAATATGATCATAAATATCAACTACAGTTTGAAATCGATGCAAGTGCAATTGAACAGAAGCCTAAATTCTCAGATGTACCAGCTTGGGCACAAGAATCAGTTCAATATTTAGTAGATAAAGAAGCTGTGCACGGTAAGCCAGACGGTACATTTGCTCCGGCTGAAAATATCGATCGTGGCTCAGCTGCGAAAATATTAGCAACTGTTTTAGGTTTAGAAATTAAGAAAGATGCAAAGCCATCATTCCCTGATGCACAAAATCACTGGGCTACACCATACATCGCAGCAGTTGAAAAAGCAGGTATTGTAAAAGGTGATGAGAAGGGTAACTTTAATCCAAGCGGGTTAATTAACCGTGCATCAATGGCTTCTATGCTAGTAAATGCATATAAATTAGAAAGAAATGAAAATATGAAACTACCAAAAGAATTTGCTGACTTAAACAATCATTGGGGTGCGAAGTATGCCAATATTTTAATCCAAGAAAACATTTCAATTGGAACAGATAATGGCTGGGCTCCAGATAAAGCGGTAAGCCGCGCGGAAGCAGCGCAATTTATTGCGAAGACGGATAAGTTAAAGAAATAAGGTGGAACTGTAATCAGTGAGGGACAATCCTCACTGATTTTTATTTAGGAAGAAAAAACAAAATCCAAGTTGACACATATGAATTACGGAATTAAAATGAAAAGAAATCGAATAGAATAAAATACATTAGAAGCTAATCAGATAAACTGAAGGCGCACAATGTTCACTTTTGTGAATAGATTGTGTGCCTTTTTCTATTGTATAAACTAAGGGGGCTTAACAATGAAAAAGTGGGGTAAGACAGCGTTTATGAAAAGTACAGGTATTTTATTATCAGCAGTTGTGCTTTTATCAGGATGTGGTTCGGCAACATCCACTAATAATTCTGAAGGAAGTGGAGATAAAAAAACAGTTGAGCTTTTAAATGTTTCGTATGATCCAACTAGGGAATTATATCAAGACTTCAATAAAGAATTTGCGAAGTATTGGAAAGAGAAAAATGGGCAAACGGTAAATGTAAAACAATCACACGGAGGATCTGGAAGTCAGGCGCGTTCTGTTATTGATGGTTTAGAAGCAGATGTTGTTACGCTAGCACTTGCTTATGATATTGATGCGATTAGCAAGAAGAAACAGTTAGCAGAAGACTGGCAGAAGCGATTTGCGGATAATTCAACTCCGTACACATCAACAATTGTATTTCTAGTGCGAAAGGGCAACCCGAAAGGAATTAAAGACTGGGATGATTTAACGAAAAAAGGTGTGTCTGTCATTACGCCAAATCCGAAAACATCAGGCGGAGCACGTTGGAACTATTTAGCGGCGTGGGGATACGCACTGAAAAAATATAATAATAGTGAAGATAAGGCGAAAGAATTTGTTGGCCAAATTTATAAAAACGTGGAAGTACTTGATTCAGGAGCGCGTGGAGCAACGACAACATTTGTTGAAAAAGGAATTGGAGACGTATTAATCGCGTGGGAAAATGAAGCGTTGTTATCACAAAAGGAACTTGGAAAAGACAAATTTGAAATTGTAACACCGTCTATTAGTGTACTTGCAGAACCACCAGTAGCGGTTGTAGATAAAGTCGTTGATAAAAAAGGAACGAAAAAAGTAGCAGAAGGATATCTAGAATATTTGTACTCAGAAAAAGGGCAGGAAATTGCGGCGAAAAACTTTTATCGTCCTCGTAATGAAAAAGTAGCAGAAAAATACGCATCTAAATTTCCGAAGATTCAATTATTTACAGTAGATGAACTATTTGGTGGTTGGAAAAAGGCGCAGGAAAAACACTTTAATGACGGCGGCGTATTCGATAAAATGTATCAAAAATAATGGGCGCTGCTAAAGGGGGATGAGGTGAAAGAAGATGAGAAAGAAACGTGTTTTACCAGGGTTTGGATTATCTCTTGGGTTTACAATGCTGTATATGAGTTTATTCGTACTTATACCACTTTCTATCGTATTTATTCAAACTTCACAGTTAGGTTGGAAGAAGTTTGCTGGAGTTATAACGAACGAGCGTGTGTTACATTCCTATCAAGTGAGCTTGACAACTTCATTTGCAGCGGCCGTTGTAAATGCCATTTTCGGTTTATTAATCGCTTGGGTACTCGTTCGCTACACATTTCCAGGGAAACGACTATTAGATGGACTCATTGATTTACCGTTTGCTCTGCCTACAGCTGTAGCTGGTATTACACTTACCACTTTATATGCGGAAAATGGCTGGATTGGAAAAATATTAAGTGTGTTTCATATAAAAGTAGCATTCACACAACTTGGAATAATCGTTGCGCTTACTTTTATCGGTTTACCATTTGTCGTTCGAATGGTGCAACCGGTACTTCAAAATATTGATAAAGAAATAGAAGAAGCGGCCTCGAGTTTAGGGGCATCACGCTTTCAAATATTTGTGAAAATCATTTTACCAGAAATCTTTCCCGCTCTTCTGGCGGGTTTTTCACTCGCATTTGCACGGGCATTAGGAGAATACGGATCTGTCGTTTTCATCGCAGGGAATATGCCGATGAAAACAGAAATTGCACCACTGATGATTATGACAAAACTAGAACAATATGATTATGCGGGCGCAACAGCTGTAGCGACTGTAATGCTTATTGTTTCTCTCCTTTTCCTTCTTCTTATCAATATGATTCAAAGCTGGAGTAGAAGGCATGAACTGAAAAGCGAATAGGAGGGGAGAATATGGAACCAACATTACTAGAAAAGAAAATAGTAAAAAGTAAATCAACTAAAAAAGAATCTAAGTTTGTACCAATTGTATTTATTACGATTACAGTTTTATTTTTATCTCTCTTTCTATTACTGCCGCTCATCACGATTTTTCTAAAGGCTTTTGAACGAGGGGTTGATGTATACGTTGCAGCCGTAATAGATCAAGAAGCATTTTCGGCAATTCGGTTAACGCTTCTCGTTGCATGTATCGTCGTACCGCTTAATACGATATTCGGGATAGCGGCTGCATGGCTTATTACCAAATTTCAGTTTAAAGGAAAACAAATATTGCTTTCTCTTATTGAATTGCCATTTGCTGTGTCACCAGTTATCGCAGGACTAGTATTCGTTTTACTTTTCACACCGAGGGCTGCTCTTGGCGGATGGTTACTCGAGCATGGGATCAAACTCATTTTCTCTGTCCCAGGCATTATTATCGCAACGATTTTTGTAACATTTCCTTTCGTTGCACGTGAACTAATTCCGATTATGCAAGCGCAAGGGAAAAGTGAAGAAGAGGCAGCTCTATCACTTGGCGCAAGCGGCTGGAAAATGTTTTGGCGCGTTACACTTCCTAATATAAAATGGGGCCTTTTATACGGGATGATCCTATGTAATGCCCGTGCTATCGGTGAGTTCGGAGCAGTTTCTGTTGTATCAGGTCACGTACGCGGCGTTACGAATACGATGCCGCTTCACATTGAAATTTTGTACAATGAGTATCAATTTTCAGCAGCGTTCGCTGTGGCGACTTTAATGTCACTCATCGCTGTTCTTACGCTCGTTATAAAAAACTGGATTGAATGGAGAATGGAAAAACGACAATAGGGGTGATTATGGTGAGTATTCAAATTCAAAATGTATCAAAACAATATGGTACATTTCAGGCGCTAACAGACATTCATTTGGATATTCCAAAAGGCGAACTTGTCGCCTTATTAGGCCCGTCAGGTTCTGGGAAAACGACGTTATTACGAATTATTGCCGGATTAGAAGAAGCAGATGACGGATCTATATCATTTGATGGGGAAGACTTAACGAGCATTCATGTGAAAAATCGGCAAGTCGGCTTCGTCTTCCAGCATTATGCGCTCTTTAAACATATGAATGTATTTGAAAATGTCGCTTTCGGCTTAACGGTGAGAAAAAAAAGCTTAAGACCGTCAGCAGAAGTGATAGAAGAAAAAGTAACAGAACTATTGAAACTAGTAAAAATGGGTGGTTTCGCCAAACGTTATCCAGCGCAACTATCTGGCGGACAACGACAGCGTATCGCACTAGCACGGGCACTTGCAGTTGAACCGAAAATTTTATTACTTGATGAGCCGTTCGGTGCACTTGATGCAAAAGTGAGAAAAGAATTACGAAGATGGCTCCGGAAACTACATGACGAATTTCAAATTACGAGCGTATTCGTAACACATGATCAAGAAGAAGCACTAGACGTTGCGGACCGCATCGTTGTCATGAATGAAGGCCGCATTGAACAAATGGGAACACCGGAAGAAGTATATGAAAACCCAGCAAGCCCGTTCGTATATGACTTTTTAGGAAATGTAAATTTATTTCACGGCCGCGTCCATAAAGGTAAGCTGAATGTAGGATCGGTGGAACTAGAAGCACCAGAGCATAAGCACGTTTCAAACGTAGACGGAGTAGCTTACGTAAGGCCGCATCACTTATCCATCTCTCGTACGAAACAAAGCGTAGATGCAATCCCTGCAAAAGTATCATACTCTCACGCAGTTGGACCTGTCGTATATGTAGAATTAAAGCGAGACGGAACAGAGGAGTACTTAGAAGCAGAAATTAGTAAAGAACAGTTCAAACAGCTAAGCATTCAAGCGGGTGATGTTGTATACGTACAGCCGAAAGAAGTGAAGGTGTTCATTCCGGAGGATTTTGTTATTTAAGAGAGTTAAAATCAGCAATCTATTAATAAGAGGAAGCCTCCTAAAATATATTTTGGGAGGCTTCCTCCTTTATTTGTAGTGACAACCTTTTCTCATATGAAATATAACAAGGAGAGGGCTGTCGTGTTTTAGCAGTTATTAAGGAATATATTCTTATTACCTTCTATAAATAAAGGTATTACAGTTAAGGGAGGCACATTTATACCAGGAATATGAAGTTAAGTGTATTAGCTTCATTGAATGCTAGAACAAAATTGAAAGTGAAAATAAAAGGTTAGTTGAATAATGTTCATATTATGTCCCTAGCAAACAATAATAGATACAATTATTGTTAATCTTTAAATATATAATAAAAACAGTTATCTGTAATAACATTTGTAAAATTGTTGTTAAATTGTCGGATTTTGTGCACAAAATCTTCAAAACTTTAAAACTACATTTACTTCACTCTTTCATTTGTTTACATTATGATATGTAACATTATATATGTTAAAAATATTTCAGCGAGGTGAGTTTATGGAAGCAAAGAAATGGTATAGGTACTTAATCCAACTTATCGTAGTTGCATTAATCGTTACCTCCGTACCACTGAATGGATTGGCAGAAACGGCACCACCGTTTACACCATCTCCAAATTCAGAACAAAGTCCAGAAACAGAAAAGAAAGAGGAAAAGGAGTTACCAGCTCCACATCCAGATCAGTTAAAGAAGGATAAGGCTAAAGCTAAAGCACAGGCAAATCCGACTGAGATTGTAGAAGAAAGAACGGAAACAGAGAAAGTTTTCGATAATAATGATGGTACGTATACGAAAAAGGTATATACGGAACCGATTCATATTGAGAAAGATGGCAAGTTAGAGGAAGTTTCACCGAAATTAGTAGAAGCACCAAATGAAAAAATTGTAACGGAAAATACAAAATTAGAACCAGAATTTGAGAAAGCAACACAAGATGGAAAGTACGTTCAATTTAAAGTGAAAAATCATAACATTCAGTATAAAATAATAAGTGCAAATGGTGAGAAAGGTGAATTGAAGCCGTCACCAGTCACTGCAACACATGAAAAGAATACAGTATGGTATAAAGGGATTTTTCCAAATATTGATTTAAAGAGTACGACGTTTAACGAAAATGTAAAAGAAGATTTTGTATTACGTGAATATACAGGACATCACATTTTTACGTTTGCATTAGAAACAGATTTAACACCAACTATACAGGAAGATGGTTCTATCGACTTCCAAAATGAGAAAAAAGAAAAAGTCTTCACATTACCAAAACCGTATATGAATGATTCGAATGTGGATCAACAATCAGGTGAGGCTGTAACGTCAGATGCGGTTCGTTACAATATTGAGAAGACAGATGAAAAAACATATACATTAACTGTTACAGCTGATCCACAGTGGTTACAAGCACCGGAACGGAAATACCCGGTATATGTAGATCCTTCGGTGGAATTAGGTAACTTTGAAAATGCTTATGCTTCAAGCGCATATCCAACTGTAAACTATTCAGGAGGAAAGCTTTGGGACGCTGGTCAAAATGCTTATACATTAAAAGTCGGATATTATGATGGCGCATCTGGGACAAACTTTGCATTTATTAAACCAGACGTTTCGAATTTTAAAGGGGCAAACATTGAAAGTGCAACATTCAATGCACATACCATTTGGCATTATTATACGAATCAACCAAATGGTGTTTGGTTAGACGAAGTAACAGGTGCCTGGAATGTTGGCGGAGTGAACTGGAATAATAAACCGAACTCTGCAAATATTGCGCATGCCGATGTAACAAGAGGACAATGGGCAAAATTTAACGTAACAAATACAGTAAAAGCATGGGTAGAAGGCACAAAACAAAATAACGGCTTTAAGCTACATGCAAACGGAAATGGGCAAAACCATTGGAAGAAATTCATTGCAGCTGAAAACGGAGCAAATGCACCGTACTTAGAAGTAAAATATTCATATGCAAAACCGAATAAACCAAGAGTACAAACTTATTCAAATGGTAGTGGTAGTAGTTCCGGCCACTTCAATGTACAATGGGATGCAGTACCAGGAGCGAACGGCTATAAAGTAGCAATATTTAATGGACATGAATATGAAGAAATCGAAGTTGGGAATGTAACAAATTGGACAACAAAAGATAAAAAAATATTCCCAACGCCAGAAGAGATTGCACAAGGCCGTTATTGGGTGCATGATGATGGAAAAGGTGCAGAAGCACCAGTCAATCCCGGTCCAATTTATAAAAATGCATTTTTAGATAAAAGTCCGTATGGAGATTATAGTAGTGCACGTGGATATTGGGTTCGTATTATAGCCACCTACCCAACTGGTGAGGATAGTCCACTTTCTGATGAAGCAATTGTTTATATTCCATTGGAACAAGTGAAAAAGCCAGATGGCTCAGCGTATATCAATGCAACTGATCAAACAAATGGTTATGTAACATTGAAATGGGATGCAGTACCAGAAGCAGCAGGGTATAAGGTTTGGATTTATAACGGAAAAGATTACGAAGCGTTCGATGTAGGAAATAAAACAAATTGGACAACACAAAATGAGAAAATTTGGCCAACAAAAGATGAAATAGCGAAAGGCCAATATTTACTACATCATGATAAAAAAGGAACAGAATTAGCAGTAGATCCATCACCCGTGTATAAAAATTCTGGTGGAATTTATGCAGGTGCGAAAAACTATTGGTTCCGTGTAACGGCATATAGTAAAACTGGACATGCTGAAAGTGAAATTTCGCATGAGTTTGTACCAAGATTCTCCCAAGATTCTGGATTTATAGGGATGTTCGATTACTGGGCATCAATTCCTGTGTTAAATGGTAAAGTAAATGCTACAAATGGTAACTTTATCATGAGTGAGAAAGATATTACGTTATCAGGGCGCGGGCCGGATGTATCAGTAGAAAGAACGTACAATAGCCTAAGTAAAAAGGTAGGCTTATTTGGTACGGGTTGGTCGAGTGGATTAGAGGAAAGAATTTGGGCCGATGGAAATGGAAACTTACTTTTAATTTCTGCCGATGGTGCAAATATTACTTTTACTAGAACAGGAGATAATACGTATCAAGCTCCTACTGGTATATATTTAGAGATTAAGCAAGTATCAGGCGGATATGAAATAAAAGATAAAGACCAAACGGTTACTTTCTATAAATCTGGAGATGCACAAGGACGTATTGAGTATACAAAAGATAAATACGGAAATACGACAACGTATGAGTATGACAATGAATCGCGTTTATCAAAAGTGAAAAACGCTTCTGGCAAAGAGTTAGTCGTACAATATGATGGGAATAATAAAAAAGCCGCAAGAGTAATCGGTCCAGATAACAAGACGCTTACATTTAAGTACGATGGAGATTTATTAGTTTCTTCTACAACACCAGAAGGAAAAGTATATAAATACGGGTATGATAATGGATTGTTAACGTCTATTTATGACCCACAACATACAGATGCAAAACCATATAAAACATCGTATGCATACGAGAATAATAGATTAGTAAAAGTAACGGACCCATTAGGGAAAGTTACGACATTAGCATATAATACAAATGCGAAAGAAGTTACGTTAACGAATCCTAAAGGTCGTAAAACTGTTTATACGTATAACGATGCTGGAAATCCAGTGAAAACAGTTGAAGATGTGGGACGTCTGAATTTAACGACATCGTATGAATATAATGCAAACAATCTAGTAAAAACAACCACTCCTAAAAATCAAACAGAAACAGCGACCTATGATGGTAATGGGAATGTAACTTCTGTTACTGATGAAATGGGAACAGAGAAATTTGAGTACAATAAAGATAATGGAATTATAAAATCGACAGATAATGAAGATCGTAAAACAACTGTTGCTTATAAAGGAGCAAATACAGAAGTATCTCAAACAGACCAAGGAGCAAATACATCTTCTGTTATTCACCATGATCAATACGGTAATCCGATTGAAACAAGTAAAGAATTAAGTGCCGGAGGAAACTTAATTCAAAATCCGAGTTTTGAAATGAATGGTACGGAAAAATGGGTGAAAGTGGATACGAATAATAGCGGATCTATCTCAAAAGATGCAACACCAGCACCAGGTGGTCTGGGCGGGGAATCATCACTCAAAATTACAACGCAAGCAACGAATAATGATTGGGGCTATATTGCCGCAATTCAAGAAGTAACGTTAGAACCAAATACAACGTATACATTAAGTGGTATGGTGAAAACGGATTTAGTCAATGGTGCTGCTTTCTTCAATATACAGTCATTAAATGAAAACGGTGCTGGTATAGATGGTGGTTGGTATGATACTCGTCATAATAAAATTCAAGGAACGAGTGATTGGGTAAATCGTCAAGTTACCTTTAAAACAACAGAGCAAACGAGAAAAGTAAAAATCTATTTACAAGTAGAAAATGGCGGTTCTGCCACGAGCGGTTCGGCATGGTTTGATAAAATACAATTGGAAAAAGGAGAAGTTTCTTCAAGTTTTAATCCAGTTCTAAATAGTAGTTTTGAAGAAAACTTGCCAGATGGATTTGTGCCACAGTGGGTAAGAAGTTGTTCTCAACATTGTGAACGTAACGATGTATCTGATGATAGTTTCACAGGCCACTCGTCTATTGTAATGGAGAGAAGTGAATATGGCCCAAATGATATTGGATACCGTAATCGTGTCATTTTAAACCAGAAAAAGGCAGAAACAGTAACACTTACTGCGATGTCTAAATCTGAAAATGTAGTCAATGACGCACCAGATAAACTTTCCAAAGATTATGCAGTTTTAGCTGAAACCTACTATCAAGATGGAACTGTAGTAAATTATTATACGAGTTTCCCAAGTGGGACAAATGATTGGAACCGTAGTGCAGCTGTTATTCCAGCAACGAAACCAATCCAAAAGATTGAAATATTCCTTCTCTTTAGAAAGAATAACAAAGGAAAAGTATGGTTTGATGATGTTCGTTTACTAGAAGGAAACGCTCTTATTAAAAACGAGTACGACAACGACGGAAATGTTATTGCGATGTATGATGAAGATGGACAGAAGAATACATTCACATACGATGCATCAGGAAATAAAAAGAGCGAAACAGATGAAAAAGGAAATACAAAACTATATGATTATAACAAAGATAATCTATTAATGAAGGTTACTTTGAAAAATGGTACCTCTGTAAATTATCGTTATGATCATAATGGAAATACAACAGAGAAATCTGTCATGTTTGGTGGGAAAACACAAACACACAAATATGAATATGATGTAGATAATAAAAATACAGTGTATATCGATGCGTTAAATCGTCGTATTGAACATACGTACGATGAAAATGCAAACAAAATTAAAACAAAAATGCCAAATGGTTCTATTTTAGAATCTGTATATGATACAGCAGATCGTGTCGTTGGTGAAAAGCGCAACGGAAAAGATTCATTTACATTTGAACGTGATCAAAATGGACAAGTTACGAAAGTAAAAGACCATGTCAATGGTGTAGAACGTACAAAAACATACGATAAGGCTGACCGTGTCACGAGTGCGACGGATAGCCGAGGCGGAAAAGTTGACTGGACATATCACGACAAAGCAAACAGTAAGACAGAGAAATTAAAAGAACAAACAGTAACACAAGGCGGATACACAAATAAAGTATCGTATGACTACAACACGTTAGATCAAAACATACGTGTGACAGACGGTTCGCAAACGTATCGATTTGATTATGATGATCAAGGAAATGTTCGTACGTATACAGCTGGTAATGGTTCAGGTTCTACCTTCAACTATGACCAGGCGAACAAAATTAAAGATTTAGTAGTAGGTACATCGAACAGTATTCTCCTATCTGAACGATATGAATATGACCAAGCGGGTAACCGTACGAAGATCAAGCATGAAGGTGCGGGCGGAAAAGTAACAGAAACAAACTTTGTATATGACCCGATTAACCAATTATTAAATGAAGCACTACCAAATGGAACAAGTAAATCTTACACATACGATGGATTTGGAAATCGTACAAGTGTGAAAGTTGTAGAGAATGGAAAAGAAACAAAGTCTATAGCGGCAACATTCAATGAAGGAAATCAGCTTGTAAAATTCGGAAACGTATCGTTAACGTATGATGCGAATGGAAATCGTACATCAGATGGAAAGTACAAGTATACATGGAATGAAGATGACCAAATTGTAGCCATCACAAAACAAGGTGAGAGCAATGCATTCGCAACGTATAAATACGATGAAAATAATCGTCGTATTGAAAAGAGTGTAAATGGTCAAGTAACACGATATTTCTATGATGGAGATAGCATTAACCCGCTATATGAGACGGATGTTAGTGGAACTGTACTTCGTCAATATGTATACTCTGTAGACGGCTTACGTTTGGCTATGAAATCGAATGGACAAACGTTATACTATCACTATAACCCACGTGGTGATGTAGTTGCGATGACAAACCAAAATAGAGAAGTTGTAGCAACGTATGAATACGATGCATGGGGTAATGTATTAAAGAGTGACGCAAAAGGTATCGCAGCAGACAATCCATTTGGATATGCGGGATACATGTATGATAAAGAAATTGGTATGTATTACTTGATTGCGAGGTACTATAATCCGGAGCATGGGGTGTTCTTATCGGCGGATCCTGATCCAGGTGATGAAGATGATCCGGTTACAATGAATGGGTATACGTATGCAGATAATAATCCAGTGATGATGACGGATCCTGATGGGCATGTAGCTTGGTGGATAACTGGTGCATTAGGTGGGGCTGCTTGGGAAGTAGGAAAGTATCTGTATAAAAATAGAAATAAAGGTTATACGTGGAAGGGTGGACTTAAAGCAGCGGGATATGGAGCAGCTAAAGGTGTATTATTTGGTGGGATAGGACGAACATTTGGATATCTTTCTCACTTAAATGTTGGAAAAAGAGTGGTTCAAAAAGGATATAAGCCAGTAGTTAGACAATTAAAATCCAATTACGAGCGTTTTAAGAAGAATCCTATAAAACAGATTAAAAGGAACCCAGGTGCTAGACTTGACGGAATGAAAAGGGCGAAAAAACAAAGGAAAAAAGCATTTAAAAATTCAACGACAGCGAAACTTATGAAGATTTCGAATGCAGTGAGAAGACGTTAATGAAGGGAGACTAAAAGTGCTTATAGAAATTTTAGAATTTGCTTCTATCTTGGCTTTAGTAGCTGTATTAACATTAACTGTTATGTTACAAGATATATTTTTTATAAATATAAATAAACAATATACTGAAACACGTATTGGGACAATTATTTTTAGTATCCGTATGTTGTTTGGGGCATGGGTAATATTTGTTACGGAAACTACTATAATTGCTATCTCAAAAGTGACTGCAATTCAATTAATTATTTTACTTCTTATTTGGGTATGCTCAAAGTATGTACAAAAAACTCGTGAAAATTGGCTAATCACTATAGTTGCTTTTGTTATTTATGGTGTTGGTACTTACATTTATATTCAGTTTGCTTTTAAAGGCTATTAATATATCACCAGAAAAATTAGTGGTTAGAAAGATTCATTTGTGAAATGTGTGTATGAATGAAGTACATGAAAAGTTACTATATGATGTAGAAGAGGATAAGAAATAAATAGAGAAATAATTTGGAGAAGGAAGAGCGAATATAGGCTCTTCTCTCTTTTGGTATACATTAATTTTCTTATGATTATAAAATCATAAGAAGAAACGTTATATTATCACTATAACCCTCGTGGTGACAGATCAAAATAGAGAAGTTGTAGCAACGTATGAAGATGCATGGGTAATGTTTTGAAAAGTGATACGAAAGGTATTTTAATAAATATTATACCATTATATGAAGAATATATAATAGGATTCGTTTATTACAAAGAACAGGGAATTAGGCACATAAAAAGACCTTTTCCATAACATGAAAAGAACGAATGGATTTTGTTATTTAAATAAAAACCGAACCACCATCTAAATGGCGATTCGGTTTTCTTTATCTATTTTTTCTCTACTAATTTTTTATTCTTCCAATCTAGTGTAAACGATTTATTAAATGTTTTTTGATAAACATCTTTTACGTTGTTTCCAACCCAGTTTGCAGTTCCGAATGTGTAGCCTGGACGAAGTTGGTAGTCGTCGGCGTGTTTTGTATAAGCGACTTGTAAGTTAGATTGGTCTGTATTTTTTTCAGAGATCACAACAGCAATCATACCAGGAGAGAAACCACTATTTGTTAGCGCTGGAAGTTGATCCATCGGTATTAAATTACCTTTTGCATCGGATTCATATAGGTATGTGCGAGAGTGCATGAACAGTTGGTTTCCGTATAAAGAATGGTAGGAATCACGTGTGTAAATACCCCAGTTTTGATTGTTATATCCGTTAAAGAATACGTTCCACTTTACGTTTTTATTTGTTTGGTCAATTAAGTTTGTTTTATAACTGGTTTGTTTATAGCTTACAGAGTCAGACCAAGTTACTTGACCAGTTGCACCCGCTTCAGCACTAGGGCCATTTGGCGTTGCAGAAGCTTTAACAGAACCGCCAAGTTGATAAGATACGCTAGAGGTTACAGTCGTTTCTTCTACAGCGTTTGTAGGTGCTACGTTAAAGAAACGGGCGCTGTTATCTTGAAGGTTAAATGCAATATCATATTGTGAAGGATAGCGTAATGTTGCACTAGCGCCAGGGATTGGGTAGTTATCAATAGGCGCACTACTTATAGTAGGATTTGCTTTTAGGAAACTACCAGTTGTATTAATAACGGCAATCTGTTTATCAGCGCTTGGATCATCGATAAAAGTTACCTTTAAAGACATTGTCATATTGTCAGCTTGATCATTATTAAATGTATTATAGCTCGTATGTGTTTTTGCATTTTGCCCGATATCTGTTACAACTTGTGACGTCGTTTGAGCGTAAGTAGCAGGTGTTGAAAGTGCTAAAGCGCTACTAGTAAAAGCAGCGGATAATGCTAAACATTTTAAATATGTTTTAGAACGTTTCATGCAATCACTTCCTTTTATTTTTGTCGATATATGTCGTATTTCGTTTATATCGTAACATGAAAATAAAACGGAAGGGATGGTTATGCATAATTGCATAGGTGAGTTTTGGATAGTGAAATTTTATGAATCCTTCTCAAGGGAATCGACGCTGTATTGTTTATATATTCCTCTTCATAAACTCCCCAACCTGCGTCGCAACAAACGCAACATCACTAAACAGTTAGAGGTTTTTATTGTGAAGATTGCTGTGCTTAATATTTACGCTATAAGTGCATAACAAGTTATAATAGAAGAAATCAATAAGGAGGTTAGTTGTGAAGAATCTTCGTTATCTCAATATATTTACGATATTAATTATATACACACTACTTATGCTTTACATAGGCTGGAACGGCTGGGTTTGGCTTCATGCGGTATTTGGCTGGGAGTCTTGGGGATATTACGCTTTCGTAGTCGGATTTATTTCGTATGCGTACATTCTCGTGCAAGTGTTTAAGTTCTTGCCATTTCTACGAACGATAGGTTCAATTTGGTTTGCGGTCATACAATATGCGCTTATGTTATTGCCGCTAGCAAATATTACGGTCTTTCTTCTACAGTTTTCAGTGGAGAAAGAAGCGGCAATTATTTGGACAGGCACGGCTGTGTTAGCTGCATTTATCTTTATCTTTGCGTATGGAGTATTCAACGCATATAGCCCGGTAGTAAGAAAATACGAGGTGCACATACCGAAAAAAGTAGAGGGACGTAAAAGCTTACGCATTGCGATGGCTTCGGATATGCATTTCGGTAAATTATCTGGCGTTTCGCATTTAAAAAGACTTGTCCGTCATGTAAATGAGATGGAGCCTGATATTATTTTACTGCCAGGTGATATTATCGATGATCATCCAGGTGTGTTCATTCAAAAAAATATGGGACCAATTATGAAACAAATGAAAGCGCCATTAGGCGTATATGGTGTGTTAGGAAACCACGAATATTATGGACGAGCGGTTCCAGAATTTTTACAAGAGATGGATAAAATCGATATTCGTATTCTGTTAGATGAAGTGATCACAATTGAAGATGACTTCTATCTTGTTGGAAGAAGAGATAAAACAGAGCGAGATCGCCAAAGTTTTGAAAGTTTAATGAGTACGGTAAATAAATCCATGCCTGTTATCGCAATGGACCATCAACCATTTGAATTAAAACAAGCAGTAGCGGCAGGTGTAGACTTATTATTATCTGGTCACACGCACCGCGGACAAATGGCACCGAATCATATTGTAACGAGAAGAATGTACGAACTAGACTGGGGATACGCACAAAAAGGTGCATTCCACGCGATTGTTTCTTCTGGTTTCGGATTTTGGGGACCACCTCTTAGACTTGGAAGTAGGTCGGAGATTGTGCAGGTGGAAGTTACGTTTGAATAGGATTATAAAATAGAGAGCTGATGGCTCTCTATTTTTTTCAATAAAAACAAATAACAATAAATATCTCTGTTGGTGCTAATTTCATAAAAGAGGTACGATTATAAGACTTGGATGAGATAAAGGGGGATTATAAGTGGTTATAACAGATGTAATATACGGAGAATGTGAAGTGGATCAAGTAGCAGAAGAGTTGATCTTAAGTAAGTCTGTGCAAAGACTAAAAGGTATTCATCAAAATGGCGCAAGCTACTTAATAAATGAGAAATGGAATGTAACGCGCTTTGATCATTCTGTTGGCGTTATGTTGTTAATTAAGAAACTCGGTGGTTCAGTGGAGGAACAAATTGCAGGTTTACTGCATGATGTATCGCATACTGCTTTTTCCCACGTGATTGATTACGTTTTTGATAATGAGGATGAAAGTTATCATGAAGAGATATTTAGTTCTGTCGTGAAAAACTCAGACATTCCAGCTATCCTTGCGAAGTATGGTTATAACTATGAAGATATTTTGTTAGATGATTCGAAGTGGACGTTACTGGAAAGATCAGCACCAGAATTATGTGCAGACAGAGTGGATTATACGTTACGAGATATGTATACATATGGGTATATTTCTTTAGAAGAAGTTCACAGTTTTTTAGAGGATGTCATCGCTGTAGATGGGAAAATGGTTCTTCAAAGTATCGAAATGGCTGAGTGGTTTACAGAAACGTATTACAAAGAAGTAATCGATTTCTTTATGAAGCCAATGAATATTTACGGAAATGATATGTTAGCGAAAACGTTAAAGTTAGTTCTGCATAAAAGGGTTATTCATGCAGATGATTTTCTTCTTGAAGATGATGAGCTAATTTCGAAATTGAAGCAATGTAGTGATCCAGAAGTGCATGCTTTATTAAGCAAAGTTCATCCGAATGTAAAAGTAAAAGAAGATAGAAACGATTATGATTTGTATCAGAAAAATAAAGTCCGTCTTATTAATCCGCCAGTACTTCGTGAAGGCGAGGTTTTTCGATCGTCTGTTGTATCGGAAAAAATAAAACAGATGAGTGGGATCGCTTATGAAAAAGCGGTGAGAGGGATGTATGTGAAAGTGATTTCGGATTAAAAAAGGAGAGCATCACTTTGCTCTCCTTTTCTCATTAATAATCAAACCAATTCCAAACCTCAATATCTCCAAGAGTCGCATAACGTACGTGCGGAGAGTTTTGTAATTTTAATAACTCTTTCGACGGCCCAGTAATGACAATGCCGTATACTTTTACGCCGTTATCTTTTACATATTTATAACGTTTATCTAAGTTTAGTTCTTTCTCAGGAAGTGCTGCTATTTTGCTTACCGTTTTTTTATGGATAGAAAGGACGCGCATCATTTCGATTACTTGATCTTCTGGCGTTTTGTACTTGTCTGCGTTACTGTCTAGAAATCTTACATGTTCTGGAAATCCTATAGCTTCTCCGCCATGTAAGATATAGTCATCTACATTTTTTCTTTCTTGTCCTGTATCTAAAGCGTACCATACAGGAGTTGGAGGGAGTTCTTGTGCTTCGAATATGCTATATAAAAGCGGCTCTAATTCTTTTAAAGTGTAAGTTTTATCAAAAGAAATTGCTATTTCTGCAACGGTTCCATCAT
Organism: Bacillus sp. ES1-5; assembly: GCF_022487605.1. Taxonomy (NCBI): domain Bacteria; kingdom Bacillati; phylum Bacillota; class Bacilli; order Caryophanales; family Bacillaceae; genus Bacillus; species Bacillus sp. ES1-5. The sequence goes on along the minus strand of NZ_JAKVPU010000001.1, from coordinate 1,731,655 downwards.
GTACTTTTGCAAGTGTATCCCATACTTTTTTTGAGGAATCCTTTAAATAATCACCCTGCTTTGTTTTGGGATGAACAAAGAAGAGTTTTGGTTGATAGAACGGATTCATCCAAGTTTGTTTCGTGACATCTACAGATGATAAGAAGCTTTTTGTTTCTACTGTACCGAGTGGCATTACTTTTTTACCGACGGTTCTTACTAAATCGAAGCTGCTGTTCGTACGGAAAAAAGCTTCTACACTTGTTCCGCCCCCCATAACACGGCTATTTGGGATAGTTGCCTCAAGTGCAAGCGAAGGAACTTCTCTAATTTCTTCTAGCCTTTTATCATTATTAGCTTGAAAATAAAAGGCTGATAATACCCCGCCGATTATATATATAACGATGCAAATGGATAATATAAAACCAAACGTTTGTAACCGATGTTTCCACTTAATTCTCCAAAAAGGAACTTTAAGATCTTTTGGCGGTAATTTTTTCTTTACGGGTTCACTCTTCGCAAGCAATTCATCTAAATGTGCTTCACATTCTTCACATGTCTCAATATGACTTTCTAACTGCTTTTGTTCATCATGCGTGAGCGTTCCGTTTTCGTACTTCTCCCATAGTTTTTTAAACTTTGTACAACCCATCCCTATCACTCCTTTATGCTTTTCGTCTCTTTTCGTCCCCTGTGTAATTCAATTTTTACTTTCGCTAGTGAGAGACCGGTCATTTCTGCTATTTCCTTATACGAGAATCCGTAGTAATCTCGTAGTAGTAACACATTTCGTCTTTCAAGGGGAAGAGAAGATAAACTGTCTAACCAACTAGCAATCTCATGTTTTACGAAATAAGAGTGCTCTGTACTTGGTACGTTTGGTAAATGGAATTCTTCAACTGTCGTTGTTTTATATCTTTTTTCTTTTCGATACCAATCGATAAAGGCGTTGTAGGCAATCGTAAATAACCACGGCCTAATTTCTTCTCCTTTATAATAGTCAATATGGACGAGCATTCGATAAAATGTTTCTTGCATGAGATCTTCCGCGTAGTGGGAATCTCCGGTTAGGGAGAGAAGATAGCGAAATAAATCTTGCATATGCTCGGAGTAAATTTCTTCTAATGATTGTTTGCGTTTCACTACATTTCCCTCCCTTCATACATAACAACGAAATACATATAAAAAAGTTACAATGTTTTATGGAATTATAGTAAAAAACGTCAAGAATTGGATAGGATTCTCTTTTATCATAATACATATAAGGCGGGTGAACAGAGATGGAAAGCTATGAAACACAAATTCAAAGGTCAATTAATTATATTGAAGAAGATGTCATGGAAAAACAGACGTTGCGTAATTTAGCACGTATTGCAGGTTTTTCTGAGTCGCATTTTCATCGTGTATTTCAGGCGTTAGTAGGTGATACAGTAATGGAGTATGTTCGAAAGAGGAGGTTAGCCCGGGCAGCTTATCAACTTTCTCATACGGATGAAAAAGTTATTGATATTGCGTTTGAGCATGGCTTTCAATCTCATGAAACGTTCACGAGAGCCTTTAAAAAATTATTTCAAATGACACCGAGTGAATATCGAAAACAAGACATTGAAACACCGATGTATTATAGCGTGAATGTAAAGCAAAGAAAATTAAATCCATATTTAGGAGGCATACAAATGGAATATCGTATTGTAAATAAACCAGAATTTTTAGTGGCGGGTTATGAACTGAAGACGACAAGTAAAGAAGGGAAAAACCATCAAGACATCCCAGCATTTTGGCAAGAATATTTACAGAAAGATCTTGGAACGACAATTCCGAATCGTAAAGATACGAGCCAATGGGTAGAGCTTGGATTATGTACTGATTTTAATTTAGAAACAGGGGACTTCACTTATATAATTGGAATGGAAGTTACAGGTTTTGAAAATGTACCAAATGAAGTTGCGAAGCGTACTTTCCCAGCAGCGACATATGCTGTATTTACAACACCGAAAGTTCCTCATGAAGAAATGGTATCGTCTATTCATCAAACGTGGAATGCTGTGTTCTCAGAATGGTTCCCGCATTCAGGGTACGAACATTGCGGCGTTAATGAGTTTGAGCTATACGATGAGCGTTCCCATGCAGATAAAAGTGAGTTCGCTCAAATTGAACTTTGGATACCGGTGAAGAAGAAGTAATAGAAAGAAAAGCGAGCCACTGCGTGGTTCGCTTTTTTCATATAGGTTGCGATATTTGTCGATAAGTCGATATATCTTGAAAATCGCTAATATAATTTCATGTACTGCTGAACTCCGCCAAAAGAAAAGACGCCACTTAGCGTCTTTTCTACGAATGAAATGGGAACACAAGTATAATCGTCGTTCCTTTTCCAAGTTCGCTATCGATAGAAATCGTTCCATTATGAGCATGAACGAGCTGTTTCGTAATGGCGAGGCCAAGCCCCGTTCCGATGTTGCTTTCTTCTGTATTCGTTCCTCTGTAATATCGCTCAAATAGAAGCTCTTTCGTTTTGTCATCCATTCCTTTTCCGTTATCTGAAATAGAGAGTGTAAATGAAGTAGCGTTTTGGGAAAGTTTTACGCTCACATTTGTCGTTTCATTATTATGTTTTACAGCGTTTACGAGTAAGTTTTCGATAATACGCTGGAACCATTTTTCTTCAATGAAATATTGAATTTTATTTGAGCTTGGTACGAATTCAATATTTTGATTTTGAAGTGTCGGATTATTAATGAATTGTAATAATACTTTTTGGACGAATTGATTCATTTCAATGTTTACATGCTGCGCAGGAAGACTGTTATTTTTTAATTGATACGTTAAGCTTAAGTCATCGATTAATGTCGTCATATATTGAGATTTCTCTTTCATAACGCTGCCGAATTGTTGAATGTCGCGATCAGTCCAGTTGTACTGCTGTGATTCTAGTAATAATGCGTAGCCATATATAGAGCTAAGTGGCGTTTTTAAATCATGTGTGAGACCAGTAATCCATTCTTCACGTGTTTGCTGCAGTACTTGCCTCATCGCATCATTTTTTTTGAGTGTAATAGAAAGATGCTCTAGTGAATTTGTCACATCACTAAATAAGCGGAATGACCATTTTTCTTTACCAGATCGCCGGAACCTGACAGGTTTCCCTTTTTTACTAACAGGTTCTTCGTACTTTCCACCAGCGATGTTTTTAAGCCAGCGCATCGCATGGAGTAACGGTTTTCCAAATTTATTACCGTACCAAATAGAAAGAATGACTAAATAAACAAATACGATAAGAAGGATTAATCCGCATCCGATTAGAAACTTTTTAGTAAATACATCGTCTATTTCATCATCTGGGTAGTAGTACTCATTTTTGGCAGTTACAACAAGAAGATTATTGCTATTTGTGTCATAAAAGCTAGACGTGTTTTCTTTATGATTCCACGGTTCCTTTTCGCTAAGAGCAGCTTGTATGACAGAAAACGTTTTTTTCTTTCCATCTGGATAGGAGAATACTTCTTCGCCATCACTATTAAAGATTTGAAGTGCTGCTTTTTCTTTAGAAAGTAACTGTTTTTCTTCTTCTGTTAATATGAACGAATCCGTAGATACAGAGGGGTGCTCTTTCTGTATTGTTTTCAGTAATACATTGCTTTTTAACATACCGCCGTATATAACAAGTACGTTCTTTTCTTCTAGTTCAATTTCCCAATATGTAAATGTATAAGGGCTTTCTATATGATTCTGTATATACGAGAATAAAGATGTTTTCGTATAAGATGTCGGTACGTCACTCGGCGTATTAAAGTGATAGAGAACTTTTCCATTGTCCTCTACAACTTGAATCCAATCATTTTTTTCTTTAATTAAGTCTTTTACTTCAGCTTTTAACGAAATATCGCCATCTTCTGAAGAGATATATCTTGCAATCATAAAATTATCAGCATCTGGAATATTCGGTTCGTATGAAGTACTAGTAACAAGGAAAATTAAATAAGTGAAAGCAGCTACTACAGCAAGCAGTAATGTAACTAAAACAAATACGTGTTGCAGAATAAACTGGATAATAAGTCGTTTATTAAAATTCATATCGTCACCCTACTTTGTAATGAACTTATAGCCAAGTCCGCGAACAGTTTTTATATATTCTGGTTTACTTGGGTCTTGTTCAATTTTTTCACGTAGTTTTCGAATGTGGACCATAACGGTATTGTCATCGCCATTGTAGGCAGGTGCTCCCCAAACTTTTTCGTATATTTCTTCTTTCGAAAATACGTAGTTCGGATTCTCGCAAAAGAAGAGTAATAGCTGAAATAGCTGGGCGGAACATTCGACAACATGTCCATTTACTGTAAGTTCTGCGGAATATCGATCAATTTCAAATCTACCAAATGAACTGAAGTTTGCTTTTTGTTCGTGTGGTACTGCTTGTTTTATATGTCTTCGGAGTTGTGCTTTCATACGAGCGACTACTTCAAGTGGATTAAATGGCTTCGTAATATAATCATCTGCACCGTGTGAAAATCCAGATATTTTATCTAAATCAGATGTTTTGGCTGTGAGGAAGAAGATAGGGCAATCTGTTTTTTCGCGAATGATTGGACAAATATCAAAACCAGATTGTCCAGGAAGCATGACATCTAAAATAATTAAATCGTAATCGTTTTGCGCGGTGAGAGATAAAGCTATTTCAGCGGATGTTGCAGTTGTAATATGAGAAAAACCTTCTTTTTCAAGAATGGTAGTTAGTAATTGTAAAATTGCTGTTTCATCATCAACGAGCAAAATATTTGCTTGGTACATAAAAAATCCCTCCTAATTTCCTCGAATATCATATCATCTTTCTATAATTTATGGAATTTTTAAGGAAATTTTAAGGTTTTCTTTCGCAAAAAATTAAGAATCAAATGATATGATAAAAGAACATAGGGGAGGAGATGAGTGTGAATCCGTTTCAAACGATGCGAGCTAGATATTTTTTAATTGTATTTGCACTATTAACTTTAGTTGCAAGAGTCAGTAATGAATTGATAGAAAATACATTTCATATGCAAAATTCTACTTTTATAAATATTCTTATATTCTATATCCTTCCGATTACATGGATTTTTTATGAATATAGAAAACACCGTGTTTCCTTTTCATTATTTGTTAATAAAAATGAAACATTTAACCTGGTGCAAGTTTTATACATTGCGATTATGTTATGCGTGTTTAGTTATGGATATCTTATTTTGTACATGTATAGCTTTGCATGGATTACACCGGAATTTATTATGAACGCATTACGTGAACCGATTATAGATAGCACAGGGGGACATGTATATCAAGTTATTATGGTCGTATTCATCGCACCAATTATTGGTGAATTTGTTTTTCGGGGGTTTTTATTGCAACGCTTTGCAGCAAAGTGGGGAACGAGTGTAGCGATCATTGTAGTAGCGATGTTGTTTGCGTTGTTACACGTTGATTTCCTAGGTGCAGTTGTATTTAGCGTTGTACTATCAATCGTATATATTCGTACGAATAGCTTACTCATGCCAATTGCTATTCACATGTTAAACAATGCATTTGTAATCGGTGCTTCTTTTCTAATAAATAAAGAAGAGATAATGAGTTTTGCAGATTTCTCAAATTATACGACGTTCTTTCCAGGGCTTATTATTTTTATAACAGGATTAAACTTAGTACTCATCTTTTTATTTGTTAACCGCAAATATTGGAGTAAAGAAATGCCAGCTATATATGTAGAGCAAGAAAAGAGTTTTTCAGATGTAGTGGGAGATAAATAAATAGATGCTACGTCTCTTACAGATATGTGTGATAAAAGCGTTTGTCATTGGGTGCAACCTGTAGTAGATACGATTGTGTTTCCAGAGTATTACTTATTTTCTAGTACTCATTTAAAAGAAAATATTATTTCTCTTCTTATTGTGTTAGGGGTTTTATTAATATTTGGTTTAATTGTAGAAGAAATGATGAAGCGCATCTTCAGAAGAAATGAAGAGAAGTATATGTGGGTTCATAAAGTATTCGAGAAAGTAATAGTGGCTTTCCTTTTGTTTTATAGTATGAAAACAATCATTTACTTTATAGCTTTGAAACATCATTAATTCTAAATTTGAAAGGGATGTATAAAATTATATGAATGAAACAATATCATCAAATAAGTTTTTTTATTTGATTTTGCTTAGTATTGTGCTGATAACGACAGTCAATGTTATTCTTCGCTGGGAGGAAGCTTATTTCTTCATGTATTTAGCACTTCATTTGCTAGGGATATTATGTATAAGCGGCGGAGTAGTTGCTGAAAAAAAGAGTGAAGAAAGCGTTAATTATATGTGTGTGACCGGTCTTATTTTACTTTTAGCTGTACAAGGTATTATGAAATATAGTTCTTTTTCTTTACAAGATTTTAGTTTATTAGTGGATGTACTTCCGTAAGGGGACCCGTTATGTTATCTAAGAAGCAAATAGGATACGTACTAGTTTTAATTGGATTTTTTACGCTTATTGTAACGACTTTATTTTTTCAAGACTATGAATATATACGCTATATAAAAGGCGCTGGTTTAATATGTTGGGTTGTAAGTACGTTTCTTATCCCAGAGTATGAACCGAAGAAAGTGTCTAAAGGTAGGTAAAACTCTTCTTTTTGTAGAAGAGTTTTTTTATATAACTAGAAGAATCTCGAGCAATTCGCTTAATAAGCTTGTTCTAATTTAGCATGTACGAACTTACAATAATAATAGACAGGCAGCATAGAGGAGGGAATAGCGTGAGGAAGGTTATTGGGTGGTCGCTTTTTTTGTACGTTGGGTTTGCGTTGCTTATATATTGGTATTTATTTGGATGGAATCATGAACTGATTCCGGACATGTATAAAGGAACAAAGGCAGATCCAGAAACGTTTATGAATGCAAGAGAGCTTACGCTAAGCCAAGATTATTCGCGCGTGAAAAATTTACTGTACTTTTTAGCGACGCCTCTTGAATGGATTATTTTATTATTTGTACTTGTGCTCGGTGTTTCAAGAAAGTTTGAGAAATGGTCGAAGGAAACGACGAAAATAAGTGTCCTGCAAGTTGCGATTTATTTCTTTTATTTATCACTACTCACAACAGTTCTAGCCCTGCCGATGCAATGGATTAGTCGAAAAGTGTCCGTTGATTACGGCATTTCAACGCAAAGTACACAAAGCTGGATAAAAGATCACGTTATCGGTTTTTGGGAGAGTTATGCGACGATGTTAATCGTAGTTACTGTTCTGTTATGGCTCATTCGTAAATTCCCTAAGAGATGGTGGCTAGCGGGATGGGCACTCTCTGTTCCATTTACAATCTTTTTAACATTCATACAGCCTGTCGTTATTGATCCACTGTATAACGACTTCTCGACGCTGAAAAATAAAGAATTAGAAACGAAGATTTTAGCGATAGCAGAAAAAGCTGACATTCCAGCTAAACATGTATATGAAGTAAATATGTCGGAAAAAACGAATGCATTAAATGCATATGTAACAGGAATTGGCCCTAACGCTCGTATTGTAATGTGGGATACAACGCTTAAGCAATTAAAAGATAAAGAGATTTTATTTATAATGGCCCATGAAATGGGGCATTATGTTATGAAACATATATATTGGGGCGTTGCGAGTTATGTATTGCTATCGTTTATAGGGATGTATCTCATTAGTCGTATTATCAATATGTGTATTCGAAAATGGGGAGATACGCTGCAAATTTCAAAAGTAGCATGTTTCTCAATTTTACCTTTATTTTTCTTAATTTCTTCTGTACTCTCTTTTGCATCACAGCCAGCAACAAACTATGTTTCTCGTATAGAAGAACGAGCGGCAGATCAATATGCTTTAGATATGACGAAAGATGGGGAATCTGGTGTGAAAACGTTTCAATACTTATCAAAAACGAGTTTAAGCCAAGTAAATCCGCCTGCATTAGTGAAGTTTTTCTTATACACACATCCACCAATTTTCGAAAGAATTCATACGTTTGAACAATATGAGAAACAAAGCAAAAAGGAGTAGCTATTATGCTACTTCTTTTTTTATAGAGATATAAGTTTGATATTGGGAATATTTATCATTGCTTTTTATTGTGATTTTGTAAATAATAAGCTATAAAATTCTAAAAATCTATATATAAAGGAATAAAGGTGGAAATATGTATTTTTTACAAAATTTAAAAGTGAAACATAAATTATTCTTACTTATCTCATTAGCAGTTTTGGGTATGACAATTATGAGCTGTGTAGCAATTAATTCTATTAATAAGATTAAGCACGATACAGAGATTGTAGTAGATGATTATCAAAATTCTGCAGTTATATTAGAAGGAATGCTTCGTACACAAAATTCACTAGAATATAACTTACTAGAATTAATTACAACGTCACCAAATGAGGGGACAAATAAAGAGGGGATTATTAGTAATGTTGAAAAGGATCTTAAAAAATATGATTCTTTATTAAAAGAATATGATGATGGCGTTAATTTAAGTAAGCAAGAGGATGAACTGTTTCAGAAGATGAAGAAATCTTTGCCAAGTTATATGGAGACATATAAGAAGTTGTTTAATAAAGCGAAGGTAACAAATGAATCTCAAATGGTAAACGAATTTCATAAGGAATTAAAACCGCAGGGAGTAGAGTTAGCTAGTTATGCTGTAGATCTAGAAGCGTATGTTTCAAATTTAGCTGACCAAGTATTTAAAGATTCTCAAAAAATGATAGATAGGTCCGTTATTACTTTTATCGTTCTTGTAGTAGTTACTACAATCGTTATATGTATAGTGAGTTATATTATTAGCAGGCTTATAGTTGCTCCTTTACAAACGGTTAGTCGTATGATGGAAAGAGCGAAAGAGGGAGATTTAACTGTACATGGTGAGTATAATGCTAAAGATGAATTAGGTGTATTAGTAAGTGATTTTAATGAAATGATTACAGGGTTAAGAACAAATATGAAAGAGGTAGATAATAATATTCAGCTTTTATTCCAACATGCAGACGGAGTAGTATCTGCATCGGAAGTATCTAGTGGTGCAGCGAAGAAAATCACTATAGATATTGAAGAAGTTGCAAATGGTGCAGAGAGCCAAATGCAAGCAATGGCACAAACTGCGGGTGCGATGGAAGAGTTGACACAAGGAATGCAGAGTATAGTGGATACATCATCCTCTGTAAATGAATTGTCTGCTCAGTCGGCATTAGATGCAGAAAGTGGTAATAAGTTAATGAAACAAATGATTCAACAGATGGATATAATCCAAAATTCAGTACATAGCGGTGTGAAACAAGTAGAGACTATGAAAGAACAATCAGAAGAAATTGTTAAAATCATTGATGTTATGCAAGGTATTACCTCTCAAATTAACTTATTAGCATTAAACGCCGCAATTGAGGCTGCACGTGCTGGGGAAAGTGGTAGAGGATTTGCAATTGTGGCAGATGAAGTAAGAAAATTAGCAGAACAATCTAGTGATTCTGCAAAACAAATTGAGAAGCTTATTACTCAAGTTATGGGAACAACGAACCATACGGTACATATGATGGGGAAAGTAGATAATGAGGTACAGGCAGGTACACAAGTAGTAATGCATACAGAAAAAGTATTTGGAAAAATTACAGAAAAAGTACAGCAAGTATCTGAGCAAATTCAAACGGTATCTATGTCTACAGATGAAATTGCAGCGAGTAGTGAAGAGATTTCGGCTTCTGCAGAAGACATGGCTCAAATTTCCCAAAGATCATCTGACCGAACTGATAGGGTAAAAGAGTCTATTCAACAGCAAGAAAAATCTGTTCAAGAGATCTCGGTTTCAATTGAACATATGCATAATGCAGCAGGAGGATTAAAACAAATAGTTGCCCAATTTACTCTTCAAAAGTAGTAGTATATTTAATTTTTGATATAGAAAAATTCTTCTCAATGAATAAAAAGATCATCCTATGTAAAAAGGATGATTTTTTTATGGGAATTTTGTGAGGGATATATTTTGTAAATTCTAATTTTTTACAATTTTACAATTATAATATATAATAATACGTAATGTTTTGGAGATTTTTCGTTTGTAAAAGGTAGGTTATAGGAGGAGAGAAAGGGTGTTCAATAAAAAATCAATGCCAGCTATAAAAATGATCCTTTCGATGTCTATTTTCGGATCAATTGGATTTTTTTCTACTCAAACAGGTTTACCGTCTTTTGAATTAGTATTCGTTCGTTGCATTTGTGCGACTATATTTTTAGCATTATGTTGGCTCGTAACAGGACAGTATAAAAGTGAGAAATGGAATAAAAAAGAAATTGTACAAATATTAGCATGCGGTGTATTTCTCGTTTTTAACTGGGTATTTCTATTTAAAGCGTTTGAAGTTATGTCGATTACAATTGCGATTTCAGTTTATCATCTTGCACCCATTATCGTATTAATGATTGGTAGTATTGTATTTAAAGAGAGACTTACAGTGTTTGCTGTTATGTCCATTGTCATTTGTTTTATCGGTACAGTTTTAGTAGCTGGAGTAGATGGAAGTCTATCGCTCGAAAAACTGATGTCATCTGGAATGGTATGGGCACTTCTTGCAGCATTATTTTATGCTTTTACCACTTTATTAGGAAAAGGAATTCAGCATACGAGCGCATATGCGATGACATTTTTACAAACATTTTTAGGTATATTTTTATTGCTACCATTCGTAGACTTTGGCAAGTTTCAAGGGTTAACAGAGATGAACTGGATGATGATCACAGCGACAGGTCTTATACATACGGGATTTGTATATTACTTATTTTTTGATAGTTTAAGAGGTTTATCGACGAGATTAATTTCTGTATTAGTGTTTTTAGATCCTGCGGTTGCAATCCTATTAGATACAGTCTTTACCGGATTTAGACCAACTAGTATGCAAGTAGTAGGGATTGTTCTTATCTTTTTAGGGATGGCATTTTCTTTTCGAAAAGCGAAGGATGAAAAAATAGCAGTAAAAGAAAGTTTGTATTCTTAATTGTAAATAATCAGATGTATTCTATTGAAAATTTTCTTATTTTTTGTACAATATAAAATGTAGGAAAATAAAGGAAAAGGCAGATGAGAGAGATGAAAAAGCTAGTAAAGGTAGCGACATCGTTAACTTTAATGGGAGGAATATTTGTAGGTGCAAATGGTGTGTCAGCAAATACAGATGTTATCGAAAAATCTGGTCCTAATATTATGATAGAGTTTGATGATGTAACAACAGGTCATTGGGCATATGATGAAATTACGAATTTAGTATATCATCGCATTATGTATGGGTATGGAAATGGTAAGTTTGGGGTAGAAGATCATATAACACGTGAGCAAGCGGCGGCAGTATTACATCGCGCACTTCATGTAAAAGGAAGTGTAATTAATGAGAATCCATATGGAGATATTAGTGTGAAATCAACCATGTTCCCTTACGAAATTTTACACTTAACACAGCTTGGTATTTTTAAAGGAGACGAAAATGGGAATTTCCGTCCGAAAGCAACACTGACTCGTGCAGAGTTATCACAAATTTTAACGAAAGCATACGAGTTGAAAACAAAGAGTCCACATACATTTACAGATATACCAGAAAACCATTGGGCAAGAGATGCAATTAGCGCATTACAGTCTAATAAAGTTGCGGTAGGAACGGGAGATGGAAAGTTCGAGCCTGAAATGCTCGTTACACGCGGGCAATTTGCGAAGTTTTTACAACGATCAATTGATAATTCTCCAGGGAAAATGGAATAGATAAAGAGAAAGCTCATAATTTGTAGAGGAGATATCCTCCGCTCATTATGGGCTTTTATTAATAGATAGGTTATTATTTTCGTATGTTGTAGTCCAGTTGATATTCTTTGTCGAAACGTCGATATATAAGGAGTAACAAAATATATTTGCGTTTTTTGTCTAGAAAATGAACTTTTAAAATGTGAAGGATTTCTTTTTTAGAAAGTAGAATATTTAATGTATAGAAACACCTTTAAATGACGATAGGAAAGGGAAATGATTTGCGTACAATTCGGTATAAAAATTGAAACTGAGAGCGAATTGGCTCTCCTTTAGTAGTGATTTTCACAATAATAGATTTTTTAAATGTAATATATTGCATAATGGGTGCGAAGGCAACATATGTAATATTGGAAAGGATTTCAGTCTATTATTTTCCGTTTTTTCAAATGGAGATAAAGGGGAGAGGGCAATGAAGAAGAACATGTTACGTATAATGGCAACGGTAACTATTATGGGCGGCTTGTTTATAAGTACAAATGTTCCAAACGTAAAAGCAGAAGAATATCCAGAAATGATTGTGTTTGATGATGTTCCAGTAAATTACTGGGCATATGACGATATAATGGACGTAGTATACAATAAAGTAATGTTAGGCTATGGAAATGGTAAGTTTGGTGTAGGAGATAATGTAACACGAGAACAAGTAGCAGCAGTACTTTATCGTACATTGAATTTGAAAAAAGAAGGACCTTTAAAGAATCCATATAAAGATATTTCTGAGAGGGCAACAATGTTTTTAGATGAAATTTTAGTATTAACAAAGCATGGTATTTTTAACGGCGATGAAAAAGGAAACTTTAGACCAGCCGCACCAGTAACACGTGCAGAAATGGCGCAAATTCTTACAAAGGCATTTACATTTGAAGTGAAGAAGAATCATACATTTAAAGATGTACCAAGTAATCATTGGGCAAAAAATGCGATTAGTGCACTGCAGTCTAATCATGTCATAGTAGGAACAGGAAATGGGAAATTTGAACCGAATACAGTTGTAACACGTGAGCAATATGCAACGTTTTTAAATAGAGCTGTTTTTTATTTTCCTGTAAAAGATGAAGATTATGAATGAAAGTTAAAATATAAGGACATTTAAACTATATCAATATAATATAAAACAAGAAAAAAGCGCGGAAATCCCACGCTTTTTCTTGTTTTATATTATTTATAAGTATATCGATTTTCTGTTCATAATTTATTTGTTGGAATTTAGTGGATAAGAAGAGATTGAATAAAGTGACTTTTTCTTGTTTAAATATGCTATTTAGTAACTTTATTATTAATAGAGTGTAAATAAAAGTATATGAAATATAGTTCATAAATTAGACAAAAATCACATGGGAATTGTATTGTTACGCTTTCGTTAATTCTTTATATTAGAAAAAAATATGTTTTTAGGGAGAGAATACTTTGAAGAAAAAAATTCTAAAAGTAGCAACAGCTTTAACAATTATGAGTGGAGTAGCATTTAGTGCTGAGGGGACTACAGCAAAAGCTGAATTAGCTGCAAAGCCACAACAAGCAAGCCAGGCAATCTTTAAAGATGTACCAGCAGGACATTGGTCTTATGAAGCAATTCAAACTTTAGCAGAACATGAAATTATGCTTGGCTACGGAAATGGTATGTTTGGTTTTGGACATAACGTAAATCGTGAACAAGTAGCCGCTTTAATTTATCGCGCACTAGATCTTGATGAAGAATTTGGTGAAGATGAGGTATTAGAAAGCCCATATAATGATATTGTTGATGATAACTCAACGATGTTTCCTTTTGAAGTTTTAGCAGTAACAGAATTAGGTATCTTTACAGGTGACGAGAATGGAAACTTCAGACCAAAAGCTACGTTAACACGTGCAGAAATGGCGCAAGTTCTTACAAGAGCATTTGGATTACAAGTACAAGGAACAGCAAAATTTAAAGATGTACCAAAGGGACATTGGGCAGAAAATGCGATTAATGCAGTAGGTTCAAATGGTATTTCAGTAGGAGATGGAAAGGGTAACTTCGCTCCGAACATGAAAGTAACACGTGAACAATATGCGCAGTTCTTATTTAATTCAATGTTTAAATAAATAATAAAAAAGGAGTCGGTGTTGTATAACACTGGCTTCTTTTTTTATGTGTAATACCGTTGGGGGAATACAGTTTTGTAAAAAAACGATTAAATTTTCAAAAAAAACTTCCTTTTCTGAAGATTTGTTATATAATATAAAACATAAAATCAAATCTGTTATAAAACAGTTTAAGAAGGGGATGCTAATATGTCGACGCAAACTTCACGGGTTACATTGCCCGGAGAAATGTTACCAGCGTACAACGAAATATTGACACCTGAGGCGCTTAGTTTTTTAAAGGAACTACATGAAAATTTTAATAAGCGCCGCATAGAACTTTTACAAAAGCGTGCGGAGAAACAAAAGAGAATTGATGCAGGAAAGTTTCCGAAGTTTTTAGAAGAAACAAAGCGCATACGTGAAGCGGATTGGACAATTGCTCAATTGCCAAAAGATTTAGAGGATCGTCGCGTAGAGATTACTGGACCAGTGGATAGAAAGATGGTTATTAACGCTTTAAATTCAGGAGCGCATCTTTTTATGGCAGATTTCGAAGATTCGAATTCACCAACTTGGGAAAATGCGATTGAAGGTCAAATAAATTTACGAGATGCAGTGCAGGGAACGATTTCACATAAAAATGAAAACGGAAAAGAATATCGTTTAAATAGTAAAACAGCAGTATTAATTGTGCGTCCAAGAGGATGGCATTTAGAAGAAAAACATATGCAAGTTGATGGGAAGAATATGTCTGGTAGCTTAGTTGATTTCGGACTTTATTTTTTCCATAATGCGAAAGCTCTTTTAGCAAAAGGAAGCGGTCCATACTTTTACTTACCGAAAATGGAAAGCCATTTAGAAGCAAGGTTATGGAATGATGTTTTCGTATTTGCTCAAAAATATATCGGTATTCCAAACGGAACGATTAAAGCGACGGTGTTACTGGAAACAATTCACGCTTCGTTTGAAATGGATGAAATTTTGTATGAGCTTAAAGATCATTCTGCTGGGTTAAATTGCGGAAGATGGGATTATATTTTCAGCTTTCTAAAGAGTTTCCGTAAACATAATAAATTTTTACTTCCAGATAGAGCGCAAGTCACGATGACGGCGCCGTTTATGCGCGCGTATTCTTTGAAAGTTATTCAAACGTGTCACCGCCGTAATGCACCAGCTATTGGAGGAATGGCAGCGCAAATTCCGATTAAAAACAATCCAGAAGCGAATGAAGCAGCTTTTGAAAAAGTGCGTGCAGATAAGGAGCGCGAAGCTTTAGACGGTCACGATGGGACTTGGGTTGCCCACCCGGGACTTGTACCAGTCGCGATGGAAGTATTTAATCACATTATGAAAACACCAAATCAAATTTTTAGAAAACGTGAAGAAATACATGTTACAGAGAAGGATTTATTAGAAGTGCCAGTGGGAACGATTACAGAAGAGGGGCTTCGCCTAAATATTAGCGTAGGCATTCAATATATTGCATCTTGGTTAAGCGGACGGGGAGCAGCACCAATTTATAACTTAATGGAAGATGCGGCAACAGCGGAAATTTCTAGGGCACAAGTATGGCAATGGATTCGTCATGAAGGTGGAAAGCTACATGACGGCCGTAATATTACGCTTGAATTGATGGAAGAGCTAAAAGAAGAAGAATTAGCAAAAATAGAAAGAGAGATTGGTAAGGAAGCCTTTAAGAAAGGGAGATTCCAAGAGGCGACAACGTTGTTTACAAATCTCGTTCGAAATGATGAATTCGTACCATTTTTAACATTACCGGGTTATGAAATTTTATAAAGTGAAAAGGGGATGGAACAAATGAAAAACGAAAGAATCGAGAAATTACAAGAGAGCTGGGAACTAGATACGCGCTGGAAAGGGATTACACGTCCATATTCGGCAGAAGATGTAATTCGCTTGCGTGGGTCAATTGATATTGAACATACACTAGCGCGCCGAGGTGCTGAAAAGCTTTGGTCGTCGCTTCATACGGAAGATTACATTAATGCACTTGGCGCATTAACAGGAAACCAAGCGATGCAACAAGTGAAAGCGGGGCTAAAAGCAATTTATTTAAGTGGATGGCAAGTCGCGGCGGATGCGAACCTTTCTGGACATATGTATCCAGACCAAAGTTTATATCCAGCGAATAGCGTACCTGCTGTAGTGAAACGAATTAATCAAACACTTCAACGTGCGGATCAAATTCAGCATATGGAAGGAAGCGATGATACAGATTATTTCGTACCGATTGTAGCAGATGCAGAAGCAGGATTTGGCGGACAATTAAACGTATTTGAACTGATGAAAGGTATGATTGAAGCAGGTGCATCAGGTGTGCACTTTGAAGATCAATTGTCTTCAGAGAAAAAATGCGGCCATTTAGGCGGAAAAGTATTATTACCAACGCAAACAGCGGTGCGTAATTTAATTTCGGCACGCCTTGCAGCAGACGTAATGGGAGTGCCGACAATTATTGTTGCAAGAACAGATGCGGATGCAGCAGATTTAATTACGAGCGATATCGATCCAGTTGATAAAGCGTTTATTACAGGTGAAAGAACACCGGAAGGATTTTACCGTACGAAAGCAGGACTTGATCAAGCAATTGCACGTGGTTTAGCATACGCTCCTTATGCAGATCTCGTTTGGTGTGAAACATCTGAACCAAATTTAGAAGATGCAAAACGATTTGCGGACGCAATTCATAAAGAACATCCAGGGAAATTGCTTGCATACAACTGTTCACCTTCATTTAACTGGAAACAAAAACTAGATGAGAAAACAATTGCGAGCTTCCAAAAAGAAATCGCATCTTACGGTTATAAGTTCCAGTTCGTAACACTTGCTGGATTCCACTCGTTAAACTACGGCATGTTTGAATTAGCACGCGGCTATAAAGAGCGCGGCATGGCAGCGTACTCTGAACTACAACAAGCAGAATTCGCAGCAGAAAAACACGGCTACTCTGCAACTCGTCATCAACGCGAAGTAGGAACAGGCTACTTTGATGAAGTAGCGCAAGTTATTACAGGGGGTACTTCATCAACGACAGCGCTAAAAGGATCTACAGAAGAAGCACAGTTTACGAAATAAAAGGAAGGGGCACCTTTTTAAATGGTGCCCCTTGTTATGTTCTGAACGATGCGAGAGTAAATGAAAATATATCGACTTACCGACAAAAAAAGACAATATGATTAAATCCACTCTGCTTTATGGTTACGAATAAACTCCATATCTTTTTCATAATGCTCTAAATGTCCTTCATCAATCATTCTTTGGAAATTCAAGTCGCCTTCTTGTGCTTTTCTTTTCATATATGTACATAACGCTTCTAATCGTAGTAACACCATTCCTAAGTAATCTTCGTCCATACTTTTACCGTAGGACTGCACAAACAATTTCACTCTTTCTTTCATACGGCTAGCATGTTGTGCCGATTCATAATGAACTGCTTCACCCGATTCTGTATAATACACTCTACTTAAAGGTATACAAGTATAAAGCGTATAAGCGATATCCCAAATTCTTGGACCAGGAGCAGCAACATCAAAATCAATAATGCCTACTGGTTTTTCATCATTAAAAATAATATTGTATATGGCAAAATCATTGTGGCATAAAACCTCAATGTCAGTCGGAGTACGATCCATCGGTTGCCATTCATCTGATAAGGGAAAGTCACTTACCGCATCATGATAAAGGCGGAGCATCTTTGCTATCTCTTTTAAAACAGCATTAGATCGCATATATTCTTTTAACGGATAATTTCCAGCGTCTCCTTCTATAAAAGATAAAATCTCTCTATCTTTTTCATCTATACCTAAAAACTTTGGAGCATGATGAAACCCTTTGTTTTCTAAGTGCTGTAATAATGTATGAATTTTTGCACTATCTGGCTTTAATTTTCGCCGAACAGTATTTTCAGAACGATACACATTTGATACATTTCCCCCTGTAAGCTTTTCTTCGTTGGCGTAGTTTGACATATAATCCCCCTCCAATATAACGACTGTACGATTATATTGTAACACTTCAGAATAAAGGATGTAATCGCATTCAAATGATGTGTGTTCATTTTAAAGTGAAATCCGCACATGTTGAAATCAAATATTTACGAATGTACAATCAATTTAATTTGTCAGTTATTTTCAAAAAAGATTGTACATTTTATTTTAATGTGCTATGATAGTCCCAGTTGAATAGTTAAATTAAGCAATCCATATGTTATCAAGTGCTGAAAACGAACGAGAAAAAGTATGTGAGAACTAGTTTATGTTTCGTATTTGATAATGTGTGGATTCTTTTTTTAGACAGGAAGACTAAAATAAATTGTGTTTTCTTTAGGAGGAAATAATTATGGCAGTAACAGGACAAGTAAAATGGTTTAACAACGAAAAAGGCTTCGGTTTCATCGAAGTTCCAGGCGAAAACGATGTATTCGTACATTTCTCTGCAATCGAAACTGAAGGTTTCAAATCTTTAGAAGAAGGTCAAAAAGTTAGCTTCGAAATCGAAGAAGGTAACCGTGGACCTCAAGCTAAAAACGTAATCAAACTATAATTTTATAGTTTATTATGGAAAAAAGGGATGGCTGCTGCCATCCCTTTTTTTGTTATTGTAATATAGGAGCACAATGAAGTAATACTTGGTGTTCGTAGAGGTAACGAAGACTTGCACAATACGATTGAAGAGATAAAAGCATATGCGAAAACGTATAAACATGATAAAGTGACGTTAATTGTTTTGAAGAAATCTCGTTCTCTCGTTTTAAATGAAGAGCGATATATAGTTCTATTACAAATTGAAAGAGAAATAGAGAATCTTGGAAGAAAATATGAAGAAGAAAAAATAGTCGTTTTTTTGAGGACGAAGAAGAGTAAAAGGCTTTCCAAAATGGAAGGCCTTTTACTCTTCTTTTCCAATCTTTTTCTTTTCGCGTTTCTTACATTCAGAGCATTTCGATTTACGAAAAGGCTTTGCAAAGAATAGTAGAATGAAAAATAAGCCGAATATAATGCTGGATGAGTTTTTCACGATCACAATGCTGCTATTTTTCATTTGAATCGTTGGTTGCATTTCTTTTTCTTCCATAGTGGACCTCCATATATTGGATTTTCCCTTTAATTATAGCAAAGTTAATTGTCGTAATGATGCGAAATGGGGAAGTAGTTGTAAATATTTATCGGTAGTATAAATACATTTTGTATAGCTTTTTATTATAAAATTAATATATTGTTATTTAATAATTTGAAAGATATTTGACAAATGATAAAGTATTGTAAAAAAGCGGAATCTGTAAGCCATTTCCTTTTCATAGATGCTAAAATTATATATGCAGCTGCTAATATAAATGGAAAAAAGGAGACAGTAGAATATGGAAAGTAAAGTAGAACGCTATGTCGAAAACTATGTGGTAAATAAAAATACAATGGCCTTACTTCCTGTTATTCTAAGTGAGAAGAAAATTGTTACACGAGTTGTTGAGATGGAAGATTCTTTTTTCGTATTTCAAAGGCCCCTAGATATTATAGAAAGAAGTTGCCGCAAGCATGGCTCTAGTTTCTTAGGTAGAAAAGAAGGAACGAAAGAGTTAACTCATATTACACATAAAGCACCGATTGCAATTAGTCCGGCAGATCAACTTTATTTTTTCCCTACTTATTCTTACTCTAGAAAAGAATGCGCTTGGTTGTCTCAGTTTTATATTGAAAGTAATAAAGAGTTAAAAGATGGAAATGTTATTGTTAGATTTATAAATGACTTTGCTGTGAAATTAGAAATATCAAAAAGTAGTTTTGAAAATCAACAAAATCGTACAGCGAAATTGCGTACTGAATATGAAGATCGTAGAAAAAAACAAGGAAATCCTTCCTTCAAATTAATTGATAAAAATGAGGAATCTAGATTAAAACCAGCATATGAGAAAGTGTATTTTGTTAAGGAAGGCGAAATGTGAGAGGATGGGGGAACCCCCATCTTTTTTATTTGTCAGCTTTTGTCGGTAAGTCGATATATTCGGAAAATCGCTGATAAAAATCGAGTTGTGGTTGATATATTTGAAAAATCGCTGATAAAATGCGAATTACAATCGATATATTAAGAAAATCGCCGACATAATTTCAGTTACCGAGGAATTTGCCACTAAAACAAAAGGATCATTTCCAAAATCGCAAAACGTCTTGTCGAATATTGATAGATTATCATAGCGTAATAATGAAGGAATTCTAATGAAAGATATGGAAACTTAATAATTACATCTCCATATGTCGTATCTACCATTTCCTCTTTCATATAAGCGATGATACAGTAGAGGTAGTACTTAGAGTAAAGGGGTAAAGTGTAGAATGGATTTTCAGACAATCAAAGAGTATTTTTCACCAGAAAATATGGATCATATTGTTGAAAGCTATAAAGCGTTCGGACCACTTCTTGGTATTGGTTTACCGATGATAGAAGCGTTGATTCCGGCATTGCCACTCATCGTATTTGTACTGGCGAATGCTGTTGCATTTGGATTTTGGCTCGGTTTTCTTTATTCTTGGCTTGGATCAGTAATGGGCGCCTTACTTGTCTTTTTCATTATTCGCCATTTTGGCCGAAGTCGTTTCTTTTCTTTTGTAAATAAGCATGAGAGAGTACGAAAGGCAATGGGGTGGATTGAAAGGAAAGGGTTTGCGCCAATTTTCGTTATATTTTGTTTTCCGTTTACACCGTCTGCGCTTATAAATGTTGTTGCTGGTTTATCTCGCATTAGTGTAAAGCAGTTTGGACTTGCGCTCGCGTTCGGAAAGCTTGTGATGATTTTTATTTTAACGTATATCGGTCATGATTTAATGTCATTTATTCATAATCCGGTGAAATCAGTCATTGTAGCAATTGGTATTTTTATTTTATGGTATGTCGGCAAGAAAATCGAAGTAAAGTTAGAACTACATTAAGAATAGTCTTCTTTATAAATGCAGGCTTCATTATTAAAGGGTAAGGGGAGAAGCGGATGAAGAAAACTTTGAAAAAAGAAGGCATAGAGTGGATACGAACAATTTTAATTGGTGTACTATTAGCTGTATTTTTTCGAACGTTTTTCTTTTCAACGTACGTTGTAGAGGGGAAGTCAATGATGCCGACATTGCAAGATGGCAATATGCTTGTTGTAAATAAGGTGAGTTATCAAGTAGGGGACTTGAATAGGTTTGATGTTGTTGTGTTTCATGCGAATAAAAAAGAGGACTATGTAAAACGAATTATCGGTTTACCGGGGGATCATATTGAATATAAGCATGATAAGCTATATATAAATGGACAATTCGTGGATGAACCTTATTTAGAGACGTATAAGAAAGAGATAAATGGACGACAACTAACAGGTGATTTTAGATTAGAAGAATTGACGAAAGAAAAGCTTGTGCCACCTGGCTATATTTTTGTAATAGGTGATAACCGCCTTGGAAGCTGGGATAGTAGACACTTCGGATTTGTAAAAGCTGATACAGTTGTCGGTAAAGTTGATTTACGATATTGGCCAATTCAAGAGGTGCAAACGAATTTTTCAAAAGGTTGATACAATAGGTAGAAGTATAGAAAAAGACAAACAACTCAGTTTGTCTTTTTTCGTGTACTATAATACAATTATAGTAGCAAACTAACGTTCGTTATGTAAGTGAAAGGTGGGGTTACATGTCACTTCGATTTGTGATTGGTAGAGCGGGAAGTGGAAAAAGTACACTTTGTTTACACGAAGTGCAAAAAGAGTTACAGCAGCGTCCAAGAGGGAAAACAATATTATATCTTGTGCCAGAACAGATGACATTCCAAACGCAGCAGGCGTTAATCGGGAGTGAGGATGTAAGAGGTTCTATTCGGGCACAAGTTTTTAGTTTTTCACGATTAGCGTGGAAGGTGTTGCAAGAAGTTGGTGGAGCGAGTCGTCTTCACATTGATGAAGCCGGTGTACATATGTTACTTCGTAAAATTGTAGAATCTCGTAAAGAGGGATTATCGGTGTTCCAAAAAGCAGCGGAGCAAAATGGCTTCTTTGAACATCTAGGTAGTATGATTGCGGAGTTTAAACGTTACAATGTGACGCCGTCTAATGTATATGAAATGTGGCAACAATTAGATGCGCATAGTAGTAGTGCAGAGCAAAAGCTATTAGCGAATAAAGTGTATGATTTACAGTTATTATATGATGATTTTGAACGTGCTTTAATCGGCAAATATTTAGATTCAGAAGACTACCTGCAATTGCTAGTGGAAAAGCTTCCGCAGTCTGAATATGTAAATGGTGCTGAAATTTATATAGATGGATTTCATTCATTTTCTCCGCAAGAGCTTGAAATTTTAAGGCAGCTTATGATTTGCGGAGCGAGGGTTACGATTACGTTAACGATAGATGAAAGAACGTTAGCACAGCCAGTAAATGAACTAGATTTATTTTTTGAAACAACGT
Source organism: Bacillus sp. ES1-5 (assembly GCF_022487605.1). NCBI lineage: Bacteria > Bacillati > Bacillota > Bacilli > Caryophanales > Bacillaceae > Bacillus > Bacillus sp. ES1-5. The sequence goes on along the minus strand of NZ_JAKVPU010000001.1, from coordinate 1,709,368 downwards.
TAACATATGAAAAAATAAAACAAGTAGCGCGCGAAGAGAAAATAGAAATTGAAAAAACAATTCCACTTATGGAACAGCCTCGTTTTCATTCTCCAGCATTAGCTCATTTAGAAGCTCATTATGAAGCACGTCCGAATGAGAAATTTAGCGGTGAAGCGAGTGTAACGATTAGTACAGCCGCGAATTTACGAGCGGAAGTAGAAGGTGTTGCTCGTGAAATTCGTAAACTTGTCGCAGATGAACAGTATCGTTACCGCGACATTGCAGTCCTTCTTCGTAACGGAGAAAGTTATTACGATGTGATGCGAACGCTATTTACAGATTATAACATCCCACATTTCATCGATGAAAAACGCCCGATGTCACATCATCCGCTAGTAGAATGCATTCGTTCTGCACTCGAGATTATTAGCGGAAATTGGCGTTATGATGCAGTGTTCCGCTGCGTGAAAACAGAGCTTTTATATCCACTAGACGTAAGAAAAGAAACGATGCGCGAAGAGATGGATGAGTTTGAAAATTACTGTTTAGCGTACGGTGTACAAGGGAAGAGATGGACTTCTGAGGATCCGTGGATGTATCGCCGCTATCGTTCTCTTGACGATACGGACGAGATGATTACAGACAGTGAACGTGAAATGGAAGAGAGAATAAATCGACTGCGCGACGTTGTAAGAACGCCTGTTATTCGTATGCAAAAAAGACTGAAGCGAGCGGGAACAGTTATGCAAATGTGCGAAGCTGTTTATTTATTTTTAGAAGAGCTAGACGTTCCAAAAAAACTAGAAGCATTACGTATTCGTGCAGAAGAGAGCGGAGATTTCTTATTTGCGACAGATCATGAGCAAGTATGGGAAGAAGTAATGAGTCTTCTTGATACGTTCGTTGAGATGCTTGGCGAAGAGAAAATGTCACTTTCTATGTTCACAGATGTTATGTCGACAGGTCTTGAGGCACTTCAATTCGCAAACATTCCGCCGTCATTAGACCAAGTGTTAATTGCTAATATTGATCGTTCAAGATTATCAAATGTGAAAGCAACATTTGTCATTGGCGTGAATGAAGGAGTTATTCCGGCAGCACCGATGGATGAAGGGATGCTCTCTGATGAGGAAAGAGATGTTCTTAGCGTTGCAGGTATCGAATTAGCACCAACGACGAGACAAACCTTATTAGAAGAACAGTTCGTTATGTACCAAATGGTAACGAGAGCAACTGAGAAATTATATATTTCATGCCCGCTTGCAGATGAGGAAGGGAAGACGTTACTTGCGTCTAGCTTTATTAAGAAAATAAAAAGAATGTTCCCTGATGTGAAAGATACATTTATTACAAATGACGTAAATGATTTATCACGTTCGGAACAAATTTCATACGTAGCAACGCCAGAAGTAACGTTGTCATATGTTATGCAGCAACTTCAAACGTGGAAGCGATATGGATTTGAAGGGAATTTAGATTTTTGGTGGGATGTATATAACTTCTACGTAACTTCAGATGAATGGAAACAAAAAAGTAGCCGCGTATTATCAAGTTTATTCTACCGAAATCGTGCGCAAAAGCTAAGTACAGTTGTAAGTAGAGATTTATATGGAGATAAAATAAAAGGAAGCGTATCTCGTATGGAACTATTTAACCGTTGCGCATATGCTCATTTCGCGCAGCACGGTTTATCCTTAAGAGAGCGTGATATTTTCAAATTGGATGCACCAGATATCGGGGAACTATTCCATGCAGCGCTGAAGAGAATTGCGGACAGGCTATTACGTGAAAACCGTACTTGGGCGGATTTATCAATAAAAGAGTGTGAGCATCTTTCGGCTGTAGTAATAGAAGAAATTGCACCGTTATTACAAAGACAAATTTTATTAAGTTCAAATCGTCATTTCTATTTAAAACAAAAACTACAACAAATCATTTTCCGTACATCAATCATTCTTCGTGAACATGCGAAGTCAAGCGGTTTCGTACCAGTTGATTTAGAAGTGCCATTCGGTATGGGTGGTACAGGATCGCTTCCGCCGATGGAATTCTCATTACCAAATGGTGTAAAGATGGAAGTAGTTGGTCGTATTGACCGTGTTGATAAGGCGGAAGATGAAAACGGAACGTTCCTACGTATTATTGATTATAAATCAAGCTCAAAAGCGTTAGATTTAACGGAAGTGTATTACGGATTAGCACTTCAAATGTTAACGTATTTAGATGTTGTTACTTCAAATGCACATACGTGGATGAAGAAAGGCGGCACGGCATCACCGGCTGGTGTACTGTACTTCCATATTCATAACCCGATCGTTGAGATGAAAGGTGACGCATCTGAAGCAGAAATTGAGAAAGAAATTTTAAAGAAATTTAAAATGAAAGGACTCGTACTAGGAGACGCTGATGTTGTTCGTTTAATGGATAACAAACTTTCAACAGGAAGTTCTGATATTATTTCTGCTGGTTTGAAAAAAGACGGTAGCTTTAGTGCACGTTCGAGCATTGCAAGTGAACAAGAGTTTAACGTGCTTCAAAAATACGTACACCATACGTTTGAAAATATCGGAAAAGACATTACAGAAGGCGTTATTGATATTGCTCCTTATAAAAAGGGGAATAAAGCGGCGTGTACGTTCTGTAACTTCAAATCTGTTTGTCAGTTCGATGAATCACTGGAAGATAACCAGTTCCGTACGCTAAAAGATATGAAAGATAGCGAAGCGATGGAGAAAATTAGAGAGGAGGTTGGCGGAGAATGATTGAAAATTGGCCTAAAAAACCAGAAGGTAGTCAGTGGACGGATGACCAGTGGAAAGCGGTTGTAGCGAACGGACGTGATATTTTAGTCGCGGCAGCAGCTGGATCAGGGAAAACAGCAGTATTAGTTGAACGTATTATTAAAAAGATTATAAATGAAGAAAACCCAGTCGATGTCGACCGCCTGCTCGTTGTAACATTTACGAATGCAGCGGCGCAAGAGATGAAAAACAGAATTGGGGAAGCGTTAGAAAAAGTATTAATTGATGAGCCAGGATCGCAGCACGTAAGAAAGCAGCTTAGCTTATTAAATAAAGCTTCTATTTCGACGATCCATTCCTTTTGTTTACAAGTAATTAGAGGATACTACTACATGCTTGATGTTGACCCTCGTTTCCGCATTGCGAATCAAACAGAAAACGAATTATTAAAAGAAGAAGTGTTAGATGACATATTAGAAGAAGAGTATGGAATCGAAGATAATAGTATTTTCTTTGAACTTGTTGACCGTTATACGAGTGACCGTAGTGATGATGACTTACAGCGTATGATTTTAGCGCTTCATACAGAATCAAGAGCGCATCCAAATCCGGAAAAATGGCTCGATAAATTAGTAGAAGCATACGACGTGGAAGGAAAGACAATTGAAGATTTAGTGTATGCTTCTTACTTATTAGAAGATGTGAAATTCCAGCTTGAAACAGCAGAGGCACATATTCGTAAAGCGACTGAACTCGCAATGCTTCCTGACGGTCCGGCGCCCCGCATTGAAACCCTGCAAGCAGATGCAGTTTTACTTGGAACGTTGTCATCGGCTGCTTGTGAGTCGTGGACAAGTGTATATGAAGCGATGCAAAATGTATCGTGGCAAACGTTAAAGCGTATTAAGAAAAGTGATTACAACGAGGATGTTGTAAAACAAGTAGACTCTCTTCGTAATAAAGCGAAAGATGAAGTGAAGAAATTACAAGAAGAGTTATTTAGCCGCAGACCTGAAAGTTTCTTACGAGATTTTCAAGATATGCATCCTGTATTAGAAAAACTCGTACAGCTTGTAAAAGTATTTACAGAGCGTTTCCAAGCGATGAAACGAGATAAAGGAATGGTCGATTTCACAGATTTAGAACATTTCTGTTTACAAATTTTAAGTGAACAAAGTGAAAGTGGTGAAATGAAGCCATCAGCAGTAGCGCTTCAATATCGTAATAAATTTGCTGAAGTACTAGTCGATGAATATCAAGATACGAACTTTGTACAGGAATCCATTATTAAATTCGTAACGAAAGATTCTGAGAGTGAAGGGAACTTGTTCATGGTTGGCGACGTAAAACAGTCGATTTATCGTTTCCGACTAGCAGAACCAGGCCTGTTCCTAGGAAAGTATAAACGCTTCACACAAGAAGGATTAGACGGCGGAATGAAGATCGATTTAGCGAAAAACTTCCGTAGTCGTCATGAAGTGTTAGCAGGTACGAACTTTATTTTCAAACAAATTATGGGTGAAGAAGTCGGAGAAATCGACTACGATGCAGACGCTGAATTGAAGCTAGGTGCTAGCTATCCAGAAGGTGAAGATGTAGCGGCTGAACTACTATGCATTCAGCAAACAGAAGAAGAAGCGCAAGACGGAGAAGAAGGTGCAGAAGTAGAAAAAGCTCAACTTGAAGCTCGTCTTATGGCGCAGCGCATTAAAGCGATGGTCGATTCAGGTTATGAAGTGTATGACCGGAAAACGGATAGTATGCGCCCTGTGCAATACCGTGACTTCGTTATTTTACTTCGCTCTATGCCGTGGGCGCCGCAAATTATGGAAGAGTTAAAGCTGCAAGGAATTCCAGTATACGCTGATCTTGCGACTGGTTACTTTGAAGCGACAGAAGTAAATATCATGATGAACGTATTCCGCGTGATCGATAATCCGATGCAAGATATTCCGCTTGCCGCCGTACTTCGTTCACCAATCGTTGGACTAAATGATGAAGAACTTGCGACGCTTCGTGCTCATGGAAAGAAAGGTTCGTTTTATGAAGTAATGAGTTCATTCTTAAAAGGGGCACCGCTTGAAGAAGAACAAGAATTACATGATAAATTACAGTGGTTTTATAACTTACTGCAAGGATGGCGTGAATTCGCGCGTCAACAGTCACTTTCTGATTTAATTTGGAAAGTGTACGGTGAGACAGGTTATTACGACTTTGTCGGCGGTTTACCAGCCGGAAAGCAAAGGCAAGCAAACTTACGCGTACTATATGACCGCGCAAGGCAATATGAAGCAACATCGTTTAGAGGATTATTCCGCTTCTTACGCTTTATTGAGCGTATTTTAGAACGCGGTGATGATATGGGTACGGCGAGAGCTTTAGGTGAACAAGAAGATGTCGTTCGTATTATGACGATTCATAAAAGTAAGGGATTAGAGTTCCCAGTCGTGTTTGTTGCGGGACTTGGTCGCCGTTTTAATACACAAGATTTAATGAAACGTTTCTTACTGCATAAAGACTTCGGTTTCGGTTCACAATTTATCGATCCTCGTAAACGAATTAAATATACGACATTATCGCAACTAGCGATTAAGCGTAAAATGAAAATGGAATTAATCGCGGAAGAAATGCGCGTGTTATACGTAGCGTTAACGCGTGCGAAAGAGAAGTTAATTTTAATTGGAACGGTTAAAGATGCCAATAAAGAAATGGAAAAATGGCTCGATGCAAGGGAGCATAGTGATTGGTTATTACCAGACCATATACGTGCCGGAGCGTCTTGTTATTTAGACTGGATTGCACCTTCATTATATAGACATCGTGATAGTGAAATGCTTCTTGAATTAGGACAAGGAAGCATTCCGGGTGAAATTTATGAATATGACACGAGCTGGAAAGTAGAAGTTGTTGACGGCAAAACGTTACTTGCACCGGAACCGGTTCAAGAAGAGAAACAAGAATTGTTAGAAGCACTTCGTGAGAAAAAGGCTGTTCCGCTACAAAGTGAACGAAAAGAAGAAGTGTATGAAAGATTAATGTGGAAGTACGGATATGAGGAAGCAACATCTCACCGTGCGAAACAGTCTGTTACAGAAATAAAGAGAAATTATCAATCTGAAGAAGGTAGCGATAACGCCTTTATTAAAAAACTGCGTGCGCCAATTAAAACGCGTCCTCGTTTTATGGAGAAAAAAGGATTAACGTATGCTGAAAGAGGTACGGCAGTTCACGCTGTTATGCAGCATGTTGATTTGAAGAAGCCGATTACAGAAGAAGTGATTCGGGAGCAAATTGCTGGAATGGTAAATAAGGAATTATTAACATTCGAACAAGCTGAAGAAATAGCAATTGAAAAAGTGATTTCATTCTTTGACAGTGACCTAGGTAAAAGGGTATTAGCGGCGAAAAGTGTTGAGCGTGAAGTACCATTTACGATGATGCTTGCGGCAGAAGAGGCGTATCAAGATTGGCAAGGTAAGAGTGACGAAACAATTCTTGTCCAAGGGGTTATCGACTGCATGATTGAAGAGGAAGATGGTATCACTTTAATCGACTTCAAAACGGATACGATTGAAGGGAAGTTCCCAGGCGGATTCGATCAAGCGAAACCAATTTTAGAAGATCGATATAAAGTACAGCTTTCGTTATATGCAAAGGCGCTTGAAAAAAGCTTGCAACATCCTGTGAAAGAGAAATGCTTATACTTCTTTGATGGCAATCATGTTGTCAAAGTTGAGGAATAGAGGGACTTGAAAATGGCAATGGAAAAAACGTTAAGAACTTGTGAACAGGGACATGAGTATTATAAAAGTAGCGATTGTCCAACTTGCCCAGATTGTGAGAAAGAAAAGAAACCTAAAACAGGATTTCTTTCACTTCTGTCATCACCAGCACGAAATGCGTTACAACATCATGGAATTCACACTGTAGAAGAACTCTCAAAGTGTAGTGAAAAAGAAATTTTAAAACTACATGGTATGGGACCAGCATCTTTGCCGAAGCTTAGAAAGGCTTTGGAGGAGAACGGATTATCATTTAAATAAAATGAAACAGTAAACAGTGGAGTTTTTTGATAATCTTGAATGAGATAAAAGAAAAAAAGTAGGAGAATATCTCCTACTTTTTTTACGCTGTTCCGATCTGATCTTGATCGGCCACATCAGAATCAAACGTGTTTGTTGCACTAACGCCGCTAAAAGTGTTTACGACAAATCCAACATTGGAAGCTCCGGATCCATTATAAGCTTTCGTATTCTCTTTCGGAGACACGTTATAAAAATCCCCTAAATTGAACGAACCATTACTGTTTTGAACGACGAGATTTCCAACAACAGAAGGCATACTATCCACCTACTTTACTAAGCTTTTTAATTACTATATGAATTATTGTGCGGAAGGTTCATCCGTAATATATTGGCGGATTTGCATAATACGAGAGTTATTAAAAACATAATCAACATTTCCAATTTGAAAGCAACCAGAATTTAAAAGTGTTCGCAATTCAACATTGTTTACTTCAATAAAAGGGCATTCATTTACAATGTTTAATTTTACATTTGTCGTTCGTTTTGGGATTGTGATGTGTTCATCTGTAAAGATTTCAAATGCGTCTAAGCGGCCTTCGTCTTTTATATAACAAGGAATTTCCCTATGGACGGCAAGAGCTCTACTTTTTAATTCCATTTGATTGGCATCTCCAACTTGAAATACGGCAGTAATCCCTAAAGAAATAATAGAAACATTTTGGACAACAGACACATGATGTAACATAGTTTCTCAGTCTCCTTAACCTGGAGTAGGGGGGACATCTGTGACTAGTGGTACAAATGGACCCTCTGTAACAGTTTCAAATGGTGTATCAAGAATAGAAGATAGTATGAGGAAATTTGCATCCCCAATTAAAAAGAGTGCGGATGATGATACACCGTTCATTTTAATCTGTCCGACTTTTAACTCGCGATTTACAACGTTAACATTCATACATACTTACTCCTTTCGGAAATTGCCCGGTATGTGTTGAATAAAAGATAGAAAGGCTTTGTCGATATCATGCTTCATTGCTTGGAGAATGATATCGCGTAAAAAATCTGGATTTGTTGAAGAATCTTCGTATGATTGTGCTTGTGATAAATAATAAGGAAGTCTATGCTCCATCTGTTTTTTTATGTCATCAACCATCATTTGTCGATACATTTCATCGAGCGGAGTTCTCTCTTCTTGTTCAAAATGGAGAATTCGATTATATGCTTCTTCATCTAAGTAACGATGCATTTCTTGAAGGATACCTTGGTAAAAATCTGGGTTTGTATCTGTTTCAGGATTTACTTTTAACGTTTCTGTATCCACTTGAAAATCTTCAATTTGCTGTCCTTTTGCTGAAAACGGATTTAAACCAATATTTAAAGTGCCATTTAAATTTTCTACTTTTAATTGATCGAATTTGTATTCCACTTTTCCTACAGAAGAGGAGGGGCGATTTTTTAATTCGGTAAGCTCTTCTTGTAATAGGCGCACTTGATCTTCTAGATGAAGGATGGTTGCTTGTTGTGCTTGAAGAGCTTGTTGAAGTTGGTGTAAGTAAGTATATATATCTTGATTCATTTTGTGAAACCTCCTTTTCAGTAGGGAGGGTAAAAATATTCCTGCTATATATTTATGACAAGGATGTCTTAAGAAGAACTAGTTGATGGTTTGATAGAAATAATTTGTCCTTTCGCCTGCAATGGGCGAAGGGGTTCTGTAAATCCACCACTATTTGAGAATTTAGATAGAGCTTTAATACTTCCTGCAGTACCAATTTGGAATACAGAAGAGGTTGTAATGCTATCAATTTTAATGCTATTAATGATGATGCTTTGGTTTACATAAAGATTCAATGCAATCGCCTCCTCTAAGTTGAACCAATTATCGCTTGATCAATTACATCTGAATCATTGACAGTCGTTGCGCTTTGATAATTGTAGACAGAAACGTTATCTCCAACATTAAAAGAGCCGGCCCCGGCGAAAGCGCGTGAATAACTAATAGGCCTAATCGCAAATACATCTCCAATATGAAAAATACCACTTGATCCAATATTGACGATACGAATATGTCCGACCATAGCTGGCATACAAAACACCTTTCGTTTTTAAAATTTTCTTTTCTATTATTGTATGGGCGTTTTCAATAAAATGTGTTTTTTTTAAAAAAAAGAAACACACACGTTATTGCGTGTGTGTATTGAGTGTTTGATTAGGGTGAAAATCCGTATGTACATGCCAAATTACATTTAAGAGCCTGTCCAGTTCTTGGCTACAATCCACTGTTTTTTGAGAAGTCATTCCGTAGCGTTCAGCAAAATAAATCATTTTTTCACGTTTTTTTTCAATCGCTTGCTCAAACATTGAAATCGGCTCCATCTCTAAATGAAATTTTTAGTATATATGTAGTACATATTATACAAAAATCCCATAAAAAAGAAATACCTTCGCTAAAAAAAGTAAAATTTCTACATTTTATGCCAAATATAAAGGAGTAACGAATAGGATATGAGAAGAATATTGTAAAAATTAGCGTGCATGAGAAGGTTTTTTTCTTACGGATGCGAATACAATTAAATGGTATGAGTTTTAGGATGGAGAGTGGAAATATTGCGTTTGGTAACGGCAAAAAAAGATGAAAAGGTATTTGTAGGTATTGTGGATGAAGAAGAAAAAAAGGTATTGCACTTAAGAGAAGCGCAAAGGCAAAAGGGGGAAAAGGTTACAATCCCCATTACAATGCTAGAGTATATTGAAAGAGGGACCACATGCTTTGAGAAAGTATGTGAAATTGTAAATTGGGCAAAAGAGCATGGGGAAACCGCGTATTATCCGTTAACTGAGGTGAAAATATTAGCACCAATTCCAAGGCCAAGGAAGAATATTCTTTGCGTTGGAAAGAACTATCGTGAGCATGCGATAGAAATGGGTGGAGTAGAGTCCATTCCAGAAAATATAATGATCTTTACGAAAGCGCCAACGACAGTTATTGGAATGAATGAAAAAATTAATAGTCATCCCCACGCAACGAATGAACTAGACTATGAAGGAGAACTAGCTATCATCATTGGTAAGCGAGGGAAACAAATAAAAAAAGAAAAAGCGCTTGAGCATGTTTTTGGTTACACCATTATAAATGATATAACTGCTCGCGACATTCAACGGAAGCATAAACAATTTTTTCTTGGAAAAAGTTTTGATACATTTTGTCCGATGGGACCGTATTTAATTCATAAATCAATGGTTAGTTCGCCAAATGCGTTACACATTGAAACGGTAGTAAATGGGGAAGTAAGGCAAACTTCAAATACAAATAAAATGATTTTTTCAATAGAAGAAATCATTTCAACGATAAGTAAAGGAATGACGTTAGAGCCAGGCGATATTATCGCAACAGGAACGCCGGCTGGTGTCGGAAAAGGTTTCACACCACCGAAGTTTTTGCATGCGGGTGATGAAGTGGTCATTACAGTAGAAGGAATTGGTACTTTGCGAAATGTAGTGAAATGAAAAAAGAGCTATCTTGTGAAAAGATAGCTCTTTTCTATGGTTTTGGATGATAGAGGTAATCGATAACCGAAAAAGTGTAAAGACCAACGAATGCAAGTGTACAAATACCAAATAGTATAACCGTAAGTGCGCTTTTTTCTTGTCCAAAGCCAATGATAGTAAGAGTAACAGCAGTCCAAAATGATGCTTTCAGTAGTGTGAATGTAGTAGAAGTGGAGTAGTGGCTAAGCAATGTTACGGAAATTAGGAAGCCAAAGAATGTAACTAAAATAAAAGATGTAGCTAAATAGTTAATATGTTTACCATACCGTAATAACATATCGCACCTGCTTTCTAAAATAAAATACAGAAAATTACAATTTTATTTTAGTATAAATCAATATAAAAAGAAAGAGGTTGTCCCAACATGTAGGACAACCTCTCTATTATTACGATAATACCGCTTTAATTTTTTGGAAGGCCCACTCTAAATCTTCTTCAGAGATTACTAGAGGTGGTGCGATACGAATTACATTTTCGTGTGTTTCTTTACATAATAGACCAGCTGCTTTTAGTTGTTCACAGTAAGGGCGAGCTGGCTCGTTTAATTCGATACCGATGAATAAGCCTTTACCGCGAACATCAGTAATCATTGGGTTATCAATTTCTTTTAATTGCCCAACTAACTTTTCACCTAATTGAAGAGAGCGCTCTGTTAATTTTTCTTCTTCTAACACTTCAAGAGCTGCGATAGAAACAGCACATGCAAGTGGATTACCACCGAATGTAGAACCGTGAGAACCTGGCTCGAATACGCCTAAAATGTCGCGGTTTGCTGCTACGCAAGAGATTGGGAATACGCCGCCGCCAAGTGCTTTACCAAGTATGTACATGTCAGGAGTTACATTGTCCCAGTCACAAGCAAATACTTTACCAGTACGGCCTAAACCTGTTTGGATTTCATCTGCTACAAATAAAACGTTTTCTTTTTTACATACTTCAAGAGCTTCTTTTAAGAAACCAGCTGGTGGAATGTTAATTCCTGCTTCACCTTGGATCGGCTCTAAAATGAATGCAGCTGTATTTGGTGTAATTGCAGCTTTTAACGCTTCTAAATCACCGTAAGGAATTACGATAATGCCAGGAAGCATTGGACCGAATCCACGCTTGTACTCTTCGTTTGAAGACATAGAAACAGCACCCATTGTACGGCCGTGGAAGTTATCTTCACAAACGATGATTTCAGCACGGTTTGCTTCTACTTTCTTCACATCATAAGCCCAGCGGCGAGCTGTTTTAATTGCAGTTTCAACAGCTTCTGCACCTGTATTCATTGGAAGTACCATTTCTTTATTAGTTAGTTTCGCAACTTTTTCGTACCAAGGACCTAATTGATCGCTATGGAAAGCACGAGAAGTTAACGTAACACGATTAGCTTGGTCAATTAAAGCGTTAATAATTTTTGGGTGACGATGACCTTGGTTCACTGCAGAATATGCACTTAATAAGTCCATATAGCGGTTTCCTTCAGGATCTTCTACCCAAACGCCTTCTGCTTTAGAAATAACGATTGGAAGTGGGTGGTAGTTATTTGCCCCGTATGTGTCTGTAAGTTCGATAATATCCTTAGTTTGAATCATGATTGTTCCCCCTTTTGTTATTACAAGAAGTTTGTAAATACTCTAAATATTATAGCATTTAAATGTAAAAAAGCGAAACATTTCCTGAAAATAAATGAACATGTTATCATATAGAGTGAAAAAGTGTGAAAAGAGGAGGTAGGGGATACGATGGTACATATGCATATTACAGCATGGGCGTTAGGTTTAATTTTATTCTTCGTTGCGTATTCACTTTATTCAGCAGGTAGAAAAGGTAAGGGTGTACATATGGGGCTTCGTCTTATGTACATTATCATTATTGTGACAGGTTTCATGTTGTACATGGGTATTATGAAGACTGCAACAAGTAACATGCACATGTGGTATGGTTTAAAAATGATAGCTGGTATTTTAGTTATCGGTGGAATGGAAATGGTTCTTGTAAAAATGAGCAAGAACAAAGCAACAGGGGCAGTTTGGGGACTATTTATTGTTGCACTAGTAGCAGTATTTTACCTTGGACTGAAATTACCGATTGGCTGGCAAGTATTCTAATAAAAAATAAAACCACCTTATAATCTCAAATGTTTGGGAGATAAGGTGGTTTTTATTTTTATGTCGCATCGATATGCAGCTCTTCTCCGTTTACTTTCGTAAAACGAAACATGTTTTTATTTGACGTAGCGTGACGAACGAAATGGTGCTGCATTGTACAAATCATCTCTTCGTTATCGAACAAAAGAATATTTACTCCTTCGCAAGCTTCCTCTTTCGGTAAGAAAGATAAATAATTATGACAATACATGCAATCATATAAAGAGTAGTGAAGGGATTGCAATGATTCGGTTAATAACGTAAAGACAGAGTCAGGTAATTCCTCAAGCCATTCCGTATAGCTAAGAAGTAATTTCTTTCGAATTCGTATCATTTCTCCGTTTTGCAAATGGTGCTGTTCGTTGGCGATTTGTAATACATCTTGTTCATAGAAACGAGCTGGTAGCCAGTTGTTGTTATATAAAATCTCAAAGCCATCTTCGACAATATCTTCTAATAAAAAAGCTTCATCATTTTCATCATCAAAGAATACCCATTCATTGTTTATATATTCTACATTACCGACTGTATGAGCGCGTGGCTGGTTATATAAAATATGGTTACGTTGTATCATATATGATTTCTCCTTTATAAAAAGTAGTTATTTCTGTTATAGACAGTTCGGGCATTCTTTATAACTAGACACACCTAGACATAGGTGGGCATACAATAACACACGTTTTACTGAGTGAAAATGCTATTCCGTATGTGGATAGTACGTTATCGTCAAGTTTTTCATTTTTTTGATCCGCACCTCTAAGGTGTGGATTACTGCTCGTTTAGGAAAAGAAATAAGATGGAAGGATGATTCGTATGTGCGGGATTACAGGATGGGTGGATTATAAACGCTCATTAGAAGGAGAACGGGACGTCGTTACGAAGATGGCTGAGACGTTAGCAAAGCGTGGCCCAGATGATAATAAAGTTTGGATTAAAGGCAATGTCGCATTTGGGCATAAACGGTTAATCGTTGTGGACCCTGAGGGTGGTAAACAACCGATGACTTGTTTAAAAGATGAAATGAATTATGCCATTTGTTATAACGGTGAACTGTATAATACAGAAGATATTCGAAAGGAATTATTAAGAAGAGGATATACGTTCAAAGGTCACTCTGATACAGAAGTACTATTAGCGTCGTATATGGAATGGAAAGAAGAATGTGTCGATCATTTAAACGGTATATATGCGTTTGCCGTATGGGATGAACAGAAAGAACAAGTATTTATTGCGCGAGATCGATTAGGTGTAAAACCGCTATTTTATAAATATGATAGTGGGCGATTACTATTTGGTTCAGAGTTAAAAGCGATATTAGCGCATCCAGATGTGAAGGCGGAAGTAACGTTAGAAGGGTTATCTGAAATATTCGGCCTTGGACCATCTAGAACACCTGGTCATGGCATTTATGCTGGTATAAAAGAATTACGTCCAGGGCATGCGATGACATTTTCAAAGAACGGTTTATGTATATGGAGATATTGGAATGTGGAAAGCAAAAAACATGAAGACTCCTTTGAAGAAACAGTAGAGAAAACACGCTTTTTATTAAAAGATGCGATTACAAGGCAGCTCGTTTCTGATGTACCACTATGTACTTTTCTATCAGGCGGTGTAGATTCGAGTGCAATTACAGCAATTGCTGCGAAAGAATACGCAAGGTCAGGAAAAGGGCAATTACACACATACTCTGTTGATTATGAAGATAATGACAAATACTTTAAAGCGAATGCGTTTCAGCCGAATTCAGATGCGCCATTTATTCATTTGATGACGGAGACGTTTCAAACAATCCATCATCGCTGCGTCATTTCAAACGAACAATTAGCGCAGTATTTAACGGAAGCCGTACTCGTTCGTGATTTGCCTGGTATGGCAGATATCGATTCGTCATTATTATGGTTTTGCCGTGAAATTAAACAAGATTTTGTCGTCGGTTTATCTGGGGAATGTGCAGACGAAATATTTGGTGGTTATCCGTGGTTTTATAGAGAAGATGATTTACAATCGAGTGCGTTTCCGTGGATGCGCTCTACAGAAGCACGTGAACAACTGCTAAAGAAAGAATGGAGAAATAAATTAAATTTACAACAATATGTACAGCAGCGTTATGAAGAATCCATTCAAGAAGTTCCTATTTTAGAGGGAGAAAGCCCAATTGAAGCAAAGAGACGACAACTATTTTACTTGAACATGGTATGGTTTATGACAACATTATTAGACAGAAAAGACCGTATGAGTATGGGGGCAAGCTTAGAAGTACGTGTTCCGTTTGCGGATCACCGACTTGTCGAATATGCGTGGAATATTCCTTGGGAAATGAAAATGTATAAAAACCGCGAAAAAGGTCTATTGCGTAAAGCGTTAGAAGGATTACTTCCAAACGACATCTTATATAGAAAGAAGAGCCCATATCCGAAAACGCATAATCCGCACTATACGAAAGCAGTAACAGTATGGCTGCTAGATTTATTAACAGATAAAGGATCAATTTTACACGAACTATTTGATAAAGAGCAGCTGAGCGGATTAATTGAGTCAGGCGGCAGTGCATTTCAATCACCTTGGTTCGGTCAATTAATGACTGGGCCTCAGCTTTTAGCTCACTTAGCGCAAATTCACGTTTGGTTTAAAGAATATGGGGTAAATATTAAAGAATAGAAGAAAAGCGACTTACATAAAAGTAAGTCGCTTTTCTATTAAATAAATTGTCATATAAAATTCAAAATCATATTAGAAATAATACTTATTTATAATAATTATTTTGACGTACTTATTATTAATTGTTATAATTGGAAACAAATGTTCTTGAAAAAGATTCTCATTTATAAAATTGAGGTGTTATATAGATGACAAAGAAAAAAATAGGTTTACTCGTAATGGCGTATGGAACGCCAGAATCATTAGATGATGTAGAAGCATACTACACACATATTCGCCACGGGCGTAAACCTTCAGAAGAAGCGCTCCAAGACTTAATCGGACGCTATAAAGCGATTGGCGGAATTTCACCACTTGTAAAAATTACGAAAGAGCAAGCGCATAAATTAACAGATTCAATGAATAAAATATTTACAGAGTATGAATTTACTTGTTACTTAGGATTAAAACATATAGCTCCATTTATAGAAGATGCAGTAGAAGAGATGAAGAAAGATGGAATTGAGCAGGCGATTAGTATCGTATTAGCACCGCATTATTCTACATTTAGCATTAAAGCATATAATGACCGTGCTATTCGTCTTTCGGAAGAAATTGGTGGCCCTGTTATTGAACCGATTGAACAATGGTACGATGAACCGAAGTTTATTTCGTATTGGGTAGATCAAATAAAAGAAACATTTACAAAGATTGAAGATAAAGAGAAAGCAGTCGTAATTTTTTCAGCACATAGTTTGCCAGAAAAAATTATTGCAGCAGGGGACCCTTATGTGGAGCAATTGCAGCATACGGCAGATTTAATTGCGAAGGCTGCCGATATTCCAAACTATACAACGGGTTGGCAAAGTGCTGGAAATACGCCTGACCCATGGATTGGTCCGGATGTGCAAGATTTAACGAGAGATTTATATGAAGGGCATGGATATGAATCTTTCATATATTGCCCAGTTGGCTTTGTGGCAGAGCATTTAGAAGTTTTATATGACAATGATTACGAATGTAAAGTTGTAACTGATGAATTAAATGTCGCATATTTTAGACCAAATATGCCGAATTCACAATCTGTATTCATCGATTGCTTAGCTGAAATTGTTTCCAAAAAAATGAAGGAAATGGTTGACAAGAATTTAGTTTTGAATAATAATTAGTTTATAATAATTTTAAATAAATAATAATTACTATGAAAGAAAGAGGAGGATCCCCCTAGATGAATCCAAATAATCGCTTAACAACAAACCAAGGTGCTCCAGTTGGAGACAACCAAAATTCTCGTACAGCTGGTCGCCGTGGACCGGTATTATTAGAAGACTATCATTTAGTAGAAAAACTTGCGCACTTTGATCGTGAACGTATTCCAGAGCGTGTTGTGCATGCACGTGGTGCAGGTGCTCACGGTGTGTTCGTAACGAAAAACAGCATGAAGCAATATACGAAAGCAGCATTTTTACAAAATGAAGGAACTGAAACGCCTGTATTTGTTCGTTTCTCAACGGTTATTCATGGTCAAGGTTCTCCAGAAACAGCTCGTGACCCACGTGGGTTCGCTGTTAAATTTTATACAGAAGAAGGAAATTACGATATCGTAGGTAACCATTTACCGGTCTTCTTCATTCGTGATGCAATTAAATTCCCTGATATGGTGCATTCTTTAAAACCAGCACCTGATACAAATGTTCAAACGCCAGATCGTTACTGGGATTTCATGACGTTAAGTCCAGAATCTACACATATGATGACATGGGTGTTTTCTGATTACGGTACACCAGCAAGCTATCGTGAAATGGAAGGTTTCGGTGTCCATTCATTTAAATGGATTAATGCAGAAGGTAAAATCGTCTACATTAAATATCACTGGAAACCACAGCAAAGTGTACGTAACTTAAGTGCAAAAGAGGTGCAAGAAGTACAAGGGAAAGATTTCAACCATGCAACTCGTGACTTGTTCGATGCAATCGAAAAAGGAAATTATCCGAAGTGGGATTTACACGTACAAGTGATGCAACTAGATGAAACGGATTCTTTAGACTTTGATCCGCTAGATCCAACGAAAGTATGGCCAGAAGATCGCTTCCCGTTAATTGAAGTAGGGACGATGACGTTAAATCGTAACCCGAAAAACTTCTTCGCGGAAGTAGAGCAAGTGGCGTTCTCTCCAAGTGCAACTGTAAATGGTATTGAACCATCTGAAGATAAATTATTACAAGGTCGTTTATTCTCTTATCCAGATACACAGCGTTACCGTCTTGGTGCGAACTACTTACAAATTCCTGTAAACTGCCCGTACGCAGCTGTTCATAATCAACAACGTGATGGTGCGATGCAAATCAATCAAAACCCATCTACAATTAACTACGAACCGAGCCGTCATACTGAAAATCCAGTTGAAGACCCAACTTACCGCGATTCAACTATGAAAGTAGAAGGCTATGTATCTCGTGAAAAAATTGACAAACCAAATGATTTCAAACAAGCAGGTGAGCGTTACCGTTCATTCTCTAAAGAAGAGCAAGACAATTTAATTGCAAACTTAACAAATGACTTAAAAGACGTAAATGAGCGCACGAAATTACTAGCTATTTGTAACTTCTTCCGTGCAGATCACGATTACGGAATGCGTTTAGCGCAAGCTTTAAATGTTGATATTACGCAATATGTGGGAAATGCTCCGAAATAAAGTGAAACTTTAATCAGTGGGGATTCATCCCCGCTGATTATTAGCCTTCACCAATCGGGCTTTTACGGGCAGTTGATCCCTCATCTAACTTTTTTGCTTTCGCTGAATTTTGAGATTTGGGGATCTTACTGCCCACAAATAGCGGGGTAAATAGGAAAAGACGACTGTTAAACGGTCGTCTTTTTTGTATGTAAAATATGTTTTACATGTGGGGCGAAAGATGCTATACTCTTGTCAAATAAGTTTTACATATAAGAGGTGTATTTTTGATGGATGTTTTGATTTTTATTATTGCGCTAAGTGTCTTTTTGTTTGTGGTGTTTGCTATTATAAAAATGTTTATAGCAATTGGAAAACAAGGTGATGAGCGTGCTACGTTTATAAAAAATAAAGCGATGGCTGAGACATTTAAAATTGCGATGGGGCTAATGGTACTTGAGATGATCCCTTTTATTTATCATCGTTTTAATGAAACGGTAGGAACGCCGTTTAATCCAGTTCGTTTTTTAGCTGTAATAGCAATTGCGTTTCTTATTATATTAAGTTTGAATAAAAGTAAGTATGGTGATTCGTAAGTTATACCGGAGTATTCTTCAGTTCCGTCATGTCGGAATTTGTTGGTAAATCGATATATTTAAAAAATCGCCGATATATTCACCTAAATACCAGGTAGGGTATTCAGTGCTGGCAAGTACAATAAAAAGAGATGCAATCTACTACCAATAGATTGCATCTCTTTTTTTAGTTCACTCGCTCTGTATACTCATAAGCTTTCTCTCCGTGCATCGAAATATCAAGTCCCATATGTTCCTCATGCTCATCTACCCGAACAGGGAGGAAGAAGTTAATTGCTTTAATAATGGCGTACGTCATTATGATTGTGAATGCGTATGTTGCGCCGATTGCTACGAGTTGTTTAAACAGTAAAGCAGCGTTTCCGTAAAACAATCCGTTCGCGCCATCAGCATTTACAGTAGTAGTTGCAAATAGTCCTGTTGCAATACCGCCCCAAGTGCCGCCGATACCGTGGCATCCGAATGCATCAAGTGTATCATCGTATCCGAATTTTGTTTTTAAGAAAAAGACCGCTCCGAAGCATAATACGCCGCCGATTGCTCCGATAAGAAGAGCGGAGAAAGGTGTAACGAACCCGCAAGCTGGTGTAATAGCGACTAGACCGGAAACTACACCACAAGCAGCTCCCATCGCAGTCGGTTTTGATTGGAAGAACCATTCTGAAAGCATCCAAGTTAATGCAGAGGCAGCAGCGGCTATATTTGTATTAATAAATGCAGTTAAAGCTACGTCGTTTAAAGATAATGCACTTCCGACGTTAAAACCGAACCATCCAAACCATAGTAAGCCTGCGCCTAACATTGTGAATGGTAAATGGTGAGGAGAAGTACCGTTTATGTTTTTTCGTTTTCCGAGAAAAATAGCTAATACAAGGCCGGCCACGCCAGATGTAATATGAACGACGTTACCACCAGCGAAGTCTAACGCGCCAAGTTCTCTTAGCCATCCGCCAACGCCCCATACCCAATGAGCGACAGGGTTGTAAACGATTGTTGTCCATAGGAGGATGAAAATAAGGAAAGCAGAAAATCGCATTCTTTCGGCGAATGCACCTGAAATTAAAGCGGGAGTTAAAATAGCGAACATGAGTTGGAACATCATAAATAAATTGTGAGGAATAGTAGATGAGTAGTCTGGATTTGGTGCGTAGGTAACTCCGTTTAAACCGAACCAATCGAGTGTACCGATAAGTCCGTGCCAATCTGGTCCGAATGATAAAGAATAGCCGATTACAATCCATTGAATCGAAACGATGGCCATTGCGCTATAACTGTGCATTGTCGTACTGAGTACATTTTTACTGCGAACCATGCCCCCATAAAAAAGTGCTAATCCTGGTGTCATTAACATGACCATTACTGTCGTTACAAACATAAAAACCGTATCTCCCATATTCATTCTCTCTCCTCCTATAATGTTAGAAAAAATAACATCAACTTGTTATGTTTCATATCATATTCGAAACGAAAAGAAAAATCAACTAAAAATTCAGAAAAATAAATACTTCATGTTAGAAAATCTAACATGAAGTATTTTGAGGGGAATGAAATCAACGTATGCGATTCGTCTGGAAAATTGGTATAATATTCTTACAATTAAAAAACATGGGGGATGCGTGTGGAAAAAATACGGACTAGGAAACTATTCATTTGTTTTTGTTTAGCTGTCGTTTTGTTTGTACCAATACATACGTTTGCAGATGAAAAAAGAGAGTGGCGAGACGAAGTCATATATTCCATTATGATTGATCGCTTCAATAATGGAGAACCGAAAAATGACAAACAGTTAGAAGTTGGCAATTTAGAAGGATATCAGGGTGGAGATATAAGAGGGATTATAAAAAGACTGGATTACATAAAAGAAATGGGCTTTACCGCTGTTATGCTTTCTCCGCTTTTTGAAAGTGGAAAGTACGATGGGTTAGACGTGCGTAATTTTCAAAAGGTAAATGAACATTTCGGAACAGAAAATGATGTGAAAGAACTTGTACAAGAAGCACACGCAAAAGGAATGAAAGTTGTACTTCAATTTCCACTTGGGGAAAACGAAAAAAAAGTCATCGACGCGATGAAATGGTGGATCAAAGAAGTTGATTTAGATGGAATTTATGTTATGAATAGTGAAAAAAAGTCGCGTTCTTTCTGGGATGACGTGCAAAAAGATATGCAAGCGATAAAGAAAGATTTTCGTATTATGACAAAAGAAGATAGTGAATATAATGAAAAAATAGTAGAATCGTTTTCCAAAGTGGGTGTATCGGTGAAATCTTTATATGATGTGAGTAAAACAGAAGGGGAATCCGTTACATTTTTAGATAATCAAGATACAAAAAGGTTTGCCCGTATTGCAAAAGAGAATATGAATTATCCGCCATCTCGTTTGAAACTAGCCCTTACATATTTATTAACATCACCAGGTATTCCAAATTTTTATTACGGGACTGAAATTGCATTAGATGGAGGGGATACTCCGGATAATAGACGATTAATGGATTTCAAATCAGATGAAAAATTTGTGCAGCACATAACGAAACTCGGTGAGCTTAGACAAGCGAGACCATCTCTACGCCATGGAACGTTTGAGCTTTTATACGATAAAGATGGAATGAGTATACTAAAACGAAAGTATAAAGATGAAGTAACATTAGTAGCGATTAATAATACGAAAGAAACACAAAAAGTTGCTTTGCCTGTAAGTGCGATTGGTGAAAAACAAGAGTTAAGAGGATTGTTAGAAGATGAAATTATAAGAGAAGAAGACGGAAAGTTTTATCTTGTTTTAAAGCGCGAAGAATCAAATGTGTATAAAATTAGCGGAGAAACAGGTGTGAATTGGTTATTTATCTCCTTAATAGTCGGTGTGAATGTATTATTTATTGCGTTTTTAATTGTTGTTAAAAAGAGACGGAAATAAGTAATGGATGTGTGTTCTTAATAAGTACGAAAACTCTTCTGCTGAGAGGGGACAGGCTAAGGAGGGATACTTTCTCCCTAGCCTGTTTTTTTGTGTGAAGTAAGACTATCGCCTCGAAATGCAGCTGAGAAAAGAAATGAAAAGACCTTTAGAACAACAATAATTGCAACTATACTAATTTTACATTACATTAAAGGGTGAAAAATATTCTGATACTCATTGAGAGCTATATTTGAGGAGGAAAAATGGAATTTTACGATTTGGGTATTACCATTAAAGAACTTAGAATGAAAAAGAATATATCACAATCTGAATTGTGTCATGGAATATGTTCACAAAGTCAAATTAGTAAAATAGAAAAAGGTATGATTTATCCATCTAGCATATTGTTATATCAATTATCTGAAAGACTTGGTATTGATCCAAATAATATTTTCGCACTAACTCAAAACAAAAAACTAAAATATGTAGAAAATGTAAAATATGTAATGAGAGATTGTACAAAGCAAAAACAATATAATGAACTGTACGAAATAGTGAAACAAGAGAAAAACGAAAGTAATTTCCAGTTAAAAGAAGATAAACAATTTCTAATATGGCATGAAGCAATTGCTATATTTCATGTAAATGAATCAATAAAAACTGCTTTGAATCTTTTAAATAGTGCATTAAAACTAACTGTAACGAATGTTGATTTTTTATCAGAAAGAGAAATAGATATTATGCAGTCGATGGCTATATTTCATGGGGCAAATAAAGAATATGAAAAGAGTATTACTATATTAAGAAGATGTTTAACTAATTTTAATAAGTTAGATTTCCCTAGAGATAAAGAAATTAAATTAAAAATCATTTTTAATTTAGCAAAAATTTTAGGTCATGCAAATCAACATGAAGAGGCAATAAAATACAATGATATGGGTATCAAATTAGCCATTAATTTAAACACGTTATATTTATTAGGTGAATTATATTATGGAAAAGGTTGGAATTTGCAGAAGCTGAAACAATATAATGAAGAAGATGTAGCTTATAACATGAAAAAAGCATTATTTATCTTTGAACTAACAGAAAAAGAAAATCTGATCAAAATAGTTAAAGAAAAATATTTTGAAAATCAAAATAAAAAAATCACTCATAATTGCTGATGAACATCTTATTATTTTCTATAAAAAGGCACCTTATGGTTTCTTTTTTTATGACTTATATCATCAATTGTTACATTACATATGTTTCTTGTACCAAGCTTTGTTGATGGATTTACACTTCGCAGGTGTTGAAGTTTTAGATTTATCCTTGAGTGTAGCTATATTATTAGAACACCCTGCAATATATAGACAGAATGTAGTTAATAAAAAACATAGTATTAATTTCTTCAAATAACCACTTCTAACTCTTTTTTAATTAACATTTTTTCATAAAATAAATTCCTTACTAATTTTACATTACATGAAAGGTTGGAAAATATTCTTATACTCATAATTTGTTACATTTGAGTGGGGAGGGAGATTTTTTGCGCCGATTTTCAAAAGGACTTGCTTAATGTATGCACATATTTAACGTATAAAAGTAAATTTTGTAATAATCCAATCCCCATTCTAACTATCCGATTACCTGTAAGTTTAGACCTTGCCCTACCGCTAAAAAGAAAAACACCCTCTACACAGAGGATGTTTTTCTTTTTAGCGGTAGTTAATAAATTGTACGTCAATCGGTAAGTCAGCGCTGCGAACTGCTGCGATAACTGCTTGTAAGTCATCACGGCTTTTCGCTGTAACACGTACTTGGTCATCTTGTACTTGTGTTTTTACTTTTAATTTCATTTCTTTAATGATGTTGTTAATTTTTTTCGCGTTATCTTTATCGATACCTTGTTGAAGTGTTGCGCGTTGGCGAACAGTGTTACCAGTCGCAGCTTCAACTTTTCCGTAATCTAAGTTTTTAATTGGAACGTTACGTTTTACAAGTTTAGCAATTAGAACGTCTTTTACTTGGTCTAATTTGAACTCATCGTCAGAAGTTAAAACTAGAACTTCTTTTTCTAATTTAATATCACTTTTACTTCCTTTAAAGTCATATCGGTTTTGGATTTCCTTTAATGCGATGTTAATTGCGTTTGTTACTTCAGGTAATTCTACTTTCGAAACGATGTCAAAAGAACTCTCTTTTGCCATAGTTAGCACCTCCAAATAAATTTCTAATCTTTTTATGTACTGTACATACTAAAGTATAGCTGAAAACGAGCTTAGACTTAAGTGTTTTCATACTTATAATCATGTAACCTCATTTTATTATAGTGAATTTTGGGCAGTTGGACAAATAAAGAGAAAATCGTGTTATAATTAACTTTTGTTTGGAATGATAAAAAGATAAAAAAGTTAATTTTATATATATAGAAGGGAATTAAAAAATATGTATTTACAATTAGGAGCGATTGAACAGGTAACTGTTTTACGCGAAACGGAAATCGGATATATGGTTGGGAATGAAGAGGAAGAAATTTTCCTACATAAAAACGAATTAGTTGGAGAAATTGAAGAAGGCGATACGATTGATGTATTCTTATACCTTGATCATCAAAATCGTGTTTCAGCAACAATGAAGGAGCCACTTATTACAACTTTTGATTGGAACTGGGTAAAAGTTGTAGAAGTTATCCCTAGTTTAGGTGTGTTTGTTAATATTGGTGTATCAAAAGATATACTAATCCCAGCTGATGAGTTCCCGATTTATATGCCAGTATGGCCAGAAGTCGGCGACGAATTATATTGTACGTTAAAATTAACGAATCGTGATCGCCTTATTGCTCTTCCGGCAAGAGACAGTGATATGCAAGAAATTATCGTAGATGCGACGCCATCTATGCGTAATAAAAACGTAAATGGACGTGTATATCGTTCACTTCAAGTTGGTTCATTCATACTAACTGATGAGCATTTCCGTGCTTTCTTACACCATACTGAAAGAAAAGAACAAGTCCGTATCGGTGAACGTGTAACGGGCCGTATTATTGACGTAAAAGATGACGGTACAATTAATATTTCACTTCTTCCTCGTAAAGAAGAAGGAATGGAAGACGATGCTGCTGTAGTTTATGCATATATGGAAGAACGAGGCGGAGCAATGCCGTTTTGGGATAAGAGCAATCCAGAAGACATTAAAGAACGATTCAACATGAGTAAAGCTGCCTTTAAGCGTGCGCTTGGTAAGTTGATGAAAGAAGAAAAGGTTTATCAAGAAGAAGGCTGGACGTATTTTAAGAAGTAAATTAAATAAAAAGCACCGCCTTATTTTGCTGTAAAAATAAGGCGGTGCTTTTTTAATTCCCTTGCTCATGCGCAAGAGTAAACGTATCTTCCAAGTCACTATCATTTATTTTAATATTTGCCTTTTTTAATTCCTTTTGTATTAACTTATGACTGAATGTAGGGTCGGCAATACGCTCTGCTTCTAAGTTTTTACGGATGGAGTCTTTCACTTCATCGTAAGGTTGTAAGTCTTTTTTATCAGTTAATTTAATAATATGATAACCGTTTGGTGATTTAACGGGATTGCTAATTTGTCCGACTTTTAGTTTATAGGCAGCTGTTTCAAATTCAGGCGCCATTCTGCCTGAATTGAAGTATCCAAGGTCTCCACCTTTATCTTTTGATAGTAGATCTTGCGATTCTTGTTTTGCTAATTCTTCAAATGAAGCGCCAGCATCTAATTCTTTCTTTATTTCTTTCGCTTCATTTTCGTCACTTACTAAAATATGACTCGCTTTAATTTCTGGTTTATAGTGGTCTTTCACGTCTTTGTCTGTAACACTTTTCTTAATTGCTTCATTCATAGCAAGTTTGAACTTAATTTGATTTTTGAAATCAGCTTCATCTTTTAAACGATTGTTTTCGAGTACTGCTGTGAATTGATCTCCATATTGATTTTTCGCTTTTTGTACTTCTTTATCTACATCATCGTCAGATACTTTATATTTTTTCGTGATAACGTCTTGTGCCATCATTTCGTATAGCATGTCTTTTCCGTAACGATCTTTCAACTGCTTTTCGAAGTCGCCCTTCGTAATGGTTGAGTCTGTTGCTGTAGCGACTGTAGCCGAGTTGTTTTTTTGTCCACAAGCAGCTAGCATTAATATACTTATTAGTGCAGTAATAATGAAAATGTGTTTCCCTCTCATGCTAACACCTCATCCGAATATGTTATCGCTATTGTAGAATATAGAAGTGAACATGAAGTGAATTTTTAATGTTTTTTCCCTGTAAAATGTAAAAAAAGTACATCAACAATATTGTTGATGTACGATGGAATCAAAGGTGATCGGTCTTTTTAGAATAGGAACGCTTACCTTGCTGAATATTTTTTTGTTCTTGCTCATTTTTTTGCGTACGCTTTGCATTATTATCGCGTGCTTTTTTGTCGTTATCACTCGTATGTGGCATATGTATCAACTCCATTTCTACACGTTGTACGTTTATCATTTCCTTTTTCGTAAAGACTATGTATAGCAGTGCATTCATGAATAATAAAGGTGGATTAGAAATGGATTTGAAGTTGAATTATACCGAACTTATAAAGAAGTTAATCGTTGTAATTGTCGCAGGTTTGTTAAACGCGATTGGAATGAATTTATTTTTAACGCCAGCGAAAGTGTACGCGAGTGGCTTTGCTGGATTGTCTCAATTGTTATCACAAATATTAGGGGACTTTTTATCTATTCACATATCAACGGGGGTATTGTTTAGTTTGTTTAATATTCCCGTCGTTATTTTAGCATGGAAAAAGGTTGGAAAGGCCTTTACTTTTTTTAGTTTTCTTTGCGTCATATTTATGACTTTGTTTCTAGAAATCATCCCGGTTAGAGCGGTTTCGAACGATATTATATTAAATGCGATTTTTGGTGGGATTATTTCAGCAATTGGGGTAGGGATTGCGTTGAAGTGGGGGGCTTCTACAGGTGGTTTAGATATTATCGCCATGATTTTATCAAAGATTAAAGATAAGCCTGTCGGTACGTATTTTTTCTTCTTTAATGCACTTATCATTATTGCGGCTGGCTATGTGTATGGATGGGAAAAAGCGTTATATACTTTGGTGACTTTGTATGTGTCAACGCGAATTATCGATGCAATTCATACACGTCATGTGAAGATTACAGCATTAATCGTTACGAAGAATGGGACAGATGTACGAAAGGCGATTCATTCACGCTTAGTGAGGGGGATTACAACTATACCAGCAACAGGCGCTTATACAAATGAAAATAAGGAAATGTTAATGATTGTTATTACGCGTTATGAGTTATATGAATTAGAAAGGGTTATTAGGCAAGTGGACCCAGGTGCATTTACAAACGTATTACAGACAGTTGGGGTGTTTGGCTTGTTTCGAAAAGATTAAAGAGGACCAAAGCTGGTCCTCTTTTTTAATGTAAATTCGTAATGTTTTGCAACTGCTCTTGCATTTCGCGTAGCTGAACTTTTTCAGCTGTTGAAGAGTTTGCATAAGCAGAGTGCAAAGCATTTTTTGCCCTATATACGAGATCTTGTTGCTCAGTACCGCTTGAACAAGATACGGCATTTGTAACGGCATCTCTAGCTTGTTGGAATAGTAAGTTCCCCATTTAAACCCCTCCAAAAGAAGAGTTACTTCTCGCTTTTTCTGCCTCAGCTAATGTACCTCTGTACGGGAATCTTGCATCATGCTTCATAACAGCATCGGCTCCTTGTTGGATAAAACGTTTTGATTTGTTCTTTTTACCCATTCGAAAAACCCCCTTTATTTAGCTGAAAACAATCGACGCGATAATCCGGCGTCTAATAATAGTATGAGCGTTTGGCGAAAAACTATAAGCAGGGAATTTTTAGATTACAACCCAAGAATCTCTTCTAAATATAGCGCAATACCATCTTCTTCATTCGTTAATGTCGTATGATTTGCGAGTGATTTTAATTCAGGAATTGCATTACCCATTGCGATGCCGTGACCAGCAAATTCAATCATTTCAAAGTCGTTATCTTCATCACCGAAAGCGATAATTCGCTCTTGTGGAATGTTGTAATGACTAGAAATTTTTTGTAATCCGACAGCTTTATTTAACCCGCTTTTTACAATTTCAATAATCGGCCAAGGTGCGCCCCATTTTCTATGGTCGATTACTTCAGCATGCATATCAGTTAAATGTTGACGAATTGCACTGGAATGCTCGTCATGTGCGTCAATTAATAAGCAAGTTGGATGATCGTTTAAAATATTTAATAAGTCTCCTGTGAAAATCTTTGGAGAACCAAATTCGAAAATATGTTTTTTATCTTCATCAATTTCACGAACATACACATCGTCCATTACTTCAGCGTATATATTTTTCACGCCAAAATCAAAGCAAGCTCGGACAATTTCTTGCGCTGTTGCTAGCTCAAGAGGAGAGTGATGTGTTCCCCATTTTGAATCAAGGGGATGATGTACGTAAGCGCCATTAAAGTTTACGATTGGTGTGTTAAGACCAAGTTCTTTATAGTAATCAAAACTAGCACGGAATGGACGTCCTGTTGAAATAACGACAATATGTCCTTGTTCCTTTGCTTTTGCAATTGTATGTTTTGTTCGAGTGGAAATTATTTTGTTGTCTGTCAATAAAGTGCCGTCTAAGTCTAATGCGATTAAATGCTGTTTATTCATAATTTCACCTCTTATAATAATTTTTTGTTTATATCTATATTTCCGTTTTTAATATGCAGAAATAAGAGGTTAAACTGGGTGAGAACACCAAAGATGGAAAGTTCACTATATATCCATCTTACGTCGCAAAGTGCTGCGGTGTCTACTATTTCTCGCTGGAAATTAAGAAAAGTCAACATCTTTTTAGAAAGTTCAAACAATGTTTCTTTCATTATGTACAAATTGTGAAAAGGGTTACATTGCTCGTATGATGAGGCTTATAATGAACATGTAATCTTCTCGTATATGTTTGACTCTCCTTTGAAGCTGGCCTATAGTAGGTTGGTTTCTTTTTTTTTCTACAAATAGGAAAGAAATCCCTTCCTATGCTTGTGTCATTCATGTATATGTACAAGAACGAAATGTAGTACTTGTTTCCTAAACATGACAGAAAAGCTTTCTTTTAAAATGGATATACTAATGAGGCAAAGACGTCATGGAAGGAGAATGGAAATGGGACAAAATCGCAGGTTTCGTTCTGGACAAAAAGCGCCAAATGATGGCATTTACGTAGAAATTGGTGAAACAGGAAGTATGGTAAAAGATCCGCAAATGGTGACATTAACTGCCGGTGAAAAGTTTCCAGATAACACGAATCATAATCGTCAGTGGACATATAAAAGAAAACCGTAACAGGGGCCGCAATCATTATTGCGGCTTTTTTGTCGTTACACATTATAATTTCACTTACCGTATATTTTTCAATTGTATAATGAATGTTCCCTTTTTCTTTTTCCAATAATAAGTTTGAAAATACATAAGCAAAATTATTGTATAAAAAAGTCAGTTGGCGTATAATCAAATCAAAGGTCAAAGAAAGTCAAACGTTTGGAGGACTGTAAAGATGGACTTAAATCAAATGACAACAAAAACACAAGCGGCGATTATGAGTGCCCAATCTTTAGCGGTATCTCATCATCATCAAGAAGTAGATACTGTTCATCTCTTGTTTACATTATTAGAAGAGCAAGATGGGTTAGCGGTGCGTATTTTTCAAAAAATGAATGTCGATATAGAAGCGTTAAAGCAAGGCGCCGAAAGTTTAATTAAGAAAAAACCTTCTGTAACGGGAAGCGGTGCAGAAGTAGGAAAATTATATATAACAGGTGCTCTGCAACAACTACTTGTAAGAGCAGGAAAAGAAGCAGAGAAATTGCAAGATGACTACATTTCAGTTGAACATGTATTGCTTGCTTTTTCAGAAGAAAAAGGCGATATAAATCAATTACTTACAAGATTTCACATTACGAAAGATAACTTATTACAGTCTTTAATGACAGTTCGGGGGAATCAAAGAGTGACTAGTCAAAATCCAGAAGCAACTTATGAAGCGTTAGAAAAATATGGTCGTGATTTAGTGGCGGAAGTGAGAGCAGGGAAAATTGATCCTGTTATCGGTCGCGATAGTGAAATTCGACGTGTAATCCGCATTCTTTCACGTAAAACGAAAAACAACCCGGTTTTAATTGGTGAACCGGGTGTTGGTAAAACAGCAATCGTTGAAGGATTAGCACAGCGTATTGTGAAGAAGGATGTACCAGAAGGATTAAAAGATAGAACAATCTTCGCATTAGATATGAGTGCGCTTGTAGCTGGAGCGAAATTCCGTGGTGAGTTTGAAGAGCGTCTGCAAGCTGTATTAAATGAAATTAAAAAGAGTGAAGGCCGCATTTTATTATTCATCGATGAACTGCACACAATCGTCGGCGCTGGTAAAACAGAAGGTGCGATGGACGCAGGAAATATGTTAAAACCGATGCTTGCGCGTGGTGAACTGCATTGTATCGGGGCGACAACGTTAGATGAGTATCGTAAATATATTGAGAAAGATCCAGCGCTAGAAAGACGTTTCCAACAAGTATTAGCAGAAGAACCAACTGTTGAAGATACAATTTCCATTTTACGTGGTTTAAAAGAGCGCTTTGAAATTTATCATGGTGTAAATATTCATGACCGCGCGATTGTAGCGGCATCCGTTTTATCAGATCGATATATTTCGGATCGTTTCTTACCAGATAAAGCAATTGATCTTGTTGACGAAGCGTGCGCAACGATTCGAACAGAGATTGATTCTATGCCAACAGAATTAGATGAAGTAACACGTCGTATTATGCAGTTAGAAATTGAAGAAGCGGCTCTTGGAAAAGAGAAGGACTTTGGTAGCCAAGAACGCCTGAAAACGTTGCAACGTGAATTATCGGATTTAAAAGAAGTTGCAAGTGGTATGAGAGCGAAATGGGAGAAAGAAAAAGAAGACATTCATAAAGTGCGTGACTTACGTGAACATTTAGAGCGCTTGCGCCGTGAGTTAGAAGAAGCAGAAGGAAATTACGATTTAAATAAAGCAGCTGAGCTTCGTCATGGGAAAATTCCAGCTATCGAAAAAGAGTTAAAAGAAGCGGAAGAAATGGGTGCACATAATAAACAAGAGAATCGCTTATTACGTGAGGAAGTAAGTGAAGAAGAAATTGCAGATATTGTTTCACGCTGGACTGGTATTCCTGTCGCAAAACTCGTTGAAGGTGAACGCGAGAAATTACTACGCTTAGAGCAAATTTTATCAGAGCGTGTTATCGGTCAAGAAGAAGCGGTAAGCCTTGTATCAGACGCAGTTCTTCGTGCGCGAGCTGGTATTAAAGATCCAAATCGTCCAATTGGTTCATTTATTTTCTTAGGACCTACAGGTGTTGGTAAAACTGAGCTTGCAAAAACATTAGCACAAACGTTATTTGACAGTGAAGAGCAAATGATTCGTATCGACATGTCTGAGTATATGGAGAAACACGCTGTGTCACGCTTAATTGGTGCGCCTCCTGGATATGTTGGATATGAAGAGGGCGGTCAATTAACAGAAGCGGTAAGACGTAAACCGTATTCAGTTATTTTGTTAGATGAAATCGAAAAAGCACATCCAGAAGTATTCAACATTTTATTACAAATGTTAGATGATGGACGCATTACAGATTCTCAAGGACGTACAGTAGACTTTAAAAACACGGTTATTATTATGACTTCAAATATAGGATCTGCTCATTTGTTAGATGGATTAGAAGCAGATGGCTCAATTAAAGAGGAATCAAGAGAACTTGTAATGGGGCAATTAAGAGGACATTTCCGACCAGAGTTTTTAAACCGTGTCGATGAAATTATTTTATTCAAACCTCTTACAACGAATGAAATTAAAGGTATTGTTGATAAAATTGTAAAAGAATTACAAGGTCGTTTAGCTGACCGTCATATTACGGTAGAATTAACAGACGCAGCGAGAGAGTTTGTTGTAGAAGCTGGCTTTGATCCGATGTACGGAGCTCGTCCATTAAAACGATATGTACAGCGTCAAGTTGAGACGAAATTAGCACGAGAATTAATTGCAGGAACGATTACTGATAACAGTCACGTAGTTGTTGATGTAGAAAATAACGAATTAGTCGTTCATGTAAAGTAAAATAAAAAAAGAGTTCGGATAAAATCCGGACTCTTTTTTTAGTGTTGTTCTACTGGCTCGTTTGGAATTGTAGCTGAAATTGCTAGTACTAATACCGCAAGAACAACTGAGAAAATAGACGCTTGGTTAAAATCGTATGTACCGCCAGTCATAGAGCCGATTACGTAGCTCATCATATGTACAAGCGCGAACGACCAAATTAATGCCCAAATGAAACGCATATTTTACACCTCTATTCGTTCAATCTGTCCTTATTGTAACACAATTGAAAAAAGAATATAGAAAAATATTTGTAGATTTTTCAACGCAAATTTGCATTCTGTTCATACATTATAGAAGAGTACTTTTATACGTTTAGAAAATAAGGCGGGGGAAAAATGAGTATTACGGAACGTTTTTTTTATTTAGAAAAAGAACCATGTGTCATTTATTTACCGGAGAAGCCAAATGGATTTTCTGTTATGCTTCTCGGTGATTACAACTACTTTATTGAGAATGGTACAAGTTTATGGACACAGCATGCAGGAAGGTCTTATTTTTTACATGGCCTTATTGCGGAAGGCTATACGGTCTTTTCCTCTAATTTATATGGAAGACATTGGGGAAACGATCAATCTATTCGTCTAGCAAAACGCTTATATGACGTTGTTTTGAGAAAAGAGACATTAAATGCGAAAATGCACATTATGGCAGATGGTATGGGGGCACTTGTAGCACTTGAAATGATGAACAAATACCCTGAATGTATACGCTCTGTCATTATGTTAAATCCGTGTTTAGATTTACCAGAATATGTGGAGTTTGAAAAAGAGCATAAGTTTTTTTACAAAAGATTAGTGAAGGAGTTAAGTTTGGCGTATGATTCCAAAGAAGAAGAATTAGAATCCAAAATAAATAAGAAATCATTTACGCTTCTTCCGTCTTGTGTACCTGTTAAAGTTTTCGTATCAACACAAGAAAAAAGAGGAAGAAAACAGTTGTTACGTAAATATGAGAAAATGAGGCAATTCAATCAATGTGATACTTCTGTCTTATTCCATCTGCAAGATGTGAAATATAAAATGGTTAGGCAAACGACTGATTTCTTTAAAAAATATGAAGAAGAATTGTGAAGCTCCCATATACATAAATGAGGAGCTATTTGTTTCAGGGAGAAAGGGTTGGTGGTATGGAGCGCGTGCTAATTATAGGTGCACTTACGTTTGTAGGTTATCACCTTGTGAATAAAATGATTGCAGAAGAAGTGGAAGTGTACGGTCTTGATTTTGATGAATTCGAGAATATGACAAAAATTAATGAGGAGAAGTTATTGTTAATTGGGCGAAATGCGTTATTTACGTATTATTCGATAAGAGATGAAGATGGATGGAGGTCAGTAGAAGGAGAGAAGTTCGATACGGTTTACTTTTGCTTATATGAGCCAAATCAACAAAGTGGTTTTCGGAATGAAAGAGTTATATTACAGTATTTAAAGCGGATTATAAGACTGTGTGCAGAACAGAAAGTGAAGTTAAATCTAATTTCTTCTATTGAAGTAGAAAACGCAGATGAATCTGAAAATAAACGTTTATTTTCGAAAGTGGAAGAAGGATTGAAAAAAGGAGAGGCACCATATAGTGTATTTCGAGTTCCTACATTATATGGGCCATGGCAACCATCTTTTATGATGTATCATCAGCTCATTTTATCAGAACTGGATGAGAAAGAGTGCCATTATGCGAGTGAGGAAAACGGAAGTGATCTATTGTACGTGGAAGATGTATGTGAATACTTATGGGAAAATGGAATGAAAGTGGAGCATCTCGGCATATACAATTTACTTAGTGGTAAAAAGTCGTTATGGAAAAAAGGTATGAACCTTTTACGTGCAGCGGATAAAGTGAATAAAAAGAATGAGGAAGAACGAAATGATGCTGTCGAGGTTATTTCGATAAAAAGAAATACTCCGTTAGAATACGGTTTAAATAAACAATTGGCACATATGAAAAAATATAAAGAGTTATACGAAGGGTAGTGTACGTGTTACACTATTGTATGATTGTGAAATGAAAGTTTTTACGGAGAGGAAGAACGTAATATGAACGAAAAAAGCATGCAATTTTTACAAATCGCAATGAAGCATTTACCAGAAGCAAAGGCCATCTTAGATTCGAATGGAATTGCGCTTGATATGGAGAAAGCACAACCAGTATTAGAGTTATTGATGAAAGTTATGAACGAAGCATATGAGCTTGGGAAAGCAGAAAAAGAATAAAAAGCATCTTTTTAGATGGAAGAGAGGCTCGAATCGTGGACAGAAGCGGTTCGGGCCTTTTTATATTTCGAAAGAAACAGAGAAAGGTATGTTTCTGTTTCTTTTAATAAACAATAAAGTGAATAATGCTGGATTTATGTTTTAGCTGAAATATATTCTAGACAAAAATACATTTATGTTTTAAAATTAGTACCAAGTCATAATAATTGATATAAAACGGAGGGCTGCGATGTGAACGTGGGCATTTTAGGGATCGGAAGATATGTGCCAGAAAAAGTAGTCACAAATCACGATTTAGAGAAAATCGTAGATACATCTGATGAATGGATTCGTACGAGAACGGGAATTGCAGAAAGACGCATTGCCGATGATACAATAGATACTTCATATATGGCGGTAGAGGCTTCTAAAAAAGCACTTGAAGATGCCGGGATTAGCGGAGAGGATATCGATCTGATTTTAGTGGCAACAGTAACGCCAGATCGCGCATTCCCAGCAGTAGCTTGTGTCATTCAAGAAGCCATTGGCGCAAAACACGCAGCCGCAATGGATTTAAGTGCAGCGTGTGCTGGTTTTATGTACGGAATGATTACAGCGCAGCAATTTATTCAAACGGGAACTTATAAAAATGTATTAGTAGTTGGTAGTGATAAACTATCTAAAATTGTAGACTGGAATGATCGAAATACAGCAGTACTATTTGGAGACGGAGCCGGTGCTATCGTAATGGGGGCTGTTTCAGAAGGAAGAGGCGTTCTATCTTTCGAATTAGGAGCAGACGGAAGCGGCGGTAAGCATCTTTATCAAGACGAGTATGTTATGATGAACGGCAGAGAAGTCTTTAAATTTGCTGTTCGCCAACTTGGTGATTCCTGTCTTCGCGTGTTAGAAAAAGCGGGACTTACTAAAGAGGATGTGGATTTTTTAGTACCGCATCAAGCGAATATTCGTATTATGGAATCTGCAAGAGAGAGATTAAATTTACCACAAGAAAAAATGAGTATGACAATTGAAAAGTTTGGTAATACATCAGCTTCTTCAATTCCAATTGCAATGGTAGAGGAATTGCAAAATGGACGTATTCAAGATGGTGATTTAATTATACTTGTTGGTTTCGGCGGCGGATTAACATGGGGAGCAGTTGCTCTTCGTTGGGGTAAATAAGGACTGAGAGAAAAAAAGGAGTGTATTTTGTATGGAGAAAAAGAGGGTCGTAATTACAGGACTAGGAGCTGTTACACCGATCGGAACAGATGTTGAAACAGCGTGGGAAAACATTAAAAAGGGTGTATCTGGAATCGGACGACTTACAAGAATTGATCCGGAACTATTTCCAGCAAAAGTAGCAGCAGAAATTAACGACTTTGAAGTCGAGAAATATATTGATAAAAAAGAAGCGCGCCGTATGGATCGCTTTACACAATATGCAGTAGCAGCAGCGAAAATGGCAGTTGCAGATGCAAAGCTTGAAATTACAGAAGAAAACGGACCTCGAATTGGTGTATGGATTGGTTCTGGTATTGGCGGTATGGAAACATACGAAGAACAATTTAAGATTTTTACTGAGAAAGGCCCGCGCCGCGTGAGCCCATTCTTCGTACCGATGATGATCCCAGATATGGCAGCAGGTCAAGTATCGATCGCAACAGGAGCAAAAGGAATTAACACTTGTTCTGTAACGGCTTGTGCATCTGGTGCAAACTCAATTGGTGATGCATTTAAAGCAATTCAACGCGGTGATGCTGATGCAATGATAACAGGCGGAGCAGAAGCGCCGTTAACAAGTATGGCATTTGCCGGATTTAGTTCAGCGAAAGCATTAACATTTAATGAAGATCCAGCAACAGCTTGCCGTCCATTTGATAAAAACCGTAGCGGTTTCGTAATGGGTGAAGGTTCAGGTATTTTAATTCTTGAAGAATTAGAGCACGCATTAGCTCGTGGTGCTCACATTTATGCGGAAATCGCGGGTTACGGTGCAACTGGTGATGCATTCCATATTACAATGCCGGCTCCTGGCGGTGAAGGCGGCGTGCGTGCAATGCGTCAAGCTTTAGCAGATGCAGGTCTACAGCCAGAAGATATTGATTACATTAATGCGCACGGTACAAGTACGGATGCGAATGAAAAGTATGAAACGATGGCAATTAAAGAAACGTTCGGTGAGCATGCGTACAAAGTAGCAATTAGCTCAACGAAATCAATGACAGGTCACTTATTAGGAGCAGCTGGTGCTGTTGAAGCGATCTTCTCAATTAAATCAATTACAGACGGAGTAATCCCTCCAACAATTAACTATGAAACACCAGATCCAGAATGTGACTTAGATTACGTACCGAATAAAGCGAGACAACAAGAAGTAAATGCAGTATTAAGTAACTCACTAGGATTCGGTGGTCATAACGCAGTATTAGTATTTAAATCGTATAAATAATAGATGAGATAAAGAGTTTTTTCGTAGCATATTACGAAAAAACTCTTTATTTATTTTTACGCCTTTTTCTCCTTTTGCATATACATAAGAAAAAGGAGGGATAAAGATGGGGATTGTTGAAACTGCTGAGTGGTTACATCTATATTATGGACGGCCAGAAAAGCTGTGTGAGAAGTTTACGAAGTATATCCCGCTGCCAAAAGAAAGATTGTATCGCTTTTTAATTTCTAAAGGTATGTATCGCCCGGTTATGCGAGGAGAACAGGAAATTAAAGAGTTAGAGAAGAAGGGAATTTGGAAAGAGTTACGTATGGAGTATGAGAAACTAAAAAATTGGTTAAAAGGTCCGGATGTCCCTGTCTTTATTTTATTATCAGATTCATATAATCGAACTGTACAAGAGGAGTATAACGGTAGGGCTGGATTATCTATGCGTCACGTTATTTTCTTATTCGTATGTGGACGGAATTCGGTGGAAGAATTAAAGGTGTTATTGGCGCATGAATATCACCACATATGCAGGTTACATCAAATTGAGACGAAAGAAACAGAATATACATTACTTGATACGATGATTATGGAAGGGCTAGCTGAGCAAGCGGTAACGGAAAGATATTCAGAAAAAAACAATGCACCGTGGACGATGTATCTTTCAAAAAAAGAGGCTATTTATTATTGGAAAACGGTTGTACATGAAAGAATAAGTATAAAACGAGGAACAAGGGAGCACGACATCTTATTAAATGGATTTCACTCTTATCCAAAGATGCTTGGCTATGCGCTTGGATTTCATATCGTCAAAGATTGTGTAACATTGGAAGGAGAGGATACACTTTCTTTATTATCTATAGATGCAAAAGAAATATTGAATAAAGCAAATACATTTCATATATAAAAAAACAGGAGCTCTATTTCCTGTTTTTTTTAGTATTAATAGAAGAAAAAATAATAATTAGAATATATTTCCTTAGGTGGAATAAAGTTAAGAAAAATTGAACATAATGATTGATACAAACAGTAGTGAAGTGAGGGGTAGTGAATGTTATATCTACATGATGTATGGGTAAATTGGTTTGAAGGTGAAGAGAATGGGTATAACGTTTGTAATTTTTACGAATGGCGGAAAGATGATACGATTGAGCTATTAGATCAAGTGCCATTATTAAAAGTAGATGCCACATTATATCATTACATCGAGGACGAATTGTTAGAGCTTCCGCAAAAATTGTTGGAAGACGTACATCATAAGGCATATATTCGTAAAAATCATGAACGTTTGCAGCAAGAGTATTGCTTTGTTGTTACAGATGGAAAAGGAATTATTGCGATTGACACAATTGGTTACAATGTACCAATTCGAAAGAGCAGACTTATACCGCGCCAAGAGCAGATGGTATATGAGATGGTAGAAAACGTACAAGCAGAAAAGTATGAGTTCCAAGTAGAAGAAATGGAAAAAGAACATCATATTTTATCACCATCACCTTTCATTATGAATGGCTTAACTCGTAAAGAAAGACAGCTTAAACAATTATTATTTATGGCGTTAGATCAATTACATACAACGAAAAATACAGCAGAAATTCGCTATTGGTTCACAGAGTGGGATCCATCAGCATACGGAATGGTTCAACATATGGAATTTGAAGATATTTGGGCTAAACTGTATGATGAAGCGAAAACAGGCTGGTCTGAGAAGCACGAACAATTATGTGAGCGTCTCGTAAAAGGACAGCCATTTTTTGAAAAGTTATGGGAAATGGAAAACGAGCAAAAGGTAAA
Organism: Bacillus sp. ES1-5; assembly: GCF_022487605.1. Classification (NCBI taxonomy): domain Bacteria; kingdom Bacillati; phylum Bacillota; class Bacilli; order Caryophanales; family Bacillaceae; genus Bacillus; species Bacillus sp. ES1-5. The sequence goes on along the minus strand of NZ_JAKVPU010000001.1, from coordinate 1,671,486 downwards.
TTAAAAAACCGCCAATTGGCGGTTTTTTAATTTGTTGTAACTTAGCTCCAGCGGCAAGAATGTTCGGTGGCTTCGCGCCTTCCCCCTCACATTCTAAGTGAGCCGCTGGAGCTTTATAAGAAATCCAGCTCCGGCGCCTAGCCCTTCGCGTCTAAGAACCTTCCCCACGAGAAGGTAAAAAAGCACCTTCTGTGGGAAAGAACCTTAGCCGTCAGGGCTAAGCAGTCGCCTCCGCTTTATAAGTTACTTACGTTTTCTACTTAGTCCCATTGCGTTTTCTACTTTGCGTAGTTGTTTGAATGCAACGCGGTTTGCTTTTTCTGCACCTTTGTCTAGAATTTCGTCTAGTTCTGGTGAGTTGATTAGTTCGTTATATTTGTCTTGGATTGGACGAATTGCTTCTACGACTACTTGTGCTAGGTCGCCTTTGAAGTCTCCGTATCCTTTTCCTTCGTACATTGCTTCGATTTCTTCAACTGTTTTTCCAGAGAATGAAGAGTAGATTGTTAATAAGTTAGAGATGCCAGGTTTGTTTTCTTTATCAAATTTCACGATACCTTCAGAATCAGTTACAGCACTTTTAATTTTCTTTTCAATTGTTTTTGGTTCATCAAGCATACTGATCATTGCTTTTGGGTTCGGATCAGATTTACTCATTTTTTTCGTAGGTTCTGTTAATGACATAACGCGAGCTCCTACTTTTGGAATACGAATTTCAGGAACAGTGAACACTTCACGGAAGCGTTTGTTGAAACGCTCTGCTAGGTCGCGTGTTAATTCCATATGTTGTTTTTGATCATCACCAACAGGTACGATTTCAGTGTTGTAAAGTAAAATATCAGCAGCCATTAATGGTGGATACGTTAGCAATCCAGCTGGAACTGAATCTCTACCAGAAGATTTATCTTTATATTGCGTCATACGCTCTAATTCTCCAACGTAAGCAACTGATTGCATAATCCATCCTAGTTGAGCGTGTGCTGGTACTTCTGATTGTACAAATAAAGTAGCTTTTTCTGGATCGATGCCGCATGCTACATAAAGTGCAGCAAGACTGCGAATGTTTTTACGAAGTTGTACGGGATCTTGAGGTACTGTAATCGCATGTTGGTTTACAATACAGAAATAACAGTCGTGTTCGTTCTGAAGCTCTGTAAATTGCTTCATAGCCCCTAAATAGTTTCCAAGTGTAATTGTTCCACTCGGCTGAATACCAGAAAAGATAACTGACATAAGTAATTCCTCCTAAATTTGAATGCGTGATGGGGAAGAGAAGGCAAACAAAAAAGCCCATTCATCCCAAAAAACTATAGGGACGAATGGACCGCGGTACCACCCTAATTATTTCACTACTGTGAAATCTCTCTAATCCATAATAACGTTTGGATATAACGCCAAAGCCTACTACTTTCGGTTCGGTTTGGTGCTCAAAAGCCCATTCCACACTGCGCAATTACTTGTTCACACCAGCCACAAGCTCTCTGAAATTGCCTCAATATGTACTCTTCTTTATCATCGCATACATATAAATTTATTTATTGTTACCTGAGCTCTTTTAATATGAAAGAACTAAAGTTTTATAACAAAATGTTTTGCTGATTATTATATCATATGGGATAGTGTTTGCAAACTACATCAAAATAGTAAAGCTAATGAGGGTCGAGAACAACCCAAGAACGATACCTGTAATACAAATTGGATACGTCCATTTGAATGAATATGTTTTATAAATACGTTCTTTCTTATCGACAGGTTCCTCTACTTCTTCAATTAAAGACTCAATTTTTTTGTTCGTACCAAACACTCTTTGGAAGGCGTAAATTGTTACATTGAAAAATCCATTTTGAAATATGAATAAAAAACCGCCTATAAGAATAAAAAATAGTGCGACATAAAACGATATGTTGACAAAATTCAACAAAAATTGCGATGAAACGAGGAATGCGCCAATACTAGAACCGATTATCGCTATGAAAATTAGTATACAAGTATGAAAAAAAACTTTATTCAAAATGTTCCCCTCCGTCAAAATATTACTAGAATTATTATACTATAAAAGCTATAATATGTACTAGAATTAATTTTTTGAAAATTATACGCAATTAAAGGTCTGATTTCAAGATGATGGTAGCAATGTTAACGTATCCCTTTACAAAAAAATAAAAAAATAAACATTTTATTAAAAATTTTAACAAAAAAACAAAAAACTATATTCACAATTGTTATATTATATGTATAATGAAAATTGTAGAAACTTGGAGATTATTCTTTCAATTCTACATTTTTACAAGTGAGGGTACAGGAAGTGCAATTAGGGGAGGCAACACAACATGAAGAAAAAGATACCGTTATTACTTGCATCGACGTTGACTGTCAGTATGTTAGGAGCTTGTAGTTACCAAAAAGAGGATAATAAAGCAGGCGCAAAAGAAAAATCCTCAAACAAGCAAGTGTTAAATCTAACCGAGACAGCTGAAATCCCAACTATGGATACGACGTTATCAACAGATGCAGCATCTTCTAACATCATGAATAACACAATGGAAGGATTATATCGTCTGGGGAAAGACGATAAGCTTGTTCCAGGTGTCGCTAAATCTTATGAGAAATCAGGGGATGGCAAAAAGTATGTATTTAAGTTACGTGAAGATGCGAAATGGTCTAATGGTGAACCTGTAACAGCGAAAGACTTCGTTTATTCTTGGCGAAGAGCTGTAGATTCAAACACGGGTGCCAAGTTTGCTTACATACTATTTGATGTTAAAAATGCGGAGAAAGTTAACAAAAAAGAATTACCAGTTGAAGAACTTGGTGTAAAGGCAATTGATGATCATACACTTGAAGTGGAATTAGATAACCCTGTTCCTTATTTTGTAAGTTTAACAGTCTATCCAACATTGTATCCTTTGAATGAGAAGTTTGTAACAGAACAAGGAGCAAAATTTGGATTAGAATCCAATACGACACTTTATAATGGTCCATTCGTATTAAATGAATGGAAGCATGAACAAAGTTTCCAACTTAAGAAAAATCCAACGTATTGGGAAAATAAAGAAGTAAAACTTGAGGAAATAAACTTCAATATTGTTAAGGATCGTTCAACTGCTATAAATTTATATGAAACGAAAGCGATTGATCGTGTCGTATTAACATCAGAGTTTGTAGATAAATACAAATCAGATGCTGACTTTAAAACGATTAAGAGACCATCTACACAATTTATTCGCTTAAATGAAAAGAATAAATTTTTAGCAAATAAAAATATCCGAAAAGCAATTGCAATGTCCTTTGAACGTGAAAATATCGGAAAAGTGATCTTAAACGATGGTTCAGAGGGGATATATGGTTTTGTTCCGAAAGGCTTAGCAAAAGGTCCGAATGGAAAAGACTTCCGTGAAGAAAACGGAAAGCTTATAAAAGAGGATATTAAAGAAGCTCAAAAATACTGGGAAGCTGGTAAAAAAGAACTTGGTGTAGACAAAGTAGAGTTAGAGCTATTAAACTTTGATACTGATGATGCTAAAAAAATTGGAGAGTATTTAAAAGGCCAATTTGAAAAGAACTTACCAGGTTTAACAGTTTCAACAAAAATGCAGCCATTTGCACAAAAATTAAAACTTGAAGCAAGTGGAGATTACGCAATGTCATACGCGGGATGGAGTCCAGATTATATGGATCCAATGTCATTCCTTGAAATGTATACGACAGGTAATGCGCAAAACAAAGTAAATTATGCAAACCCAGCGTATGATGATTTAATTAAAAAAGCGAAAACAGAAGTTGATGTACAAGCTCGCTGGGATACATTATTACAAGCAGAAAAACAACTGCTTGAAGATGCAGCGATTGCTCCAGTATATCAACCAGGAAAAGCTTATTTACAACGTGGCTCAATTACTGGCCTATTAGAACATAAATATGGCGGAGAATTTAGCTATAAGTGGGTTGAACTAAAAAACTAAAAATGGTTTCCATCATGAATAAGGGTATATGCCTATGATGGGCATATGCTCTTATTTTAAAAAAATAAAAGTAAGAATATTTTAAACTATCTTATTGCTTTTGAGAAAAACGGGGAGGTGCTTGACTATGGGACGTTATGTATTAAAACGTTTCGTGTACATGGCTTTGACATTATTTTTAATTACTACACTGACTTTCTTTTTGATGAAATTACTTCCGGGTTCTCCGCTTAAAAACCAGGAGAAACTATCACCGGCACAAAAAGAAATCATTCTTGAAAAATATGGCTTAAATGATCCAGTACCAGTTCAATATGCACGTTACTTAGGTAACTTAGCAAAAGGTGATTTAGGGGTATCATTCCAATATGATAACCGTCCAGTAACAGATATGATTGTGGATCGTATTGGACCATCAGCACAACTTGGTTTACAAGCGATTATATTAGGAACATTTATCGGTTTAATTTTAGGAATCGTTGCGGCACTTCGTAACAATACGTGGGTCGATTATGGGGCGACAATTATTTCCGTACTCGGGATGTCGGTACCATCGTTCGTATTCGCCGCATTACTACAATATTTCGTAGGGGTAAAACTGGGGTGGTTCCCAGTAGCATTCTGGAAAGGGCCAGAGTTTACCGTAATGCCTACAATCGCTTTATCGATGGCAGTTATCGCAACAATCGCACGTTTTGCTCGTGCAGAGTTAATTGAAGTTATGCAAGCTGATTACATTTTAACAGCGAAAGCGAAAGGAATTAGCCAAGGCGTTATCATTATTAAACACGCACTTCGTAACGCGTTAATTCCAGTAGTAACAATTTTAGGACCAATGGTTGCAGGTTTAATTACAGGGACATTAGTTATTGAGCAAATTTATGCTGTACCAGGACTAGGGGAACAGTTCGTTAAATCTATTACAGTGAATGACTATACAGTTATTATGGGAACTACAATTTTCTATAGTGCGATTTTCATCTTAGTTATTTTCATTGTCGATATTTTATACGGAATTATTGATCCTCGTATTCGTTTAGCGGGAGGGAAAAAATGATGAAAGATGTACAAAAATTATCTCCAGATTTATTTCAACAAGCCAATCAAAATAATGTTGATAATGAAGTCATTGCCCGTCCAAGCTTAACGTTTTGGCAAGATGTAAGAAGACGTTTGTTCCAACATAAAGGAGCAATGTTCGGTTTCGTTTTATTAGCGCTTATTATATTACTAGCAATTTTAGGACCGATGGTAAGTAAGCATTCTTATAAAGAGCAAGACTTAGGTCGTGCGAAATTACCACCGAAAATTCCTGTTATTGAAAATGTTCATTGGCTACCATTTGACGGTACAGATCAATATGGTGTTGACCAATATGAAAAACGTGATATTAAAGAGTATTTCTGGTTTGGTACAGATGATCTTGGCCGCGATTTATGGACAAGAACATGGGAAGGTACGCGTGTATCATTATATATCGCTCTTTTAGCAGCAGCAATTGACTTAGTAATTGGGGTTGCATATGGAGGTATTTCAGCGTTCTATGGCGGTAGAGTAGATAATATTATGCAACGTGTTATGGAGATTATTAACGGTATTCCATACTTAATCATCGTTATTTTAATGGTAATCATTATGGGATCTGGTATATGGTCAATTACACTCGCGATGGCGATTACAGGTTGGATAGGGATGTCGCGTATCGTACGTGGACAAATCCTGAAATTAAAAAATCAAGAATACGTATTAGCATCTCGTACATTAGGTGCAACAAATACACAGTTAATTGTAAAACACTTAATCCCGAACGTAATGGGACCAATTATCGTAATGACAATGTTTACAATTCCAACAGCAGTGTTTGGTGAGGCGTTCTTAAGCTTTATCGGTTTAGGTATTCAGCCACCATTCGCATCACTTGGTTCTCTTGTAAACGATGGTTATAAATCAATTCAAACGTATCCACATATGATGTTCATCCCAGCGGTTGTCATCAGTATGTTAATCTTAGCATTCAACTTAATGGCAGACGGATTACGCGACGCGTTAGATCCAAAAATGCGTAAGTAAAAGAGGGGAGAAGTAAAAATGAAAACATTGCTAGAGGTAAAAGATTTGCAAGTCTCCTTTGATACACATGCAGGTGAAGTACAAGCTGTACGCGGTGTTACTTTTGATTTAAAAAAAGGAGAAACATTAGCGATTGTAGGAGAATCTGGTTCTGGTAAATCAGTTACTTCTAAAGCGTTAATGGGATTAATTCCGAATCCTCCAGGGCGTATTAAAAACGGTGAAATCGTATTTGAAGGTCGTGACTTAACGAAACTGACAGAAAAAGAAATGCAGCAAGTGCGCGGTAAAGATATCGCGATGATTTTCCAAGATCCAATGACATCATTAAATCCAACGATGACAATTGGGAATCAAATTATGGAAGGTCTTATTAAACACCAAGGGATGAGTAAAGCAGACGCACGTAAAGTTGCGTTAGAATTAATCGACCTTGTAGGTATTCCGAATCCAGAAGCGCGTTTAAAACAATATCCTCACCAATTCTCAGGTGGTATGAGACAGCGTGTAGTTATTGCGATGGCGTTAGCTTGTAACCCGAAATTATTAATTGCTGATGAGCCGACAACAGCGCTAGACGTTACAATTCAGGCGCAAATTTTAGAGCTTATGAAGGACATTCAGCAAAAAACAGAAGCGGCAATCATTTTCATTACACATGACTTAGGTGTAGTGGCAAACGTTGCGGACCGCGTAGCAGTTATGTACGCAGGTAAAGTTGTTGAAATTGGAACGGTTGATGAAATTTTCTACAATCCAAAACATCCATACACTTGGGGCTTAATCGCATCTATGCCAAGTTTAGATGGTTCAGAAGAAGAGTTATACGCAATCCCTGGAACGCCTCCAGATTTATTAAAGCCGCCAAAGGGAGATGCTTTTGCACCACGTAATCCACAGGCATTGAAAATTGATTTTGAAATGGACCCACCTTTATTTAAAGTAAGTGATACACACTATGCGGCAACTTGGTTACTTCACGAGCAAGCTCCAGAAGTAAAACCACCGGCAGTCGTTGAAAAACGCATTCTTCAAATGAAAGCAGGTGAACAACATGACTAAACAACGTGAGAAATTAATTGAAGTAAAAAATGTAAAACAGCACTTCGACGTGAGTGGTGGTGTTGTCAAAGCGGTTAATGATATTTCATTTGATATTTATCGCGGAGAAACATTTGGTCTTGTAGGAGAATCGGGTTGTGGTAAATCGACAACTGGAAGAACGATTATTCGTTTATATGATGCAACTGCTGGTGAAGTGTTGTTCGATGGTGAAAATGTACATGGTAAAAAATCACGTGCAGAGCTGAAGAAATTCAACCGTAAAATGCAAATGATTTTCCAAGATCCATATGCATCATTAAACCCTCGTATGACAGTAGGGGATATTATTGCAGAAGGTATTGATATTCACGGACTAGCAAAAGGCAAAAAAGAGCGTATGGACCGTGTCCATGAATTATTAATCACAGTTGGTTTAAATAAAGAGCACGCAAACCGTTTCCCGCATGAATTCTCAGGTGGACAACGTCAACGTATCGGTATCGCTCGCGCACTTGCTGTAGAACCTGAATTTATCATTGCTGATGAGCCAATCTCAGCACTTGACGTATCAATCCAGGCGCAAGTTGTAAACTTACTGAAAAAGTTACAAAAAGAAAAAGGTTTAACATACTTATTCATTGCCCATGATTTATCAATGGTAAAATACATTAGTGACCGCATCGGCGTAATGTACCGTGGTCAAATCGTTGAGCTAACAACAAGTGAAGAGTTATATGCGAATCCAATTCATCCATATACTAAATCACTATTATCAGCAATTCCGCTTCCAGATCCAGATTATGAGCGCAATCGTAAACGTATCGTATACGATCCATCTCAGCATGATTATGCTAGTGAAGCACCGACAATGCGTGAAATTCGCCCAGGACATTTCGTATTATGTTCTGAAGCGGAGTATAAGAAATATAAAGAGATTTATCAATAATAAAAAAGCCAATCTTCCGTTACGGAAGATTGGCTTTTTTCTACTATATAATAGATTTGTCAACATTTCTCGGTAAGTCGATATATTTAAAGAATCGCAGATATAAGTTTCCTTTACTAATGAATACACCTTAATTAAAGGAGTATTATTGTGCCTGAACAGAAACACTCTCCTCTTGTTCTTCAGGTTTAACGAGTGCATAACGTTCCCACGCTCTACTTTTCCAGCGGAAGAACATAATGATGGCACGTGTCCATTCATCAATAGCAATGGCCAGCCAAATACCAACGAGCCCCATATCTAAATGGAAGGCGAAAAAGTAACCGAGTGGTAAACTCATTAACACCATAGAGAATGCTCCGATTAATACTGGGTACTTTGCATCACCAGCTGCGCGAAGTGAATTGATAATGACGATGTTCATCGTACGTCCCGTTTCAAGTAGTACACTTAGTAAAAGAACTGACGTACCTAACGTAATAATGTGCGGATTATCTGTAAACAGTCCCATTAATTGTGTACGGAATGTAATGACGAGAGCGACCATACATAAAGTGACGCCAATTGCCCATTTTACACTTTTCCATACGCGTTCATACGCTTCATCTTTTTCACCACCGCCAACGAGGCGTCCGATAATAATGGCTGTTCCCATACCGATCGCAATCGCGAATAAATAAGTGAACATAGAAATATTCGTAGCGTATTGTCTAGCCGCTAATGATTCCGTTCCTAAATATGTTGCATAGTATAAGAAGACAATTTGGCAAGCTTGATACATAACCTGCTCAAATGCAGATGGAATCCCGATTTTTAAAATTTTCCCGATGTATTCTTTTGATAAGGTGAAGTAATATTGTAATTTCACACGATATTCCATAACGCGGTACAGTAACCAGAAGAAAACGATAAGCGCGATAAGTCGGCTGACAGCAGAAGAAATGGCAGCCCCTTGTACACCGAGCTCTGGGAAACCAAATTTACCGAAAATGAGTACGTAGTTTCCAGCGATATGAATAATATTCATTCCAAGTGAAATAAACATCGCTTGCTTTGTGAAGCCGTGTACGCGGATAATTGCGGCTAATGAATTAATAATAGCTTGAAGGAAAATAGCTCCCCCGACGATGGATAAATAGTTTTGTGCATACATGAGTACATCGCCTTGTAAGTTCATTGCCATCATCATATGTTTTGAAAATAAAAGAAAACCAGCGCTTATAACGAGTCCGACCACTAAATTTAATGTGACGGCTAAAGCTGATATTTTAGATGCTTCCATAAAACGTTTGGAACCGAGGTATTGAGATACGACGATAGCTGCGCCGTTCCCGATGACTTCTAGTACCAAAATAGCGATATGGAGATATTGATTCGCTGCACCAACCCCAGATACAGCATCGTCTGATAATGCACTTAACATGAAAGTATCAGCGATCCCCATTAACATAAATAGAAAAACTTCTAGAAAAATAGGCCATGTTAATAAGAATAAACTTAATTTCTCTGTCGGCCCGTTTTTTGCCTGAATTGCTGCCATGTCCGTCCCCTCTTTACCGATATCTATTTTTAGCAAAGTGTATCGTAACATACTTTCCTATCCTTTGCACTCATTTTAACCTACATATCTTTATTATGAAGGGAGCGCTATTTTATGATAAAAAGAGAAGGATAATTATGCAAAAAGTATTATGAGATATAAAATTTATTTTTCTCTGATAATTTAGAAAAATATAAAAATAATTATTTTTAACAATTTAGTAAGGATAAACAGCAATATGAAACGTTTACAAAGGTTTATTTTTTAACAGAAAATTTTAATAAAATAGAAATATAAATATACAAAAAATATATTTGTGTGTATAATATGAATTGTTAGAACATATATATATTTCTTTCTGTTTGAAAATGAAAGGGCTAACATTTTTTTGGAGGGTGGAAGTATGAAAAAAAAGATACCAGTTTTTGTAGCGTCAACAGTAGCAATGAGCATGATGTTAGGGGCATGTAGCTATCAAAAAGATGAACCGCAAGCGAACGCAAAAGGGGATAGCGGGAAAAGCGGTGCGAAGCAAGTTATTAACTTAATTGAAACACAAGAAATTCCAACGATGGATCCAGCGTTATCAGCTGATGCAGTTTCTTCAAGAGTAATGACTAATACGATGGAAGGCTTATACAGTTTAGGAAAAGATGATAAGCTTGTTCCAGGTGTAGCAAAGGAATTCCAAAAGTCAGAAGACGGTAAAAAATATACATTTAAATTACGTGAAGATGCAAAATGGTCAAATGGTGAGCCTGTGACGGCGAAAGATTTCGTGTACGCATGGCAAAGAGCAATTAACCCAGATACAGCTGCGAAATCAGCGTACATTATGTATGATATAAAAAATGCAGAGAAAATTAATAAAAAAGAGATGAGTCCAGATCAATTAGGTGTAAAAGCGATTGATGATTATACATTAGAAGTGGAACTAGACAATTCAATTCCATATCTTGTAGATTTAATGGTATATCCAATCTTCTATCCTGTGAATGAAAAGTTTGTGAAAGAGCAAGGTACGAAGTTTGGTTTGGAAGCGAATACAACACTTTATAACGGACCATTTACACTAAGTGATTGGCAACATGAACGTAGCTTTAAAATGACAAAGAGCACGTCATATTGGGACAATAAAGAAGTGAAGATTGAGGAAGTAAACTTTAATATTGTAAAAGATACGTCCACGCCAATTAATTTATATGAAACAAACGCAGTCGATCGAGCGACGTTATTAGCAGAGTTCATCGATAAATATAAAGGAAAACCAGATTTCCAAACAGTAGAAGATACATCTGTATTCTTCCTTCGTTTAAATCAAAAAGATCCAGCGTTAGCAAATAAAAATATTCGTAAAGCAATTTCACTTGCTTTTGAACGTAAGCCGTTCGTTGATACATTATTAAATAACGGCTCTAAGCCAGCAACAGGATTAATTCCTGATAACTTCATTAAAGGACCGGATAAAAAGGACTTCCGTGCTGTAAATGGAGATATTGTAAAACCAAACGTGAAAGAAGCGAAGAAATATTGGGAAGCTGGTAAAAAAGAGCTTGGTAAAAATGAAATCGAATTAGAGCTATTAAATGAAGATGTTGAATTATCGAAGAAAACAGGTGAATATTTAAAAGGTGAATTAGAAAAGAATTTACCAGGTTTAACAGTGAAAATTAAACAACAACCATTTGCGCAAAAACTAAAATTAGAAGATGCGGGCGATTTTGTCATGTCATTCTCTGGATGGAGTGCAGACTTCCCAGATCCAATTACATATCTTGATATGTTCGTAACTGATGGATCCCAAAATAAAATGAAATATTCTAATCCGAAATATGATGAAATTATCACGAAAGCAAAGAAAGATGGAAGCGATGTAAATGCTCGTTGGAAAAGCTTACTAGAAGCGGAGAAAATGTTACTTGATGATGCTGCGATTGTTCCGGTATATCAACGTGGTAGAGCATACTTACAAAGAGAATCAATTAAAAATATGTACAACCATAAATATGGCGGCGACTTAAGCTTTAAATGGGCGTCAGTAGAGAAATAAGAAAAAAGCAGGTGATTACCTGCTTTTTTTAATACGTACGTTTCTTATAAATACCTTTCCCGCCAACTTGGTTCCAGCCGGATTGTACATCCAAACTTTTATTAACAAACTTCATCTTTTCTTTTCCGCCAAAGAGTTTTTCACCAATGCTATTTGTAATGACACCAATCAATGCTGTGATTCCGATGATGAGGGCAGCAACAGTGACAAAATCAGTAAAAAAAGCAATCATTTGCAAATTCCCCCTTTGCCTGTCTGTATGTTTATTGTATGAGATAAAAGATAAAAAAGAAAGAAATGTCAGAAAAATAATTGATTTATTTTAGAAATCGTATAGACATGGATGAGGATGTTTGTTAAAATGAGAACAAGCGTTCTTCTTGATTCTCACTTGTATAGTCTTACATTTCTTAATTGATTTATCAAGAAAAGGTAAGAAAACGTTCTCTTTTTCATAGGGAAGATTATGGGTAAATAACTGTATATCACATGAAAAATCTATGACAAGCCAGTAATAAGAGGGTTGAAGGTTATTGTTGAAGTACAGCTGAAGTTAGTGTAATTATGTTACATAGCAGTGGAATACACGGAAGAGTTTTCTCAATTAGAAGGAAATTTACTGTATATTTCTTGCAAAATCTATTGTATAATGATTATAGAAGTTACTTATTAAAAGTAATTGTTGTTTGCTCAAAGTTGTTGCTTACATGAAATGCGATTTTTTGCACTTTGTTATAAGACAAGGTATCGTAAAAAATTGCTGAATTTAGAAATTTAAACTGTAATTAGTACAGAATTTGTACTCTTTAAGGAGAGTGAGCTTTGTATGGTAACATTATATAGTTCTCCAAGCTGTACGTCTTGTAGAAAGGCGAAATTATGGCTAGAGGAAAATCATATTCCTTATACAGAACGTAATATTTTCTCAGATCCATTAACGATTGAGGAAATTAAAGAGATTTTACGTATGACAGAAAGCGGAACGGATGAGATTATTTCTACTCGTTCAAAAGTTTTCCAAGAATTAAATGTAAATTTAGAGTCTTTACCACTTCAAGATTTATATAAGATGATTCGTGACTATCCAGGGATTTTACGTCGTCCAATTATGATTGACGAGAAACGCCTTCAAGTAGGTTACAATGAAGACGAAATCCGTCGTTTCTTACCACGTACAGTAAGAACGTTTCAATTACGTGAAGCACAGCGTCTTGTAAATTAATTATAATAATATGAAAACCTTCTACCTATTATATAGTAGAAGGTTTTTTTTAATGTTTCACGTTTCGTAATCGAACTTGTTGCACGATAATACCGATGCATAGAACAGTGAAAATGAATAAGAAAGGCATGCTTGTGGTGAAATTTGGATTATTATGAAAGAACGTTGCAAGCCTGTCTTCATGTGTAACCATTTTTCCTGCTGTATAGGCGAGAATCGCTGCTCCGCAATAAATGAGGAATGGAAAGCGTTCCATAAGTATTAAAATAAGTTTGCTACCCCAAATAATAATCGGAATAGAAATGAGTAAGCCGATTATTACGAGTAAAAATCTTCCGTGAGCTGCACCTGCAATGGCAATAACGTTGTCAAACCCCATAACGAGATCCGCGAATACAATTGTACGCACAGCTTGAAATAAAGTTGTTTTCCCCTGAATAGCAGAAAGATCGTTGCTATTATCAGTTAGTAAATTTACTGCAATTAATGTAAGTAAAACGCCCCCGATAAGTTGTAGAAATGGAATGTCGAGTAAATAGACAGCTAGTATAGTAAGGATAATTCTTAGTACGATTGCTAAAAGAGTACCAATCAAAATGGCTTTATTTCGTTTTGATTCAGGTAAATTTCGGCTAGCTAGTGCGATGACGATTGCGTTGTCACCACCTAATACAACATCGATACCGACAATCATAAGTACAGATGTTAAAAACTCTAAGTCCATTCGTCTGCCTCCATTTATGATGTATTAATAAGCGAACTGTATGTATGTGGTGAAGAGAGAGATTAAATCATCTTCTCTAATAAAAGTTTCACTTTATTACAGTGTACGGGGGAAGGTGGAAATGTATGTCCAAATTTTTCATGAGTGAGAAATCGCTATAATGATATATTTGTGTAGGTGGTCGAATGAAGATAGGCATATAACTATTTTTGTAAAATAAATCGATTTTATTTCCATTCTGGAGAATCTTATCATAAAATGAGAGTACAAGAATCTATTGATTTGTCATATGAGTGGGGAATCCCTTCATAACAATTCTAAGCAGGAAGGGAGAGTTGTATTTTGGATATTGAAAGAATTAATGACCATACGATGAAATTTTTTATTACGTACATTGATATAGAGGATAGAGGGTTTAATCGTGAAGAAATTTGGTATGACCGCGAACGAAGTGAAGAGCTCTTTTGGGAGATGATGGACGAAGCTCGTGATCATGATGATTTCTTTATTGATGGACCGTTATGGATTCAAGTGCAAGCAGTCGATAAAGGGATTGAAGTACTTGTAACGAAAGCAGAGCTTTCAAAGGATGGACAAAAGCTAGAACTACCAATAGGTGTAGATAAAATTATAGACATTCCTCTAGATGAAGGCATTGAATCATTATTCCAGCAAGAATTAGTGGAAGAGGTAGAAGAACAAGCCGGAACAAACTTTAACGAAGATGGTACGTTTGGCTTTTTAATTAAGTTTAATGATTTTGAAGATGTCATTTCATTAAGCCACCGTCTTATCTTTGAAGATATAAAAGATGAGCTGTATTCATTTGAGAACCGCTATTATGTATATGTGGAATTCGATGAAGTGCTACATGATGAAGAAGAAATTGATCGTATTTTAAGTATTGTTTTAGAATACGGAGAAGAATCAACTTTAACAATTCATCGTGTAAGTGAGTATGGGAAACAAATTGTGAAAGAGCGTGCGCTTGAAACAATTCGCAATAATTTTCCTGCTAAAACGTAGGCCGATTTCTGTAGTATGAAATCGGCTTTTTATATGAAGAATAGGAAAGCTTTCTTAGTAAGGAGGTAAGAGATGAAAAATACATTAAAGTTGATTTTCTTTGTTCTACTATTGTTCGCATTATTTGTTTCGTTACGTATGTTTATTGATGTAGCATTTTATTCGGATGTAATTGGGATAAAAGATGTTTCGATTTTAGGTATTATTAGTATTTTATTTACGGTATCTGCATTTTTAATTGGATGTGTTATTTTCTTAGAGAACCGTCATCCGTCTAAAACACTTACATGGCTCATTGTGTTAGGTATTTTTCCGGTATTTGGATTCTTCGCTTATTTATTATTTGGACAGAACTTTCGGAGGAAGAGAATGTTCCAAAAGAAGGCGTTGCTCGATGAACAAGCATTTTTACAATATAAGGGGCATGAAGATTACGAAGAACGGATTTTGCGCAATCATAAGCATCAAGAGCTGTTATTTCGTTTAGCGGACCGCTTAGGCGCTTTAAATATTTCATTTCAAACTGAAACGAGAACATTAACAAATGGAGATGAAACGTTTCAGGCCATTTTAGATGGATTAAAACGAGCGAAACACCACATTCATATGGAATATTACATTGTGCGTGATGATAAGCTTGGAACAGAAATTAAAGATATTTTAATACAGAAATCAAAAGAAGGTGTTGTCGTTCGTTTTTTATATGATGCGGTTGGAAGTTTTAGATTATCGAATTCATATATTGAAGAATTGAATGATGCAGGAGTAGAAATGATTCCGTTTTTCCCTGTGCGCTTTCCGATTTTAAACGATAAGATTAATTATCGAAAC
The DNA here is from genome assembly GCF_022487605.1 of Bacillus sp. ES1-5. Taxonomy (NCBI): domain Bacteria; kingdom Bacillati; phylum Bacillota; class Bacilli; order Caryophanales; family Bacillaceae; genus Bacillus; species Bacillus sp. ES1-5. The sequence goes on along the minus strand of NZ_JAKVPU010000001.1, from coordinate 1,656,071 downwards.
CACCGAAAAATCGTTATTATTGATGGAAATGAAGGGTTTGTCGGTGGATTAAATATTGGTGATGAATATTTAGGGAAGGATAAATATTTCGGTTTTTGGCGAGACACGCATTTGTATTTGCGTGGTGAAGCTGTTCAAAGCTTGCAACTTATTTTCCTTCAAGATTGGTTTTATATGACTGGTGAGGCTGTGCTGGCCCCTGAATATTTACAAGCGAAAGCAGTTGAGGGTGATCATTGGGGAGGCGTACAGCTCGTTGCAGGTGGACCAGATAATAAATGGGAAACAATTAAACATTTATACTTTGCCATGATTGCTTCTGCGCAGAAATCCATTTGGATTGCGACGCCGTATTTCATTCCGGATGATGATATTTTATCCGCATTAAAGGTAGCGGCACTTGCTGGTATTGATGTCCGTTTGTTAATGCCGAGTAAGCCTGATAAGCGCACCGTCTTTTACGCATCGAGATCGTACTTCCCAGAGCTTTTAGATGCAGGGGTAAAGATATATGAATACGAAAAAGGTTTTCTCCATAGCAAAGTTGTCATTGTCGATTCTGATTTAGCTTCCATTGGGACTGCTAATATGGATATGAGAAGTTTTCATTTGAACTTTGAAGTAAATGCCTTTTTATATGATACAGACAGCATTCGAAAACTTGTTCAAGATTATAAAGAGGATATAGAAGAATCAAGTGAAATTCATGTCGATCGTTTTCATAAAAGGCGTCTTCATAGACGAATTGTTGAATCGACGTATCGATTATTATCACCTTTATTATAAAAAGAGATGTCCGAAATTGGGACATCTCTTTTTTAAAAGGAATTTGTAATAAATTGTAGAATATAAGGAGCTGAAAGGGTGTGATTCCGATGTTTATCGCCAAAAGAGAAAACGGAGAAAAAATTCATTTACTCTATCATCATGATGAAGAGCTTTTACATCGTATGCGTAAAATGGAAAGCTTCTTTTGCATAGCTTGTGGGAAGGAAGTGCAAATGAAATTAGGGAAACAAAAAAGTTGGCATTTTGCTCATAAGAAAATGGACGCGTGTCTTGCTTTTTATGAAGCAGAATCTATGTATCATATGCACGGTAAAGAATTGTTATATAGGTGGTTCAAACGTCAAAACTTTCCTGTGTATATAGAGCACTATCTTCCAGAAATTCAGCAACGACCAGATATTTTCATAAAGAGAGCAGGGAGAACAATTGCGATTGAATACCAATGCGCCAATCTCTCTATAGAGCAGCTGTACAAACGAACCTATTCGTATTGGCGAGCTGGTATACAGGTCATTTGGATCATTGGTGGAAATCAATTGAAAAGGCAATCAGTATATTGGATGAAATTCTCCTCACTTATGGCTTTCTCCTTACAATCTTATCCTCAGCCATTTCTTATTTTCTTCTGTTCGAAACAAAAATCATTTATGAAATGCGCGTTTCTCACTTCATTTTCTACAAGCATCTCTTTCTCACATATTATCTATTTACCAACTGAAACGACTACTTTTGAAATGCTCTTCTCTCCCGTCTCTTTCCGAAAAGAAACATTAGGTGAGGAATGGAAAAAGCGAAAGAGCTATTTTCGGCAAAATGCTTTGCCGATTTGGAATTACAATCATAAGTCACTATTACGCCTCTTATATCAATATAAATGTACCCCAGCAAATTTCCCTTCTGAAATTGGTGTGCCGCTCCCGTCCTCATTTGCTTTTCAAACAAATCCATTTATATGGCAAGCTTTTCTATATATAAAGTGTATAGGTGAGCTTGCGGTAGGCGATTATATTTCCCTTCAATATGTATGTAGTTATGTGAAAAAGTATACGAAAAGGCGTATGCTGCCATACTTTTCACAGCATATATGGAAAGTGGCAGTTACTGAATATATGGTATTTCTATGTTATGCAGGTGTATTGCAGAAAGTGGGGACTTATAAGTACCGGAAAAAAAGGGGTGTAGTCATACTGAAAACAGAGGAGGAAGTTACGAAATATGATGAAATTTGCTTAGCGTATGCCTTATCTTTATTTGAGGCAAAGTACAACATGAGAGAAGGAAAAGGGGATATAATAAAGACTGATCGTGAAGGAATTACATAAGAAAAATCGAATTGTATGTAAGTAGAGATATTTAAAGGAGGGCTTAAAGGATGTCTGAACAAAACGCAGCAAAAACATTACCAGATCGCAAAGAAATTGAAGAATCAAGTACGTGGCGATTAGAAGATATTTTCCAAACAGATGCAGAATGGGAAAAAGAATTCCAAGCCATTAAAGAGCTATTACCGAAGTTAACTGAATTTAAAGGGAAACTGGGTGACTCTGCGAACAATTTACTTGAAGCATTGCAATATGAAGATGAAATTTCAATGCGATTAGGTAAGCTATATACATATGCACATATGCGTTACGATCAAGATACAACAAACTCTGTGTATCAAGCGTTAAATGACCGCGCGACAAATTTATATTCACAAGTATCTAGCAGCACAGCATATATTGTGCCTGAAATTCTATCGATTTCAGAAGATACACTGCAAACGTTCTTGAAAGAAAATAGAGACTTAAGTGTATATGAACATGCATTAGAAGAAATTACGCGTCAACGCCCGCACGTATTATCTGAAGCGGAAGAGGCTCTATTAGCAGAAGCATCTGAAGTAATGAGTGCATCAAGTAATACATTTGGTATGTTGAATAATGCGGATTTGAAATTCCCATCTATTAAAGGTGAGGATGGAGAAGAAGTGGAAATCACACATGGTCGTTACATTCAGTTTTTAGAAAGTGATGATCGTCGTGTGCGCGAAGATGCATTCAAAGCTGTATATGAAACGTACGGGAAATATAAGAACACATTTGCAAGTACGTTAAGCGGAGCTGTGAAACGTAATAATTTCAATGCGCGTATTCGTAAATACGATTCTGCACGTCAAGCGGCATTAAGTAATAATAATATTCCTGAAGCGGTGTATGATCAACTTGTTGAATCTGTAAATGATAATTTACACTTGCTACATCGTTACATTGATATTCGTAAGCGTGCACTAGGACTTGATGAGCTTCATATGTATGATTTATATACACCACTTGTACCAGAAGTGAAAATGAACGTGAAGTATGAAGAAGCACAAGACATGTTATTAAAGTCTTTAAACGTACTTGGTGATGAGTATGTTGACATTTTAAAAGAAGCATATGAAAATCGCTGGGTAGATGTGTATGAGAATAAAGGAAAGCGAAGCGGAGCATATTCATCTGGTGCATATGGAACAAATCCGTATATTTTAATGAACTGGCATGATAATGTAAATAATTTATATACACTTGCTCATGAGTTCGGTCATTCCGTGCATAGTTACTATACAAGAAAGACGCAGCCGCACGTATACGGTGACTATTCAATCTTCGTTGCGGAAGTAGCATCAACTTGTAATGAAGCACTTCTAAACGATTATTTATTAAAAACGACAGAAGATAAGAAAGAGCGTCTATACCTATTAAATCATTATTTAGAAGGATTCCGTGGTACTGTATTCCGTCAAACGATGTTCGCAGAGTTTGAGCATATTATTCATAAGAAAGTACAAGAAGGACATGCGGTTACGCCAGACATGTTAACGGAGATCTACTATGATTTAAATAAGAAATATTTCGGTGATGCTTTAGTAATCGATGAAGAAATTGGTTTAGAGTGGTCTCGTATTCCGCACTTCTACTACAACTATTACGTATACCAATACGCAACAGGATTTAGTGCAGCAACGGCTTTATCTAAACAAATTTTAGAAGAGGGGCAACCAGCAGTAGAACGTTACATTAATGAGTTCTTAAAAGCAGGAAGCTCAGATTATCCAATTGAAGTGCTGAAAAAAGCTGGAGTAGATATGGCATCTCCAGAACCGGTAAAAGAAGCGCTACAAGTATTTGAAGAGAAATTAAATGAATTAGAAGCATTATTATTTGAAGAGAAGTAATTGTAAAGACGAGGAATTTACCTCGTCTTTTTTGTTTTAGATATTTTGTCGATATTTGTCGAAAAAATAAGGTGAATTTCTTTCTTTTTTCTAAATTAGAAGGCAGTTTTACAGGTGATTTTGTAGTTAAAACCCTTTAAATCGTTTTTTATGGTTGAAATAAGAGAGAGCGATGACAATGACTCCAAATAAAAGAGGGAAGGCAATAATTTTAGGAAAAGCTTGTAGTAGAGAGAGGATGTACAAGAAAAAAGAAACGATGACAGCTAGTAAGATAAGTAAAATATACGTTTTTTTCATACAGAACACCTCCAAAATAGCTTTTTTATAGCTTATTCAGAAATGAAAACGTTTAGAATGTGACAAAAGTGTGAAATTCGACAAAAGGGGTTGTCATCTGACGTCGAATCTTGTAATATAATAAGCGTGAACGAATTCACATACAAACATATACCCCTTTGTTTGAACGTGAAAATTTCTCCCATCCCCTTTAATATTTTTATAAGCCGTAAAGAAAAAGACCTGGTGTTTTACACCAGGTCTTTTTCTTTTGCTATCCATTTCCAATAACGCTCACATTTTACGTCAATCATTTGTACTTTTCGTTTCAGTTGTAATTTTTTCAGTTCACGCTCGATCTCTTGCTGCGAGCAGTCATATATAAATGCTACTTCTTTTGAAGATATAAATTGCGTTGCTTCTAGTAACACTTCTAAAGGTGGTAATGGTTCTGGCTCGATTTCACATTTTACAAGTTCTTTCAATAATTGTACGTATACGTCGTAGGAATAAGTTCCAGCGATTTTAATACCTTCTTCATCTGAATTTGCATGAAAGAATACGAGAGAAGGTATTTCTGTAATATGCATCTCATTTGTAAATTTCAAGTCACATTGGAAAGCTTTTTTTGCGCTAGCGGAATGTAGGTCTTTTTTAAATTCTTCTACATCAATATCGCTATCTCTTGCACATGCAAGTAATAATTCGCAGTCAGGGTTTAATACATTTTCAAGGAAAATGTATTCTTGGAGTTTTCGCAAAAACTTCGAACCTGCTTTTCGGCCCTGTAACTCCGCTGCCTTAATTGCCATCGAAACTAAATATGGTGTTGACGATGCTTCTTGCATATGTACCTTTCCATCACATGAAAAACCTTGTAAACTTGTTGTCTTTTCCCACACAAATCGAATATTAGCAGGTTTATTCCATTTGTGTGAGGAAGCGTTCGTTCCGTCCACTTTTCCAGTTACGATATGACGAATAGAGAAGTATTTCCCGTATTCAAGCCATAGTTTAATAATAAAGGGCTCAATTTCCCAGCAATCTTTACAAAGTGGATCAATAAATAAATATGCTTCTACAGACTTATGCTCACATGCGGAAGGAGATGGCATATTTATATGCGTTGCTTCCTGCTTATCCATTACACTTCACCTGTTTCGTTTGGGGTATTAACCATATGCTGAGCAGTTAACGCTAAACGTTCAAAAACGAACTCTCTTATATGACCGTGCACTCCTGTGTCATCCATTGCTTGCTCCATACATGATAGCCAAGCTTCTGCTCGTTTTGGAGTAATCTCAAACGGAAGATGGCGTGCTCTTAACATAGGATGACCATGTTCTTCAGTGTACAAATTAGGACCACCTAAATATTGCGTTAAAAATTGTTTCTGCTTCCTAGCGGTTTCTGTTAAATCATCCGGGAAGATGGGAGATAGGTCAGGGTGTTTACTGACATAGGAATAAAACGTGTCTACTAATATTGCAATGCATTGTTCACCGCCAATTGCTTCAAATGGTGTCATCGGTTGCTTGCTCATCCTTTATAAACTCCTTTTTCCATGAAATGTATATCTATTGTAGCAATGGAATGTTCTAGAGGGCAAATAAACAGCCTTCATAACGTTCTTTGCTTATTTTTCAAATGTAAAAGAATCTTTTCCTTTTAAAAAGTGAGATATATCCACTAGTAGAACGTAGTCACTAGTGGAATTTTCACTTTAGCGTGCTTTGTTTTGTTTGGCAAGGAAAAAGCGTTTTACTTTATTATTTGTATGACGGATTGGTATGTCGTGCTGTTTTAATAAATGAATAAATGCAGCTTTTCCTGTTTCTTCATCTTGCACTTCAAATTCAATTTCATAATCATCGTGATTGTAATAGAAACTATGATCAAAGACAAGCGTTCCGCCTTCAAAGAGTGTTTCGGCTCTTTCAGTTGTTAAACTACCCATATAAGTTAAAGTGGAAACAGGAATTTGTAATTTGTGTAGTTGATCCATTACAGCCCCTGGAATGATTACGTTTGTTTCCATCATCATTCTTGCTTCGTCTTCTGTTACGACTTGATGCGTTTCTAACAAGCCGACTTCTGCAGGTTGTTTCAATGTTAATGTATAAGTTTCTCCTTTATGACGAATACGAAGTGCAGAGCCAGCTTCTTTTAACGAGAAGCCCGGTGTTTCAAAGTAGTGATTCACCTGTTTCGTAAATACTTCAATAGAGAATGATTTACATAATGTATCGAATTCTTCTTCTGTAACAATATTTTTAAATTCAATTTCAATTTCTTGTGTCATTGTATGCGCGCTCCTTTTAAATAATAATTCTTTACACATTATCGCTTTTTCATAAATTTGGTTCAATGTTTTATTTGTTTGCGTCCATGTTATGATACAATAATACTGTTAAGTAAGACAGGAAGTTGAGATGGAGGAGTTAGAGCATGCAAAATAAAATTCAAGTTAAGAGCGTAGAAAAGAGAGAGAATGCGCTTATTTTTTGTGCGGAAAATAATGAAATAGAGGTAAAGGAGTTAAGTGCGCGTAATCACGTACTTGTAGACTCAGACAATTTATCATTTTTATATATTTTAGAAAACGAATCATCTTTCATTTATGTAAGTATTCCGCACACATGCTGGGAAGCAATGCATGAAGCGATGAATAACGATATAGTAATGTTCGTTCGTGTGAATGACGTTGAAATGGAATTAGAAAATTTAAAAGAAGAAGTAGAATATTTAGTTGAAAATATTGAAGGTAATGCAAATTACGGAGAAGAACTAGTAACTGCTGTAGAAAAAGTATTTCTATAAGCAAATGGATTGATTTTGGTGGTGGTTGAAATGAATCGAAATTGGGAAGAATTTTTAGCACCTTACCATCAAGCGGTGGCAGAGCTGAAAGTGAAACTAAAAGGAATGCGTACTCAATTTGCAATGTTAACAGAGCATTCTCCAATTGAGTTTGTAACAGGAAGGGTAAAGTCGGTTGCTAGTATTGTTGATAAAGCGGAGAAGAGAAATGTACCGCTAGATCGGCTGAGAGAAGATATGCAAGACATCGCGGGCCTTCGAATGATGTGTCAATTTGTTGATGAGATTAAGCCTGTTGTAGAATATCTTCGAAAACGAAATGACTTTGAAATCGTGGAAGAACGTGATTATGTCACGCAAAAGAAAGATAGCGGCTATCGCTCTTATCACGTTGTCATTAGTTACCCCGTTCAAACGATTCAGGGAGAAAAAAAAGTATTGGTAGAAATCCAAATACGCACGTTAGCAATGAATTTTTGGGCAACAATTGAGCATTCTTTAAATTATAAATATAGTGGACGTTTTCCTGAAGATATTAAAATACGCTTGCAACGCGCAGCGGAAGCGGCGTTTTTATTAGATGAAGAAATGTCTTCTATTCGTCTTGAGATTCAAGAAGCGCAGAAAGCTTTTTCAAGAAAACAAGAAACGAAAGATTCCGAATCATAAACTAAAGGGTGTTGGGCGATGAAATTTACAATTATGTCAAAGGGAGATCAATCATCAGATACACTGGCAAGCACGATGAAAGAATACTTGCTAGATTTTGGATTTATAATGGATGAAAAGGAACCCGATATTGTAATTTCTGTTGGGGGAGATGGAACGCTTTTATATGCGTTTCATCGTTATTATAATCGATTGGATGAAACAGCATTTGTTGGTGTACATACAGGGCATTTAGGTTTCTATGCAGATTGGTTACCGACAGAAGTAGAGAAATTAGTAATTGCAATTGCTAAAACACCATTCCAAGTGGTGGAATATCCGCTTTTAGAAGTGATTATTCGCTATGTGAATGGGAGTAAAGAATCACAGTATTTGGCGATGAATGAAGCAACTGTAAAAAGTGCAGAAGGTACATTAGTAACAGAAGTAGAAATACGCGGAGAGTACTTTGAAACGTTCCGCGGAGATGGCCTTTGTATTTCTACTCCTTCGGGAAGTACTGCATATAATAAGGCGCTTGGCGGAGCGATTATTCACCCTTCTATTGAAGCGATTCAAATTGCAGAAATGGCATCTATTAATAACCGCGTGTTTCGTACTGTAGGCTCGCCACTCGTATTGCCGAAGCATCATACATGTGTGTTGAAGCCGGCTGCAGGAATGAACTTACAAATTACGGTGGACCATTTAACGATGGTTCATCAAGATGTGAAATCAATCCAGTATCGCGTTGCAAACGAGAAAGTAAGATTTGTTCGTTTCCGTCCGTTCCCGTTCTGGAAACGAGTTCGTGACTCGTTTGTTGCAGATAAATAGAAAGGGTTTATATATTTGAACAGATTTACATTGAAATGGGATATAGAATCGGCTGAAGAGGGAACTTTAGTTAGAGAGTTTTTAAAAACAAAAGGGATTTCTAAAGCCGCCTTAACGGATATAAAATTTCGCGGCGGAGCTATTGAAGTAAATAATCAACATGCGAGTGTTCGTCATCAGTTGCAAGCTGGTGAAGAATTACGTGTCTTTTTTCCAGTGGAAGAAAGAAGTGAAGGGATGATTAAAGAAGATATCCCTTTATGTATTGTATATGAAGATGATGCGGTTCTTGTCATAAACAAAGAGGCGAACATGTCAACGATTCCGTCTAGAGAACATCCGGCAGGGAGTGTTGCGAATGCGCTCTTATCTCATTATGATAAGCAGCATCTTGCAAGTACGGTGCACATCGTAACAAGATTAGATCGTGATACTTCAGGGCTTATGCTTATTGCAAAAAATCGTTTCGTGCATCATCTTTTATCGAAACAGCATCAACAAAAAGCTGTGAAAAGAACATATGAAGCAATTGTTCACGGTGAGATGATAGAGCGAGAAGGAACGATTGATGCACCGATTGGACGAAAATCGGATAGCATTATTGAGCGAACCGTTTGTGAAAATGGGCAAAGAGCAGTTACTCATTTTAGAGTGATGGATAGCACCAATCACAAGACGCATGTATCACTTGAGCTTGAGACCGGAAGAACGCATCAAATTCGTGTACATATGGCTCATATAGGCCACCCGTTACTTGGTGATGATTTATATGGAGGACGAAGAGATGTGATAAAACGTCAAGCACTTCATAGTACATCTTTGACGTTTTATCATCCTATTTTAGAGAAGGAAATGTCTTTCACTACAACGATTCCAAGCGATATGGAAGAGGTATTAAGGCGTACTTAAAAAGGGAACAAAATTCTTATGAAACGAAGAATTTTGTTCCCTTTTTTCTTAGCGAAATAATATTAAAATTTGATTTTCACCCGTGCGCTTTATAACGAAAAAGCCACTTTCGGATTTTGTAGCAATGCCATCGTTATTTGGACGACAATATCCATGCGTTTCGCAAGTGCCGTCATCGCGTACTAACATTTGTCCAATTAATCCGACAGGAAGCCACTCGGTACGATCTTTTCTTGCTATATATTTGCAAGTCGGATCCCATCCTGTATTTAAAAGAGGTTGTATGTCTTGCGATTCCGTACGCACATATTGGCGTTTTCCAAAGTTATCTGTTTTATAGCGTTTTTGCCAACTTAAAGCACCGCTATTTCCTATAAGGGCGGGGGTTGCACTAGATATTCCTAAAATGAATGAATCGTTTGAAGTAGCGATCCGAATTTTTTCTTCGCTACTAAATGTAACGAAATAACCTACATCAATAAAATTATTGTCTGTTGTTTCAAACATTTGTGCAAAATCAGTTCCACTTGCATTGTAAGAAGCGCCATCAATATACATTTCCCCATTATGAGCAAGCCACTTTGCACCGATATTATGATCGGTTTCATTTGTGCCGTTTGCAATAAACCAAGAATAAGATTCTTCTGCTGTGCCGAAGCGCCCCATAATATGGCTACCTGCAAAATGAGCTGTTGATGTATGATTACCTTCCGCATGAGAAGAGAATCCGTTAGCGATAGTCGCGGTTCCTTCTGCATGTGCTGCTTCGCCTAAAGCGATTGTGTGTTTACCTTCCGCATGAGAATAAGAGCCACCTGCTGTCGTTTCACTTCCTTCACTATGGGAACTATGTCCAGTTGCTTTCGTTTTTGATCCTTCCGCATGAGAGAAAGAAGCTTTTGCGTGTGTAAGAAGTCCTTCTGCATGTGAAGCTGAACCCTCTGCATTAGAGTGAAGCCCCTCTGCATGTGCATACCGTCCCCCTTTTTTTACTTTTGTATTTTCAGGTGTAGGAGTTTGAATTATGATCGTTTTTTCTGTTTGTATATCATTGGATGGTGCTAATGCTTCTCTTATTTTTTTCACTTGATTTATAATAGCAGCTGGAATTTCTGGTTCTGCTTTTTTATTTATTGCTACAGGGATGTCTTCTTTTGTATTTTTCTCTGTTTGCTCAGAAGGCACAATCTGTTCAGTGTGAGTAGAGAGAGGTTTATTTTTTTGCTGCATCTTTGTTTTTCTATTATCGATTATGCGGCTCATTACAGCATTTTCTAAAGAGACATATTTTTGTTTAGCTTTGTTTTTGGGGGAAGCCCCTTGTCCGTCCGGTTCTTCTAAAGCTGCAGCTCGAATGCTGCACCAGTTGTTAATTCCGTACATGGGCAGATAAAAAGGCGGGCATTTTCTTTTTTGTTTAGAAGATTTTTTCTTCATTCTGTCACCTCCTGCGACAGTATATGCCGTGTAATTAAAAAAAGATGCACTTTATTACATCTTTTTTTAATTACTTCACCTAGTTTTTATAGGAGAGCCGCCTAAATGATACGGTAATCCTCGTAATTTGTGAATGGTATCTAAATAAGGGTCGTTATGAAATTGGGCGAAATTTCTCAGGGACAAAAGACAGGGAGGAAGGGACGGAAACAGTCTCCATCTCAGGATAACGTAGTCCGGTTAGTTTGCCACCAAATACAGCGCCAGTGTCAATATTGACTGTATGATTTACGAAGCGAGGTTCTTTAACGGGTGTATGTCCATATACAATCCAAGTTTTTCCTTTATATTCTTTTGCCCAGTCGCGCCGGACAGGAGAGCCGTCAGCATGTTTTTCTCCTGTAATATCGCCATATAATACAAAGGTTTGTACTTTTTTGTCTTGTCTTCCTATGTAATCTTGCCGAATTCCAGCGTGACATACAATTAACCTTTTCTCGTCGAGTACGTGATAAAAAGGAGAGTGCTCGTAAAGGGTGATAAATTTTTCTTTTATAATGTTTTGTTTATGAGAAGGCAGTGCTTCATATTCGGCAACAGTTGTTTCGAGTCCATGAGCGATTGTCACATTACGCCCAAGGAAAAAACGGTATAGTTTATTACAGTGATTTCCCGGAGCGTAATAAGCTACCTTTTTAATTATGACGAGTTCCCATACAATTTCAATCATACGTAATGAATGAGGGCCGCGATCTGTAATATCACCAACAAAAGCAAGCTTACGTTGGTCAGGGTGAAACGGCAGGTCACTATTCCAGTTGTATCCGAGTTTTGTCGTTAAATCTTGAAACTCTTGAAAGCATCCATGAATATCCCCTATAATGTCAAATTTCATATTTCAACCTCCACCATATTTTTCATTAGTATATCTAAAAAAGGATAGAGATAAAAATATACTATTTTTGCTCGTCATTTAAACATAAAGATTTTCGTTCTTGAGCGGACGTTTAAAACGAATCCAATCGCTATCATGTATGTGAGTAAGGAACTTCCTCCGTAGCTCATAAGGGGTAATGTAATTCCTGTAATAGGTAGTAATCCGATGGTCATCCCGATATTTTGAAATACTTGAAAAGTAAACATTCCGATTGTACCAGCACATATGTAACTACCGAAAGGGTCATTACTTTCTAAAGCGATATGAATCATGCGGAAAATAAGTAGGAAAAAAAGTGAAATAATGACACTTGCGCCTAAAAAGCCGAATTGCTCAGCAACATTGGTGAAAATAAAATCTGTATGTGGTTCTGGAAAGTATACTTGTCCATTTTCCCAACCTTTTCCTTGCATTTCCCCGGATCCAGTAGCTAAGAAAGCTTGTCTTAATTGATAGCCTTGCGCATCATATTTGTATGGCGCTAACCAGCCGTAGAAGCGATTTAGTTGATATTCTTGTAAAATGTGTGCTTTAAAGAATTTTGTATGAGTAAAAAAAATATACGTTAATGTAACGCCAGCTACAAAAATACAAGAAACTAATCCGAAAATAAAACGCCAACGTATACCAGAAACTAGTATCATTGCTGCGAGCATAGCTGAAATTACCATTGTGTTTCCTAAATCAGGTTCCTTTGCAATAAGTAGTAGGGGTGGCAAACTTGTTGCACATATTTTTCCGAGTAATAAAAAATCGCCGTGTATTGTTCGGGAAAAATATTTCTCATTGTGATTTGCTATAATTCGCCCGGTGACGATAATTAAAAACAATTTCATAATTTCAGAAGGCTGGAAATTTCCGATGCCTGGAAGCCTGTACCAAGCGGTCGCACCTTTTATTGTAACGGCACCTGGTACTTGAAGTTCTAGTCCAATTAGTAGTATCAATGCAAAGCTATATAAATACCAAGCAATTTTTTGATAACGATCGAAATCGATAATCATAATAAAACCGATGGCTATAAATCCAATGAAGTACCATTGGATTTGCTTTAATACAAAATTTACATTTTGCAAAAATGGTGGTAAAGAGGCTTGTGCACTTGCAATTGCAAAGCAACTAACAGTCCCAATGGCAAATAAGATGAATAGTAATACGTAGTCTATTTGATATTGAGAATTTGGATCTTTCAATGTATGTATTCCTTTCTATCGCCTAGTAAGTATATGGATCATGTCATGGTAAAAATAATATACAAGCAGACTATGCATACATTTATTCCACTATTTGTGGGAAGTCATACATCACGAGGAAGGAATAGCTCCTCCCTTGTGATGGACTATATTGCACGGAGCTCTTTTGTAATGATATTTAAACAATAAGAAAGTCGTGCATGTGTATTTTTATCTGGAATGAGGTTTGGAAATAGATCGTAAAATTTGGTCGCATTTTTATACCATCCGTAAGCTCTTATCAAACCTTTTTTATAATATTTGGCGTCTTGTAAGAAACCATACTTTTTCGAGGTTAAAACGAGCTGAGAAAAATCTTCACAGCCCTCAAGGAATTTGTGACGTACTTGCTGTCCAGTATGAAGACGGAATGAACTTAAGGGCTCAGTTATATACATCGCATCACCTTTTGAAAGTAAACTTATCCAAGAGGCCATATCAACACTACAACCATATTTTCTGCCATTTAAAGTGCCGAAAGGTTCCGTTAATAGGCTTTTTCTAAAGAGTACGATTGTAGGCTCACCGATAATATTTTGTCCTGCCATAAGCATACGGTTTCCAAAATCTTTCCCATTTAGTAGAGTATCTTCATCATATAATTTTTTCATGGAGGGATGTTGTTCAATTATATCTCCATTATCATCAATCCAAGTGCGATAGGATGTGATAAGTGCGAGATTTTTATTGAGGTCTTGTTGGAAATAAAACATCATTTTTTCGATTTTATTATTATAAAATGTATCATCGTCCATTAAGAAATTTATGTACTCTCCATTTGACTGTTCTAAGAGCATAAGGGCGTTATGAAATTGTCCTAGAGTAGAGGCATTTCGAATGTATGTTATATGTTTATGCTTATGTAAATAATGTCTGTATATTAATTTTTCTGTTTCATTATTTGTACTATCGTCCCCTACAATAATTTCAATATTTGAATACGTTTGCGCTAAAGCACTTTCTAAAGCAATTTTAAAATAATGTGGTCGATTATAGGTGGGAATAAGGATGGAAACGAGAGGCGAATTTTTTATATTATTCATATACAACTACCTTTCAGAAGTTTTTTGTGTAAGAATAATATCTTGATAACTTGTGTGTTCAGTTCTGCTACACCATGAACCATAATGAGGGGGGGACTGTATTTCTAGCCCATATTTATTTAATAGGGTACGAATATCTTCCTCAGGATAGGCAACTGCGAAATTAGGGATATCTTTATTTAGAACATAACAATTGTCAATTTGATGATAAAAACCTAACGTACTTAGTCCTGTATTTAAGTAATAGGATGATTCAGGGTTAATTAAAAAGAAAGTAATAAAACATCTCCCATCTTTTTTCAGAACTCGTGCAATCTCGCATACGTAATGTTCTAATTCTTTCGGAAGGAGATGGGTAAATACAGACGTTAAAAAAATAAAATCGAATGATTCATCTTCATATGGAAACTTGTATTGGGAAGCATCTTCTTTTCCATCGGGATTGTAGAATTGATTATATATATCGACATGTTCAAAATGGAAATTGTTACGGCGTGTAGAAATGTTATTTTTGCACCATGTAATTCCCGCATTGAATAAGTCAAATCCATAATAAGTACCTTCATCGCTTAAATAATTCATTAATGGAACCGCCATTCGGCCAATGCCACAGCCTACATCTAACACTGTTTCATTTGATTTTAAATTGCCAATTTCAATAAAATACTGCATAAACTCTTTTCCAACTTCTTCAAAATTACCACCTACATATTGAACGAGTTCTGGGGGTGGAATTAATGTGATTTTTTTCTCGTTTTCATTCATACATTCACTCCGTCCTTGTAGTAAAGTAGGGGATTTCTATTGTATATATAAGTTAATCATTTATAGTGAGGGGAACTTTACACAATTAGTTCTTATGAATAAGTAGTGTAATAGAACCCCTCAAAAAATAAAATTATATTCTATTCTTTTCGCCAATAAATACCGAAATCATCAATCTTAGTAATAGGAGCTTTTAAGTTTCTTTCATTTCTGAAATCTGTTACAGCCTCTGCGCATGTTACCAATCCGTAATCATCAATAATAATATAGCCGCCTGTTGAAACTTTATCGTATAAGTTTACAAGACTATCCATCGTTGATTCATACATATCACCATCAAGGCGAGCAATTGCAATTTTTTCTACCGGTGCTGAAGGCAAGGTATCTTTAAACCAACCCTTTAAAAATTTCACCTGATCATTTAATAAATCGTATTTTCTAAAGTTTTCTTGCACTGTTTCTAAAGAAACTCGTAAGTAATCGAATGTGTGCAAATAATCACCGTAATCTTTCGGATATTGTTCTAAGTTAGGTGCTGGCAGACCTTCAAACGAATCGGCAACCCACACAGTACGATCCGTAATGTTGTTTGCTTGTAAAAAACCATTCATAAAAATGCATGATCCTCCGCGCCATACACCCGTTTCAATAAAATCACCTTCTATATTTTCCTTTACAACAGTTTCCATCGCCTCATGCAATTGATTCATACGTTTTCGACCAACCATACTGTGTGCTGCTCTTGGCCAATCCTTGCCACCTTGACGCTCACTTTTTGAAACGCTAGGATCAACGATTTTCAAATTGTGATTTTCTACGTATTGCTTAAGAAATAAAGGAAGTGGAACTGTAACTGGTTCATATGATAGCTCTTTAGATATATGTAGCGAAGCAGGTAAGTATGGTTCGTATTCTAACCATATTTCAAATAAAATTGTTTTCTTTAATAACTCGAGATAAAGCTGGATAGCTGATTTATTTTCCATATAAGTTCCTCCTGCGGAATGTCATACAACATTATGACTATGTAGAAAAGAAAGATTTAATGATTGAATTTACCAATGAAAAAGCAGTAAAACTGATATCAGTCTTACTGCTAAGTGCAAAATTAAGCGATTTTTTCAATAATAATTGATGCACTTGTACCAAGAGCTAGTGATAATCCAATTCCTGTAACAACTGCTTCAACGAGTGATGGTGTTGTAGTAATTTGTGTAATGGCTTGGATAACGATAGGAGCTCCAAGTGAAATTAAACTTGTGCCTGCACCTGGTACAGGAATTCCATTAACTTGAATCCCAAGACTTCCTAATAAACTTACTGCCGCTGTATAAGCAATAACAGTAATTTTATAGAAACCAGTTTCACTAATTACGAAAGTATCGGCATCCATTTGAGAAATTGCCGTACCAAACTGAGATCCAACGGTATTAAATGGTACTGGATCATTAATCCCAAGAGCCAAAGAAACTGTAGCTGAGTTAAAGGCATACAATCCTGCTGGAAGTCCTAAGCCAGAAGGTCCAGTTGGCCCAGTTGGTCCAGTCGGCCCAGTTGGTCCAGTCGGTCCGGTAGCGCCAGTAGCGCCAGTAGCACCAGTTGGCCCAGTTGGCCCAGTTGGTCCAGTCGGTCCAGTCGGTCCAGTCGGTCCAGTCGGTCCAGTCGGTCCAGTCGGTCCAGTTAGCCCAGTCGGTCCAGTCGGTCCAGTCGGTCCAGTTAGCCCAGTCGGTCCAGTCGGTCCAGTCGGCCCAGTCGGCCCAGTTGGTCCAGTCGGTCCAGTTGGTCCAGAAGGTCCAGTTGGTCCAGTTGGCCCAGTCGGCCCAGTTGGTCCAGTCGGTCCAGTCGGCCCGGTTGGAAGGGTAAACGGTGGTATTGGTGGTAATGTTGGTCCTACAAGATTAGGGTCAAATGCACTAGCTGATAAAGATTCATCGGGATTTAATCCATCTGAATAATTATTATTTGACATAAATTCACCTCCATAAAGCGTTCATTATATAGTAGATGCAAAACCGGAAGAAAATGACACGGACATTTGAATTATTGAAAAGAAATCTTAAACTGCTTGTGCAAGTTAAAAAAGTGGAAAGTTTATTGTATGTATAACATATGATTGATTTGGAAGAGGGTGATTATGTTGAACAAGCAAGGAATTACAATTAGTTTATGTATGATTGTTCGAGATGAGGAAGATACAATTGGTCGATGTTTAGACGCAGTAGAAAAAATCGTTGATGAAATTATTATAGTTGATACAGGTTCCATTGATCGAACGAAAGAAATTGTAGCTCAATATACCTCTAACATATATGACTTTCCATGGATTAATGATTTTGCGGCAGCTAGAAATTTTTCTTTTTCAAAAGCAACGCAAGAATATATATTATGGCTAGATGCTGATGATGTGTTATTAGAAGATGCTCAAGAGGCATTGAAACTATTAAAAAAAGAATTAGATTCTAATGTGGATGCTGTTTCGATGCCTTATCATCTTGTAATGGATTCTAATGGGAAACCTTTATACTGTACAAAAAGATATCGGCTTGTAAAGCGTGAAAAAGAATTTCAATGGTTTGGAAAGGTGCATGAGTATTTAGCTATTTTTGGTGAAATTTTTAATAGTAATGTTGCGATTACGCATAAAAAAGAAAAGAAAGTAACGAACCGCAATTTGAGAATTTTTCAGGATGCTGTAGCAGCTGGAGAAGAATTGAGTCCGAGAGATTTGTTTTATTACGCGAATGAATCTATGGATAATCAAAAATATGATGATGCAGTTTTACTTTATAAAACATTTCTTAATCAAGATGAAGGTTGGTATGAAGAGAAAATTTACGCATGTGGTAAATTAGGAGATTGCTATGCGAAGCTTGGAATGTGGGAGAAGGCAGTTGAATCTTGTGTAAAGTCATTTCGATATGATGTCCCTAGAGGAGAGAATTGTACAAGAATAGGATATATATATATGGATCAACAAAAATACAATGAAGCAATTTTTTGGTTTAAACTTGCAACAGAAGTGACAATGGCAACAGAGAGTCCTTTTCACAGCCCAGCTAGCTACACATGGATTCCCTATTTACAAATGTGTATTTGTTATAGCAAGTTAGGCGAGCAAGATAAAGCTTATTATTACAATGAATTAGCAGCTTCTTATGTTCCGAATAATGCTGCAATTGAATATAACCGCAAATATTTTCGGAGTGTTTTTGATAAACAATATAAATCGTTATAGGTTGCGTTTTTCTAGAAATGATGTATCACGATTCTAACTTTAATAGATTGGCTATATAGTAAAGTATCGGCAATGTAACCAGTACTGGTTACATCTATAGACTTTAGATGAGATTTATATTTCAAATTCAATTTGCATAAGGAGTGTGTAAAATGAATTCCCCAAAAAATTCTTTATACGAAGAGAAGTCCGGGCATTATTATAATGCAGTGAATCCGAATTTATTAAAGCATATAAAAAAGGAATGGAAAGAAGTTCTTGATATAGGTTGCTCGAGTGGTGCATTGGGAGCTGCCATAAAAGAAAATGGCACACGTGTATCAGGAATTGAGGCATTCCGAGAGGCGGCAGAACAAGCAAAAGAAAAACTAGATCATGTTGTTTTAGGCGATATAGAAACAATGGATATGCCGTATGAAGAGGAGCAATTTGATTGCGTTATATTTGGTGACGTATTAGAGCATTTATTTGATCCGTGGGCTGTAATAGAAAAAGTAAAACCATATATAAAGCAAAATGGTGTAATTTTGGCTAGTATACCGAACGTTTCACACATTTCAGTATTAGCTCCCTTACTTGCTGGGAATTGGACGTATACAGAATATGGTTTATTAGATAAAACACATATTCGCTTCTTTACATTTAACGAAATGCTACGAATGTTTTTAAAAGCAGGCTATTCAATTAGTAAAGTAGATCGTGTATATGTTGATCATAAAATGTATGAACCGCTTATCGAGGAGTTATATGGAATTTGTAAAAAATATCGTCTTGGAAGTGGCTTCATGGCTGAGACGGTTGTATTTCAATATATTATTGAAGCAGAAAAATCACAATTATGAGTGCGGCAGATAAAACAATATTATTTGTTACGTGTATAAATGATCGAAAAATGTATGCACAATGTGCGCGACATATATTACAATTGCCAGTTCCTCCAGGATATACTATACAATTTATGCCGATTCGGAATGCGAAAAGTATGACGAGCGGATATAATCAAGCAATTTCGCATCCAGCAAAATATAAAGTGTATATACATCAAGATGTTTTCATTGTAAATGTGGGATTTTTATATGGATTACTTCAATTGTTTCAGGAACATGAACATCTTGGAATGATTGGTATGGTTGGAGCCCAATATGTTCCTCCAAATGGAATATGGAATGTAGGCAGAGGAGTTGTTGGAAAAGTCGTTGGTTATATGAATGATTTATTTTATATGGCCAGTCAAGAAAAGCCGTATCATGACTCAAAAACATTTATGCCAGTTGAATGTATTGACGGATTATTAATGGCAACGCAATACGATATTCCGTGGCGGGAAGACTTGTTTGATGGGTTTGACTATTATGATGTGTCTCAATCATTTGAATTTAGAAAAGCAGGCTATACAGTTGGGGTTCCTGTACAGCGTGATGCGTGGTGCATTCATTATCATATTGATGTGAATATGACTAACTATGAAAAATACAGAAAGATATTTGTGGAGCACTATATGTCAGATGTAAATCAAGACGAATAGAGGGGCTACAAAATGAAAGATCATACAATATTAGTCGTTGTTTGTATAAATAATGAAGAGCTATTTGAACAATGCGAGAGACAAATAAGAAACCTTTTTGTTCCCCCTGGTTATGTCGTACAAATTTTTCCGATACGAGATGCGAAAAGTATGGCAAGTGCATATAACCGAGCACTTTCATATCCCGCGAAGTATAAGGTTTATATACATCAAGATACTTATCTTATTAATCGAGAGATGTTTTATACACTCATTTCGCTTTTTAAAGATAACGAAAAACTTGGTTTAATTGGCGTAGCTGGTGCTCAGTTTTTACCGAGCAACGGGATATGGTGGGAAGGGAAAAATTTAGTAGGGAAAGTGATTGAGTACAGAAGACGGAATTATCAATTATTAAATTTGGATCAACTGTTTTATGAGAATCAATCATTTATGTCAGTTCAAGCAATTGATGGTTTATTAATGGCCACACAATATGATATTCCGTGGCGAGAAGACTTGTTTCAAGGGTTCCACTTTTATGATGTGTCGCAGTCTTTAGAGTTTCAAAAGGCGGGTTATTTAATTGGTATCCCTAATCAAGCGAATTTATGGTGCATTCATTACAACGGGGATGAGTTTGATGCGGATACATATGAGAAGTATCGGAAAGTGTTTGTAGAACATTACAAAGATATACTATCTCCATCATAAGGGAGAGATGCAGGATGAAAGGAATTATTTTAGCAGGTGGAACTGGATCGAGATTATATCCAATAACGAAAGTAACGAATAAACATTTGCTTCCTGTTGGACGTTACCCAATGATTTATCATGCGGTATATAAGCTAAAACAATGCGAGATTACAGAGATTATGATTATTACAGGTAAAGAGCATATGGGAGATGTTGTTAGTTTTTTAGGAAGCGGCCAAGAGTTTGGCGTGTCCTTTACGTATCGTGTGCAAGATAAGGCTGGGGGAATTGCACAAGCATTAGGGCTTTGTGAGGATTTCGTTGGGAAAGATCGCATGGTAGTTATATTAGGGGATAATATTTTTTCAGATGATATTCGTCCGTACGTTGAAGAGTTTGCAAATCAAAAAGAAGGTGCGAAAGTACTGCTGCAATCTGTAGATGATCCGGAGAGATTTGGCGTAGCAAATATTCAAAACCGAAAAATAATTGAAATTGAAGAAAAGCCGAAAGAGCCGAAAAGTTCCTATGCAGTTACAGGAATTTATTTGTATGATTCGAAAGTTTTTTCTTATATAAAAGAATTAAAACCTTCCGCAAGGGGAGAACTTGAAATTACAGATATCAATAATTGGTATTTAAAACGAGGGGTACTTACTTATAATGAAATGAGCGGTTGGTGGACTGATGCGGGAACTCATGGTTCTCTTCAAAGGGCGAATACGTTAGCGCAGGATATAAACTTTGGGAAACAGTTTAACGGAGAATAGGTGAGAATATGAAAGTTGTAGAAACAAATTTTACCGACGCGAAATTGTTAGAACCGAGGTTATTTGGAGATGAGCGTGGCTTTTTTACAGAAAGTTATAATAAGAAGGTGCTAGAAATATTAGGGATTACGTATTCGTTTGTACAGGATAATGTTTCTTATTCAGCTAGGTCGGGAACGATTCGGGGATTACACTTTCAAAAGAATCCGAAAGCACAAACGAAACTTATTCAAGTTATGCAAGGAGCAATTTATGACGTTATCGTTGATTTGCGAAAAGATTCATCAACGTTTAAACAGTGGAGAGGATATATTTTAAGCGCGGATAATCACCGGCAATTATTAGTGCCAAAAGGATTTGCACATGGTTTTTGTACACTTGTCCCGCATACTATTGTTATGTATAAAGTAGATGAGTATTATAGCGCTGAACATGACTCAGGGTTACTTTGGGAAGATAAAGAATTAGCAATTCCATGGCCGGTAACGAGTCCTATTTTGTCTGATAAAGATCGAATATTACCGTTACTTCAGGAATGTGAAGATAGCTTTTGAGTAGGAGAGTTGTTATATGAATATATTAGTAACAGGTGGGGCTGGATTTATTGGAAGTAATTTTGTTCATTACATGTTACAAAGATATGAAACATATAAAATTATTAATTTTGACGCATTAACATATAGCGGGAATTTAAATAATGTGAAGTCTCTTCAAGGGCATCCGAATTACTCTTTTGTAAAAGGAGAAATTCAAAATGGAGAGCTGCTAGAGCATGTCATAAAAGAGCGAGATGTCCATGTGATTGTAAATTTCGCAGCTGAATCACATGTGGACCGTAGTATTGAAAATCCGATCCCTTTTTATGATACAAATGTAATTGGGACAGTCACCTTATTAGAATTAGTAAAAAAATATTCACATATCAAACTCGTGCAAGTATCAACAGATGAGGTGTACGGCTCTTTAGGGAAGACAGGGCGATTTACCGAGGAAACCCCGTTAGCTCCAAATAGTCCATATTCTTCAAGCAAGGCGAGCGCCGACATGATAGCTTTATCTTATTATAAAACATATCAATTACCAGTTATAGTAACGCGTTGCTCCAATAACTATGGGCCGTATCAATATCCTGAAAAGTTAATTCCGTTAATGGTTACGAATGCGCTGGAAGGAAAAAAACTACCGTTATATGGCGATGGATTAAATGTAAGAGATTGGTTACATGTAACGGATCATTGTAGTGCGATTGACGTTGTTCTGCATAAGGGACGTATAGGAGAAGTATATAATATAGGTGGAAATAATGAAAAAACAAATATAGATGTTGTGGAACAAATTATTACTCTCTTAGGAAAAACGAAAAAAGATATTGCGTATGTTACAGATCGTTTAGGTCATGATCGTCGTTATGCGATTGATGCACAAAAGATGAAGAATGAGCTCGGGTGGGAACCGCAGTATACGTTTGAACAGGGGCTACAAGAAACGGTGGAATGGTATGAACATCATATAGAATGGTGGAAACCACTAAAAGAAAAGTAAGGGGCATATAAATGAAAGAACGGGTTATCATAACGGGAGCAAACGGTCAATTGGGAAAGCAACTACAAGAAGAGCTAGATCCTGAAGAATATGACATATATCCATTTGATAAAAAGTTACTAGATATAACAAATATATCCCGAATACAGCAAGTGGTACAAGAAATTAGGCCACATATAATTATTCATTGTGCAGCGTATACGAAGGTTGATCATGCTGAGAAAGAACAAGATCTTGCTTATGTGATAAATGCAATAGGAGCTCGCAATGTAGCGGTTGCTTCACAATTAGTAGGGGCAAAGTTAGTTTATATTAGTACCGATTATGTATTTCAAGGTGACAGGCCAGATGGCTATCATGAGTTCCATAATCCATCACCGATAAATATATATGGAGCTTCTAAGTATGCGGGAGAGCAGTTCGTCAAAGAGCTACATAATAAATACTTTATCGTTCGTACATCGTGGTTATATGGTAAGTATGGAAATAATTTTGTGAAAACGATGATGCGATTAGGTAAAGAAAGTGAAGCAGTATCTGTTGTAGCGGATCAAATCGGTTCTCCTACTTATGTGGCAGATTTAAATGTGATGATTAATAAGCTCATTCATACTTCTTTATACGGTACGTATCATGTATCAAATAGAGGCTCATGTTCTTGGTTTGAATTTGCAAAAAAAATATTTTCGGATGCAAATATGAAAGTGAATGTATTACCTGTTTCAACCGAAGAATTTGGAGCGGCGGCAGCGAGACCGAAATATTCTGTTTTTCAACATAACATGCTACGATTAAATGGTTTTTCACAAATGCCTTCTTGGGAAGAAGGATTAGAGCGGTTTTTTATAGAAACAAAAAGTCATTAACAAAATTTAAGTTAATGACTTTTTTGTTTGCCTTTAAGAGGTTTTATGGTACTATAATTATAGTATCAGGTACTAATAACAAGTATAAGGAATTCTGGGAGGATATATCATGGAACTATTACAAGGGAAAACATTTGTTGTTATGGGCGTTGCGAACCAAAGAAGTATTGCGTGGGGAATTGCTCGCTCTTTGCATAATGCAGGTGCAAAACTAATCTTCACATATGCAGGAGAACGTTTAGAAAGAAACGTTCGTGAATTAGCGGACACATTAGAAGGACAAGAATCACTTGTATTACCTTGTGATGTAACAAATGATGAAGAACTTACAGCTTGCTTTGAAACAATCAAGCAAGAGGTTGGTACAATTCACGGTGTTGCACACTGTATTGCTTTTGCAAATCGTGATGATTTAAAAGGTGAATTTGTAGATACTTCTCGCGATGGATTTTTACTTGCACAAAATATTAGTGCATTCTCTTTAACAGCTGTAGCAAGAGAAGCGAAGAAAGTAATGACAGAAGGCGGAAATATTTTAACGTTAACATACCTTGGCGGCGAGCGCGTTGTGAAAAACTATAACGTTATGGGTGTTGCGAAAGCTTCATTAGAAGCGAGCGTAAAATATTTAGCTAACGATTTAGGCCAACATGGCATTCGAGTTAACGCTATTTCTGCAGGACCAATTCGTACGTTGTCTGCAAAAGGCGTAGGCGACTTTAACTCAATTTTAAGAGAAATTGAGGAGCGCGCACCACTTCGTCGTACAACAACTCCAGAAGAAGTTGGGGATACAGCAGTATTCTTATTCAGTGATTTAGCACGCGGCGTAACAGGAGAAAACATTCACGTTGATTCAGGGTATCATATCCTAGGATAAATATAATATTAATTTTTAAAGGACAATCTCTAAATGTTGAGATTGTCCTTTTTATTTGTTCTTAGAAAGAACAATTTTTAACGAAAGTTCTTACCACGTTATGAATATAACTATAATAGTACACAGTTTATTCAGCTACGTATGGAAGTGGGAGGGACGAGTGTGAAGAATAAAAATAAAAGTTCAACAGTTGGAAAACCGTTGTTATATATTGCGCAAGTAAATTTGGAACTTGCTGCACCGAAAATAAAAAGAATTATCTTAACAAACTTTGAAAATGAAAATCGAAAAGAGGAAAGTAATAGAAACGAAAATATTGTAAGTAGTGCTGTGGAAGAGGTAATAGAGCAACAAGAAGAGCAACAAGTAGAAGAAAAAATAGAAGAAGAGGAACAAGTACAAGAGCAGCAAGAGCAACAAGAGCCAGTGAGAACTGTCCCGTATAATAAATCATTTAAGGATATGAATAATGAAGAGAAGATTCATTTTTTATTAAACCGCCCTCATTATATTCCGAAAATAAGGTGCAGAATAAAAACAGCTACAGTCTCATATGTTGGATCAATCATATCGTATCGTAATGGAATTGTAGCTATTATGCCGCCAAATAGTATGCGAGATATTAAGTTGTCTATAGATGATATCCAATCGATTAGTATGGCCGGCTTTTAAATATGTAAAGGTGGTAGAAAATCTTCTACCACCCCAATAGTTTTTTAGTTTACTTCACTTATTAGATAGAAACGTCGCGTAAGCACTGAATCGCACAGAAACAGCTTAAATCTACAGTGATACAAGTAGATGTCGATACTAATCTTGCATTTGGTACAGCTAAAAACGTACAAATTGGATCGTCACCAGGCGGTACAGGAGAACCGTCACCTAATACTACAGTTAACACACGTAAGACAGCACAGCTATCATCATCTACGCTTTCCACACGGAAAATTGGAGATCGGCAGCTAGTAAGGCTTGCAGATGGTGCAAATGCTTCAAATGGTGCTCCAGCTTTTGTGTATAAAATAAAAGGGCGTGTATTTGCTACCGATGCAGTGTTGTGTGCACCTAAAAATGGAATTTCACAACCAGATCCACACGTTGTTGTAGAACAATCTTGTAATTCATTGATGAATTTTACAACGTCAACTACACAATGAGAAGAGCTATGGTGTTTATTTTCGTTACAACTCATTAATGTCACTCCTTATCTTCTTGTTTGTATTTACATTAATAAGATATTGGAGTCGAGGAGATTTGGTCACAATCTCAAGACCTTTTTTTTTAAATAGGCGAAAGAAGATAAGGGAAGGTGGAATCATGCTGTTTACAAGCTGGCTTTTATTTTTTATTTTTGCGTTAGCTGCCTTTAGGCTCACTCGTTTAATTGTTTATGATAAAATTACAGCCTTTTTGCGAAGACCGTTTATTGATGAGTTAGAGATTACAGAGCCAGATGGAAGTGTATCAACTTTTACAAAAGTAAAAGGTAAAGGATTAAGAAAGTGGGTTGGCGAATTATTAAGCTGTTATTGGTGTACAGGTGTATGGGTTAGTGCTTTTTTATTAGTTTTATATAATTGGATTCCTATCGTTGCAGAGCCGTTACTTGCATTATTAGCTATTGCAGGTGCAGCAGCAATCATTGAAACAATCACAGGATATTTTATGGGAGAATAGTATATTTGCATAATACGAGAAAAAGCGGAGTTTAAATGAATGAGGGAACGGAAATAAGGAGTTGTTCATATAGTAAATAGACAGAATTGACAGTAGAGGAGATGTTTGCTGTGAGCAATAATCCAAGGCAAAATTCATATGACCTGCAGCAATGGTATCATATACAGCAACAACACCAATTGCAACAACAGGCATATCAAGAACAATTGCAACAACAAGGTTTTGTGAAGAAAAAAGGATGTAATTGTGCTAAAAAGAAGAACACAATAAAACACTATGAAGAATGAAACACTCATGTTACTGTGAGTGTTTTTTATTATATATAAAAAGCGGTATTTCTGTATTAGAAATACCGCTTTTTACTAGCTAATTTGTGCAACTGTTAATGCTGCAGCACGGATGTCTACAGTTCCAATTAACTGAACTGGCACAATTTGAATTAAGTCACCAGGGTTTAAGTTAATAAGAATAACACCGCTGGATACGTCTACTTCACCAGTACCAATAACGTTAGAACGAACTGCTGTACCTGATCCAGGAATAATGTTAGCTGGCGTACCTAATGATAAGAAGAAACGACCAGCTTCTGGTGCAACAGGTGAGTTATCAAGACTAATTGTTAATGTATAACTGATTTGATAAATACCAGCTCGTAGAATTCGAATGCCATCTCCAACACTTACTGTATCATTTATTACAGGAACAGTAATATTTGGGTTTGGACTTACGCTAGGTAATAGTAGTGGTGTGAATAGTGAAGCGAACTGAGGTGCAGACGCGTTGAAAGCAAAACCGAAGGCAGGTAGTGTACTAGCTGGTTTCGCCTCACAATCGATTTTAGTAAATTCGCAATCAGAAGAGAACATGTTTTTCACTCCTTTATCTGTTTCTACTTTCAGTTAATGAAAAGGACAGGTTCTATGTTCTAGACAAGTTCCCAATTTTATGAAAAATACATAATAATACCTTTTAAGCATGGATTGGGTGGCAGAAAACTCTGCCACCCAATCCATGCTTAAATTAATATTTAGTTTTATATAGAAACATCACGTAAGCATTGAATAGCGCAGAAACAACTTAAATCAACAGTAATACAAGTAGATGTCGACACTAGCCTTGCATTTGGTACAGCTAAAAACGTACAGATTGGGTCGTCACCAGGTGGTACAGAGGTACCATCACCTAAAACTACAGTTAATACACGTAATACAGCACAGTCATCATCATCTATACTTTCTACGCGGAAAATGGGAGATCGGCAACTAGTAAGGCTTGAAGATGGTGCAAATGCTTCAAAAGGTTCTCCAGTCTTTGTGTATAAAATAAAAGGACGTGTATTCGCTACTGATGCATTGTTATGTGCACCTAAAAATGGAACTTCGCAACCGGATCCACATGTTGTAGTTGCGCATTCTTGTAATTCATGTATAAAACGAACGACATTCGATACACAGTTGAAATCACAATCATGGTGATGATGGTCTTCGTTACAATTGCAGCTCATTATGTTCACTCCTTATCGTGAGTTCTGACATACACTATTACAATATGAATGAGATATGGTCGATATTACGTTAATTCTTATGATAAAAACAGGGAATTTATATAGTAGGGATGTACATAATGCAATATAAAAAAAAGACATCCTTATTTAGTGGATGTCTTTTCAGGTAAATCTTTTCGCGCAGTATATAAAAAACGAGAGATATCTAATTTTTTTCCTCTAAAAAATTGCGGAGAGGAAATGTAAAGTTCTTCTTTTGCACGTGTAATGGCGACATAAAGTAGTCGACGTTCTTCTTCTAAAGCTTCAGAAGTCTCTGTAACACGATCATTTGCATCTTTTAAAGAAGAAGTATGTGGAAGAATACCATCGCTCGCTCCAAGTAAAAAGACGCATGGAAATTCAAGGCCTTTTGCGTTATGAATAGACATAAGCGAAACAGCATTTTTTTCTGGCATTGTTTTTAATGTTTCCATTTCTTTTTGACCTTGAATTGCTTCATCAATAAATTGTAAATAAGCTGGAATATCGGTGAAACGAGTTGCTGACTCCATTAATTCTTCTAACATTTCTTCTTGTATATCTTTATGCATCGTAAAGGAAGAGCGGTCATTACTTTGTAAGTACTCTAAATACTTTCCTTTACCATGAATAATTTCTTTTAATGCTTTTTTCGGTTCTAATTCTTTTATAAATTTAATAAAATCGATACGCTCATTTACCTTTTTCACTTGAAAAGGTTTTAAGCTCGGATTTAATAATAAGAAATGAAGAAGAGAAGGGAAACGGCCCTCACCGTATTTCCATTGTTCACGTTCAATAAATGAAATACAATCATCACGCCCGATATACATCGTTGGCAATATGTTTGAAAGTGATTCTAGTCGAAACGGTTCAATCACCAGTCTTAAATGATCTAATACAGGCTTAATTAAAGAATGTTCATAAAATGATTGACTCGCCCCGTGCTTAATAAATGGGATTTTGTGAATGGTAAGCTGATCAAGTAATGAACGGCTTACAGAATGTGTGCGATACAGTAAACAGAAATCTTTATAGTTGCGTTCGCCGCTATCTACTTTTTCTTGAATGAGCTGCAAAATTTGATTTGCTTCATCAAGAGTCGTAGCAGGTCTTGCGTAAAAAGGTTGTACACCTTCTTCGCGCACAGAATATAGCTCTTTATCAAAACGCTCTTGATTTAGTTTGATAACTTCATTTCCAAGTCCGACGATAAAAGGATTGGATCGATAATTCGTATTAAGTGCGATAATTGTAGTGTTATCAAATTCTTTTGGAAAAGATAAAATAATTTGGTGACTTGCTCCTCGCCAGCCATATATCGCCTGATCGTCATCACCTGCGATAAATAAATTATTTCTTGGCGTGGCTAACAATTTTACAATTTCATATTGTGCATACGATGTATCTTGGAACTCATCTACTTCAATATAGTGGAAACGTTGTTGTAATTGGGTAAGCAAAGGAATGTTATTTTCTAACATATAATATGTTTCTAATAAGATGTCATCGAAATCAATATAATTATATCGTTGTTTTACTTCTTCAAAACGCTCGTATACTTCTTTAAATTCTTGTTCAACGGGTGTTTTTGCTTTTACATCTTTCGGACGATTCAATTTGTTTTTCTCAAGTGAAATCATAGCGAGCATCGTTTCAGCATCATAATCGTCTTTTAGACGCAATTCTTTCAAGATTTTCTTTATCATAATTTGTTTATGTTTTTCGTTTGCTAAAATTTGCTGATTATATCCTTGACTACGAAGCAATTTTAAAAAGACAGAGTGGAATGTACCGGCAACAACGTAGCTACTTGCAGCACGATTCATACCTGGTAAATTTGCTACACGATTTCGGATTTCTTCAGCTGCTTTTTGTGTAAATGTAAGCAATAAAATATTTCGTGGATGAACTTGTTTTACATTTACTAAATAACCTACGCGGGTTGTTAAAACAGATGTTTTCCCGCTTCCGGCACCAGCTAATGTAAGAACGGGACCCTCTGTCGTGCGTACGGCCTCTAATTGTTTTTCATTTAAAAAAACATTTTGTTGTTCGAGAGCGCGGAAATACGCTGCATCAGCATCTTCTTCCATAATTAAATGGGTAGATGTTTTTGGAATATGGTATGTTGCACGCGGAATATCAGCGTGCGTTAATGATTTTTGTGAAAATTTTTCTTGTGTCATATATTCACCTTCAAAACTATAGCATCAACATTTAACTTTAGCGGAAGAAAAAGAAAATAGCAATGTAAAAAACAGGAGGGGATACCTCCTGTTTTCAAATTACAATTCTTTTATCATAACGATGTGAGGAATATTTGCTTCCATGAATACATCAGAATTCGTTACATATCCAAGTTTCTTATAGAAATCTTCAGCATGTGTTTGGGCATGCAGCTTTAATTTTGGTAGCGAGTTTTCATTCGCATACGCTTCAAGTGCATCCATAACAATTTTTCCAATGCCTTTTTTACGATGGGAAGCTAGTACGCAAATGCGTTCCATTTTTCCTATTCCATCCAGTATGCGAAAACGACCAGCACCAACTGGAATATCATTATCATATATAACAACGTGTGTTGAAGTTTCTTCAAACTCATCATACTCTTCGTCAGCAGAAACTTGTTGCTCATTCACAAATACTTGCTTACGTACAGAGAATGCATCTCTTAGTTGTTCGTCCGTTTGTACGATCTGTGCGTGCAAATTAGTTGTTCCCCTTTCCAAGGTGGAATGTTTCGTATACAGTCCACGTTCCGTTTTCTAATTGATATAGAAGATGGAAGCGATCAATTGGTTGTTCATAATAGAAATCTTTCATACGTAATCGGCCTAATACATCAGCATGCTCTGCATCTGATAAGCCTTGTCCGATTGTTAAATGAGGTACGAAAGCGTACTCGCGTTCTTGTATAAAGAATTCGCTATGCATCTCCTCATTTAAGAAAGTAAGTTCAGGTGTTTTTTCTACTTTAAAATAAAGAACATTATTAACAGGTGCGAATGAACCAACTTTTCCGACATGAAGGGTGAAAGGGTTCGTTTTACTTGCGATTGTATGTAACTCTTTTACAATCGATTCTAATTGTTCATCTTGCGTCTCAAAGGGTGTTTTCAATGTAATATGTGGCGGAACTAATGCGTAGTGCGGATCATAACGTTTACGCAATCCGTTCGCTTTATCTTGAATCATTTTAGATGGAAAAATTACAATGCCTAATTTCATGTTCCAATTCCTCCCTTTGTAAGTCTAGTTAGATTTTGAGAAAATAAATCTCTTAATCTATTATATCAAATTATTCTGAATACTGCTCTCTATTATTTCATTGATAGAATATGAGAGAAAGCTTTCGGTAAATCAGTCTGCCAATACTTCCACGTATGATTACCTTCAAATTCTTCGTAATGCGTGATGAAATTTCTATCTGTCAGAAGCGTATTGAGCTCACGGTTCGGTTGTACGAAATCAGAAACTTGCCCATCAGTGCGTTTTACGGCTGTTTCTTCTGTCCCAATGACGTGATAAAGGTCTAGCGCCTCCGGATTTTTGAAGTCTTTTGCTAAGCTCATCACTGTTTCATCCACAAATGGTGATTGCATAACGACTTTACCGAATGTATGCGGATACATAAGTGCAGTCATGAAGGAAACTGTCCCGCCAAGAGAATCACCAATTAACACACGACCTTTTCCCATTTGGTACGTTGGATAATTTTCATCGATATATGGTGCAAGTTCATGAGCGAGGAAACGAATATACGCAGCGTTTTTCACTTCATTTGGGAAATATTTTTCTTTACGATCGTGTACATTTTTATATGGAATACCGACAATAATTGTACGGTCAATTTCTTCAGTTTCACGAAGGCGCTCAATTACACGGTGCGCTTTACCAAGCTGAAAATAATCTCTACCATCTTGTGCAATTACAACTGTATGTTTGTGCAGTGGTGTGTAATTTACCGGTAAGTAAACGAGAAGTGTAACATCTTCTTGAAGTGATGCGCTATAAAATGAAATTTCTTCAATTCTCCCTATTGTTTGATTCATGTAGATCCCCCTAAATAAAAATTTACTGTAATGATTGTAAGAGCGACGCTTGTAGTGAAAAAGAAAGAAATATTCACTAATAGGTGCTTTCGTTTCTATTTTACCATAATGGTACGAAGAATCTAAAAAATTAGTATTTAAGTTGTGAAAGAAAACGGATATAATGAAGTGGGATTTTTGACAGGTGAGAGGGGAGACGGAATTTGAAACAAGAAAGATCAATCGCACTACCATTAGCAATTTCCATTATAGCCATTTCATTCGCAGCAGTTTTTGTAAAGATGTCCTCAGCACCATCTTCAATATTAAGTATGTATCGATTATGGATTATCGTACTTATTATGCTGCCTATCGTTTGGAAAAAACGGGAAGAGTTTAGTAAGATTCAAATAAAAGATTGGGGATTTTTAATTGGATCTGGTTTCTTTTTAGCACTTCATTTTCTTTTATGGTTTGAATCTTTAAAGCATACGACAGTTGCTAGTTCGACTATTATTTTAGCGCTTCAACCAATCGTATCTTTAGTTGGAGGTTTTTTCTTATTTAAAGAAAGAACAACATACTCAGCCATTGCAACAATGGGAATAGCGATACTAGGCGTAATGTGTATTGGGTGGGGAGATTTAGGGTTAAGTGAACAAGCGATTTATGGAGATATATTATCCTTTTTAAGTGTCATAGCGGTTGTCGGTTATTTATTTATCGGGCAAACAACGGTAAAGAAAGTATCACACTGGATTTATAGCTTTACAGTTTTTGCATTCGCAGGTATTTTTATGGGGATTTATAATATAGTATTGCAAGTGCCTTTTACAGGTTATACGAAGTGGGATTGGACTGTTTTTCTTTTACTTGCGGTTGTGCCGACAGTGTCACACGTCATTAATAATTGGTTATTAAACTACGTAAATGCAACAACGATTTCAATGAGTATTTTAGGTGAACCAGTTGGAGCATCTATATTAGCGTTCTTCTTACTCGGTGAAAGACTAAATGCCATGCAAATTATCGGTAGCATGCTCGTATTGTTTGGTGTATCTGTTTTCTTACTACAGCAACAAAAACGAACAGCAAAAAATGTAGTAAATGAGCCGGCATATACACAGGAATTATAATGTTAGAGGAGAAAAGAGAAGTTGTGATACTTCTCTTTTTGTTTTACAGAAATATAGGGGAGGAAGGGAAGTTTAATGGAATTTCCATCAAAAAAAGATATATGGTTATATCCGATTTTTTTCGTTGTCATTGGAGCGTGTTTTGCTCCTCTATTTGCAGGGAAAGAGTATTTTCTTTTATTTTTTACAATTCCGTTAGCGATATTATTTATGTGGAGTTGGTTTTCGACAAAATACATCGTCGGAGAAGAAACAATTACAATTAGATCAGGTCTCGTTAAAAAACGCATATTTATACGAGATATAAAACAAATTTCAAATACGAAAAATCCAATAGCAGCTCATGCATTGTCATTTGATCGACTTGAAATTGTTTACGGCGCACATAAAACAGAAGTTATTTCTCCTCAAGATAAAGACCAATTCATCAATCTCGTTACAAGTAAAAATTCATACATTGAAATCAAGTAAAAGAGTGGCTAGGAAGCCACTCTTTTACTTTGGATTTGTCATATAAGGTTGTACATGAATAATACATAGGTCACGGAACTTTCCTTCAGTAGTTGTGACAATTACGACTGCTCTTCCGGCACTTTTTCCAGTAATCGTTACCGTATCACCTTTTGGATACATTGTGATAACATCAGCATTCATATTTGTCCAAATAAGTTCTTTATTCGTTGCTTGCACTGGCAAAACGGAGGCTGATAACTCAGTGCTTTGTCCAGTTCTTACTTTCAACTTATTTTTTTCCATATGAACACCAATGACTGAAATAACAGAAGGAGCGATTGAAATTTTAGGTGGATTAGGTTGTATGTTCAAACGAGACGCAGAAGTATTTGTAATAGGTGAAAATTTTCGTGTTTGTTGTTGCTGGAAAGCTGCTAACATGTTGGAGTCCCCTTTCTGTATAAGTGCTGATAGTACTACTATAAAGGAGTAGTGTTATGTTTAATTTAACGAAACATAAAGAAATTGTTAAATTCGAGTAGAAGATTGTCGAACTTTCATAAAAAGAAAGCTCTGCTGATACGATAACAGCAGAGCTTTTCCTTTATAGATTATGACTATGTTGTTTTTCGAAATCCTCAAATTGCTCTTCAATTTCTTTTGAAGGTTGCGTTAGTAAACTAACAATTACGATTACTAGTAAACTAATAGTGAAACCAGGAATCATTTCATATAAGAATTCTTTTAAGAATTTGAATTGAGTCCAAATAATGACTGTAGCGGCACCAGAAACCATACCAGCAAGTGCGCCCCACTTCGTCATACGTTTCCAATATAAGCTTAATAAAATAGCAGGTCCGAATGAAGAACCAAATCCAGCCCAAGCGTATCCAACAAGAGCTAAAATCGTATCATTTTGTTTAAACGCTAATGCGCACCCAACTAATGCAATAACAAGTACAGCCATACGACCGACAAATACAAGTTCTTTATCAGAAGCAGAACGTTTAAAGAATGTACGATATAAATCTTCTGTTATAGCACTAGAAGTAACGAGTAACTGAGATGAAATTGTACTCATAACCGCTGCTAAAATCGCTGCTAATAAAAATCCAGTAATAAGTGGATGGAATAAAATAGTGCCAAGTTCAACGAAAATCGTTTCTGGATCAGAAAGTTTTAAACCTGCTTTTGAATAGTATGCAATACCGATAAGGCCAGTAAACATAGCTCCAGCAACAGAGAAAATCATCCAGCTCATACCAATGCGTCGTGCGCTTTTAATTTCTTTTACAGAAGAAATCGCCATAAAACGTACGATAATATGTGGTTGTCCAACATAACCAAGGCCCCATGCGAATAATGAAATAATTCCTAATACAGAAGTGCCTTTAAAAATATCTAATAATGCCGGATCGATAGATTTAATTGTTTCAAATGCTGGACCAAGTCCATTTACGTGCATAATTGTTACGACTGGAACAAGAATAAGAGCGACTACCATAATGATTCCTTGCACGAAGTCTGTCCAACTTACAGCTAAAAATCCACCAAATAATGTGTAAGCTACGACAACTCCACCAACGATAAGAAGACCAACATGGTAATTGAGTCCAAATGAATTTTCGAATAATACAGCGCCAGAGACAAATCCTGAAGCTACATAAAACGTGAAAAATATCATAATAACAAGTCCAGATACTAGGCG
The DNA here is from genome assembly GCF_022487605.1 of Bacillus sp. ES1-5. Lineage (NCBI taxonomy): Bacteria > Bacillati > Bacillota > Bacilli > Caryophanales > Bacillaceae > Bacillus > Bacillus sp. ES1-5. The sequence continues at coordinate 1,621,150 of NZ_JAKVPU010000001.1, read as the reverse complement.
TAACATATGGGATTTGTCGTGGAAACGGTGTTCCAAAAATTCTGGGATAGTAATAGAGTTGTTTGCAATTTCAGAGTAGGTACGTAAGCGAGGAGCGACATAAAGCCAGTTTGCGTATGCGCCTAGTGTTAGGCCAATCGCAATCCAACTACTACTTAATCCAACGCTAAACATTGCACCGGGTAAGCCCATTAAAAGCCAACCACTCATATCAGCTGCTCCAGCACTTAATGCTGTTACTGCGGGGCCTAGTGTACGCCCGCCAAGCATATAATCTGTTAAGTTGGACGTTCGTTTATAGGCGAAATAGCCAATTACTAACATCCCGAGCATGTAAATAGAGATAGAAGTTAAAGTTAACATCTGCGTACTCATGTAGTTCCCCTTCCTTTTGTCATGTCTTTTGATGCGTTATGCATATTTATAATCTATCATGATTATTCTGAAAAATCCATACAGAAATATGAATTTTCAGAATTGTAAGCGTTTTTTGGCGTCTTTTTACTTTTTTAATATATAATATTCATACAAAAAACCTTATTTTTAATAGAGTATTTATTATATTTACATAAAAAGAGGTTGTTTTGTCAATATAATATTGAAAGAAGAGAAAAATAAAATTCTTTTAAAAGTATTGACTTATGAAAAAAGTTAAGTCTATAATGAGTGCAACTTAAAAAAATGCAAGCGTTGATGAAGAAGAGTACACATGATGAACATGTCAGAGAGCTGATGGTTGGTGCGAATCAGTATGGGATTGATGTGGAATGGGCTTCGGAGCTTCCAAACCGAAACGAAAGAAGTAGGCTTTGGCGACATGATCTCATCGATACAAGAGACACGTATTGTTTTTGATACGGTAAAGTGCGTTACATTTGTAACGAATTAAGGTGGCACCACGGGAGTACCCGTCCTTTCTATAGGATGAGTACTCCCTTTTTGTGTACAAAAAATTAAATAAACGAAATCGTTTAAGTAAGAAGAGTACGTATATTGGAGACGTTACAGAGAGCCGGGGATAGGTGGGAGCCCGGTACGGTGCCATATACGGAATGGGCTTACGAGAGGTATGCTGAACAATTATTTTCAGTAGGCAACCCGGGTTCCGCCGTTACAAGGATAAGGTATATATTTTGTACCTGAACAAAGCGGGATGCTTTTGCGTCCAACATGAGGTGGTACCACGGTAAATTTATCGTCCTCTACATATTTTCGATATGTAGAGGACTTTTTTATTTTTCAGATTGAGGTGAAAGGCATGATGACAAAAGAGGAATTTATGAAGCAAAAAGAACAGGGAAGAGCATTTTTAGTAATCGCTGAAGAAGAAGGAGATAGCATTACGCCAATTTCTTTATATAGACGTATGAAGGGAAAGAAAAAGTTTTTATTAGAAAGTTCGCAGCTTCATCAAGATAAAGGACGCTATTCTTACTTAGGATGTAATCCATATGGTGAAGTAAAAAGCGTTGGTACGGAAGTGGAACGAACGATTTACGGCCAAACAGAAAAGCTGCAAGGTAACGTACTACAAGTGTTAGAAGAAGTAATCGCGTCAGCACAAGTAGACAGTCCATTTCCATTTTGCGGAGGAGCAGTTGGTTATATTGGCTATGACGTCATCCGGCAATATGAAAACATTGGAGCAGATTTACACGATCCATTAAATATTCCGGAAGTACACCTTTTACTGTACCGTGAGTTAATTGTGTATGACCACTTACGCCAAAAATTATCATTTGTATATGTATGCAGGGAAGACGATTCAGCTTCTTATGACGAAGTATATGAAAGGTTGCAAGTATACAAAGAGGAAGTGTTACAGGAAGAAGCAGCGGAAGTAACTGAAATAAGGTCAACATTATCATTCACTTCTTCTATAACGGAAAAAGAGTTTTGTGAGATGGTAGAAACGGCGAAAGAACATATAAGAGCCGGGGACATATTCCAAGTCGTACTGTCACAGCGTTTGCAAAGTGAATGTATCGGTGATCCATTCGCGTTATACCGAAAACTTCGAATTGCCAATCCGTCACCATATATGTTCTATATCGATTTTCAAGATTATGTTGTACTCGGTTCTTCGCCGGAAAGCTTGTTATCAGTTAGAGAAGATAAGGTGATGACGAATCCAATTGCGGGTACGAGGCCGAGAGGGAAAACGAAGGAGCAAGATGCGGAAATTGAAAAAGAACTGTTAGAAAATGAGAAAGAACGAGCGGAGCATATGATGCTTGTAGATCTTGGGCGAAATGATATTGGCAGAGTAAGTGAAATTGGATCCGTGACGATAGATAAATATATGAAAGTAGAAAAATACTCTCATGTTATGCACATTGTATCTGAAGTTTACGGAACATTGCGAAAACAAATGAGTGGATTTGATGCATTAGCGTATTGCCTACCAGCAGGAACAGTGTCGGGAGCTCCGAAAATTAGAGCAATGGAAATTATAAATGAGCTAGAGAATGAAAAAAGAAATGTATACGCGGGTGCAGTTGGATACGTTAGTTTTTCAGGGAACCTTGATATGGCGCTCGCTATTCGAACGATGGTCGTAAAGGATGAAAAAGCATACGTTCAGGCAGGAGCGGGAATTGTTTATGATTCAGACCCAGTAGCTGAATATGAAGAAACGTTAAATAAAGCGAGAGCACTATTGGAGGTAATGAAATGATTGTACTAATTGATAATTATGATTCATTTACTTATAACTTGTATCAACTGTTAGGTGAATACGAAGAAGATATTGTAGTCGTAAGAAATGATCAAATAACGATAGAACAGCTAGAAGAGATGAATCCAACAGGAATTGTGCTTTCACCAGGACCAGGAAAACCAGAGGATGCTGGTATGTGTATCGAAGTGATTCGTCATTTTTATAAGAACGTTCCCATATTAGGTATTTGCCTTGGTCATCAAGCAATTATATCAGCATTTGGAGGAGACATTGTAAGAGCAGAACGCATTAAACACGGAAAAACATCACACGTGAAACATAACGGAACGTCAATTTTTTCATATGTTACACAGCCGTTAACAGCGATGCGCTACCATTCCCTTGTTGCAGCGCAAACGAGCTTGCCAGAGTGTTTTGACATACTAGCGACAGCGATGGACGATGGAGAAATTATGGCAGTTCGTCACAATTATTATCCGCTATTCGGATTACAGTTTCATCCGGAATCAATCGCGACAGAAGAAGGCGGAAAGTTAATACGTGCCTTTTTAACAGAAGTGAAGGAGGAGGAAAGAGTATGAATAGCTATCTTCGTAAATTAGTGGAGGGGCAACATTTAACAGAAGAGGAAATGTATAGAGCAGGGCTTCTTTTATTAAATGAAAACATATTGGAAAGTGAAATTGCAGCTTTCTTAGTCTTACTTAAAGCGAAAGGTGAAACAGCAGAAGAAATATACGGACTTGTTCGAGCTCTTCGCGAAAAGGCACTACCATTTTCGAACCATATACAAGGAGCGATGGACAATTGCGGAACGGGTGGTGACGGTGCCCAAACGTTTAATATTAGTACAACATCGGCATTTGTACTGGCAGGAGCTGGCGTAAAGGTTGCAAAACATGGGAATCGAGCTGTTTCTAGTAAAACAGGAAGTGCAGATTTATTAGAAGAACTCGGTGTAAATATTAGCAGTACGCCAAACGAAATTGATTATTTATTAGAGCATGTCGGCATCGCATTTTTATTCGCGCCAGCGATGCATCCAGCATTAAGACGCATTATGAAAATAAGAAAAGAATTGAATGTGCCGACGATTTTTAACTTAATTGGTCCTTTAACAAATCCGGTAAATTTAGAAACACAATTTGTCGGCATTTATAAACGAGATATGTTACTACCAGTTGCGCAAGTATTACAGAAGCTGGGAAGAAAACAAGCGCTTGTCGTAAACGGAAGTGGATTTTTAGATGAAGCATCATTACAAGGAGAGAATCATGTTGTCATTTTAAAGGATAATGAAATAGTAGAAACGAGTATTGATCCTGAGAAACATGGTTTCTCAGTAGTGAAAAACGAAGAGATTAGAGGCGGAGATTCAAAAGAAAATGCAAAGATTACGCTCGGCGTATTAAGTGGAGAAAAGGGTGTCTACCGCGATACTGTTTTATTAAATGCAGGTCTAGCCCTTTTCGCAAATGGAAAAGCAGAAACGATTGAAGAAGGAATTACACTAGCGGTGCATAGTATTGACTCTGGAAAAGCATTAGCCAAACTAAACTTATTAATTGCAGCAAGTCATGAAAAATTAGAAAGGGTGAATTAAAGTGGGGACGATTTTAGACAAAATTGTAGACCAAAAGAAAAAGGAAGTTGCGGCATTATATGAAACGTATACACCATTAAAAGAAAGTAGAAAGACACATTCACTTGTAGAAGCATTACAGCAGTTTACTGTCATTGCAGAAGTAAAGCGAGCATCACCATCAAAAGGGGATATCAATTTAAATGTTGATGTACGAAAACAAGTGAAAATATATGAAGAATGCGGCGCAGGAGCAGTTTCTATTTTAACAGACGGTCAATTTTTTAAAGGGTCGTTTCATGATTTACAAACGGCAAGAGAAGAAAGTAACATTCCGCTTTTATGCAAAGATTTCATAATCGATACGATTCAAATTGATAGAGCGTATGAAGCTGGCGCAGATATTATTTTACTAATCGTAGCGGCGTTAACGAAAGAGAAGTTAAAAGAGTTGTACACCTACGTACTAGAAAAAGGATTAGAAGCAATTGTTGAAGTTCATGATGAACAGGAATTAGAAATTGCGATCCAATTAAATCCGCACGTTATCGGCATTAACAACCGTAATTTAAAAACATTCGAAGTCGATTTAAGCCAAACAGAAAAGCTTGGAAAACGATTAAACGAGGAGAAATTACTTTGGATTAGTGAAAGCGGGATTCATTCAAAGGAAGATATTATCCGTGTTAAAAAAGCTGGAGCAAAAGGTGTGTTAGTTGGAGAGGCACTTATGACATCATCTTCTATTCATACCTTTTTTGAAGACTGTAAGGTGAACATATGAAAGTGAAAATTTGCGGCATCACTGATGTTGAAACGGCAAAACGTGCTTGCGAATACGGAGCAGATGCAATTGGATTTGTTTTTGCAGAAAGTAAGCGAAAAATTACTCCAAGGCTAGCGAAAGAAATCATTCAGGAGATTCCAGCAAACGTGTTAAAGGTTGGTGTTTTCGTAAATGAATCAGTAGAAGTGATCCAGGAAATTGCAGATGAGTGCGGGTTAACACATGTGCAACTACATGGGGATGAAGATAATCACCAAATCAAAAGATTGAATATTCCGTCTATAAAGGCGCTCGGAGTGACTTCGGAGGAAGATATGAAAAACGCTCAAACATATGAAGCGGATTATATATTGTTTGATAGTCCGAAAGAAAAGTTTCACGGGGGAAATGGAAAGAAATTTTCATGGGAGTTACTCGCACATATGTCAAAAGAGTCGCGAGAGAAAACGATATTAGCTGGTGGATTAAACGCTCTTAATATAGAAGAAGCGATTCGAACTATTCAGCCATACATGGTCGATGTAAGTAGCGGAGTGGAGACAGAAGGAAAGAAAGATGTAGAGAAAATAAAACAATTTATTATAAAAGCGAAGGAGTGTTCCAAATGAATTACGCATATCCAGATGAAAAAGGTCACTACGGTATATACGGCGGACGATACGTTCCAGAAACGTTAATGCAATCTGTATTAGAACTAGAAGAAGCATATAAAGAAGCAATGCAAGATGAAGCGTTCCAAAAGGAATTAAATCATTATTTAAAAACATACATCGGAAGAGAAACACCGCTTTATTTCGCTGAAAATATGACGAAGTATTGTGGCGGTGCAAAGATTTATTTAAAACGTGAAGATTTGAACCATACAGGAGCTCATAAAATTAACAATACAATCGGTCAGGCACTTCTTGCAGTACGAATGGGCAAGAAAAAAGTTGTCGCTGAAACAGGGGCAGGACAACACGGAGTGGCAACCGCTACTGTATGTGCCCTACTCGGATTAGAATGTGTCATCTTTATGGGAGAAGAAGATGTGAGACGTCAAAAATTAAATGTGTTCCGAATGGAATTACTCGGAGCGAAAGTAGAAAGCGTAGCGGCAGGTAGCGGTACATTAAAAGATGCGGTAAACGAGGCGCTTCGCTACTGGGTTTCACATGTACACGATACACACTACATTATGGGATCCGTTCTTGGACCACATCCATTCCCGCAAATTGTTCGTGATTTCCAAAGTGTAATTGGGAAAGAAACGAAAAAACAATATGAAGCGTTAGAAGGGAAATTACCAGAGGCAGTCGTTGCATGTATTGGTGGTGGTAGTAATGCGATGGGCATGTTTTATCCGTTCGTACACGATGAAGAAGTCGCTCTTTACGGCGTAGAAGCAGCTGGGAAAGGTGTTCATACAGAAAAGCACGCAGCTACTTTAACGAAAGGAAGCGTTGGTGTTTTACACGGATCGATGATGTACCTTCTGCAAAATGAAGAAGGACAAATTCAAGAAGCGCATTCTATTTCAGCGGGACTCGATTATCCAGGTGTTGGGCCAGAACATAGCTTGCTAAAAGATATTGGACGCGTTTCTTATCATTCAATAACAGACGAAGAAGCGTTAGAAGCATTTCAATTATTAACGAAAAAAGAAGGGATTATTCCGGCGTTAGAAAGCTCACATGCTGTCGCATACGCATTAAAATTAGCGCCGCAAATGAAGAAAGACGAAGGACTTGTCATTTGTTTATCTGGTCGCGGGGATAAAGATGTAGAGAGTATAAAACGTTATATGGAAGAGGTGTAAAAAATGGGAGTAGAAAAAATTAAAGCAGCGTTTGAAAATGGCAAGAAAGCATTTATTCCGTACGTAATGGGCGGAGATGGTGGCCTTGAAAAATTAAAAGAAAGAATTTGTTTTCTAGATGAAGCAGAAGCGAGCATCGTTGAAATCGGCATTCCGTTTTCAGATCCAGTCGCAGACGGTCCAACGATTCAAAGAGCAGGGAAACGAGCGCTAGATAGCGGTGTAACATTAAAAGGCATTTTTCAAGCATTAATAGAGGTAAGGAAAGAAGTACAAATTCCGTTTGTACTCATGACATATTTAAATCCGGTACTCGCATTTGGAAAAGAACGATTCATCGAAAACTGTATAGAAGCAGGTGTAGACGGCATCATCGTTCCAGACTTACCGTATGAAGAGCAAAATATTATTGCCCCGTTACTTCGAGAGGCAAACATTGCGCTAATTCCACTCGTTACAGTAACAAGCCCAATTGAGCGAATCGAAAAAATCACGAGTGAATCAGAAGGATTCGTCTACGCCGTTACAGTAGCAGGCGTAACAGGAGTACGTCAAAAATTTAAAGGTGAGATTCATAGTTACTTAGAAAAAGTAAAATCACATACGCATTTACCGGTAGTGGCAGGGTTCGGTATTTCAACAAAGGAACATGTAGAAGAAATGATTACAATATGTGATGGAGTAGTCGTTGGAAGTAAAGTCATTGAGCTGTTAGAAAATGAAAAGCGAGAAGAAATATGTGAATTAATACAGGCAACAAAACAAAAAGAAGAGGCATAAGTCTCTTCTTTTTGTTTTACGTAATAAATGTTAAAATATACAGAAAATACATATAATTTAGAGGGTGAGAAGGCATGCTAAGACGAAAACTACTATATCTTCTTTTAACTGTACCACTATACGCTTGGCTTATTAGCATGACGAAAATAGAGTTGATGGCTCTATTTTTAGGATATGTATTCATCTTTTCCAACTTAAATCGCATTCAAGAGCAATCTATTTTAGAAATATGTATATTTTCGATTAGTATAGAACTATTTAGTATCGTTTCGATTGTATTATTAAACGAATTATTTCGCTGGATCCATTCATTTGAATTAATGAAATTTGGAAATGTTGTATTGCAAGTAATATGTGCTTATATTGTGTTTGTTGTGTTAGACAAAATAGTCGGACAGCAGAGTGTTTTTCAGGATAATAGAAAATGGGGATGAAAAGGAGTCATTTGGCTCCTTTTTTGAATCTGTTTCAAAAACAATTGAAAAATATGACATCTGTTATATAATAGTTAAAAATTGTATTTTTAATGAAAAGAGATGATAACATGGCCATATTGTTGGCACTTATCCCAATTATGATGATTTTCATTTGTTTATTTTTATTTAAACAAACGTCATTAAGATCCTCTTTAATTGCTTACGTTGTGTCTGTTGGAATCGTTTTACTCTCGCCAACGTTTCAATTAGGGATAAGTGAAACTGTTCACGCAACGATTAAAGGTTGGTTAATTTGTTTTATTGTTGGGTACGTTTTGTTTTTCGGTATTTTTTTATTTCACCTCATGAACAAAATGGGGTACATCGATCAAGTAGCGCGTTTTTTAGAAGAAGTGACGCACGATCGTTTATTACAAATGCTCCTTATGTGTTTTGGTATTTGCCCGCTAATCGAATCAGTAAGTGGATTCGGAATTGGCTTTATGGTTGCAGCACCTATCTTTCTATCATTAGGTTATAAACCGTTTCAAGCTGTACTACTTTCATTTATTGGTTTACTAGCTAGTTCATGGGGCGCAATGGCAACTGGTACGATTATCGGTTCGCAGCTTATAAATATGCCGCTTACAACACTTGGCACAAATACGGCACTACTAAGCATTCCGATGTTTGCTTATTTCGTCATTCTTTCTTTACACGTTGTTGGTGGTTGGCAGGCTGTTATTGAAAAGTGGAAAGAAGGATTCGGTTTCTTTCTATTATTTTCTCTCGGAATCTATCTTTCTAACGCATACGTAAGTGTTGAACTCGCAGGTATATTAAGTTCTATCGTTACAATTACATTTGGTTTTCTTATCATTAAATTAAAAGGAAAAAGTGAGCAAAATTTAATAACAGAACATGCTGCGGCAACGGAGAGAGAAGTATCTATTATAAAAATTATTAGCCCTTATATATTCCTAACAGTTTGTATTTTACTTTCTCGCCTCGTACCAGCATTACATGATGTATTCAGATCATATGCCGTTCTTGATTTGAAATCATACTCTTACAAGCTAGAGCTACTATATTCACCAGGATTTTGGCTCGGTATGACTTGCTTATTTACTATTATCTTCTTCCGTATTCCATCTCATATTATTAAACAATCACTCTCGCAAACGATAAAACAATGGATTCCTTTTGCGATTACAACGACGATGTTTATCGCCATTTCAGAACTAATGGGTGCATCTGGCATGCATTCATTACTGGCAAAAACAGCTGGTGAAACATTTGGAACGTTTTTCGTTTTCGTTGCTCCGTTTATCGGCGGAATCGGTGGCTTTTTAACAGGTAGTAACGCCGGATCAAATGCGATGTTTATAAAACTACAAATGCAAACTGCGCAAAACGTAGCACTCCCATGGCAATACGTCACGACACTGCAAAACACCGCATCATCAGTAGCGACAATCGCTTGCCCATCGCGAATTACACTAGGTGCGTATTTATGTAACATCCCTTATCGTGAAAATGAACTATTAAAGAAGACGACGTTAATGATTTTTGGTGCGGTTTTGCTCGTAGTAGTAGAGGTTATTGTTTGGTATATGTTGAGAAATTAAAAATCCTCCTAACATAGGAGGATTTTTTTTTATGATTGGATAATGTTTTAAATATGAAAAGCTTCTACTAAATGAATAGGAGATGAAATGTATGCCCCTAAAAAACTACGGCGTGTTAAAAGGTACAGTTATACAGTCTAAGATTGGAAAAGGGAAAACACCTCATTATCAAGTTCATTTACAAGGTGAAGCAGGAGTAGATTATCGTATTGCAATTAATGTGAAATCGCAAAGTTATCCGTCAGAAGTTTTATATTTTGCGAGTAACGATATTCGGTCAGAGGCGATTCATATTTTACCGACATTACCGTTCGGTTTTACAGAAGTAAAAAACAATGAACCGAAAGTAGCTTTAGACTACGTAAGAGGTAATGTATTTGATTCGAAACAAATGATTCCTTTACCTGCTGAAAAAGCAGGAGTGGATAATGATTTAAATGAAAAAATAGAACGTTATATAAAACGAGCGATAGAAGAAAAAGCAATTATTTACGCGTTCGGTGAAAGATGGGGACCAGAAGAAAATACACCAGATTCTTACTTTCATTTTGAACCAGGAAACGGTATACACGATATTCATATGAATCAAGGGAATGTAGAGAAATGGAAAGGTGATAATGGTATATGGCAAGACGGAGGTATACTCATTCACTTCGAAAAGGAAGAATCATGGATCGGTATTTTTCTTGCCTTCCAGTCGCAGTCATGGTGTACAGATGAAGAAGGACATGCTCGCGTTCCGGTTGAGCAATGTGATTATAAGAACAATAAGTGATGAGAAGAGGGCGTTCAAAACGAACGCCCTCCTCTTATTTTATAAAATCCAAAACTAACAAGTGTAGAAATACAAGAGAACAGCAGTGCCACGCTAGAAAACGCGATGAGGTACATATTATACTTCATCACTTTGCCAATTAGCTGGTTACTGTCGTACTGAAATAGTCCTGCGATTATGTTGAATAAAAATAATACGATAAACATGACGATAACACCGTCTATTGATCCTTTAATATCTGTTTTACTTAAAGCGATATGTGCAGAAATACAAATAGCGATAAATAAAAATAGCCAAAAGGAAGGATTCAATAAATTACTTATTGTAAATAAGCTTTTCAATAATACGAACGTCGACAAGAGCATGTTTTGAACCATTTCTATATTAATAGAAGTAGAAGCGATTGTTTTTTCGAGAGTTGTATTAAATAAGAAATATGAATTTGGTACGAAATAGCGCATTAAAAGGATTAACGCAGTAATACCGGAAATAATAGGACCGATTCCGATGAAGAAGTTCCCAATTCGTTGATATACACTTTTTTGATTGTATTGATGTTGTACGTAGCCTAAAGCGCCTTGGCTTGTATCTGTTGGGAAAAACTGCGTTGCTACAATTTTATGACGAAATAATACACACATAATGGCGTGTCCAAGTTCGTGAATCGGAACACCGATCCACGCCGTTAAAAGGAATCCTTTTCTTCCGAAAGCTCTCGACCAATACATGCGTGTGAGAGATTCTAAATAGCCTAATAGAAATCCAATTACAATGATAACGCCAATTAAAGAAAATAATTGGATTACGCTTGTAAGGAGTATTTGAAAAATTGAGTTTACCAATTCCATTGTCTTTCATCCAATCTGTTAAAAATGTTATTTGTTCTGTTTCATAATAGCATTATTTTTCAAGATTGCTAGCACATATATTTCTTTTGAAAGCAGGATTTCAGAATCTTTTTCTTGTAGTCATGTTTTATGTACAAAGTCATATATTGAATTTGTAACACCCTATATGGTATATGCTTAAGGAGGGAATGAGAGAATGAAATGTCCGGCGTGTCGTACGGAAAATACAACAGAGGCAAAGTTTTGCGGGAATTGTGGACATTCGTTGACGGAGGAAGTAGTAGCGAGTGGTGCACAAGAAGATGAGCAACGAGCACGCGTAGCACCAGCAAAGGAAACTCGACCAAATGAAACGGTAGAGCAGGCGAAGCGGTTTGCGAGTGGCTATTTTCAGTTCTTTAAACATGCTTTCAAAGCACCGACAGCGATTATGAAAAGCGGTAAGGTTGAAGTACGAAATGGAATTGTAAGTCTTGTTCTTATTTGTTTTTTAGGTGCATGTATTTTTTATAGAATGATGAGTGCTGCAGCAGCTGTTACGAAAACATTTACACCAGATATAACTACTCCTACATTCTTTTTGGACTCTGTAACGGTCTTTTTATTTTTACTAATTTTAACTTTATTTGTCGGATTTATTATTTTTGTAAGTGGTAAGATGATGAAATCTTCTTTTTCATTTCTTGAAGTATTCGGCGTATGGGGAACGATAGCAACTCCGGCTATCGCTATATTAGTGCTTTCTTTTCTATTTAGTTTTTTATTAATCTTCTTCTTACCAATCTTATTAGGGCTGGCTACAACGTATATGGGAATTAGTATAATTGTAGCTACAGTAAAACTAGATAACGGTGGATTAGATCTTGTCTATACTCTTTTTATTGCAAATGTTTTCATCGGAATTGCAACATTTATCGTGTTTTGGTCTTACATAAACACAATAATTCAAACCTTTACACAGGGATTAACTGGCCTCTAAAGAAAAGGTGGTTGAATGGATGAATGTATGTATAAAGTGTGGACTCAGTTTGAAGATTGAATCTTATAATGTTGAACTCATCAAATCAAGAGAATAGAAAATGTGAAAAAGGTACAGTGCATAACTGTACCTTTTCTATGGTTTTTTAGCTGGACCAGGATCCCTTGAGAAAAAGATATGAAAGAGGAATGTGACTTTACTTGCTCCTCCTGATGTACTTGCGTGCACATCAGATAATGCACTAGATGTTAAAACACCTTCAGAATGAGGCGGTACGACTATTTTGAGGGCATCATCTGATTCTGATGATGCAGTAACTGTTATTGTATCATCAGATAAGTTCAAAATTTTTACAGTACCGATTGGTAAGATGGACTTGCCAGCGTGTGATGCTGAAGCGAAGTGAGAGCCTTTCCAAATCGTTTGTGCGAAAGTCTCATCATTAGATAACCAAGCGCGAGCGCTGTATAATGTTGCATTAATAGAAAATTCTTGATCAAGCGACACGGCGGGTTTCGGTTCTTGCGGTTCCTCTGGAGTTTGAGCGAGAAGGCCGGCACACATATATGTTTCACCTCCACTTTCGATTATTACTGTTATAGCATATTAAATATGTTGTTTATAAGACACGACGGTTACCTATTAAGGCATAGGTTTGTGCACAAAATTTGAAGATGAAATTCTCTTTCTTTACAATGGGAGTAGGTGTTATTTCTGTAAAATATGGAAAACGTAAAGAGTATGTAAAAAAGAAGGAGTGGTAAAGTGAACTATGTCATTATTGGCGGAGATGCAGCTGGTATGAGTGCAGCTATGCAAATTGTTAGAAACGATGAAAATGCAAATGTTGTGACGTTAGAAAAAGGTGAAATTTATTCGTACGCGCAGTGTGGGTTACCATATGTCATTAGTGGTGCTATCGCTTCTACGGAAAAATTAATCGCGCGTAATGTAAAGACGTTTCGTGATAAGTATGGAATTGATGCGAAAGTGCGTCATGAAGTAACGAAAGTAGATACGGAAAAGAAAATGGTGTACGCAGAGCATACGAAGACGAAAGATATTTTTGAATTTCCGTACGATCGATTATTAATTGCGACTGGAGTGCGCCCTATTATGCCAGAATGGGAAGGTCGAGATTTGCAAGGCGTTCATCTTTTAAAAACAATTCCTGATGCTGAGCGTATATTAAAAACGCTAGAAACGAATAAAGTTGAGGATGTAACTATTATTGGCGGCGGTGCGATTGGACTGGAGATGGCAGAAACATTTGTTGAACTTGGTAAGAAAGTAAGAATGATTGAGAGAAATGATCATATCGGTACGATTTATGATGCAGATATGGCTGAACATATACATAAAGAAGCAGGTAAACATAATATTGAAATTTTAACGAATGAAAATGTAAAAGCATTTAAAGGAAATGAAAGAGTGGAACAAATTGAAACGGATAAAGGAACGTATAAAGCAGATCTTGTTTTAGTGTCGGTTGGAGTGAAGCCAAATACTGATTTTCTTGAAGGAACAAATATACGTACAAATCATAAAGGGGCAATTGAAGTAAATGCATATATGCAAACGAATGTGCAGGACGTATATGCAGCTGGTGATTGTGCCACACATTACCACGTTATAAAGGAAATTCATGATCATATCCCGCTCGGAACGACTGCGAATAAACAAGGGCGACTCGCTGGACTGAATATGCTTGATAAACGAAGAGCATTTAAAGGTACGTTAGGTACAGGTATTATTAAATTTATGGATTTGACGCTCGCAAGAACAGGCTTAAATGAAAAAGAAGCAAAAGGGCTAAACATACCGTATAAGACGGTTCATGTAGATTCAACAAATATGGCCGGTTATTATCCAAGTGCTAAGCCACTTCACTTGAAATTACTATATCGCTCGGACACAAAACAATTATTGGGCGGACAAGTAATTGGAGAAGAAGGTGTAGATAAGCGAATTGACGTAATCGCAATGGCGCTTTTCAATAAAATGAGCATTCACGATTTAGAAGATGTCGACTTAAGTTATGCACCACCATATAACAGTGTTTGGGATCCAATTCAGCAAGCGGCAAGGAGAGCAGAATAGCACTTTTTAAGTGCTATTTTTTTTTGCAAAGGTAGGTAAAATTTTTTAGCGAATAATAAAGAGGGAGAAACAGTTACATATAGGGAAGGGGATTATTAAAAATGGTTGTAACAATTCAAACAGTTCAAGAATCAGAAAAAGAAATATTACGTAATTTGTACGCACTATATCTTCATGACCTCTCTACATTCACTCCTAATATAAAGATTGGGGCAAATGGATTTTTTGAATACGAAGATTTGCACATGTTTTGGAAAAATGACGGAATCACTCCGTATTTTATAAAAGCTGAAAATAGTATTGTAGGATTTTTATTATTGTTGGAACGCCCGTTTTTGAAGAAGGAAAACGACTTTGGCATAAATGACATTTTCATATTGAATCAGTACAAAGGAAAAGGAATTGGTAAACAAGTTATTGAGAATGTACTAAAAGAGAAACGAGGACAGTATTTCGTTATCGAACTTGTGAAAAATGTACCAGCTGTTTCTTTTTGGAAGAAAGTATATAGGGAGCTAAACATCGAATTTGATGAGAAAACACAGTTAATCGATGATGAAGAATGCCTCGTTCAAACGTTTAAAATATAATGAAATCGGTGCCCCTAGTAGATTACTTTGAAATTTAACTTTATCCCGCATTAACGGGCAGTAAGACCCCCACCTCAAAATTCAGCGAAAGCAAAGAGGTTAGGTGGGGATCAACTGCCCGTAAAAGCCCGATTGGTTCAACTAATAATCAGTGGGGGATGAAGAACACCTCCACTAATTAAAGTTTCACTTTATTTCGAATATACCGTTCACCCTTGAAAACATAGTACTTATCGCTTATATTTTCATATAGTATTTATTTTTAAATAAAGTAATGGACGAACCAGGGGGCACAGTATGGCAATTAACATGAAAACAATCGAAGAATGGATTGCTGAATCAAACGCAAGACAAGAAGAAGACTTTGGACACGTTGTGGAAGAGATGAAAGAAGTATGCGTCGGACTTGATAATGCGACATTAATTTATACGAAAAATGTATTTTGTTTCGGTAAGAAGGTAGAAGTATTGTTTTTCTTCCAAGATCATGTCGTGATTGGACAAGAAAAAGATGAATATGTTGAAATCGAAAAATTAAAGTATGAAGCAATTACACATAGCAACTTAAAAACAAATGACAAAAATACAACGTTAGAATTAAAGTTTGCTAACGGACAATCTATCAATTTAGATAGTTTAAATGATAACTACGGTACGAAAAATTGGTTATTCGCGAGACAAATTAAGAGTATTTTTAAATTAATCTAGTAAAAAAGCAGACCTCAAAGGGTCTGCTTTTTTATTTGTTTCCTATTACACAAAGGCATCCTCTTTCTTCGTAACATTTCACACTTTTAAATCCTGTTTTATAAAATAGGTTTATTAATTCTTCAGTCGTTTTACATTTCTCCATATGATATTGAATTTTGAAAGTTTCAGCCACTAATAAAAAGGATCCGTTCGGTTGTAGGACGCGAAATACTTCTTTTATATCTTGTTCCACATCAGGCCAAAAGTAGTGTGTTTGAAAAGCGGTAATGAGATCGAAGAAGTTCGTATGATAGGGAATAGAAGAAACGCTTGCTTGTTGAATAATGACTTTTTGTTTTTGAACATCCTTTATATTCGTCTGTAGAGAATTTTTTACAGCTTGATCGGAGTAATCAATCCCATATATTCTCCCAAGTGGAGTTCGTTTTGAAAGAGTGTGTATCGTTTTACCTCCGCCACAACCGATATCTAATATGATTGCATCTTTCTTTATATGTAATTTCTGTAATGCCCAATTTGTTATCCTCGTATGTGCAGTGTTCATAATACAAAGCATGGAAGAACCAATTGTCCCGCGAGGATTTTTTGCTTGCTGGATTAATCGTTGTAAAATGCTCAAGTTAAACTCTCCTTTTATGTAAGAATATATACTCATTTCGCTTTTTATAAATTAAGTCCTTTAAAAAAGCACGCCGTCCACCGGCGTGCTTCTAATTACGCAAATCCCCTTTTAACCAATTCCGTGCTCGATACGCCCCAACAGGAATTTGAATGAGAGACGTTTCATTTCCAGTATCTATCCCGTATAACTGATCACATGAATTTGTATCAAAACTTAGTAATGGATGACCGCCCATCCCCATCGCGGTTGCGGCGAAAACGAGTTTATGGACGAGTATGCCAGCTTCCATTTGGTGAATACGGTACCCTCTATAGCCTAATGCACGTGTATAGTAATCTTTCTTTCCGACTACATGTAGGCAAAGCGGTACTTGAAAAAGATTCACGTTATCCATCGTCATACTAGATTGAAGGGGATAACGAAGGTCTCCATATCGAAGTGGTTGTATGGAATGCGTTTTACTGTTATAAGCGTAAGCACCGTTTTCTATATTTTTTACGTTATAAAAACATCCATATAAGGAGACGCGCGCATTTTCATTTACATACTGACCGTCAAGGTCGTTGTAATAAGGGAAGGAGAGGCTCGCTTCTTGTAGTAAAGTAGCGAGCTCGGCTGCATCCCATTTCGTGAAAGTAAAGTCAGCATCAGGGGAATACCGTTCTTTACAAAGTTGTAAGAAATCATACGATAACCGTTCTACTTGCGGCAACTGTACAGCGTGCGCATGATGTTGATAGTGCTCTTCATGATGTAGTGTGTGGAAGTGTGCTGTTGATTCGATCATAGAAGCTTCATTTATTTTTGTTATCATAGGATGTTTATATACTTGCTTTGATCGAACGAAATATTCGTGTGCTAACGGCGGAATTTGCTGTAATAACTCATGAGAAGTAACTGTTTTATTTTCACGGTAATCATTGTGAAACCAATCAGTTTGCGATTCTGTACTTAAAGGAATAACAGCATACACACTTTCTTCGCTTTCTGACAGTCCGAGTAAATGATTGATTGCACGGTCTAGAAACTGAAAATATACGCCATTTGTGTAACCGAATTGTTTGGCACATGCAAGTAATTGTCCGATGAGAACACCGCTATCTAATCCTTGAAGCCGGTATGAAAAGTTATTGTATTTAAAGAAGTTTTTCCAAAACATAGTAGATACGAATGCAGCACCAAAACAAGACTGTATGTTACAACGATTGCCAAGTGCTTCCGAAAGATAAGAATCGAAATTTCCTTCACGAAGTAAAACAAGCCGGTGATGCGCGGTGTCGTAATGGTAAATGCCGTCTGGATAATCGTCAATCTTTAAATATATATACAATTCATTTGGATATAAAGCGCCGCCTGAAGGGATAGATCTTCGGAATAAAATTTTCTCGCTATTTAGCTGACATAACTGAGTTAAACCGAATGAGTACCAAAGGTAATGACCAATTTCCTTTAAAGTTGGTGTAGTAGAAGAGTTAGGTACAGAGAATGGTATTTCTAAAGGGAGAGGGATGACAGGTACATTTCGATATAATTTATAAGGAAGTGGTGCATCTTCCCAGTTCACTTCATGATTGGGCATAATTTCATCGATAGAAAAATGGAGATGATGTAAAAAAGTATCCAGCTGCATAGAATCCCCTCCTTTACTATGGAAACGGATGCGGATGTGGATTTAATTGTTCATTCGTTAAAGGCTCAGCGCTATATCCAAGTGTCATCGGTACTGTATATACTCTATCTAGTCCTGTAACCCGAGTAAGATGGTGACCGAACGTCATCGGGAGCATGCCTGGAATAATGACTTTTACACAATGTAATCCGTTTTTTTCTATAAGAGGTACTGTTTGATCTACAACGATTACTTCAAGTCCAGATTGCTGCAGACGGTTTAAAAGTTGATGAAGATCGGATGTTAAATCTAGATCAACTGATTGTAATGCATTCATTTCTTGGAACGATTGCACAGGGGCATCGTCACGTAAAAGGAAGTGAAGCCGTTCTTCTGCTTCTTTCAATCCGTACAGCATACTATGGTCTTCCATTTTATTAACGAGATAAGGATCGTGTAAGCAGTTTTCGTAATGCTCTCTTTTTTGTTCGAGTTCATCGTCTGCTATTAGTAACATGCCTGCTATTTCATGGATGGCACTCTTTAAAGCGCGAACAGGGTCTAAATGAGAGCCACCCGCACAAACAACGTTCATTCCATTTTCACGCGTATTTTTCGCAATTACCCATAAGCTTGGGATACCGTGTTCCATCGTTGCGTTAAAAGCATGTAACTCATACCCAGTAATCGTGTACAGCCGCTGAATCATTAATTGTAATTCCGTATCATTTGCTGAACTAAGATCAAGACGGGGGAGAGGTAATTCGGCATACCAAGTGAGCAAAAAGGCGTCACGCTCTACAATTTCTAAAATGCCGTGAAAAATTGCTTCTTCTAAACTACCACCAATGGCACATCCATTTGATGTTTCATACACGAAAGCATCTCGATGACCGAGGCTATAATAAGCAATTGATTCAGGAACTAAAAGTGGCCGGTTTTGTAATAAAGAGTAGCCCCATACCCAGTTTTGTTCATAGTCAGGATCAAACGGCTTAAACGGAAAACTATTACGATTATAATGTTCATTTGTATGTACACCGAGCGAGAGTGGATTAAGTGCATGATCCTCTAACTCACGAAAACTACCGTGTACATTTGTCTTTTTTCCTCGAGGTGACATACCACAATATCGTTCTAAACCTTCTAAAATAGCAGTTGCTTCACTTATTGCAAATGAATGAGTTCGGCCTGCAACACCTTCATTTCCAAACATTAATGGCATGTTTATAATAACGTCAGCAAATGGTAATAAAGAGTGCTGCATTTTTCCGTTTAACATACCGACCCGATAATCTAAATAATCTCTCGTTAAAAATGTGTTTAGTTCATGAATGGAACGACAGCGATATGCTGCTTCGCTTGTTTTTAAGCTCGGTTGTAACGAAATCGCTACTGCATCTGCCGTATCATCAGGCAAATTGCTACATACAGGGCAGAGTGGATCGGGAAGAAAAGAATGCCGCGTACATTGCAGTGTTTGTAAGTTTAGTAAAATGAGTTCATTTTCTAAAGAAGAATGGTTATGAGTTAATATTTTCTCTGTTTCTGCACGAATAAGATGGCACATTTGTAACATGCCATTTTGGGTGGCACGTACATCACGCCTTGTTACATTATCTGCCTTTAACGCATATTTCCGCTGTAGTTCCCACATTTCTTGTTGATCAAAGCCAGCGATAAATCGGCGTCCATCAGAGCAGTTGGAACAGCCAGTTGCAAGAGGATGAATGTAAGGACCGATAATACCTTCACCAAATGAAGTGAATGCACGTAGCCATGGAATATGATTCGATCGAAACATTAGCTCGGCATCATGATGAATAGTAGAAGGAGAGCCATCATGTAATACGAGAGCGAGATGAATATTTTCAGGGAGTTCTTCTGTAAGGTTATGTTGGCGAATGATAGAATATTGTTTGCATAGTTGATCATGTACATAGTTTGCAAGTAAGCCATCTCCTATAAGCAATATATTTTGAGTCATAGACTGTCCTCCTTTGCAATTAATACACCGTACACACCATCTAAGTTTTCTTTCAAAAATGATTCAATGGCTAAATCAAACACGAATGGATAAAAATTATGTTCTTCTAAATGTTGCAAGGCAAGCTGTACAGATTGCGTGCTTGGAATTTCTTCTTCCTCTTGTATTTCTAATCTAAAAGAATCCGTGTCATATAAAATAATAGAGGATTCAGGCAAGATATTAGCTCTGTAAGGAGTCTCTTCATTTTGAATATGAAGAAGTGATAGTTGTAGTGCGTTTCGTAAGGCTAACGTCATATTAATATTAGATGCACCGTACCAGCGATCATTTATACCGATCCAAACGACAGGAAAGCTGAGAATCTCTTCACTTACTGCTATTTTAGGTGTTTCATGAATTGTAGAGAGAGCATCGTAATAAAATCTACAATGTTTATCATGAATTTCAGTTAAATCAATCGTCGTAATTTCTTCTAGCATATGTGACTGCCGCTCATACAATTTATTATTTAAATGTTGTTGTAGCGCCCGGTATACACCTTCTGTCATCGTTTCTCCAGCGCCAATACCGATATCATTATGTTCAGGAATAAGGCGATGCATAATTTCCGCTACGTATGTTTCAATTCCTGTTAAACCAGCTTCTCGGCGCGCTTCATTATGAGTTAAACCACCACAAGTCATAAGGGGCAGGAGGGAAGCAGGACCATCTGATAGTGGAGTAGCTACTTGAATATGGCATTGTGATAACGGTAATTGATATGAATCTTGTTCATCCCATACATGGAATAAACCAGCTTCTTTAGAAGTTAATGAGTCGAAAAAGCGGAATAAATCAGTTGAGGTATGTTGGTTGGACCGATGCTCAAGTTGTTCAGGAAGATTTTCTATCGTATCAATTGTAAAACTTTCATCAGTTGCGAGAGGATGTTTTATAAAAGGATGCCATGCTCCTTCGAGTGTTTCGTAATTTAATAAAAAGAATTGTGGTTCTTTTTCTCGGTAAGAATCATCAGCGACATGCTTAAGTAATTCAAATACGATTATATTTGCTAACATTGCAGATGGAAGTGGTGAAAATGATGCTGATGAATGTTCATTTTGTAAAGTTGTTTCATGTAGCCGATGCCATGCGGATTCCCAGCATTCTTCATGATTAGCTATTACGGTAGGGCCCGCTATACCAAGTGCTGATAAACAGACGGCAGGTATGAAGTTCTTTCCTATTTCTCTACAAATCGTGTGAACTGCTCTTAGGCCTTCAATATCTCCATTTTGAGAAACATACAAAATCCAGTCGAAAGGCTCGAACACTTCATGCAGGGGAAGATCAATTGTCGTATCTATTTCCTGAACAAGGACATGATCATCAACTTCATGTGCAAGCTCTACTAGCTCATGAATGCGATCGTAATTTGTTTCCTCATAATCTGTAACAAGGTAATGAAAGGTAGGTAATCCTGATTCTAATAAAGAAGAAACTAAGGAAGTAAGCATATCTCCAGAACCAATTATAAGGACGTTTGCCGCGCGATACGTTTCGAATTTTAGAGCGCCTGAATGAGAATCAGCTTCTAAAAATTCAATTTGTGAAGCGTATCTATCAAGTAATGCGCTATTTAATGCATGAGGTGCATCTTGACTTACATCCCGAACGAAACCATTTTCATATAAAATCTCTCCAATTTCAAATACACGATTTTGATAGGGGAGAGGGAGACCATCGGTTATTTCTGCTAAAGAATAATTCCCGTTAAACATTGGCATTAATTTTTCAATCCAGTTGTAAATTCCATCACCGTCCATACGAAATGAACTGGCATTATTTCGAAAATAGACACCCCCGTTTGAGTCGGGGAGGAAAAAAGTATCCTTATTTACTTTAAGTTTTGCATCAATTGGAAGGTTATTCATTTTAATCCTCCTTACGTTTTAGGCATACATTATTAGCTTATGTTATGAAATTTGTCCCGTATGAACGCAATAAAAAAAGGCTGTAGAATAATTCATTCTACAGCCTGTGATAGATTATTAATCTATCAACCTTCTAATAATAATGATTTTGGATCTTCAAGCATATCTTTAACAGCAACAAGGAAGCTAACTGCTTCTTTACCATCAACAATACGGTGATCGTAAGATAGTGCAAGGTACATCATCGGACGGTTTTCCATACGCTCGTTATCAATCGCAACTGGACGTACTTGGATTTTATGCATTCCTAGAATACCTACTTGTGGGCTATTTAGGATTGGTGTTGACATTAGAGAACCGAATACACCACCGTTTGTAATTGTGAATGTACCACCTTGTAACTCTTTTAATGAAAGTTTATTATCGCGTGCTTTCAGACCTAAATTACGAATCTCGCTTTCAATTTCAGCGAAGTTCAATTGGTTAGCATCACGTACAACTGGAACAACTAATCCATCTGGAGCTGCTACTGCAATACCGATATCATAGAATTTTTTAATGATAAGCTCGTCGCCTTGAATTTCAGCATTTAATAATGGGAATTGTTTTAATGCTGCAACAACTGCTTTTGTGAAGAATGACATGAAGCCAAGACGTACATCATGTTTTTTCTCGAAAGCGTCTTTACGCTCTTTACGTAATTCCATGATTGCAGTCATATCAACTTCGTTAAATGTTGTTAACATTGCAGATGTTTGTTGAACTTCTACAAGGCGTTTTGCAATTGTTTGACGGCGGCGGGACATTTTCACGCGCTCAACTGGTTTTTCGAATTCCGTTTTTGCAACTGGAGCAGGAGCTGGACTTTTTGGAGCAGCTGGTGCTTCTTTTGGAGCTGCAGCATGAGCTTGTACATCGTGTGGTCTCACACGTCCAAGTGGATCTGTACTACGTACGTCGTTTAAGTCGATACCTAATTCACGAGCCATTTTTCTAGCAGCTGGTGATGCGATAGGACGGTTCGTATTTGGTAAACCTTGTAAACCTTGTAAAGCTGTAGTTTGCTCAGCATTTGGTGCCGCAGCTTTCGGTGCTTCAGTTGTTTCTTGTTTTGGCTGTTCAGCAGCCGGTGCAGGTGTACTTACTGCAACTGGTGCTCCGTTTGCATCTAAAATTGCAATAGTTGCACCAACTTCAACTGTATCCCCAGGTTCGCCTAGTAACTTCGATACAATACCTGAATCTTCTGCAATGATTTCTACATTGACTTTATCAGTTTCAAGCTCAACAACGCTGCCACCTTTCTCAACTTTGTCGCCTACGTTGATAAGCCATTGTGAGATAGTTCCTTCAGTAATAGATTCTGCAAGCTCAGGTACTTTAATTTCGATCATTTTAAATGTCCTCCCCTTATTTGCCTAACGGTGTGTTTTTTCTTCTTTTGTCTTCGGTAATCTCCATTTGTTAGCCTGCCCCCGGGCAGAATATCTGTCCGGGGAACAAGCTAGAAACCTTCGTTGTTACTTTCAGTTGCTGAAAACTTCAATTTCTTGTTTATCTTGACGGAAGTTATACTTCACATCTAAAGCGTGTGCAACAATTAGTTCTTGCTCAGCTTTGTGAGCGAATGGATCGCCGCCAGATGGGCTAGAGCGATCTGGGCGTCCAATATAACCTGTTTTCACTTTATCTCCAGCAAGTTCGAACAGAATTGGAGCCATGTAATGCCATGCGCCCATATTACGAGGTTCTTCTTGAACCCAAATAATTTCTTCTAAGTTTTTAAAGCGTTTAATAATAGATTGAACTTTCTCAGCAGGGAATGGGTACAGCTGTTCAATACGAACGACATGAACTTCATCTAAGTTATACTCATGTTTACCAGACTCAATTTCTGCTGCTAAGTCAATTGCCATTTTACCTGTGCTTAAAACAAGACGTTTTACTTTAGTTGGTTTCATGCCAAGGTTTTCTTGTTCTAGAGCAGGCTGGAAACGTCCTTCGCTTAACTGACTAGCAGTTGAAAGCGTAAGTGGGTGACGTAATAAACTCTTCGGCGTCATCAATACTAATGGTCGAACAGCTTCTGTTCCTAAGATAGATGCTTGACGACGTAAAATATGGAAGTATTGTGCCGCGCTCGTTAAGTTTGCAACTGTCCAGTTATTCTCAGCCGCTAACTGTAAGAAACGCTCTGGACGTGCACTAGAGTGCTCTGGTCCTTGACCTTCATAACCGTGCGGTAATAGAAGAACTAAACCAGATTTTTGACCCCATTTTGCTCTTCCTGCTGAAACATATTGATCAAATAATGCTTGCGCAGTATTTGAGAAGTCACCATATTGCGCTTCCCACATAACAAGAGTTTCTGGAGCGAATACGTTATAACCATACTCGTAACCAACAACAGCAGCTTCTGATAACGGACTGTTATGAACAGAGAAGGATGCATTAATGTTTGGTAAGCGATGTAATGGTGAATATGTTTCATTTGTATCAGTATCGTGTAATACGATATGACGGTGCGCGAATGTACCACGCTGTGAATCTTGACCAGTTAAACGAATTGGCGTACCTTCTTGTAAAATAGAAGCGAATGCTAATGACTCAGCAAGTGCCCATTCAATTTTACCGTTCTCTTCAAGAGCGTCTTTACGGCGTTCAAGAATTTTCTTCACTTTCGGATATACGTTAAAGCCTTCTGGCCAAGATAGTAGCCCTTCATTAATTGCACGAAGTGAGTCAATCTCAACACCAGTATCAATTGGCTGAATGCCTTTTGCAACAACATCTGGCACTTTAACGTGAATTGTTGCAGCGCTCGTATCAGCTGGTGGTACTTGTGCATAGTCAGATTTTAATTGCTCTTGTATAAACTGAGTCATTGTTTCAACCTCATCTGCATTTAGAACACCAGCAGCTTGTAATTGATCTGCATAAATCGCTCTTACAGTTGGGTGATTTTTAATCTTCTTGTACACTTGTGGTTGCGTAACTGCTGGGTCATCCATTTCGTTATGACCGTAGCGGCGGTAACCTATTAAATCGATTAAGAAGTCTTTTTTGAACAATGTACGATATTGAATCGCAAGGTTAGCAGCAGCAAGACAAGCTTCAGGATCATCAGCGTTCACGTGAACAATCGGAATATCGAAACCTTTTGCAAGGTCACTTGAATATTTCGTAGAACGAGAATCATAGCTATCAGTCGTAAAGCCAACTGCATTGTTTGCGATAACATGAATTGTTCCGCCTGTTTGGTACGCGTTCAATCTGCTCAAGTTCAACGTTTCAGATACAATACCTTGACCAGGGAATGCAGCATCACCATGAACTAAAATTACGAATGATTTTGAAGTATCTTGTTCTGGAAGACCAGATTTTTTACGATTCTCTTGAGCCGCACGTGCAAAACCTTCTACAACAGGGTTAACGAACTCAAGGTGACTTGGGTTATTTGCTAATGTAACGCGAGTGCTAACTTCTTCGTTACTAACGACTTGTTCTCTACCTAAATGGTATTTCACGTCGCCAGTCCAGCCAGAATTTGCGACTGCGCCTTCTATTTTTGCATGTTTGAACTCAGCAAACATGTGACTATATGGTTTTTCTAATACGTGTGCAAGTACGCTTAGACGACCGCGGTGAGCCATACCAATCATGACATCTTCTACGCCGCCCTTTGCACCTTCTAGAACAATTTCATCTAGAACAGGTACAAGCATATCAACGCCCTCGATAGAGAAACGCTTTTGCCCAACGAATGTTTTATGCAAGAATTGCTCGAAACCTTCAACAGCTGTTAAACGTTTTAAAAGAGCAGTCCGTTTTTTATTTGATAGTGGTTGACGCAATGAATTTGATTCCACCATTTGATGCAACCACGCGCGTTCTTCACTATCTTGTATATGAGAAAATTCATAAGCTAAAGATTTTGTATAAACGTCTTTTAATCTATGAATTACATCAAGTGCAGTGTGAATACCTTCTGGTGCATCTTGCCATACTGTTTTTGCTGGAATCGCTTTCAAGTCAGCATCGCTTAGTTCGTTCATTGCTTTCTCAAGAAGAGATTGTCCATTAGCAGCATCTTCCATCGGATTGATGTGAGCCAACGTATGCCCGAATGAACGAATCTGTTCAACAAGCTGAACGACTTTAAGAATTTTTTCAATGTTCCCTGTGTTTTGAGGAGAAAAATGTGTTGCTGTGTTGTCCCCTGTTACGACATCATCTTGAAACGAAGGAGCTCCAAAAATTTCAAAAAGCTCTTGTAATTCCGGATCAACAGAACCTGCTCCAGTTACGTAAAGATCATACTGCTCAATAACATAACCAAGGTTCGGACCATGGAACTTGGCCCAAGGGTTTGTCGTTGTATTCTTCCTCGTCATTTGTTTAAACCTCCCAATGCATATAATCCTTTTTCCATACAAAAGGTGCATTTTGCTCTTTTCAATAATTGATGAACCAATAATCAATGTAAATGTTTTCTTTACCCTTATGTTATTACAATAATTTACATAATACCAAACACTATTACTTATCTGTTTTGTAAAAAAACATTCACAATAACTTATCACCCAAGTTAATCTTTCATGTTATAAAGTAATTTTACAGAAAAATGGGGTGGATATATTTGGTATACCTACACGAATAACTAAAATTGTTGCATGTAAATATAAGTATAATAATTAGAATGTTTCGATAAAAAAGAGTTCGAATTATGTATATTGAAATAATAAGCGCTTTCATTGATATTATACAACAATATAACGGAATATAGTATAAAAAATAAAAAATTATGAATTTATCGTAAACTTTATTTAGATAGTGTTAAATATTGAAAGGAAAGTGAAGGATTTCTACAAAAAAAGTTGCTAAACATAAAAAATGCTTCATAAACAGTTAGTTTCTATAAATATGACGAAAAACACCGTAAAACCAATAACGCATTTTGTGGAATAAAGAGATGGATGAAATATTTTAAAAGGATAAAACAAATAGGGAGATATTAAATTTTAAAAATAGAGAGGAGGAGATATAGTAACAATTATTTACAGTGTTCCGCGTTTCATTTCAAAATAGACGTGCTGAAAATGAAAAGTTTCTTCTATATAAATAGAACGAAAAATAAACAAAATATATGTAAAGGAAACTTGACGTAAAGTTTCCTTTACATATATACTCGATATAAGGGAGGAGGGAGAAATTTCCTTGGAAAATAAAATGGTTGAATACCGAAAAAAATTTGGACTATCTCAAGAAAAATTGGCTGAGAAACTTGGAGTTTCCAGACAAACCATCATTTCAATTGAAAAGGGAAAATATGATCCATCACTTCCGTTAGCATTTGAAATAGCAAAAACATTTCAGACAACGATAGAACATGTATTTATTTATGAAGGAAAAGAAGAGGGGGAATAGGGATGAATTATTCACAAAAGTACTTTTTAATTATGGGAATTATTTTCTTTATTATGAGTGGAACCATGGTATTAGCGGGCATAATGACGCATTCCGCACCACCGGCTCCAACGTATACAGTACTTGCGATGATGATTATGTGTTTCTGCTTAAGTTACTTACACCCGCAATTTAAAGAAAAAGATGAGCGAATGAAACTTATTCGTTATAAAGGAATGTTCTTCAGCTTTTTTGCGCTAACGGCATATTACCTTCTTTTCTCTTTCGGTTTAAATCTACACGTAATTACACTATCTGCGGTTGAACTATTAAACATACTTATGGCACTTACGATGAGTACAGTTTTTATCTCATTTGTTGTTTTATCGAAAAGATATTAAGATGGAAGAGAGAAAGGAAGATTAACATATGCAAATGATGTATGCTTTTGGCATTGGGCTTGTATTATTTTTAGCCGTATTCTTATTTATTCGGAAAGACGTTCAAGGTGGGACGTTAACGAAACGAGGCTTTTATAAAATGATCGGCTGTTTAGTTGTTATGTTTATAGCGATCATCGCAATGATTGTTTTAATAAACCAGTCACTATAGAATTTAAAAATGGAACCTTACTTTATAGTAAGGTTTTTCTATTTGAAATTAATACTAAAAAATACCATAAAAACTATTTAGTGACTATATTTCCTATTATATAATCCAATAAAATGATAGATAAGGAGAATAGTATATGAACAAAAAAGCTATCTTCTTTTTATTAACATGTCTACTACTTGTAGCTAGTATTACTTATATAATATGTAACAAACGAGAACAAGTGCCACCTATGTTAGTATGGGAGGGCCAGGAATACTACATTACGAATGAACCTGTAAAAGCAGAAGAAGCTGGGCAAAAACTTGGCGAAGTGACGAAGAAAATTGAAACAAGCAAACAGCCTACTAAAGATAGTGAATCCAACACATTACAAGAAAAAATAGAAGTATTCACAATGATTGAAGAAAAAAAAATGTTCATTCGCCTTTAATCATAACGGAACCTTATGGTGACGAATATAGAATAGCAATGCTGATGTTAAAGCAAGTACTATAATAATGAAGAAACAAATTTAAAATAGAGGGTAGTGAGCGTTATGAGATGGAAAGCAGGAACTTTTGAAAAAATAGAAACGAATGATTTATCTATTGAGCAGCTTAAATGTGCCTATAAGTTGTTTTAAAGTACATAACGAAAATTTTTCCGGAGAAATACTTTATGAAAATATTAAAATATGTAAAATTGCATATTGGTTATTCTAAATCTTATGCTAACCTTATAATGAAAAATATAACATTTGTTGGTAATGAATGATTTTTGAAGGGAATAATTTATTGAAAAATATACCACATAGGTAATTTTTTGGGATTTTAGATGTTGCAAATGTCATCTTATTTTTAATGTCTGATAAAAGCGATGCCATTAGAGGTCAAAATATTGTTGTTGACAATGGATATACAATTGTATAAATAAATCATCTTGGGAATTAAGGGCGTGGATAATGAGTTTACTAATTAAAGATTTAACAAAGAAATTTGACGAGCATGTTGCAGTGAATAATTTGAATATCGAGATACCAAAAGGTGAAATATTTGGATTCTTGGGCGGGAATGGAGCAGGTAAAACGACTACATTTCGAATGATACTTGGACTTTTATCGAAATCAAGCGGAACCATTTCATGGAATGGCAAACCTATAAATTATGATGTTACGGATAAGATTGGGTATTTACCAGAAGAACGTGGTCTTTATGCGAAAATGACTGTCAAAGAACAAGTTAACTTTTTTGCAAAATTAAAGAACATGAAAAGTAAAGATGCAGAAAAAGAACTTCACTATTGGCTGGAGCGTTTTAATATAACTGAGTATCTGGACAAAAAGGTAGGAGAACTTTCAAAAGGGAATCAGCAAAAAATTCAGCTGATAACAGCGATTATACATAAGCCTGAACTCTTAATTTTAGATGAACCATTTAGTGGTTTAGATCCAGTAAATGTTGAAATGTTAAAAGAAGCTGTTCTTGATATACAAAAACAAGGGGCGTCGATTCTTTTTAGTTCACATCGTATGGAACATGTGGAAGAGTTATGCCAAAACATTTGTATTATGCACAAAGGAGTACCTGTTGTTCAAGGAGACATTGCCAAAATTAAAAGTGATTTTGGTAAAAAGAACGTTGTAATCGTTGGCGATCATGACTTTGACCATTTGAAAGAAATAAAAGGTGTAGAAAGTATGAAGAAACGTAAAAATGCAGTTACTCTTAAAATTTCATATGAAGAAGTTTCGCATGTTTTATTTAAAGAGATAACGAAATTAGGTTTTGTTAAAAAATTCGCAGTAGAGGAACCTACATTAAATGACATCTTTATTGAGAAAGTAGGTGCACAGCATGAATAGTTTCTGGACGATTTTTTTACAAAACTATAAATCTAAGGTAAAAGCTACATCATATATTGTTATTACAATCATGATTTCTATGTTAATTATAGGAATGATGAATTTTGAAAAAATTTATAACTATTTTGTAGGTAACGAGGAAGAGCAAGTTGTCGTTGTTACAGAAAAAGAAGAATTATATACAACAATTCAACAAGTGTTTAAAAATGTCGATAGTAAGATACATGTTAAACATAGTACGGATAAACAAAAAGCAGAATCAGGTGTTAAAGATGGTGATTATACATATGCAATCGTTGTAGAGGAATTGGATAATAAGCAACTAAAGGCTACGTATATAACTGAGACAGATACAAATCAGCAAGATGTTAGTAAGGTTCAAACGATTTTATCTCAAATACAATCTTCTAATTTCGCGCAGCAATTAAATCTATCACAAGATGAATTAAAGGTGTTAACAACGCCAGTAGAAATTCATACCAAAACGGTTTCAGATAAGGTTAAAGATGGAGAACATACTGAGGGTGTAGGGATTTTAATTAATGTCTTTATCATACTAAATTATGTAATGATATTAATGTATGCTGCACAATTAGCAACAGATGTTGCAACAGAGAAATCTTCTCGTGTTATGGAGTTAGTTGTTTCAAGTATTTCGCCTACAAAACATTTATATGCGAAACTTTTTTCAACATTATTGGCAGGTATTACGCAAATCATAATTTGGGGCTTGGTCGCAACTGTTGGATATAAAACAGCAATTAATGATTCGAAAAATGATATTTTAAATAGTATTGATTTAAATTCTGTTGCTCCTACTCTAGTGTTTTATGGGATTCTATTCTTCACATTAGGATTCTTATTATATGGCTCATTATCTTGTCTATTTGGCTCTATCATTACTCGTATAGAGGAATCTTCTCAAGCTGTTATGCCGCTGATGTTTATGTTACTTGCTGCTTTGTATATCGCAATTTATGGAATGTCAAATCCAAGCAGCGCGGTTGTTACCGTTACTAGTTATATACCTTTCTTTACTCCTATTGTTATGCTCGTACGAATTGGATTCCTCAATATCCCAGTATGGGAGATTGCGCTTGCATTAGCGATTCTAATAGCAACAATATGTATGATGATTGGTTTAACGAGTCGTGTTTACCGCGGTGGCGTATTATTATATGGTAAAGGTGCATTTAGTAATATCAAAAAGGCAATCAAGTTAGGGAAAAAATAAGATTGGCTTATTCATATTTAAAAAGACTACATAGTTAATCTATGTAGTTCTTTGTTGTTACAATAATTTTTATATATAAATTATTGTATTAGGATATTTTTTAAAGAAAACTTTAAAAAGCTTCCAAGAAGAAAGTGAAGAATTGAGTTCTGGCGAACAACGCAGAGCTATGATTGATATAATTTATGGCTTTCTCAAAAATGAAGACAAGAAGTAGGGGGGGAATTTAGTTTTAATAATAATCATTTATTTGCTACATAAAGAAACCCCCTTGAATATCAAGGGGGGGGTTCCTATGATCCCGACTGGCCTCGAACCAGCGACCTCCACCCTGTCAAGGTGGCGCTCTCCCTGCTGAGCTACGGGACCTTCAAAAATGCGTATGTAACAGCACTTTTAATCGTTATGCTAAAGTAATCATATAAAATAGACTGAAATTTTACAATATTTTTATGGTAATCTTTTGAAGAGAAAGTATTTGGAATCACGTTAGTAGTGTATTAAGGAATATATAAGTAGAGAATTTAATGCAAAGTGGGTTCGAATAAAGCGGTTATATTATTTTTTTCGATACCAATCCAAAGGACCCTCATCACTTAAATCGACAAGAAAAGGGAATAAGAAGTGTAAAGGTAAGCTAATAAGTTCTGGCATAGCGTTCAATGTTTTCTTTGATAGATACTGCCTCCCAAAACAATACGGACAATCTTTTTCAAATGTCACGAGTATCGACCATACATCTTTTACTTTCCACTGCGTTTTACAATACGTACAACGCGCCATGGAGTTCCTCCTCATTTAAAGTTTTCTACTAGTATATTCCATTCTATTGTACGAAATTCATTTGTATTTGGTGTGATAAAATGTAATTTGTTTTATTTTTAGGTGGATTTATTTAGTCATTTATGATCAATTACATATCATTTGATATTTTGCAGAATGATAGATTTCCGGGTTCAATATGCAAATTGGCCAATATATCCTTTTTACAATTTACTTAAAATCATGTATAACAGAGATACAAGATTATTTCATAAATATTCAGAAGTAGAGGGAGAATTATTGTAATGGTAAGGAAAACGTTCAAGATGCGTGTATCTAAAAATAGAACGATTTCGATTAATGGCTCGATTCTTGATGTGGATGTTACACATGATGAGTTTTTACAAGAGTTTGTTGAGTGGGTCGATTCTAAAGGTTGGTCGTTTATGGGGATGACAGATGAGATTACACCCGAGGAAGCTAGTCAAAATTTAATAGATTCATTGATTGATGAGAAGGATAAGAAAGAATAATTCCTTCTTATTTTTTATTGTATATTTATGTTCTTTATCGTAAAAGTATGATATAGTAAAAAACAGTGAATATTCTTCCAATTTAATACAAATTACATATGGATTGGTAGGTTCGGTTTTTAAGCTGTGAGAGTATAGTGAAAAGGGAGAGTCATATGGTAAATTTTAAGAAAAATTTGGCTTTTATTACCGTTATTTGTTTATTTTTTTTGACACCTATGACGTTATATGCTGAGACGAATATTGGAGTAAATCCGGAGCAAGTGGCACCACCACCTGCGGAAGGACCAAATGTTTTTAGTCAGTTTGCAACTGCGATTGATGCGAAAACTGGAGATGTTTTGTATGACAAAAACGCACATCATCGTGCATTTCCAGCTAGTATGACGAAAGTGTTAACAGCAATTTTACTTATGGAGCATACGAAGCCAGAGGATCAATTTACGTTTTCACAATTAGCATTAGATCAAGAGAAGAGTAATTATCAAATTGAGTTTCAACCTGGTGAGACGATTAATAGAAATACTGCGCTTATGATTTTAATGGTGCTGAGTGCGAATGATGTGTCGTATGCGATTGCGGAGCGTATTGGCGGAAGTGTTGAGAATTTCGCTCATATGATGAATGAGAAAGCGAAGCAATTAGGTGCTACAGATAGTCACTTTGTAACGCCAAATGGATTGCATGATCCGAACCATTATACAACGCCATTTGATATGGCTATGATTACGAGAGGCGTACAAAAGTATCCTGAAATTTTGCAAGCAATGAATACGAAAAGAACGACAGTGACGACATCTAGACAGACGGTTTCTATTTTCAACAAGTCTACTTATTTTGAAAATCCATATAGCATTGGTGGAAAGACGGGTTTTACAAATGAAGCGCGCAATACGCTCGTTTTATTAAATGAGAAGGATGGAAATCGTATTATAAATGTAGTGATGGCTTCTCAAAGACCTGAAATTTATGAAGATTTGAAGCAGATGGCGGACTATTCTTTCGGTCAATTTGTAAAGCAAACTGTACTAGATAAACATAGTTGGCATCAAAAGACAACGTATTTAAATAAAGATATTGATAGCGAACTTGAAAAAAGTGCAGAACTTATGCTTAAGAAAGATGAAGGAAAAAATGTGAGGACGATTTTCCGTACAGCTTCATTAGATAAAGATTCTTTATATCATAAAGGAATTCATCGTGGTGAGGTAGTTGGTGCAGTTGATATTACGAAAAATAATCAAACAATTGCGACGATAAATGTTCTTTCTAAAGAAGATGTTACTTTTGCGATGCCTAAAAAAAATACGGCTACGCCTGAAGTAAACGAATCAAATGTGAAAATAATAAGCATCGGGATCGGTGCCGCTCTATTATTTGGAGCTATTTTATTTGTAGTGCTACGCCGAAATACAACAGGAATGAAATCAGAAGAAAAATAAATTACTAGTTAAAAGGCTGTGAAGAGAATTTGTCACAGTCTTTTTTTATGTTAAAAATAACTAATAATTGTAAATTTTCTTATTGCATTTCTGTTTTGTTCGTTATATTATTTACTTGTGTTCTTGTTAAAGAACGAGGGTGAATATTGCATACTTCAAATAATATAAAACAACGGAGAGGGAGAGAAACGATGAAATTAATTTGGAAGGTGATTAGCAACGTTATCTCATTTGTTTTATTTGCATTGATGATTTGCTTAGCTTTTGTAGTTATTTCTTCAAAAGCGAGCGGTGGGGATCCAACAGTGATGGGATATCAATTTAAATCAGTGTTATCAGGATCGATGGAACCGACGTTTTTAACAGGATCAATCATTGCGATAGAGCCGACGAAAGATGGTTCTAAATATCAAAAAGGCGATGTTATTACCTTTAAAGAGAAAGATGAAAAAATTATCACTCACCGTATTATCGGTGTGAAAGATACAAATGGAAAAGTAATGTATGAAACAAAAGGGGATAACAACAACGGTGCTGATTTAGAACCAGTACTTGCGGAGAATGTCATTGGAAAATATGCGGATATTACAGTTCCTTATGCAGGGTATGCATTAAATTATGCGAATTCAAAAGCTGGAGCTGCTTTACTTCTTATTATTCCAGGAATATTTTTACTAGGCTATTCCGCGATTTCTATTTTTAGTGCTATTCGTAGCATCGACGGAGAAAAGAAAGAGAAAAAAGTTGAACAATCCGTCTAGTTCGATTGGTTATATCTTCCGATTAGGAAGTTGACAAATATATAAATTAAGGGGATATGGACATGACTTTAAAGAAAAAATTAGGGATGGGTATCGCATCAGCAGTATTAGGAGCAGCATTAGTTGGCGGAGGAACATTTGCATTTTTCAGTGATAAAGAAGTGTCGAACAATACATTTGCCGCTGGTACGCTTGATTTAGCATTAAATCCATCAACAGTTGTTAATGTATCGAATTTAAAACCTGGTGATACAGTTGAAAAAGAATTTAAATTAGAAAATAAAGGTACATTAGATATTAAAAAAGTTCTATTAAAAACAGACTATAGTGTAGAAGATACGAAGAAAGATAATAAAGATGATTTTGGTAAACATATTAAAGTAACATTCTTAAAAAATGTAGACAAACATGAAACAATCGTAAAAGAAACAACGTTAGATAAATTGAAGGGTGACACACTTACTGCGGTAAATAACGATTTAGCTGCTTGGTTCTGGGATGAAAAAGGTATTTCTGCAGGTAAATCTGATAAATTCAAAGTAAAATTTGAGTTCGTTGATAATAAAAAAGATCAAAATGAATTCCAGGGTGATAAGCTACAATTAACTTGGACGTTTGATGCACAACAAGGCGATGGTGAAACAAAATAATAAGGACAACAAAAAGAGACTATCAAAAGTGATAGTCTCTTTTTCTGCTAAAAGTGAAATGTAAAAGAAACATAATTTCTTATATCATTTTATAATTCACTTTATTATAATAAAGGTATAGTTCTTGATAAAGAACGAGTTGTTCGATAGGAGAGATTAAAATGCTGAAGCCACCTCGAAAATTCAAAAAGATACTTATATTGCCATGTTTGTGTTCTATTACTTTTTATTTAGGCTCTCAAATGATGACTTATACAGAAGCAGCTTTCGTTCATGAAACGAAAGTAACGGCTGCCATTTCTACAGCAAGTATTTTTCCAAAAACAGTTGATCAATTAACAGAACAAGCTAAGCAACATAAGGAAGTTATTTTGCGTGAGTATGAAGGGATGAAATTGAAATTAACCTTTACTTCCATTCAAGAGTTAGAGCAGGTGCTTGCTACGTGGAAGCAAGGGCGTGAGAAAATAGTTGCGGAAAGAGAATTGTTACAAAAAGTATATGTATCAATAGAGAGTCCTTATAATCAAGTGCAAGAAGAGTTAAAAAGTAATACAACCGAATCGAATAAGCAAGTATTCTCGTATGTGAATGCGGGCTTCCATATAGTGAAAGACAATTGTGAGTATGTTGATAAAGAGGTAAAGTTACAGGTGATTGATAAACAAATTCAAGATTTTGAGAAGTTACTAGTAGATGAAACAGCAAAACTAGAAGAGGGTAAGAAACAAGAAGAAGCGAAAAAATTAGAAGAGAAGAAGCAAGAAGAAGCGAAAAAGTTAGAAGAGAGTAAGAAACAAGAAGAAGCGAAAAAGTTAGAAGAGAGTAAGAAACAAGAAGAAGCGAAAAAGTTAGAAGAGAGTAAGAAGCAAGAAGAAACAAAAAAGTTAGAAGAGAAGAAGAAACAAGAAGAAGCGAAAAAGCTAGAAGAGAAGAAGAAACAAGAAGAACAGAAATATAAAGATAGCAAGTAAAATATAGTAACATTCCAGAGCAGATAGGGATCATAAAACAAATAGGTGAGGAGGGCACTATCACTCGCCTATTTTTCGTATCCTTCTCATCTTATTTAGCCACCTAGAGGTAGTTAGATGGATGAGGGATACGAATTAGTGGAGATAGGTCAAGAAATCAACAAAATCTTTTCTTGATTTCTTTATATTTTACTGAAAAATCAAAATAATATTGAGAAATAAAAATAACTGAAAATATTAATAAATATGTGTTGTATTTATATAGGTTTGTTCGTTATAATGAACATAAGGTTTTTAAAAAAGAACAAATATTAGCTAAGCTAATATAGTTTTAGTTACATCTCTTATTTTAAATAAGAGATAGAAATAAAAATATAAAAAACAGCTAGGGGGAATTGATTGTGAGTCTGAAAAAGAAATTAGGTATGGGAGTTGCATCAGCAGCATTGGGGTTATCTTTAATTGGTGGAGGAACATTCGCTTACTTTAGCGATAAAGAAGTATCAAATAATACATTTGCAGCTGGGACGTTAGATCTTACATTAGACCCTAAAACGCTTGTAGATATTAAAGATTTAAAACCAGGGGATTCTGTTAAGAAAGAGTTCTTATTAAAGAATAGCGGTTCATTAACAATTAAAGACGTTAAACTAGCAACAAAGTATACTGTGAAAGATGCAAAAGGCGATAATGCTGGTGAAGACTTTGGTAAGCACGTTAAAGTGAAATTCCTTTGGAACTGGGATAAACAAAGTGAGCCTGTATATGAAACAACTTTAGCAGACTTACAAAAAACTGATCCAGATCTTTTAGCTAAAGACATCTTTGCTCCTGAGTGGGGAGAAAAGGGTGGATTAGCAGCTGGTACAGAGGATTATTTATGGGTACAATTTGAATTTGTAGATAATGAGAAAGAACAAAATATCTTCCAAGGTGATTCATTGAATTTAGAATGGACATTCAATGCTAACCAAGAAGCTGGCGAAGAAAAATAATTAAAAAGCGGGGAATCCCCGCTTTTTTTTATAAAGAAAAAAGAAGTGCCGGTTGTAAGCACTTCTTTCTATTTATTATTTTTGATCGTGCTTCCATTTTGTAAATTCAAGAAATTCACGAAATTGTTCTTTGGAGACACCTGAGCTCATCGCATCTTTAACGAGTTGTGTCCATTCGGAGTCTAAGTGATTTTCCTTTGCTGTTTCATCATGAAGTAGAGTATCAACTGGAATTTGTAGAACTGCTGCAATTTTTTCAAGAAACTGAATGGAAGGGTTTTTTTGTAAATTTCGTTCTATAGAACTAATGTAAGATTTAGCAACACCAGCTTTTTCGGCAAGTTCAGTTAATGAAATACCTTTTTGTAAGCGAAGGCGTTTTATACGTTCTCCAATCATATTTGCGCACCTTTCTATCAATATGTAGTCGTCTTATGATGTCATTATTATAACATAAACTTCGTTAAAAAGAACAAGCCTATTGAGCCTGACTGGATGGCTTCATACGTTGGAAAAAATGTTCGATATCTTGCAGGGCGATACCAGCGTCTAGAGCTTCAAGTATTAAATCAATCCATTCTTGGTCCAGTGCGTCAGTCTTATCTTTGTACAAATGTAATTCCTCCCTAATTATCGGTCATAACTGCTGCTACAGAATATATGATAATGCAATCGCATTTTGTGTTTTATATAGTGAATTATCAAATATTTTGTAGATAAAACAAAGATAAAATCCCCATTAAATTCCCTCTATGGAAATTATAAAGTTTCTGACAAAAATTTTCAATATTTTCAGAAAACATTGTTGAATTGTGATATATTCGTATACTAACTATGAAATTTTTACAAATATATTAAAAAAATTACATAATATAACTAAATATTGAAAAAATATTGAATTTTTAATAAAATCTAATTTGTAATACATATTTTTTATTAGGGGAGGAAATAAGGGATGAACAAGAAACCGTTCAAAGTTTTGTCATCAATCGCTTTGACAGCTGTGTTAGGTCTTTCATTCGGAGCGGGTGGCCAGTCTGCATATGCTGAAACACCTGTGAATAAGGCAGCTACGAGCCCAGTCGATGATCATTTAATTCCAGAAGAACGTTTAGCAAATGCGCTAAAAAACCGTGGGGTAATTGATTCGAAGGCTTCAGAGACAGAAACAAAGAAAGCCGTCGAAAAATACGTAGAGAACAAAAAGGGTGAAAATCCTGGGAAAGAAGTATCAAATGGGGACCCACTTACGAAAGAAGCATCTGACTTTTTAAAGAAAGTGAAAGATGCGAAAGCTGATACGAAAGAAAAGTTAGACAAACCAGCAACAGGAACACCTGCAGCGACAGGCCCAGTTAAGGGTGGTCTAAATGGTAAAGTACCAACTTCTCCAGCAAAGGGAAAAGAATATAACGGTGAAGTTCGTAAAGATAAAGTACTCGTTTTACTTGTAGAGTACGCTGACTTTAAACATAACAATATTGATAAAGAACCTGGTTATATGTATACTGACGATTTTAACAAAGAACATTATGAAAAAATGTTATTCGGTAATGAGCCATTCGCATTAGAGGATGGCAGCAAAATCGAAACGTTTAAACAATATTACGAAGAGCAATCTGGCGGTAGTTATACAGTAGACGGAACAGTTACAAAATGGTTAACAGTTCCTGGTAAAGCTGCTGATTACGGTGCAGATGGTGCGACAGGTCATGATAATAAAGGACCAAAAGGACCACGTGATTTAGTAAAAGATGCATTAAAAGCAGCTGTAGATAGCGGTATTGATTTATCAGAGTTTGATCAATTCGATCAATATGATGTAAATGGCGATGGAAATCAAAAACAACCGGACGGTTTAATCGATCACTTAATGATTATCCATGCGGGTGTTGGACAAGAAGCAGGCGGTGGTAAATTAGGTGACGATGCAATTTGGTCACATCGCTGGACTGTTGGACCAAAACCATTCCCAATTGAAGGCACACAAGCGAAAGTTCCATATTGGGGCGGAAAGATCGCAGCATTCGACTACACAATTGAACCAGAAGATGGCGCAGTTGGTGTATTCGCACATGAATATGGTCATGATTTAGGTCTTCCAGATGAGTATGATACAGACTATACTGGTGACGGTGAACCAATTCAAGCTTGGTCTGTTATGAGTGGCGGAAGCTGGGCTGGTAACATTGCAGGAACAACGCCAACGAGTTTCTCACCACAAAATAAAGAGTTTTTCCAAAAAACAATCGGTGGTAACTGGGCAAATATCGTAGAAGTAGATTACGAGAAATTAAATAAAGGTATCGGTCTAGCAACATATTTAGACCAAAGTGTTACGAAATCTAACCGACCAGGTATGATTCGTGTTAACTTACCAGATAAAGATGTAAAAGCAATTGATCCAGCATTTGGTAAACAGTATTACTACAGCACAAAAGGTGACAATCTTCACACGAAAATGGAAACACCACTGTTCGATTTAACAAATGCAACGAATACGAAATTCGATTTCAAATCATTATATGAGATTGAAGCTGAGTATGATTTCCTTGAAGTACACGCTGTAACAGAAGATGGTAAACAAACGTTAATTGAAAGACTTGGCGAGAAAGCAAATAGTGGAAAGGCAGATTCGACAAATGGAAAATGGATTGACAAGTCATATGATTTAAGTCAATTTAAAGGCAAGAAAGTTAAATTAACATTTGAGTACATTACGGATGGTGGTTTAGCATTAAATGGTTTCTTACTTGATAATGCGTCATTAACAGTAGATGGTAAAGTTGCATTCTCTGATGATGCAGAAGGTACACCGCAGTTCAAATTAGATGGATTCGCTGTATCTAATGGAACAGAGAAGAAAAAACATAACTATTATGTAGAGTGGAGAAACTATGCTGGTTCGGATAACGCATTGAAATATGCTCGCGGTCCAGAATATAACTCAGGTATGGTTGTATGGTATGCAGACTCAGCTTATATAGATAACTGGGTTGGTTTACATCCAGGACATGGTTTCCTTGGCGTAGTTGATTCTCATCCAGAAGCAATTGTTGGAACTTTAAATGGTAAACCAACAGTAGCAAGTAGTACACGATTCCAAATCGCTGATGCGGCGTTCTCATTTGATAAAACGCCAGCTTGGAAAGTTGTATCTCCAACGCGCGGAACGTATACGTATAATGGCTTAGCAGGCGTACCGAAGTTTGATGATTCGAAAACGTATATTAATAAACAGATTCCAGATGCAGGACGTATTTTACCGAATCTTGGCCTGAAGTTTGAAGTAGTAGGACAAGCTGATGATAATTCTGCAGGTGCTGTTCGTTTATATCGTTAATACAGTAAAACTACCGAGAGATTTTCTTTCGGTAGTTTTTTTGTGAGCAATGAATTTTATATAAAAGAAGAAATTATATATAATGTAACTTTACGAATAGAAATTTATTATATATGAAGTCTATATAAATAATGAAAGAATTGGATAAAAATAATGGGAGAAGGTGAATGGATGAGTGTTTCTTCTATTGTAAATAAACAAAAAGCATATTTTTATAATGGCCATACGAGAAGTGTAGAAGTGAGAAAGAATAATTTGAAGAAGCTTTATAAAGGCATTCAGCGTTTTGAAGAAGAAATATTTCAGGCATTGAAATTAGATTTAAATAAGTCAGTTCATGAGTCGTTTACAACGGAAGTTGGATATGTATTAAAAGAAATTTCCTTTCAATTGAAGCATATTTCATCGTGGAGTAAACCAAAGCGGGTTCGAACAGCACTCACTCATTTTGGATCAAAAGGGAAGGTAGTGCCTGAACCGTACGGTGTGACACTTATTATTGCACCGTGGAACTATCCGTTTCAATTAGCAATTGCACCTCTTGTAGGAGCGTTGGCGGCTGGAAATACAATTGTTTTAAAGCCGTCAGAGCTAACGCCAAACGTTTCCAAAGTGCTTACAAGGATGTTAGAGGAATTATTCCAAGAAGAGCTTGTAGCGGTAGTAGAAGGCGGTGTAGAAAAGAGTACGGAATTGTTAAAGGAACCGTTTGATTATATTTTCTTTACAGGTAGTGTCGGTGTTGGAAAAGTTGTGATGGAAGCTGCAGCGAAACGGTTGACGCCACTCACGTTAGAACTTGGGGGAAAAAGCCCATGTATTGTACATAAAGATGCAAAAATAGATGTAACAGCAAGACGAATTGTTTGGGGTAAGTTTTTAAATGCAGGGCAAACGTGTGTAGCGCCTGATTATATGTATGTGCATGCTTCGGTGAAAGAACAGTTAATCGAGGCATTACGACACGAAATTGCGGAGCAGTATGGAAAAGATCCACTAAACAATGACAATTATGTACGAATTGTGACTGAACGTCATTTTGACCGTTTATGTTCATTTTTGGAAGATGGTAAAACGGTAATCGGCGGGAACTATAAAAAAGAAACTTTACATATAGAACCAACAGTGTTAACAAATGTTACATGGCAAAGTACTGTTATGGAAGATGAAATTTTTGGTCCGATCTTACCAATTGTAGAATACGACAACATAGAAGAGGTAATTGGAACAATTCAGCAACATCCGAAGCCATTAGCGTTATATGTATTTTCTGAAGATAAAGAAGTACAAAAGAAAGTGACGAGTAATATTTCATATGGCGGAGGCTGTATTAATGATGTTGTCTATCATCTTGCAACGCCATATTTACCTTTTGGTGGTGTTGGAAGTAGTGGATTAGGTAGTTATCATGGGGAAGAAAGTTTTCGGACTTTTTCACATTATAAAAGCATTTTAGCCCAATCTACGGCATTCGATATGAAAATTCGTTACTCTTCTACAAAAAGTGCTTTAAAATTCATACGAAAGTTGTTAAAATGATGATGGTGTTTATCAGTAGGCGTAGCCGTATGATAATAGCCCCTTCGCAATGGAAGGGGTTTTTCTGTTCGACATATGTATCATGCAAAAATGAATCAAACATACTACATAAAGAATAGAAGAGAACGCTGCTAAACAACCATTTTTGTTTGGATCGAAACAAAAAATAGTCTATAGAACATAAATATTTATTCATGAATATAAAAATTAAAATTTAAGGTAGATAGGACGGGAAAATGAAAAAGATTATTAAAGTTGAAGCAGTAGAAAAACATTTTGGAAATCAAGTGATTATCCCACCTCTTTCTTTAGACATTAAAGAAGGGGAATTTTTAACGATTTTAGGGCCGAGTGGTTGCGGGAAAACAACGTTACTTCGCATGATCGCAGGTTTTGAAACGCCAACTAAAGGGAATCTTTTATTAGATGATGAAAAGATTAACGATTTGCCACCATATAAGCGTCATATGAACTTAGTGTTCCAACATTATGCGCTATTCCCACATATGAATGTGGAGAAAAATATTTGTTTCGGTATGAAAATGCAGAAAGTACCGGCAGCAGAGCAGAAAGAGCGTGCTGAAGAGGCAATGCGTTTAACGCAGTTACTTGAGTTCCGTAATCGTAAACCTGCAAAGCTTTCTGGTGGACAGCAGCAGCGTGTAGCAATTGCGAGAGCGATTGTGAATAACCCGCGTGTATTATTACTAGATGAGCCACTTGGGGCGTTAGACTTTAAGTTAAGAAAAGATTTGCAACGTGAATTGAAAAACTTACAACGTAATTTAGGAATTACATTCATATACGTAACGCACGATCAAGAAGAAGCGATGAGCATGAGTGATCGTATTGTCGTTATGAATAAAGGACATATTGAGCAAATCGGAACGCCGAAAGAAATTTACAATAAGCCGAAAACAATGTTCGTTGCGACATTTATCGGTGAAAATAATATTGTGAAAAACGGGGAAGGCTATGTAGCAATTCGCCCTGAAAACGTGAAGGTACGTTCGGTTGAAGAGCCGATTTTAAAAGAATACCATCTTGGACATATTGAAGACGTTGAGTTTGTTGGAAATATGGAAAAGCTGTATGTACGTGACGAGAAAACATCAGAATTACTAATGGCATATCAAACTGCTGAAGAAGCAGCACAGTGGAGCATTGGAGATAATGTATACGTAGGCTGGGAGCAAGAGGACGAGGTGACCTTAAATTGAAAAAAGGGAAATTACTCGCACTACCGACAGTCGCGTGGCTGTTAATCTTCTTCCTAATTCCCCTTCTGTTTGTATTGGCATTTGCCTTTATGCAGCGCGGGGCATATGGGACAGTGGAAATGCAATTTACGTTAGAGAATATAGCTCGTGTGTTTGATCCACTATACATGGGAACGTTATGGGAAACTGTTAAGATTGCAGTTATTACAACAGTAATCTGTTTAGTAATTGGTTATCCATTTGCTTATACAATTACAATTGTTGATCGCAAATACCGTTCAATTCTTTTATTATTGGCAACGATCCCGTTTTGGATTAACTTCCTTGTTCGTTCATACGC
Source organism: Bacillus sp. ES1-5 (assembly GCF_022487605.1). NCBI lineage: Bacteria > Bacillati > Bacillota > Bacilli > Caryophanales > Bacillaceae > Bacillus > Bacillus sp. ES1-5. The sequence goes on along the minus strand of NZ_JAKVPU010000001.1, from coordinate 1,577,688 downwards.
ATGGATTGTTATTTTACGTTCACAAGGTCTTGTAAACACATTGCTATTGAAACTAGGTATTATAAGTGAACCTTTAAATTTACTATATAACACACCTTCTGTAATACTCGGAATGGTCTATTCTTTATTACCATTTATGATTTTACCGGTGTATGCAGCGATTGAGCAGCTTGATAAGCGTAAGCTAGAAGCAGCTTATGATTTAGGAGCAACACCAGCAAAGGCATTTTGGAATGTAACAGTACCGATGACGATGTCAGGGATTGCTACTGGTTCTATTTTAGTGTTTGTTTCTTCTATCGGAATGTTTGTTGTATCAGACGTTATGGGTGGATCGAAAGTAGCATTAATCGGAAACGTAATTCAAAATCAATTCTTAGGAGCGCGTGACTGGCCGTTTGGATCTGCGTTATCTATGATTGTTGTTCTATTCTCTGTTCTGTTAATTTACTTATATTATCGTGCAACGAAAGTATATAAATATGATGGGAACGGAGGGGAATAAGCAAAGATGAAGAAGTTTTTAGTTTCTTATTCTTGGTTAATTTTATTGTTCTTGTATTTTCCAATGATGGTTTTAATGGTATATTCCTTCAATGATTCTCGCATTAATGCGGAATGGGAAGGTTTTACATTCCATTGGTATACAGATTTATTTCAAAAGCAAGATGTTATTGATGCGTTTGTAAATAGTATGACGATTGCGATCGTAACGACGATTGTAACGACAGTTCTTGGTGTGATTTTCGCCATTGCATTACATCGTTATAAATATCGTTATGAAGGGGCTATTAACGGTCTTGTGTATTTACCAATATTAATTCCTGATATTTTAATGGGGTTATCTTTACTTATCTTATTTAGTCAATTAGGTATGGAACTTGGCAAAACAACAATTATTATTGCGCACATTACATTTAGTATTTCATTTGTTGTCGTTATTTTAGCAGCACGTCTTTCTGGTATGGGACGTGATTTAGAAGAGGCTGCGAATGATTTAGGAGCAACGCCGTGGCAAACGTTTCGTTATGTAACGTTCCCAGCAATTGCACCAGGAGTTATTTCAGCAGCATTATTAACATTCACATTATCAATTGATGATTTTGTAATTAGTTTCTTCGTATCAGGACCAGGATCAACAACATTGCCATTATACATTTACAGTATGGTTAAGCGCGGAGTATCACCAGAAATTAATGCACTTTCTACAATTTTAATTGTGGCTATCGTAGGATTAATGGTTTTATCTGAAATCTTCCGTAACAAAGGTGCAGATGGTGAAGAAAACTCTGGAGGACACCTTCCTTTATAATACGAACGATATAGAAAGTACGAGGGGGTAATAAACCGATGAAATTAATAAAAAGATTAGCCGGCGCAGCGATTAGCTTTAGCCTTGTTGCTGGTGTACTTGCTGGTTGTGGTGAAAAGAAAGAAGAGTTAAACATTTATAGCTGGGCTGACAATTTTGATGAGCAAGTACTAAGAGATTTTGAAAAGAAATATAACGTGAAAGTTAACTATGATAAGTACGCAAGTAACGAAGAAATGCTTGCGAAATTACAAGCTGGTGGCGCAAAGTATGATTTAATTCAACCATCTGATTACATGGTTAAAACAATGGCAAAAATGGATTTATTAGCGCCGTTAGATAAAAAGAATATCCCGAATATCGAAAATATGATTTCTAATTTCAAAACACCTGCGTTTGACCCAGAGAATAAATATTCTTTAGTATATACTTGGGGCGTAACAGGGATTGCATACAATAAAAAGTATGTGAAAGAAGCACCTACAAGCTGGGCTGATTTATGGAATGAGAAATATAAAGGGCATGTAACTTTATTAAATGATTCTCGTGAAGTGTTAGGAATGGGCCTTAAGAAGCATGGTTTCTCAAACAGCACGAAAGACGATGCACAGTTAAAGACAGCTGCGACTGATTTACAGAAGCTACTTCCAAACTTACTAGCATTTGATACAGATAATATTAAACAAAAATTCATTACAGAAGATGCTTGGATCGGAACAGTTTGGTCTGGAGATGCAGCATTTATTGCAAAAGATAATAAAGATGTAGAGTATGTTGTACCAAAAGAAGGCGGCACAATTTGGGCTGATACGTTAGCAATTCCAAAAGGTGCGAAAAACAAAGAGCTTGCAGAGAAGTTTATGAACTACTTATTAGATGAAAAAGTAAGTGTGAAAAACTACGAGTCAATTGGATACAGTAATCCTAATGAAAAAGCTCATCCTCTTCATAGTAAAGAATATCGTGAAAACCACATGATCTTCTTAACGAAAGAAGAATTAGATCGTACGGAATGGCTTGTTGATGTAGACGATAAGCTAAAAGACTATGATCGTTACTGGACAGAGTTAAAAACAAAAGGTAAATAAGTAAGAAAATGCGGTTTCTAAAGTAGAAATCGCATTTTTTCATAGTAGGAGGAAATCGTTTGAACAAGAAGTTACATCAATATGAGGTAGTATGTATCGTTTTATTACTTACTGTATTTGGCATTGTAGCTTGGCGTGTACATGCGGGTGGCGTTACAGTGATGGATACATATGTCCGAGGGTTAGTAAAAGGGTTACAAACAGAAGATTCGCTTACATTTTTCTCATACTATACAAAAGTAGGGTCTGCAATTGGGATTGTAACTACGCTCGTTATAAGTTTACTTGTTTTTTGGAGAAAACGTTATTATGCTGCGATGATCGTGTATCCAATGGGCATTTTAATAACACATCTTGTGAATAAAGGGATAAAAGAAGTTGTGAAAAGGGAGCGGCCGTCGTTAAATGAAGCGTTGGATGCGCTTGGATATAGCTTCCCTAGTGGGCATGCAATGTTATCTATTATGACATTCGGGTTTCTTGCTTATATCATTGCGGCAAATTTGAAGAATGTAACTGGGAAATATGTTATAACGATTTTGATGGGAATAGTAATTATATCGATTGGATTAAGTAGAGTGATTTTAAATGTACATTATCCAACTGATATTTTAGCTGGTTATTGCGTAGGTGGTATTTTGTTAATTATGGCGATTTACTGCCATCGTTTACTTACCGAGAGATTGGGACTTAATAAAGAGAGATAAAAAAACGGCTGGAAAAACTATCAATATAGTGTTTCCAGCCGTTTTTTGTTTGTACGAAGATGTGATACAGTATAAATGACAATTGAATTATTTAAAGTAGGTGAAAAAGTGTGAAAACAAATGTAAATAAAGTAGATAAGTGGGGGAAATTAGGAGCTTTTTTGTATCAGTTTCGTTATACAGTAATTGTAGCATTACTATTGGTTGCGATCGCACTCGGAATTTTCGCTCCAAAGCTGCCGGGAGTGTTAGGTGGTGATGGTTTCCAAACGGAAGGGGACTATCAAAAAACGAAAGAAATTTTAGATAAAGATTTTAAGAGGTCTCAAGACACACTTTTACTCGTTTTTGAAAAAAATAAGGGTGCTTCACATGAGGAATTTCAAAAGCAAGTAGAGGGAATTGTAAAGAATGTACAAGAGAAAGAGACATATGAATCTTTCCATCACCCAGTGCAAAATAAAGAAATGTTACAAGATGATATCTGCTATGCGACAATTTTATTTTCCGGGAAAACAAATAAAGAACGAATGGAAAAGACATTGCAATTTGCTGATAAAATCGAAAAGGAAAGTAATACAGCATTAAAAGTAACGCCTACAGGGTTTCCAAAAATTAATCAAGAGATTAATGAAAGAACGCAAAATGATTTAAAAGTAGCAGAGATGATTGGGTTACCAATTGCATTTCTCGTATTACTATTTTCATTTGGTAGTCTTTTGGCATCTATTTTACCAATTGTAAATGGGGCACTTAGTGTTATTAGTACGATGGGCATATTATACTTTATAGGTAGTGATAAGGAACTATCTATCTTTGTGTTAAATGTTGCACCGATGATTGGACTTGCGCTATCTATTGATTTTGCGCTATTATTTGTAAATCGCTTTCGAGAGGAAGTTGCAAAGCGAACGGTAAAAGAAGCGATAGCAATTACATATCAGACAGCAGGGCGCGCAATCGTATTTTCAGGATTATGTGTATTTGTTGGATTATCCGGATTGTTTTTCTTTAAAATCGATTATATTCAGTCTGTCGCAATTAGCGGAATGATTGTTGTGATTATGAGTATTTTATTCTCACTCACACTTCTTCCAGCGCTATTATCATTAATTGGGAAACGAATATTAAAAAAGAATCAAGTAGCGCATACGCCGGCAAAGGCGTGGCGTAAGTTTGCACAATTTGTAATGAAACATCCAATCGCAATGATTATTGTTGTTACAACATTTATTGTGATTTGCTTATTACCGTTACGTACAGCTAATTTGCAGTTCCCTGACGTAGAAGCTCTACCTAAACAAAGTGATACAAGAATTGCATATGAGAAGTACGAAGAGGCATTTAATAAAACTGCAAAAAAACATGCTGATGTTACGTTAGTGGTAGAGACGAAAAAAGATATGAAAGAAAAAGAAAGTTTACAAAAGATAGAAGAAGTCGTTCAAAAGTTAAAAGATGATAAGAAAGTATATGAAGTTAGAAGCTTATACGACGGGTTAACTCGTATGAAAGCAGATCAAGTTGCTGGAATGTTAGAGTCGCCAGAAGCAGCGAAACTAGCTCCTATATTTGAAGCATATACGAAAGGAAATAAGACGACGATAGAAATCTTTTTGAAAACAAAACCACGTACTGAAACTGCTAAACAGTGGGTTCGTGATTTTAAACAAAATTATAAAGAAACAGATGTTACGTATTATTTAGGCGGGATGACGACGTTCCAACAAGAGTTAGAAGATGAAATTAAAGATAAAGTTGCAATTGGTATGTCTGTTATATTTGGATCGACCTTTGTTATATTATTATTTGCATTCCGGTCTATACTCATTCCGATTAAGGCAATTATTATGAATATACTTAGTTTAAGTGCAACAATAGGAATTGTTGTTTGGTTATTTGAAGGTGGGCATTTTGGTTTAGAAGCGAGTCCTGTTCTATTTGTCTTACCAATCTTCATTTTCGGTCTCGTATTTGGGCTTAGCATGGATTATGAAGTCTTTCTTATTTCACGTATTCATGAACTGTATGAAGAAACAGGAGATAACGATCAAGCGACGTTAGAAGGACTTGTGTCAACAAGTAGAATTATTACATCAGCTGCGTTAATTATGATTGTTGTAACTGGTGCGTTTGCCTTTACTGATATTTTACCAGTACGGCAAATGGGGCTTGGCGTTGCATTAGCGATATTCCTTGATGCGACAATTATTCGTCTTATGCTCGTACCAAGTTTAATGAAATTGTTTGGAGACTGGAACTGGTGGTTACCATTTCGAAAGAAAAGAGAAAAATCATCGTAAAAAATACTCGTCTTATAGATGAGTATTTTTTTATGAATAGCAAGACCTACATTTTGCAAATAGTATGTGATAAGAACATTACATATAAGTAGGTGAAGGCAATGTTTCGTTATTTTAAGTTTAAGCTAAATGATACAGTACAGTTTGCAGAAAACGATGGGCATATGTATCGCATTGTCGGTTATCGGTTAGAAAAAGGATTTTATCCAAAAGATGAATGGACTCATATCATTTATGAATTGCTGAGAGATTTTGATGGGTATACGATGGATGCGGAAGAAGAGGAACTTGTAAAGGTCATTCAAGTAGAGGATGAGTATTACAAAATACAAGAAGTATCGGGCTATCGTTATCCAGTAAAAATGAAGCAAAAACAACACGTGATGAAAGTAGAAAAGATGGATGATTTATTAGATACGTATAATGATTATAAAAGATTGGCGGATTTCTTTAAAGATTTATCGTATGAGCAAAAAGCGGACGAAGTATTGCAGGAAATGAAACGGCGTAGAGCGTGAGGGGACAGTCTACTATAAGACTGTCCTCTATTTTTGACGGTGCATCAAATTGTGTTTTCCGTTACAATGAGAGAATCAATAGAAATAAGGTGATACAGTATGGAAACGAAGAAAAAGGGCGAATGGTGCGAAATTACTGTTCCAGCGAAATGGAATGGTATAAGTATTGATTCATTATTAAAAATAGAATGGGAAATACCGAAAAAGTTGTTACATCAGCTTCGTATGGAAAAAGGTATTACCGTTAACGGAGAACAGAGAAGATGGAATGAGCTTTTAAAAGAAGGCGATAAGTTACAAGTGCATATGTTTATGGAGGAAGAGTATGATGTAGAGCCTGAATATGGTGAATTAGATGTAGTATATGAAGACGATCACGTACTCATCGTAAATAAGCCTGAGAAGATGGATACGCATCCTGCTGAAAAAGGTGGAACGGGAACACTTGCAAACCTCGTTGCCTTTCATTTTCAAATGCAAGGTTTAGAGACGAAGGTTCGTCATATTCATCGGTTAGATAAAGATACGACAGGTGGTGTCGTGTTTGCTAAGCATAGAATTGCTGGTGCAATTATGGATCGTTTATTAATGGAACGGAAAATTAAAAGAACATATGCGGCGCTTGTGGAAGGGAAAGTAAAAGGTAAGCAAGGAACAATTGACGCAGCTATCGGAAGAGATCGCCATCATGCGACGAGACGACGTGTTTCTCCAAAGGGGGACCAAGCAATTACATATTATAAAGTAGAGAAGTATTTTAAAAAACAAAATGCTACGTTCGTAACGTTACAATTAGAAACAGGTAGAACACATCAAATTCGTGTTCATATGAGCTATCATGGTAATCCATTAGTTGGAGATGTATTATACGGTGGACAAACGAAATATATGTCCAGGCAAGCATTACATGCGATGAAGATTCATTTCTTGCATCCAATTACGAAAGAAGAGATCGAAGTGGATGTACCATTTCCGACAAAATTAAATAATATAATGAAAGAATTTCAAAGAATGAATGCATAAAGTGTAAGTTTAAATTTGAGAAAAGTAGATTCTTGCAGGAATTTCTCTAAAAGAAGCGAAGCCGTTAAGAGAAAAGAGAGGTGAGAATTACTTGGTCAAATATAAATATATACTAGGAATGTTTTTCGCTTGTCTTTTAGTTACTCTATGCCTCTATCCATACTTACCAAACTTTATGGCAGTACATTGGAATGAAAATGGTGAGCCAAACGAGTTTATGAGTAAACAAGTTGTTATAGCATTTATTCCTTGTCTTATTATTTTTTTACATGGATTCGTGTATATTATTTCACATAATGTATATAAGTTTAATGAAGGTGAGCATGTCATTATAAGTGGATTTCTAAAGACGATTACTTTATTTATGGTGTTTATCCATATGCTCATTCTCTTTATTAATTTTGGAAGCATGATATCCTTTCAGACAGGACTAACAATTGGAATTAGTATGTTTCTTTTTATGCTTAGTAAAGGATTTAAAAAAGTTAAGAGTACGGAAAAAGACCCAGTCAAATTACAAAAAATTCGTTTAGTGAGTAGGCGGATTTTTCAAGTGATGGCATGTAGTATATTGTTTTCCTTGTTTTTGAACTTGAAATGGGGATTTTATATGTTACTTAGTGTAATAAGTTGTGGCTCTATTTTGTTTATGTTCTACATATTGTACTCATACATAATAGAAAGTTATGAAATGTAAAAAAGAGTCTTCTCATTATGAGAAGACTCTTTTAATCTATTTACTTCGTAATAAATTGTTGTGTCCAGTAGTTGCCGCTTTCTACATAGCCAACACCGATGTGAGTGAAGCCGTTATTTAAGATGTTTGCACGGTGTCCAGCACTGTTCATCCAAGCTTGTACTACTTCTTCAGGTGTACGTTGGCCTTGAGCAATGTTTTCACCTGCAGATGTATAAGAAATACCAAATTTCTTCATCATGTCAAATGGAGACCCATATGTAGGGCTGTTATGATCAAAGTAGTTATTCTTCTGCATATCTTCAGATTTAACACGTGCTACTTTGCTTAATTCAGTATCGATTTTTAGTGCTGGTAAGCCTTGTTTTGCACGTTCAGCGTTTGTTAATTCAACAACACGTTGTTCGAATTCGCTTAAAGATTTTGCTTCTTCAGCAGGCTTTTGCTCAGCAGGTTTTTGTTCAGCAGGTTTTTGAGTATTGTTGTTTTCAGCAGGTTTTTGAGCTTCTGGTTTTTGAACTTCTTCAGCAGGCTTTTGCTCAACTGGTTTTTGCTCAACTGGTTTTTGAGTTTCTGGCTTAGCTGTTGGTTGCTCAGTTACAACATTTTCAGTTGGTTGTTGACCAGGAATGAAGCAGTTTGGTTGGAAATTTCCTTGTTGCCATTGTGCTAATGACTCAACGCCCATAGATTGTAAGAATGCTTGTAATTCTTGTTGGCTCATTTGCTTCATCATCACTTTTGAATGCTGAATATTTTGAACCTTTATGTTAGATGGTTGTACTGTTGCAGCTTGTGCATCTAAAGATGATACTCCTAAAGTAAGAGCTGTTGCAGCAGCTACAGATAATAAAACACGCTTTTTCATGATGTGTGTCCCCCTATATAAAGTTTTAATTTGTTTTCACACGATTTGTTTTGACAGCCTGTCTGACTGACAAATTCATCGTAGCATACAATTTGCGAGAAAAAAGATGGAAAAAAATTCATAGACTTTAAAATTACCTAATTTATCCTAAGTGAAGAAAAGGGAAAAAATAAGAGAAACATAGAGTATAAAAGGAATTTTTAGCATTTTTATACTTGGTTTTAAGAGGCGGTTTTTGGATAAATGTACCTATATTGAAAATGAAGAATCCTATTGTATCAATGATTTGAGCGTTTTTTTGAGGAATATACTGGATTGATTTTTACAAAACTGTAATGTTTTTGTTGTTCTTTTTTATAATAAAGTAACATATTCTTAATCTTGTAGCGGACAAAAAAGCGGCTATCTCTTTACATAGACGAAGGAGATAGCCGTTTTCCTATTATTACGTATGTTACGAGTTGGTTTCAATTGCTTCTAATAATAAATCTACAATGTGAATTCCTCTCATTTTATGAAAAAGTCCTTCTCGTTCAATGCCTAATTTCATTTGTAGTAGACAACCTGGATTTGCAGTAACAATAGTTGCTGCTTCTGTTTCATGCACACGGTCCATTTTATAATCTAGAAATTCCATGGATAGTTCTGAATGAACAATATTGTAAATACCAGCAGAACCACAGCAGCGATCCGCATCTTTCATTTCACGGTATGTTGCGCCTTGAATTGCTTCTAGTAACATACGAGGTTCTGAAGATGTTCGCATAACATTGCGTAAATGACAAGAATCTTGATACGTAATAATTTGCGTTGGAAGTCGTAAGTCATTCCGTTTATGGAAATCTAGTTCTACTAGAATAGCAGTAATATCTTTAATTTTAGAAACAAACTGCTTTGCGCGTTCAGCCCACTGTGGATCATCTTTTAAAAGATAATCGTAGTCTACGAGGTAAGCTCCGCAACCACCTGCATTCGTAATAATATAGTCGATGTTTAAATCTTCGAATGCTTTTATATTTCGTTTCGCTAATTCTTTCGCTCCGCTCTTTTCACCAGCATGCCCATGTAATGCACCGCAGCAACTTTGTGTTTTTGGCATAACGATATCACAACCAGCTAACTGAAGAAGTTTCATCGTTGCGTTATTTGTTTCTAAAAACATCGTATCCATTAAACAGCCTGTGAAGAATGCAACTTGTTTCTTTTTTGTACTTTCAGCAGGTAAAAATTCAGGACGATCTTTCATTGCTTTCATTTTAGGGACTTTTGGTAAAACGAGATCCATCGTTGCAAGTGTTTCAGGGAATAACTTCATAATCCCTGTTTTATGTGTTAGCGTTTGTAAACCAGAACGCTGATAAAATCCGATTAGTCCTGTTAATGTTCTCATTCGATTTTGATGCGGGAATAGTCCTTCAAAAACGACTTTACGAACGGCTCTCACTGGCACCGAGAACTTTTTGTTTTGATTGATAATATCACGAGCTTCTTCTAATAAATGTCCGTAATTTACACCTGATGGACAAACAGGTTCACAAGCACGGCAGCCAAGGCAAACATTCAATGTATTTTCAACATCTTCATCTGGTTCGATTAAACCGTCAACGACCGCTTTCATTATTGCGATACGTCCTCGTGGTGAATGTGATTCTTTATATCCAGATTGAATGTAAGTAGGACAAGTAGGTAAACAGAAACCGCATCGCATACAGTTTAGTAGTTCATCTTCACTTAATCTTTCTTTAAATTCTTTTTGAATGTTTTCTTTATTTAATGTTGTCATCGTTCAACCACCACTCTTTTGCGAGTGTCTTTCGCGAACATCTTGCCAGGGTTCATAATGTTATTTGGATCGAAGGCTTGTTTAATTCCTTGCATGGCAGCAATACCTTCTTTACCTAATTTCATTTCTAAATACGGAGCTTTCATCGCACCAACACCATGTTCACCAGTAATTGTGCCACCAAGTTCAATTGCTTTCGCAAATATTTCAGCAAAAGCTTGTTCAGCTCGGTGCATTTCTTCTTCATTCCGAGCATCTGTCATACAAGTTGGGTGTAGGTTGCCATCGCCAGCATGCCCAAACGTACAAATAGGAATATTATATTTTTTTGCAATCGCATTAATAGCTTCAACCATCGGAGCTATTTGTGAGCGTGGTACCGTTGCATCTTCTAATATTGTAGTAGGTTTTAATCTTGCAAGTGCTGATAGTGCACTACGGCGAGCTGTCCGAAGCGCATCTGCTTCCGCTTCATCTTTTGCAATGCGAACATCGACTGCATTCATAGAGCGGCAAACGTTAGCCATTTTTTCAATATCTCGATTGACAACTTCAAGCGGACCGTCTTGTTCGATTAATAAAATTGCTTTTACATCAGTTGGTAAACCGATTTGTGCAAACTCCTCTACTACTTCAATTGTTGGCTGGTCTAAAAACTCAAGTGTCGCTGGAATGATTTTATTTGCAATAATAGAAGAAACAGCACGTGCAGCTTCATTAATATCTTCATATAGTGCAAGCATCGTTTTCTTCGTTTCAGGCATAGGAACAAGTTTTAATATTGCTTCTGTTACGACGCCAAGTGTTCCTTCAGAACCGATAAATAAACGAGTTAAATCGTAACCAGCTACATCTTTTGCTAATTTACCGCCAGTACGAATAATATCGCCATTTGGTAAGACAAGTTCAAGACCCATCACATAATCACGTGTTACGCCATATTTTAATCCGCGTAATCCACCTGAGTTTTCATTAATGTTACCGCCGATTGTAGAAATTTTCATCGAGCTTGGATCTGGTGGATAAAATAAACCTTTTTCTTCTACCGCTTTAATAATATCAAGTGTAATTACACCAGCTTGTACAGTAATTGTTAAATTCTCTTCATCAATTTCTAAAATGTTATTCATATGGCGGAAGATAAGGACGATACCGCCTTCAAGTGGACATGTCCCCGCGCAAAGGTTTGTTCCAGAACCACGAACATATACAGGGATTTTGTGAGTGTTACATATTTTTAACACTTCAGCTACTTCATTTGTATTACGAGGAGCAATGACTGCATCAGGCATTGCTTGGAAGTTTGGAGTGGCATCATAACTATACGTTAAACGCCCCATATTGGATGTATCTACATTATCTTTGCCAACAATGGATACGAATGAATGAATAATTTGCTTTTCTAACATTGGAAATCCCCCTCAAACTGTTAACGTATTTAGTCATCATAAAAAACGTTGTAACAGTGCTTTCATTATAATGATAAAAAAGTTGGGGGATTCTTTCTATGTATAATCATCTAAAGATTAATCTTTTTTATCATTCTTTTTTGTATGATTATCTAATAAGAGGAGCGAGAAGTATAAAATGTTTAAGTCTTTGAATTGTTTCGGGTCAAGTCCTGTATGCTCCTCAATTTTTTTAAGTCTGTAATGCAATGTGTTAATGTGTATATGTAATTGTTCAGCTGTTTGTTTATAGGATTGGTTATAATCAATAAATAAGCGTAAAGTGTGCATAAGCTCAGGAGATGATAGTAAGTTTTCGATGGTGCGCCTTAGAAACTGTTCCCGCGTTTCAGCAGAAATATCTTGTAAGCACATTTCTAAACGTAAATCTTCATTAAATACAATTTTTTTCGTTTCAAGTGATACGGAAAGAGCTTGTAATGCTTGTTCGTACGATAAGTTCATATTGCTTGGTGTAACGGATTGTCCAATCCCAATATATAAAGGAATAGAAAACAAAGTTTCACAGTCTTGTTTTAATCTTTTTAAAAATTGATACGTTTGCTCTTTGGAGTTTGTGGCTGTAAATAAAATGAATCGATCATTTCCCCAGCGAACAAATAGATGCTCCTTTGTTAATAGATTGCGTACGTGTTGCCAAATCTTACGCTGAAGCATCGTGTCATTTTGATCGATAGAGAACAAAATAAGTTGTTTCTTCTTATATAAATCAATACCAAGTGTTTTTGCGCGATCGAGAAAGCTTGGAGACCAGTCTGTATTTTGAAGCCAATCAAAGACAAATGCTTCATAAGAACGGTGTTCAAGTTCTAGTTGTTCTAAAAAGTAGTTTTCGTGAATGAGTAGTTCGGTCATTTTACGTAATATTTCTCCGTATTGTGAAATGTTTTCAGGTTCGCCTGTAATTCCAATGACACCAATTACTTCGTCATGAAATAGTAAGGGGAGGTTCATACCCGCCTTTACGCCTTGCAAACGTCGTTCATCTTCTTTTGTAATTATGACAGTTTTCTTTTGTTTCGCGCATCGGAGTGCACCTTCATGAAATTGGCCGATTCTTTCTACATCTGTACTTGCGATAATAACGCCTTGTATATTAATGATAATGATATTTTCTTTAATTAACCTGCGTACTTCTCGTACAATTTTATTCGCTAAATCAGGAAAAAGCATAATTTGCACACCTCAAATTCTATTTGTTGTACATTATATATGTAAATGAAGTAAGAAAGGAAAATTTCACACTTTCCACACATTTATTTGTTATTTTACAATTATAACGAAATCATCCGAAGATGGAGGGAATCTTTTGAGAAAGTCTGTTTTTCTTCTCTGTTTTTTATTTCTATTAGTAGGGTGTCAAGGCAGTTCATATACACCGATTGCTAAAGATAAAAGTGTTATTATAACAACGAATATAAAAGAAGGTAGTATTAGTTTTGTTGATGAAAAAACTAAAAAATTAATTACGACATGGGAACTTAATGAACCAATGGCAGGAGTTGCACTACTTCCAAACGGTGAGGACATACTTGTATATGGCAAGCAGTTAGAGTACATGTATGTATATTCACTAGCAGAAGGAAGGCAAGTGGACAAATATAAAACTGGAAAAGGCATTGTAAATGTGATTGTATCCGAGGATAAAAAACAATTATTTGCTGCCGATCAAACTGCTCAAAAGGTAAGGTTCTTTACGATAAAAGGGAAAGAGACAGGGAGTGTATCAACAGGAAAAGGACCAATAACGATGGTAGAGCACGATAACCAGTTATCTGTATTAAACTTTTATGATACGAAGCTAACGACCATTAATACAAAGAAAAAAGAAGTGATACAATCCTTTATGATTCCCCCAGCATCAACGGGAGCGACAATTAGCCCAGATGGGAAAGAAATATGGATTGGCGGACATGGTGATGGAAATCAAGTCAATGAGAAAGTATTAGTGTATTCATTGCAAAGCGGAGAAATGGTACGTTCTTTACATGCTCCTTTTATGCCTGTGAATATAACGAAGGATAATAAGTATGTATATGCATTAAGTCACGGTTCGAATACGCTTAGAAAGTTTGATGTTAGCACGTATAAAGAGGTGGCTTCTGTAGAAGTAGGATCGAATCCATTTGCATTTTTGAAGAGCGGAGCAGAAGGATACGTAGCAAGCTATGATAGTGATGAAGTGTGTGTCATGGATATGAAGAGCTTGAAAATAAAACAAACAATTAAAGTCGGAAAAGGGCCGTTTCAACTCATAGAGAGGGAAGGGAAGGACAATGAGTAAATATAGGGTGCTAGTTGTAGATGATGAAAGTGATATGAGGCAGCTTGTTGGAATGTACTTAGATAATTTCGGATACGAGTGGGGAGAAGCTGAAAATGGAAAAGAGGCTCTAAAAAAATTAGAGACGGATCATTATGATTTCGTTGTATTAGATATTATGATGCCAGAGATGGATGGACTTTCAGTTTGTAAAGAAATTAGAAAAACGTCAGATGTACCAATTATATTTTTAACAGCAAAAGGTGAAGAGTGGAATAGGGTGAACGGCTTGCGTATGGGAGCAGATGATTATATTGTAAAGCCTTTTAGTCCGGGAGAACTAATTGCTCGTATGGAAGCTGTGTTAAGACGTTATACAAAGCAGGAGCAACAAGAGGAGATTCAGTTTGGACCGATCCTTATTAATGAAAAAAGTAGGAAGATTGAGGCTGATGGTGAGCCAATTTCTCTTACAGTAAAAGAGTTTGATTTACTCTATTTTCTTTGCCAACATACGGGACAAGTATTTAGCCGGGAACAATTGTTGGAAAAGGTATGGGGATATGATTATGCCGGAAGTACAAGAACAGTGGATACGCACGTGAAAACGATGCGTTTGAAGCTTGGAGAAAGCGGGAACTACATTCAAACGGTTTGGGGTGTAGGCTATAAATTTGAGGTGTAACGTATGTTTACGATGGTACAGAAGCTTTGGCTTACAGTAGTATGTGCAGTATGTGTAACAGTTTCCTTTCTTTATTTTGTATCTTTATACTCGTATGAAAAACTATACGTTGATAATTTAAAAGATTCATTAGTAATGGAAGGGAAGCGTCTTGCTGCGCAATATGATAAGCGTGAAGGAATAGCAACTTTTGAAGAGAAAGTAAGAGCATTTGATCAAATATCTAGTTCAGATGTTCTTTTCGTATCTAATCCGCGTGATTTAAGCGCGTGTTTACCTTTTGATGTGCATCATCATTCTCTTATAAGTGAAGAGGACAGGCAAGCGTTATTAGATGGAAAAACTGTGAAAAAGATAGGGTATGAGGAACATTTTGACCGAAATATTATGGGGGTTGTCATCCCTGTTTTAGAAAATAAAAAGTTAGTTGGCATTGTATATTCTTATATTCCTTTAAAAAGTATAAAAGACTTAATATATGATATGGGCCTTATTTTAGCACCGTTAGCACTTGCTATGACTTTACTGACAATATGGATTGGTAGAAAGATTATTATTGCTATTACGAGACCGCTTTCGCAAATGGAACGAGTTGCCAATCATTTGGCTACGGGAGATTTCTCAGAACGGATTACAATTTCTTCCGAAGATGAAATTGGACGATTAGGAAAAGCATTTAATAAAATGGCAAATTCTTTAGAGACAGAAGACGTAAAGCGTAAGGAATTTTTAGCTAACGTTTCGCATGAACTAAGAACGCCGCTTAGTTATATAAAAGGATATAGTGAAGCTATTTTAGATGGTGTAGCGAAGGGACCACAGCAGGAAAAAGTAACACAGCTCATTCATAAAGAAGCGGGTCGTATGCAGCGTCTCGTTCATGATTTATTAGATTTAGCACAATTAGAAGGTGAACATTTTCCGTTAAAGAAA
The DNA here is from genome assembly GCF_022487605.1 of Bacillus sp. ES1-5. Classification (NCBI taxonomy): domain Bacteria; kingdom Bacillati; phylum Bacillota; class Bacilli; order Caryophanales; family Bacillaceae; genus Bacillus; species Bacillus sp. ES1-5. The sequence goes on along the minus strand of NZ_JAKVPU010000001.1, from coordinate 1,562,039 downwards.
CAACCTATCGTTTTTTCACAACTGATTGAAGATGTGTTAGATACGTATGAGATTAAGTTTATAGAAAAGAAAATTCGTATTTCAACAAATTTAAATCCAGAAATCATTGTAATGATTGATGAGGATCGTATGCAACAAGTGCTTCATAACGTGTTAGATAATGCGATACGGTATACAAATCAAAACGGGGATATTGTGATAACACTCAGGCAGATAGATGATTACTGTGAATTAAACATAAAAGATACAGGAATCGGTATTGAAACAGAGCATTTAGAAAATCTTGGTGAACGTTTTTACCGCGTTGATAAAGCGAGAAGTCGTCAACATGGTGGAACAGGTTTAGGCCTTGCCATTGTTAGACAAATTGTTCATATACATGATGGACAGTGGCGAATTGAAAGTGAAAAAGGGCATGGAACGACGGTTAGTATTAAATTGAAAATACAAGTTGAAGAAAGCATGTTCTAACGTGAAGGACATGCTTTTCTTCATGAGTGCAAACGAATAGAGGAATACATATAATTTAATATCAAATAAATATTAAAAATTTGACGATTTTATGAACAAAACGTTTGTACTTCTTACCAATTCGTTCTAAAATAGTTATGATGCAAAGTTCTTATAAATCGTTTCAATTGTTGTTTGGAAGATACTGAGGTGATTTAACTGGAGTACAAATCTATTAAACCGAAAAAGATTTACGAAGAAGTATCTGAAGCTATTTTAACAATGATTAAAAATGGTACGTTAAAACCTGGTGACAAACTACTTCCTGTACATCAATTAGCTGAGCAGTTTCAAGTTGGTAGATCTGCTGTTCGTGAAGCGCTAAGTGCGCTAAGAGCAATGGGCTTAATTGAGATGAAACAAGGAGAAGGTACATATGTGAAGAATTTCGATTCTTCTTCATTAACAAAATCATTAAACAATAAATTATTAATGAAGAAAGAAGATATTTTGAACTTATTAGAAGTACGAAAGGTGCTTGAAGTGGGGGCAGTTCGAGCAGCTGCGGCAAAACGTACGGAAGATAATTTGCAAAATATGAAGCATTGGTTAGATGAAATGGCAAAGAGCATTGGGGATGAAAAGGCTGGTGAAAAAGCAGATTTTCAGTTCCATATGGGAATTGCGGAGTCTTCGCATAATAACATTTTGCTTGAACTCATGAATCACGTTTCAGAGATGATTGCTGAAACGATTGGTGAATCAAGACGCATTATTTTATATGGTGAACAAACAACATCAGAACGACTTATAGAAGAGCATCAAGTTATATATGATGCAGTGTTAAAGCAAGATGTAGAATTAGCGCAGCAAGCAATGCTAGATCATTTAACAAATGTAGAACATATTGTCACAGGTAAAAACGATATAAATTCGTAATTTAATCTTTTAAAAATCAAATTTTTTGATAAAATAGAGAAAGATTAAGTAAGCGTTTTCTTTAGAAGAGGGAGAGGATAGGCCATGGTTGAGCCTACTTCTTCTTTTCTCAGTCATCTGATGACCATATGTTTGTTGGTGGAGTTGTAAAAAGGGGGAGTAATAATTATGAAAGTTACTTTATTTGTTACTTGTTTAGTCGATATGTTTGAAACAAACGTCGGCAAAGCAACAGTTGAAGTGTTGGAGCGTTTAGGTTGTGAAATTGAATTTCCAGAAGCACAAGTTTGTTGTGGTCAGCCTGCTTATAATAGCGGCCATGTAGAAGCAGCAAAAGAAGCGATGAAACATATGATTGAAACTTTTGAAGATGCAGAATATATCGTTACACCATCTGGTTCTTGTGCGACAATGTTTCATGAGTATCCGCATGTTTTTAAAGATGATCCGAAGTGGGCTAAACGTGCACAAAAGGTTGCTGATAAAACATATGAATTTACACAATTTATTGTAGATGTTTTAAAAGTGACAGATGTTGGTGCAAGCTTACCAGGGATAGCTACTATTCATAAATCTTGTCATATGACACGCCTGCTTGGAGTAAAAGAGGCACCAGGAATTTTATTATCAAATGTAAAAGGATTAACTGTGAGAGAACTGCCAAACGAACAAAATTGTTGTGGGTTTGGGGGAACGTTTTCAGTGAAGATGACTCCAATTTCTGAGCAAATGGTAGATGAAAAGGTAGATAGTGCAATGGAAACAGGTGCTGATTATTTAATCGGTGCAGATTGTGGGTGTTTGTTAAACATTGGCGGACGTATTGAGCGTTTAGGAAAAGAAATAAAAGTAATGCATATTGCTGAGGTACTAAATAGTCGCTCATGAAGGGGGAACATAAGCTATGTCTATGAAAATCAGTGAGAAAAAATTTAATGATCGCGTTGGCGATGGAATTCAAGATTCTTTTATGCGCGGAGCAGTATCTTCTGCACAAACGCGCTTATATACGAACCGCTTAAAAGCAGCGGACGAATTAGGAAACTGGGAAGAGTGGCGTGAACTAGGTGAAGAAATTCGCCAACATACGTTAGAAAATCTTGATTATTATTTAATGGAGTTAAGTGAAAATGTATCCAAAAGAGGCGGACACGTGTACTTTGCGAAAACGAAAGAGGATGCAGCAAAGTATATTCAAGACGTTGCAAAAAAGAAGCAAGCGAAGAAAGTTGTAAAATCAAAATCAATGGTAACTGAAGAAATTAGTATGAATCATGCCCTTGAAGAGATTGGTTGTGAAGTGTTAGAAAGTGACTTAGGAGAGTATATTCTGCAAGTAGATAACGATCCACCTTCACATATTATTGCGCCTGCACTTCATAAAAATAGAGCACAAATTCGTGATGTATTTAAAGAAAAGCTTGGCTATGAAAATTCTGATGATCCTTACGAAATGACAAAGTTTGTTCGTAAACAACTTCGTGAGAAATTTATGGATGCAGAAATTGGTGTGACAGGTTGTAACTTTGCAGTTGCAAATACTGGCTCTCTTTGTTTAGTAACGAACGAAGGTAATGCCGATCTTGTTATGTCGATTCCGAAAACTCAAATTGCAGTAATGGGTATGGAACGTATGGTTCCGACAATGGAAGAATTAGATGTTTTAGTGGGTTTACTATGTCGTAGCGCAGTAGGGCAAAAATTAACAAGTTATGTAACTGTAGCGGGACCAATTCAAAAAGAGGAAGTAGATGGACCAGAAGAATTCCACTTAGTTGTTGTTGATAATGGCCGCTCTCAAATTCTTGGATCTGAATTCCGCTCAGTATTGCAATGTATTCGTTGTGCTGCTTGTGTTAACGTATGTCCTGTATATCGTCACGTTGGTGGACATTCGTATGGTTCTATATACTCAGGACCAATCGGTGCGGTATTAACACCACTTTTAGGCGGATATGATGATTACAAAGAGCTTCCATATGCCTCTAGTTTATGCGGAGCGTGTACTGAAGCTTGTCCAGTAAAAATACCATTGCATGATTTATTATTAAAACATCGTCAAGTAATTGTTGAGCAAGAAGGACGTGCTCCACTTGCAGAAAAATTAGCAATGAAAATGTTTAGTATGGGTGCATCTTCAGCAGCTTTATATAAAATGGGATCAAAAATGGCACCAGCAGCAATGAGTCCATTTACATCTGGCAACCGTGTATCAAAAGGTGTTGGGCCACTTAAAAACTGGACAGATATTCGTGAATTCCCAGCTCCAAGTAAAGAACGATTCCGTGATTGGTATAAAGATCATAAGAAAGGCGGGGACAAATAATGACAGGATTAATTCAAAACCGTGAGTCCTTTCTAGATAATATTGCAAAAGAACTTGGACGTAAGCGGAAAACGGAAGGCGTAAAGCGTCCAACATGGAAAAGTAATGTGAATGTAGAAACGCTAAAAGATTATTCACAAGAAGAATTGTTAGAAGTATTTAAAAATCAATGTACAAACATTCATACAACTGTAGTGGAAACGACAAACGACCGTTTACGTGAAGATATTCAAAAAGTAATCGTGGAAAACGGCGGGGGACCTATTATGTTATCGGCAGATGAACGTTTTGATTCTTATGGATTGACTTCTTTATTTAAAGAAGAGCTTCCAAAGCAAAATGTTGAAGTGAATATATGGGATCCTGAGAAAAAAGAAGAGAATATGCGTATCGCAGAAAGAGCGAATATTGGAATCGCATTTAGTGATTATACTTTAGCTGAATCTGGTACGATTGTTGTACAAAGTCATAAAGGCCAAGGTCGTTCTTTACACTTTTTACCAACTGTTTACTTTGCTATTATTCCACGTGAAACACTTGTGCCTCGTATTACACAAGCAGTTCAGGATATGAACACACGTGTAGAAAATGGCGAGGGAGTAGCATCTTGTATTAACTTTATTACAGGACCTAGTAACTCGGCAGATATTGAAATGAATCTTGTTGTTGGAGTACACGGACCATTAAAAGCAGTATATTTCATCGTATAAAAGAGGGGAAAGCAGGCCAGAAAATGGCCTGCTTTTTTAATAGAATAGAAATAATATGAAGTAGAAGTTCTCTCCTTTTTTTGCTATGTTCTTCTAGAAAGGAGAGGAAGGGATGTTCACTTATTTATATGCATTGTTAGTGGGGATGGTGTTTGGTTCTTTTTTTATGTTAATTGCGATGAGAGTACCACTTGGTGAGTCTATCATTACTCCGCGTTCACATTGTCATTATTGTAAGTATGTGCTAAAGCCAAAAGAATTGATTCCAATCATTTCTTTTTGTATACAAAGAGGACGTTGTACGAATTGTAAGAGGAAAATTTCAATTTTGTACGTAGCATTTGAACTTGTAACAGGAATGATATTTCTTCTTACTGTATATATGATTGGGGTGGAACGAGAGCTTATCATCATTGTATCGCTTTTTTCGCTACTACTTATTATTTCAGTTACAGATTACATATATATGTTAATCCCCAATCGTATTTTAGCTTGGTTTGCCTGTTTACTCATTTTAGAATGTGTTTTTGTGCCGTTAGTGACTTGGACAGATAGTATAGTTGGTAGTGGCGTTATATTCATTTTGTTATATTGCATGCAAAAGGTATATCCAGAAGGGCTTGGTGGAGGGGATATAAAATTACTTTCGTTACTTGGATTTATAGTGGGACTGAAAGGGATTTTTATGATTTTATTTTTAGCATCTTGCTTTAGTCTTTGTTTCTTTGGAGTTGGTATAGTATTAAAACGTATGAAAATGAGGAGCCAAATTCCGTTCGGTCCTTTTATTAGCCTTGGGGCAATATGTTACATGTTGGTCACGTATACAAAATAGAGAGGGGATAGAAAATGAATGTATATATGGATGATCAAAGAAGTTGTCCGTATGGGTATGTGCCCGCCACTACAGTAGAATATGCTTTGCAAATGGTTCGGGATTATGATGTGAATATTCTTTCCCTTGATTTTAATATGGGATGGGGGGAAAGAAATGGATTAGATTTTGTAGAGGCTTTTTGTAAAGAGGGTTTATATGTAAATGAAATTCACCTTCATACGAATGATGTCATCGGTATGCACAAGATGAAACAGAGAATTAATAAGGGAAAGGAAGAAGGAGAAATTAATCCGCACCTTGTTGTTAAATATGTGGGGAGCTAAAAACTCCAAAGTAAAACTTTGGAGTTTTTAATGTTTCATATGTGCTTGTAACGGAATGATTTCTTCTTGTTGAGCTGCTACTAATTCAGTTTCTTCTTGTTTCACGTCAGGTACTTTCTTTGTTAAGTAATGGTAAACCATACCGACAAATACGGACCCGCCGATAATGTTACCGATTGTAACTGGAATTAAGTTATGAATAGCACCTGCAAAAGAAATTGTCTCCGGATGCGGTGAAACTAAAGATAGAGCAAACAGTGATAAGTTTGCAATGCTATGCTCGTAACCAGATAAGAAGAATGTGAAAACGAGTAGCATCATCATCATAATTTTTGCTGTATCACCTTTAACTTGAGAAGGTAAGAAACACGCAAGACATACAAGCCAGTTACATAAAATTGCTTTAAAGAATAATTGCATTGTAGGTGTGTTCATCTTTCCTTCAACGACTTTATTCATTAAGTGACCGTGATCGATTGCTTCGAAAATGCCAGTTGCGTAAAATAGTAAGGCAAAGAATAAAGCGCCAGCTAAATTCCCTGCATAACAAGCGACCCAGTTACGAAGTGTATCAGAAATCGTTGTTTCTTTTCTTAAAGTTGCTACAGTGAAGTACATTGTGTTTCCAGTAAATAATTCAGCACCGCCATATATAATAAGTACGAGGGCAATTCCGAAAAACATAGAAGCAGCTAAATAAGTTGCTGGTGAATCTGCAATTTGAAAAAAGTTACCTAATTTAAAACATAGTACAATAATAAAACCGATATAAATACCCGCAAGTGCGGCACGAATGAAATATTGCATCGGATTTGTATCTAGCATTTGTTTTTTGCTCTTAGCCAGTTTGACGACATAATCTAATCCTTGTTCTAGCATGAGTAATACGCTCCTTTAGTACATCATCTATAAATACTCCTTATATGAATAAAGTACATGGAATTGTTCTTAGTTTCAATAAGTTTGTGCAATGTTTCACAAAAAGGACATACATACATTAAGAAAGCGTTTACAAAAGATAGTATAATAGAATTTTTTCTGGACATTGAGAGGGGGGAAGGAAAAAAAGAAAAAGCGCTGTAATTACAGCGCTTTTTCGTCTAAATTCTTTTCTACTTTTACTTCTACTTCTTTCGAGAAGAACCAACCGCCAACTGCGATTCCAACTAATACAATCCAGAATGTAAGTTTCCAGGGAGTAGATTCTGGGAATGAATGCGGAATTACATTTAATGCAGGGTGTGCTAATGTATAGATTGCTAACTTCACACCAACCCAACCTACAATTAGGAATGCTGCAGTTTCAAGTCCTGGTTTACGTTTTAATATTTGTACGAAAGCAGTTGCTGCAAATCGCATAATGATTAATCCGATAAGTCCACCTACAAAGATAACAACGAATTGCCCAGTATCAAGACTACCAATTGTACCTAATCCTGTTTTTGGTAAAGTCATTGCTAATGCAACGGCAGCTAAAATTGAATCAACTGCGAAGGCAATATCAGCAACCTCGACTTTAAATACAGTCCACCAAAAGTTCTCTTGTTTTTTCTTTGCTTCTTTTTCTTCTGTGTCTTCATCTGTATTCTTTTTAACATACGTTTTAAATAAGTGATTACCAGCGATAAACATAAGGTAAATGGCACCGATTGCTTGCACTTGCCATACATCGACTAAGAATGAAATCATAAATAACGATCCGAATCGGAAAACAAATGCCCCCGCTAATCCGTAAAATAGTGCTTTCTTTCGTTTTTCTTCTGGTAAATGTTTTACCATAATTGCAAGAACGAGAGCGTTATCAGCCGCTAAAATCCCTTCAAGTGCAATTAGGATGAGTAATACCCAACCATACTCCAATAATAATGATACATCCATGTACATTCTCCTCTCATTTCTATAAGTACTAAATAAGTGAAGAATTTCCCCACTATTTAGTTTCCCCATACTCCTGCCTATTAACTTTGGAAGAATTTGGTAATGAATACAAAAAAGACCTCTGCCGTTAATAGGCAAAGGTCTTGCTAGACATATGTAATGAAAATGCCAACAAAGCCGGAAGAACTAAGTTCTACGTAATGACGACTTTGTTTCCAAGAAAGATTCTTGGACGCTACTCCCCTTTGGAGATATGCTATTGTACTTTCATTATATGGATAATTTATACGGTTGTCAACCTGTTAAAATATCTTCGTTCGGATATTTTATTTTTTGTTTCTTTTTACGTGCAAATGAAAAAGCCAATGTTAAAGGTCCCATCTTCCCAAAAAACATCATAAAGATGATAATAGCTTTTCCAATCATAGTTAAGTGTGATGTGAAATTCATACTAAGACCGACAGTCCCAAATGCTGAAAATACCTCGAAAGCACTCATCAATAGAGGAACTCGCTCAGTAATACTTAAAATTAAAATAGCAAAAAAGATAAATGAAATGGAAATAATAGTGATTGTCAATGCTTTGACAATGAGAGTATCTTTAATAGATTTTTTAAACACGACAATATCATCTTGTTCTTGTAAAAATTTAAATACCCCAAAAAACATGATTAAAAAGGTTGTTAACTTAATTCCACCACCGGTTGAAGCACTACCAGCGCCAATAAACATAAGGAGCATCATTAATAGTAGGGAAGGCTTTGATAATGCAGAAATATCAACTGTATTAAACCCGGCAGTACGCGTTGAAACCGCCTGGAAATAAGCGGCCATTCCTTCTTCAAATGGGGTAAATCCTCTCATAGAAAGGGAATTGTGGAACTCGAATATAAAAATAAAAACAGTCGCAATAATATTGACGATTAGAGTAGAAGAGAGCATAAGTTTTGAGTGTAATGTAAGGTTTTTAAAATTTTTCTTTCTTTTTATATCTACGATTACTGTAAAACCAATCCCACCTAAAATAATGAGGGAGGAAATAACGAGATTGACAAGAATGCTATGAGAATGGGACATTAAATTATCGCTCCACACAGAAAAACCAGCATTGTTAAAAGCAGAGATCGAATGAAAAAAGCTATAATAGATCCCTTTAGCAATCCCGTATTTTGGTACCCATTCAAAAGAAAGAATCAAAGTAGCGATACATTCGACTGTAAAAGAGAATAAAAATAATGCTTTGGCAAGGCGAATGACGCCTCCAATGTTCGTTTGATTTAACGCTTGTTGTAACAAAATTCGGTTTTGAAGACCAATTTTTCTGCCGAGCATAATCGCAATTAAAACCGCAAAGCTCATAATGCCAAGTCCGCCCACTTGTATAAGCGTTAAAATGACACACTGTCCAAACAAAGTAAATACCTTTCCGGTGTCTACAACACCAAGCCCAGTAACAGTACAAGCAGAAACTGTTGTAAATAAAGCGTCGATCCATGAAATAGAAGTTGTTGTAGCAATTGGTAGTTTTAATAAGCATGTACCGATAACTGATAACATAATAAAAGACAAAGTAAGAACACGGGGAGGACTCATGCTAATATTAATCCGTTTCATGTTACATATCGTTCCTTTCAGTTTGCTCTTACTAGTATGTGAAAAAGCACGATTATGTATGTTAAAAATAGAAAGAGGCAGAGAATATCTGCCTCTAAGCCATAGGTTATTGTATTATCCACGTAATTGTTGTTGAGCTAAAGCGACAAGTCGTTTCGTTACTTCACCGCCAACTGAACCGTTAGAACGAGATGCTGTATTAGAGCCTAAGCTAACACCGAATTCTTGTGCGATTTCATATTTAAATTGTTCAAGTGCTTGTTCTGCACCTGGAACTAGTAATTTGTTTGTTTTTACCATGTTGATACACATCCTTATAAGTAGTCCAGTTCAGCTAAGTACCTATCTAAACTGGTAACGTTATTTTATGTGGAAACGACGTACTCATACACGGAAGTAATCGGTGTGATTAGAAGTTATTGGATGAAAAAAAGAGTAGCAAATTTGCTACTCTTTTTTCAGTATTGTCGCTGTACCTTCCACGACAATATCACCTGATTGATTATATATGTTTGTTTGCAACGTAATGATTTTTTTATCGTCACGTTTTTTAATAACTTCTGCCACAACGCGAAGGGTATCGCCGATTTTGACAGGAGCACGGAATGAAACGTTTTGAGATAAATAAATCGTATTTTTTCCTGGGAGTTTCGTTCCAAGGACAGTAGAAATAAAACTTGAAACGAGCATACCATGGGCAATACGTTCTTTAAACATTGTCGTTTTTGCAAAAGAATCTAAAATATGAATAGGATTCACATCTCCAGTCAATTTTGCAAAATTGATAACGTCCTCATCCGTAATAGTTTTTGTAAGGGATGCTTGATCACCGACTTGAATCTCATCATAACGAAGCTCGGGAACAGTTTGTGCTTCTTGAAATGGATTCATTTTGGCCTCCTTCTTTTCCATATCGAAAAATGCCAGCCATCTTGATGTAGTAGGAGGAAGAAAGAGTTTTGTTTGTGCTGCAGTCAGCTCCCACATTTTTCTTACTTGATGGAAGTAAATAAATTTTTTGAGTTTTCCTCGAACTGCTTTGCGAGTTCTAGTTGTTTGGACTTGAACTCTCCTAAAAAAACATCTAACTGTTTTTGAACCTCGTCACGTTGTAATTGTTGTTGTTCAATAAATTGTTTAGTTGTTTCTTCAAATTGACCGCTAGTTTGAGTAAGAATAGACAAAGATGTTTTCGTAGGAGAAACAGTAAGTTGGTGCATTTGAGTAGAAAGTTCATTCCATTTCCCTTGCCACTCGTTAATTTGATCATTTAAAGAGTTTCCAGTTAATTGCTTCACGTAATCTGTATATTGGTTATTGAACTGAGCAGTGAATTGTTGTAGTTCTTTTTCTAGTTCATCTACTCCTGATGTTAATTTATGCAAAGCGTCTTGTTGTTGTTTTAACGTTTCTAAAGTAAGTTGCTCTAATTGTTTCCCAGCTGAAGAGAAGAGGGAAAGAGATTGAGACCAGTTTTTCCAAAATGCATCGACTAATTCGTATGGCTTAGTTTCCATTGTTTGACCTCCAAATGTTTTTTTGCATATTGTGAACGCAGATTACTCTGCTGTACCACCAGGTGAAGATGAAGAATCCTTTTCATCCTTTTCTGGAGAAGTAGAAAATGGAAAGAATGCATTGGTGTATAACGTGAAAAACGTCCGCAACATATTTTGATAATGTTCAAAAGAAGTCGCACATGTTGTTAAATATTGCTCTCCATATTCTGTTAAAGAATAAATTCGTTTCGCTGGCCCGCCTTCGCTTGTATCCCAAGTAGAAGAAATAAGGTTTTCTTTTTCTAATTTGCGTAGTGTTCTATACACATTACCTTGGTCAACAGAAGAAAAGCCGATGTCCATTAGCATTTGAATGAGTTTGTAACCATGAAGACTCCAGTCTTTTAGACAGAGAAGTAAGAAAGGAACTAAGAAGTTTTTTGGCATGGAGTTTGGTTGTTTCGCTTGGTTTTTTTCCAAACTTTCTGGGTGTTCTGGTTCATTATGTAGCATGATTGTGCATCACCTCATGAATCAGTTAGATGGAATTTTTTGCTTATAAGTGCAATTTACACCTATCTGTTTTTAATGTCAACACATTTATTGGAAAATAAAGAAAAATAAAATATAGACTTGAAGTTTTATTCAGAATATTAGAAAATAGTGAATAGGTTGAATTGTTTCAAAAACAAAAAAGGGAGTGTAGGCGAAGTGATTGATCAAAAATTCGATCCATTGCAAGCATGGAAAAATGCTTATGAACAAACCGAAACATTTTGGGGAAAAGCGCTCAATGAAACAATTAAAACAGAAGAATATTCTGCTTGGATGGGCAGCGTTCTAGATTTGAATTTGTTTTATCAAAAAGCATTAAATGATACGACAAAAAATTATTTAGAACAGGTGAATGTGCCGACGAGAGAGGATATTGCTAGAGTAGCTACGCTTGTTATCAATTTAGAAAATAAAGTTGATAACATTGAGGAAATTTTAGAAGAGAAAGTGGATTCATTAGGACAAGCTCCTACATTAAAGCGTGATGTTACGAAAGTAAAACAAGATATTCGCACGCTAGAAACGAAAGTTGATCAAATTTTGGAATTGCTAGAAAAGCAAAATGCAGTACTAGCGAAACTACAAGTACCTGTAAAAGAAGAAGTAAAGCCTGTAAATAAGCCAGAAAATAAAAAATGATAATCGCGTTTGTTTATAACGTGTAACAGGGAAAGGGAGAATCTCTTTTTCATATATAAACAACGAAACATAATTAATATATGGACTCTATTCATATGAGTACCAAAATGATTCATAACAATCGTTCACAAATTCATTTAAGGGGGAAAAGAAATGGTTCAATTAAATGGCAAAGTAGCAATCGTAACAGGTGGGGCAAAAGGAATTGGAAAAGCAATTACAGTAGCATTAGCACAAGAGGGAGCAAAAGTAGTTATTAACTATAACAGTAGTAAAGAAGCAGCTGAAAACTTAGTAAATGAATTAGGAAAAGAAGGACATGACGTTTATGCAGTTCAAGCGGATGTTTCTAAAGTAGAAGATGCAAACAGACTTGTAGAAGAAGCTGTGAATCATTTTGGTAAAGTTGATATCCTTGTTAATAATGCTGGTATTACAAGAGATCGTACATTCAAAAAATTAAATCGTGAAGATTGGGAGCGCGTAATTGACGTGAACTTAAGCAGTGTATTTAATACAACAAGCGCGGTACTTCCATACATATCGGAAGCAGAAGAAGGAAGAATCATTAGTATTTCTTCTATCATTGGCCAAGCTGGTGGATTTGGACAAACAAACTACTCAGCAGCAAAAGCAGGTATGTTAGGATTTACAAAATCATTAGCGTTAGAACTTGCAAGAACAAATGTAACTGTAAACGCAATTTGCCCAGGATTTATTGATACTGAAATGGTAGCAGAAGTACCAGAAGAAGTACGTCAAAAAATCGTTGCGAAAATCCCGAAAAAACGTTTTGGTCAAGCTGATGAAATTGCAAAAGGTGTAGTATATCTATGCCGTGACGGTGCGTATATCACAGGTCAGCAATTAAACATTAACGGCGGATTATACATGTAATGAAGTAAGAAAAAAGTGCATATCCATAGCAGGAATGCACTTCTTTTTTTAGAAAGAAATTGACCAAAAAGGAGATAGAAAAATGACTACATTCGTAACGGAATGGGAAAAGCAATTGGAGTTGTACCCAGAAGAATATCGTAAAGCATATCGCCGTGTGAAAAGAGCGAGCGAAGTTTTATTACGCGAACCAGAACCACAAGTTGGTTTAACACCGAAAGAAGTTATTTGGACGAAGAATAAAACGAAGCTGTATCGTTACATTCCAAAACAAGAAAAAACACAGAGAGTTCCAATCCTATTAATATACGCGCTTATTAATAAACCGTATATTATGGATTTAACTCCAGGAAATAGTTTAGTGGAATATTTAGTAGATCGTGGTTTTGATGTGTATATGCTTGATTGGGGCACATTTGGTTTAGAAGATAGTCATTTGAAATTTGATGATTTCGTGTTCGATTATATTGCAAAAGCAGTGAAGAAAGTAATGAGAACTGCGAAATCGGATGAGATTTCTTTACTTGGTTATTGCATGGGTGGAACGCTAACTTCTATTTATGCGGCACTTCATCCGCACATGCCAATTCGCAACTTAATCTTTATGACAAGTCCATTTGATTTCTCTGAAACAGGATTATACGGTCCTTTATTAGATGAGAAATATTTCAATTTAGATAAAGCGGTTGATACATTCGGAAATATTCCGCCAGAAATGATTGATTTCGGAAATAAGATGTTAAAACCAATTACAAACTTTGTAGGTCCATATGTTGCTTTACTCGATCGTTCAGAAAATGAGCGCTTCGTCGAAAGCTGGAAATTAGTTCAAAAGTGGGTTGGTGACGGTATTCCATTCCCAGGTGAATCGTATAGACAATGGATTCGTGATTTTTATCAAAATAATAAATTAGTGAAAGGCGAACTCGTTATTCGCGGACAAAAGGTAGACCTTGCAAATATTAAGGCGAATGTCTTAAATATTTCTGCGAAACGTGATCATATAGCGCTGCCATGCCAAGTAGAAGCTTTACTAGATCATATTTCTAGCACAGATAAACAATATGTATGTTTACCAACGGGACATATGTCGATTGTTTACGGTGGAACAGCGGTAAAACAAACATATCCGACGGTTGGAAATTGGCTGGAGGAGCGTTCTAATTAAAAAAAATCCAACTAGCGTATGTTAGTTGGATTTTTTTATGGGAAATAACAAAACATAGAAAGGAGAAATTTATATTTTAGGAGTATAATTATGAAACTTATGACTGGTAAGTTGTTTTGGAATACAGGAGTTTCTATACCTTGTTATCCAGCGTTAGAAAATGATATGATATGTGATGTGCTTGTAGTCGGAAGCGGAGAAGCAGGTGCTCATATAGCGTATTCGTTAGCGAAAATTGGAATGCGTGTTACGCTCATTGAAAAACGAGCAATCGCATGTGGTAGCACAGCTGCTAATACAGGTTTACTACAATTTCTTCATGATAAATCGCTAACCTCACTTATCCATACATTTGGTGAAAAAAAGGGGGTACGAGCATATAAGCTTTGTTACGAAGCGCTACGAACAATGGAGCAAGTTGTACCGACTCTCGATATTGATCCCCAGTTTATTCCGCGAAGTAGTTTGTATTATGCAAGTAGAAATGAGGATGTATCGTTTTTACAAGAAGAATATAATACGTTACGCCATTATGGATTCCCGGTTGAATATTTTACCGATTCACATATGAAGAAGAATTATTCATTTATAAAACAAGCAGCGTTATATACGCATGGTGATGCCGAAGTGAATCCGTATTTATTAGCGCATAGCCTTTTGCATAAAGCAAATCAAATGGGAGCTACTATACTTGAGTATACAGAGGCCATACATGTAAAAAAACGCCAAAATGATTTAATTTGTTACACGAAAACAGGAAATCAAATTGTAGCAAAGAATATTATTATGGCGACAGGTTATGAAGCACTTTTCGGAAAGAAAGAAAAAAATACAACAGTGGAAACATCATATGCAGTTGTGACAAATAAGGTAGATTCATTTGAAGGCTGGCATGAACAATCATTAATTTGGGAAACAGCACGGCCTTACTTATATTTTCGAACGTATCAAAACCGTATTATTGTAGGCGGATTAGATGAAGCGATGCAAATTCAAACAATTGGTGATACGAAATTATTGCATAAGCGTGATATCCTTATTAACATTGTAAAAGAGATGTTCCCGCAGTATAAGAATATACAGGCAGAGTACTATTGGGCGGCAGCATTTGGCGGTAGTCATGATGGTCTCCCTATTTTAAAAGAAGACAAAGAGATACATAATTTATTTTACGCATTGCCGTATGGAGGTAATGGAACTGTGTATGGAATGGTATTTGCCAAATTATTTGAGCAGTTATTTACAAATAAAGAAAGTGAAGACTTTTCTTTATTTAATCGATAGAAAAAAAGGTAGCGAAGTGATGGAATGAGAGATATAAAAAAGTTTTTACAAAAATTACGTCCTGTACAACTCATTGTTTTGTTTTATTTATTAGCAGTAGTTGTATCGGTGATATTGCTTAGTTTCCCGTTTGTTACGAAGTCTGGTGTGAAATGGACATTTATCGATGCCCTCTTTACATCTGTTAGTGCGGTAAGTGTTACGGGATTGTCTGTTGTTACGATTTCAGATACATTTACTACGGCAGGAATTATTATGTTAGCCCTTATTTTACAATTAGGCGGCTTAGGAATTATGGCACTTGGTACGTTTGTTTGGATTATAACGGGGAAAAAGATCGGTTTGCAGAGAAGAAGACTTATTATGGCAGATCATAATCAAGGGAATTTATCAGGCCTTGTAGAATTGATGCGTTCTATTTTAATTGTAATTATTTCGATAGAACTTATTGGAGCAATACTATTAGGTACAAGATTTCTACTTTATTTTCCAACTTGGCAAGAAGCTTATTTCCACGGTTTCTTTGCCGCTGTTAGTGCAACTACGAACGGAGGATTTGATTTAACTGGACAATCACTAATTCCGTACAAAAAAGATTATATTGTGCAAATGATTCATATGTTGCTTATTATTTTAGGAGCAATTGGCTTCCCGGTGTTAATGGAAGTAAAGCAATTCTTTAGTAAAAGGAAACAGCAACTATTCCGCTTTTCGTTATTTACAAAATTGACGACAACGACATTTTTTGCACTCGTTATCGTTGGAACAATTATGATTTTTCTACTAGAGCGAAATCAGTTTTTAGCAGGAAAGTCATGGCATGAAACAGTTTTCTATACATTGTTCCAATCTGTGACGACGCGAAGTGGTGGACTGGCTACAATGGATATACGTGAATTGTCACAACCGACGCTTTTATTTATGAGTATATTAATGTTTATAGGGGCATCTCCAAGTTCGGTTGGGGGCGGAATACGTACAACAACATTTGCTGTTAGTATATTATCGTTATACACTTTTGCAAGAGGCGGGAGAACAGTTAGAGTCTTCAAACGTCAGCTACATGAAGAGGATGTGCTGAAAGCATCTGTCGTTATGACGATGGGGATTTTATTATGTGCCACAGCACTCTTTATTTTATCTATTACGGAAAATGTACCGCTTATGAGTTTAATTGTTGAAGTGTGTTCTGCTTTCGGGACGACAGGGCTATCGACAGGTATTACGCCAGATTTAACAACTGTTGGTAAACTTGTACTCATTGTACTTATGTTTATTGGGCGTGTCGGTATTTTAACATTTATACTGGCTAGTGGTGGAAGAGAACAGCCACCTCGCTATAAATACCCGAAAGAGCGAATTATTATTGGATAGTATGAAACCATTCTACCTTTGTTAGGTAGAATGGTTTTTTAGTTGTTAATGCCAAATTGTGGATGCATAAAAGCGCCATTCTTATTATCCGCTTCTTTTTTTAGCAACTCTTGATTTTCTTCTGAAATCCACCCAATATCATTTGTGGGATGAATCCATTCTTCTCCAGCCATAATGGCAGGGTCAACTTCATCAGTCCAATTGTGAAGTGGACTATTCTCGGAATCATATTTACTGTCTCCGATTACGACGTCATATTGATTTATGAAAGGTTGTTGCATCTTCTTTCCTGTTCCTTTAAAAGATGGAAAATTCATTTGATGCGGGAGCGTTTCATCTAAAATTGGTGACTGAATTTTATCTTTCTTCTTCAAAATAATCGCTCCTTTTCTAATACTTTCTTCATAGGTAGTATTTCCATCTAGCGGCTCTTATGTACTTGTTAACACTTGCCAGTAATAATTATTTAATGTTGCTTCAAACTAGAGTAGAAAGTGAATTTTTGAGAGCAGGTGAATGTATTGGTAAAAAGAAAAGTGAAACAAAATGCGGCAATCAACAATAATAAAACTCCGAAAGAAAGCTTACCAGATGCAGAATTTGCATTAGAGTATGAAGGAGAAAATAGCGCGAAGTATGCAAATCGTAATTCAAAAAAAGGTAAACAAAAATGAGGCGTTTTTTACAAACGCCTCATTTTTTTGTGGGATTATAAAGGTTTTTTTAATTATTTGTAAATTTAGTGTTCATTATTGGCAGAAAAATGCGAAAAAACATAGAAGTAGCAACGTATTACACAAAAACAAACAACAAATAAAAGATTAATGTTGGTTTAATACTGCTTTTACACTAGTTGTTTATATTGGAGTTGTACATAAGATTTATAAAAGGAGAGAGAGACAGTGAAAAAAACAATCTTTAAAGCTGTAGCAACTGGAATGGTATTTTCGTTATTAATGGGGTGTGGTGCAAAGAAAGAAGAAAGTGCTGGGGCAAAAGTAAAGGATGATAAATTATCCGGATCATTAACTGTTTACACAGCGATTGAAGAAGAACTTGTACCAATTTATCTTGATTCTTTTAAACAGAAGTATCCAGATGTGAAACTGAACATTGTTCGTGATTCAACTGGAGTTATTACAGCGAAATTGCTAGCTGAAGGAAAAAATACACAAGCAGATGTTGTATGGGGAACAGCAGCGTCTAGTCTATTAGCTTTAGATAAAAAAGATATGTTAAAAGGATACTCTCCAAAAGGAGCGGATCGTGTTCTTCCGCAATTTAAAGATGATAAGCAACCAGAAAAATGGGTAGGTAATACGGCATTTATGACGGGGATTGCTATAAATAAAGAAGAATTAAAGAAGAAAAATTTACCGATGCCAGAATCATACGAAGACTTAACGAAACCAGAATATAAAGGAACGCTTGTTATGCCACATCCAGCTTCTTCTGGAACAGGATTTTTAACAGTTTCTGCATGGTTACAAATTATGGGTGAAGATAAAGGCTGGGATTACATGAAGAAACTTCATGATAATATGGCAACTTATACTCATTCAGGTTCAAAACCAGCTAAATTAGCAGGCGCAGGTGAATATCCAGTTGGCGTATCAATGGTTTATAGTGCTTTGAAAGAGAAACAAAAAGGTGCACCAGTTGAAGTTGTATTGCCGAAAGAAGGATTAGGTTGGGAAGTAGAAGCGAACGCACTTATTAAAAAAGATAATGCAAAAAATGAAAAATTAGCGCAAGCATTTTTAGATTGGGCAATTACTGATGATGTAATGAAGTTATACTTCGAGAAAAATGGATTCGCGACAATTAAAAATGATTATAAACTTCCAGATGGATTCCCTAAAGATGTGACAGAAAAGTTATACAAAAAGAATGACTTTAAATGGGCA
Organism: Bacillus sp. ES1-5; assembly: GCF_022487605.1. NCBI lineage: Bacteria > Bacillati > Bacillota > Bacilli > Caryophanales > Bacillaceae > Bacillus > Bacillus sp. ES1-5. The sequence continues at coordinate 1,543,638 of NZ_JAKVPU010000001.1, read as the reverse complement.
GCAGAAAATCGTGACAAAATCTTAGAAAAATGGGAAAAAGAGTTTGGCCAAAAAGCAGAACCGAAAAAGTAAGTGAGTGGGAGAGAGAAAAAATGAGCGAATATTTATCAATTCAACACATTCAAAAACAGTTTGATGCATTTACAGCGTTAAAAGATATTTCTTTTACTGTGAAAAAAAATGAGTTTGTATGTTTATTAGGCCCAAGTGGTTGTGGGAAAACAACATTGCTTCGAATTTTAGCAGGGCTAGAAGAGGCGACAACAGGTAGTATAGCTGTGGATGGAAAAGATATTACAGCATTACCTCCTGGAAAGAGGAATTTCGGAATGGTGTTTCAATCGTATGCATTATTTCCGAATTTAACAGCACTTGAAAACATTGAATACGGCTTAAAGACAAAAAAATATGGAAAAGCAGAAGTAAAAGAGAAAGCGCTAGAGGCGTTAGAACTTGTAGATTTGCTGAATGTAAAAGATAAATATCCTGCTCAAATGTCTGGTGGACAACAGCAGCGAGTAGCACTTGCACGTGCGCTCGCTCTGTCTCCGGATATTTTGTTACTGGATGAGCCTTTATCTGCTTTAGATGCAAAAGTGCGTGAAAAGTTACGTAGAGAAATGCGTGATTTGCAAGAAAAAGTAGGAGTAACAACTATTATGGTTACGCATGATCAAGAAGAGGCATTAACGATGGCCGATAAAATTGTTGTAATGAATCATGCGGAAATTATGCAGATTGGCACACCAGAGGAGATTTATCAAAGACCAGCCAATCCATTTGTGGCAGATTTTATTGGTTCTATTAATTTCTTTTCGAAAAACAATGAAGAACATGCAATTCGTCCTGAGCATGTAACAGTTGTACAAAAGGATGGTATTAAAACGGTTGTGGAAAGCATGGAATTTCGCGGATCTGTATATCGGACGGAAGTGCGGGTCGTAGAAGAAAAAACACATCTTTATAACGAGAAAATTGTAGTGGATATATTGTCATCAGAAGTAGAAGCAACCGCAATTAGAAAAGGAAAGCCGATTCAAATCTCTTTCTCAGAAAATCATATGTTGTCATATGGAAAGAAGGTCATTGTATAGATGGAGATGTTAGAAGATTTCAAGGTAGAAAGTACGAAAAAAAAGATTAAGAGACGTATCGGTAAAGAAGAGTGGATACAAAGACTATTAATTATTGGTATGCTTCTCGCGTTTTTGATCATGCTTGTATTACCTCTATTACAATTGTTTACACAAGCTTTTTATGATAAAGACGGAGCTTTCATTGGTGTTGCGAATTTCAGTAAATATTTCACAACACCAACGCTAGTTCAATCATTACAAAATACGATATGGATTTCGGGCGCGACAACAATTATTGCAGTGACACTCGCTTTCGCTTACGCCTATGCGATCGCTCGTACGAATGTGTTTGGAAAGCGTGTATTTCAATATATTGCGTTGTTACCATTATTCGCACCAACGATGATGCATGGTATCGCACTGACATATTTATTTGGTAATCAAGGATTAGTAACGAAAGGAATGTTTGGTTTGTTTGAAGGGATACAAATCCCTTTATATGGACCAGTAGGAATTGTAATGGCTGAAGTCATGTATACATTTCCGCAAGCATTTCTTATATTATTAATTGCTTTTCAAGGCTCTGATTATCGTTTATATGAAGCTTCTAATATGTTAGGAGCGAGTAAAACAAAGCAATTTTTCACTGTTACTTTACCTAGTGTAAAGTATGGATTAATTAGTGCGATGTTCGTTGTGTTTACACTTAGTTTCACTGATTTTGGGGCACCAAAAATTGTTGGTGGGCAATATAATGTACTTGCTACTGACGTATATAAGCAAGTAATTGGGCAGCAAAATATGCCGATGGGTGCAACTGTCGGAATGATTTTATTAATCCCAGCTATATTTGCATTTGCAGTTGATCACATTACGCAAAGAAAGCAGGCCAATCTCTTATCTTCCAAATCAGTACCTTACAGAATAATAAATAATAAGAAACGAGATGTTATTTCATTCGTATATTGTAGCGTAGTAACGCTTATGATCATTCTATTATTTGTGGCAGTTGGTATTGCTGCAAGTGTAAAAGTATGGCCATATAATATGAGCTTTACATTTGAGCATTTTAATTTTTCCAGTTTAACAGGAGATGGACTTGAAGCATTTAAAAATAGCGTAATTGTTTCAGCAATTACTGCGGTTATTGGAGCAGTTTTAACATTTATGTTCGCTTATGCGATTGAGAAAATTGATCAGCTACAATTTTTCCGAAAAGCAGGTTATTTTTTCTCTATCGTCCCTTTAGCGATACCAGGTTTAGTACTTGGGTTAGGCTACGTCTTCTTCTTCAGTCAACCAACAATACAAATTTTTGGACTTTCCGTAACGAACCCGTTCCATTCTCTATACGGAACAATTGCTGTGCTAGTACTAGTCAATATCATTCATTTTTATTCTGTAACATTTGTTACGGCAACGACAGCTTTAAAGAAATTAGATCGAGAGTTTGAACTTGTTTCACAGTCGATGGGGATACCGTTTTATAAAACATTCTTTCGAGTTACGGTACCGATGTGTTTACCAGCCATTTTAGAAATGGTAATGTACTACTTCGTAAACTCAATGGTAACTGTCTCAGCAGTTGTATTCCTATATGCAGCTGATTTTAAACTAGCTGCCGTATCAATTGTAAATATGGATGATGCAGGAAATGTAGCACCAGCAGCTGCAATGAGTGTACTTATTGTTGTTACAAATATTGTAGTAAGAGTTGTATATGAATGGGGAACAAAAGCACTTCGTAACCGAACGTCACAATGGCAAAAAAGATAAATAAGAAGGGTGATGGATTAAATGAAAATAGAAGCAGTTATTTTTGATTGGGCAGGTACAACAGTTGATTACGGATGTTTTGCACCACTGGAAGTATTTATGGAGATTTTCCATAAACGCGGTGTTGCAATTACTGCAGAAGAAGCTCGTAAGCCAATGGGATTATTGAAAATTGATCATGTTAGGGCATTAACAGAGATGCCTCGTATTGCGAGTGAGTGGAATCGTGTTTTCGGACAATTACCAACAGAGGCAGACATTCAGGAGATGTATGAAGAATTTGAAGAAATTCTCTTCGCTATTTTACCGCGCTATGCGTCGCCGATTAATGGAGTAAAAGAAGTAATTGCTTCTTTACGTGAAAGAGGAATTAAAATTGGTTCAACGACTGGTTATACGAGAGAAATGATGGACATTGTAGCAAAAGAAGCAGCGCTACAAGGGTATAAACCTGATTTTCTTGTAACACCAGATGATGTTCCAGCAGGTCGTCCGTATCCGTGGATGTGCTATAAAAATGCGATGGAGCTTGGTGTATATCCAATGAATCATATGATAAAAGTTGGAGACACGGTATCAGATATGAAAGAGGGAAGAAATGCTGGTATGTGGACAGTAGGTGTAATTCTCGGCAGTAGCGAACTCGGCTTAACTGAAGAGGAAGTGGAGAATATGGATCCGGTAGAACTTCGTGAAAAAATAGAAGTAGTTCGCAATCGTTTCGTTGAAAATGGGGCGCACTTTACGATAGAAACGATGCAGGAACTCGAAAACGTAATGGAACATATCGAGAAACAAGAACTTATTATTTCATAAAAGGGGAATAGGATCATGACTGAAAATCACTATTTATTATTAACGCCTGGACCATTAACAACAACCAAAACAGTAAAAGAAGTTATGTTATACGATTGGTGTACGTGGGATGCTGAATATAACACAATGGTACAAGAGGTAAGAGCTAAACTTGTATCGTTAGCGACGAAGGAAGAAGAGACATATACAACTGTTCTCATGCAAGGAAGCGGTACGTTTTCAGTTGAAGCAGTGATTGGCTCTGTCGTTCCTAAAAATGGAAAGCTGCTCGTATGTACAAATGGTGCGTATGGTAAGCGAATTGTACAAATGGCAGAGATGTTACATATAGATGTGATGGTCAGTCAAACGGAAGAGTGGGAGCCTACTAATATTGCAGAAGTAGAAAAGATATTGCAACGAGATAAAGAGATTACACATATTGCAGTTGTTCATTGTGAAACAACAACAGGTATTATCAATCCAATTGTAGATGTATGTAAATTAGGGAAGCAATACGGAAAAGTAACACTGGTTGATGCAATGAGTAGTTTTGGTGGTATTGAAATAGATATCGCTGAGTTGCAAATTGACTTTCTAATTAGTAGTGCGAATAAATGTATTCAAGGGGTTCCTGGATTCGGTTTTGTTATTGCAAAGCGCGATGAATTGGTGAAATGTAAAGGGCAGGCACGTTCATTATCATTAGATTTATTTGATCAGTGGGAAACGATGGAAAATCAAAATGGGAAATGGCGTTTTACGTCACCTACACATGTTGTACACGCTTTTTATCAAGCACTACTTGAATTAGAAAAAGAGGGCGGAGTAGAAGCGCGTTACAATCGATATTATAACAATCAAAAAATATTAGTGAATAGAATGAGAGAAATCGGATTTAAGCCACTAGTAGATGAAAAATATCAATCGCCTATTATTACATCCTTCATTTATCCAGAAGAGGGGTTCGATTTTGGGCAGTTATATAATGAATTAAAGTGTGATGGGTTTGTTATTTATCCAGGTAAAATTTCAAAAGTAGATACATTCCGCATTGGAAATATCGGTGATGTACATGAGGCAGATATCAATCGCTTAGTTGATAGTATCGCTAAAGGAGTTGCTATAGGATGAAAGTATTTTGTTTAGGTGGAGCAGGTAAAATTTGTCGTGAAGCAATTTTAGATTTAGTACAATTTTCATCTTTTGAGGCGATTACAGTAGCTGATTTTAATGAAGAAGAGGGCCTGAAAGTAGTAGAATGGCTCAACGATCCTCGTGTTGATTTTGTGAAAGTAGATGTAACGAATCACGAGGATACGGTTGCAAAAATGAAAGGTTATGACATTGTAATGGACGGTACGACAATTAAGTTAAATGGATTGTCTACTCGATGTATTGCAGAAGCGGGTTGTCACGGTGTGAATTTGAATGGATTTGGTGAAGAAAATGAATCTCATTCTATATTTGCTCAAAATGAAAAAACGTGTTTACCTGGTTTTGGTATGACGCCAGGTGTAACGCAAATGATGGCAATGCATGCAGCAAATCAGCTAGATACTGTAGAGTCAGTACGTGTAAGTCATGGCTCGTACCGTCCAATTGCTTTTTCTGCATCAATTACAGAAACAACGACATATGAATATGATCCACATTTACCATCGCGTACAGTATATGAAGAGGGTGAGTTTAAGCAAGTACCTCCGTTTGCGCGTCCAAGAGAAATTGAATTACCGGCGCCTTATGGTAAGGCAACGCAGTATATAATACCGCATTCTGAAACGATTACGTTAGCAAAAGCACTAGAAAATAAAGGCGTCAAACTGATAGAGACGAGAGGAACTTGGCCAAAGAAAAATATGCAGCTCGTACGTGCTTTATATGATTATGGTATATTGCGTAATGATCGAGTTGACATAAATGGGAAAGAAATTGGCATTATGGATTGTATTTCGAAGTATTTATTGCAATCGAAAGAAGGGCAAGAAACAGAAATTTACGGTTATGCACTTCATGTAGAAGTAATAGGCATGAAAAATAATGAGAAACAAAGGCACGTATTATATCATACACACCCGTTATCTGATGGTTCTGTTGTAGGGTGGGAAAAATTAAGAGCTTATACGAGAAACGTCGGTATTCCATTTGGGATTGCTACAGAGTTAATCGCAAAAGGGAATGTAAATAAAGTTGGTGTTGTGACACCTGAGGAAGCTTTTGTAAATCCACAAATTATTTTTGATGAACTAAAAAAGCGTGGTATTCATATTCATGAAGAAGTTTTCACTGAAAAAGAAAGTTATAACTTTGTATAAGTAAGGCAGTTTATGAGGTAGAAATCAATGGGGTGAAGCTATGTCTGTAGTAGGTGAAGAAAGAAAGCGAACCATTCTTGAGAAGGTAGAGTTTAAAGGGAAAGTAAAAGTTTCAGAGTTAGCGAGAGAGTTTGCTGTATCAACAGAGACGATTCGTCGTTATTTAGAAGAATTGGATCGTGAAAAGAAGTTGAAGAAAGTGTATGGTGGAGCCGTCCAACTTCCGGGAGCTGGAATAGAGGCACCAATGTTAGAACGAGAGATGCTGCATATAGAAGAGAAGAAGAGAATTGGGTATAAAGCAGCAACGTTTGTGGAAGATGGAGATGTGATTGCGATTGATGATGGAAGTACACCACTTCAAATGGTGCCATATCTTGTTCATCGTAAAAATTTAACGATTGTAACAAGTTCATTTCCAGTAGCTACACAATTAATTTCTTCTATTAATAAAAAGATGTTTCACGGTGAGGTTTTATTTATTGGTGGAAAAGTCTCTCCAAAGCATTCACGTGTGTCAGGGTCTATTTCGCAGCAAGTAATCCAGCAATTTCATTTTCATAAAGCATTCGTTTCGATTGATGGATTGTTACCTGGTTTTGGGGTTTCTAGTTTTGAATTAGAAAAGGCGAAATTGTCAGAAGCGATGCTGAAATTAGCGGAGAAAACATATATTTTATGTGATCATACAAAAGTAGGGGTAAAAGGAAATTACCGAATAGCAGCATTTTCACGTATTCAACATGTAATTTGTGATAAGAAAATGCCCTATAGTTTTGAAGAGGAAGTCAAAAAGCATAATATTCAATGGACAATTTGCTAAATAAATTGAACTCCCACCTGTTTTTGAGGTGGGAGTTTTACTGTCCGCAAATAGCAGGATAAAAGATTTGTATGTATGCAAAAAGTGGACACATTTTCTCATCTCTTTCATATAATTTACCAATACAAAAAAAGTTGGTCGAAGGAAAGAAGGGAGAAGCATGTCAGAACGGATATATAATAAACTTGTATTGTATGCAAATATTTTGCAAAAAATTGGTTTTATTAATGAAAAAGAAAAAAGTGAAATTCTTCATATGCTAGGTAAAAAGGCCCTTTGATTAAAGGGTTTTTTATTTTTTATCTTTGGAAATATAAACTTAATGTAATATTATCATTGACAATGATAATGATATTCATTATCATTTATTTGTAGGTAATTGATAACATTTATCAATTATAAAAATTATATATGATAGGGGATATTATTTTGAAAAAAAGTTATATTAAGGCGCTAGTAGTAGCCACAACATTAGCAATTCCATTTGCTACATACTCTACTCCAGCATTAGCAGCACTAAAAGCTGAAGCAAACCAGTCGGTGGCGGCAGTTAGTGAACGTACATACGATACTGAGATTAAAATATATAAGGATCAAAAAGATGAGCCATCTATGGTTTCTCAGTACATAAAAAATCCTAAAGTAGCAATTGAAAATGGGAAAAAAATCGTTACTGTAACAATACAAGATAGCGATTATTTTCAATATCTTAGAATAGAGGATAAAAACCAACCTGGTGTATTTCAGGATGTGAAAGTTTTATCAGAAGATAAGAGGAAAAATGGAACGAAAGTAGTCCAATTTGAAATTGGCGAATTCGAGAAGAAGCATAATATGCAAATGCATATACTTATTCCGGCCATCGGATATGATCACAAATATCAAGTTCAATTTGAAATCAAAGATCCAACTGTAGGTGACAAAGAAACAGAGAAACCAGATGATAACTCTAATTCAGGCAATACGGAAACAGATCATCCAGTTGATAGTCAAAATATGATAACAGATAACAAATTAAGAGAACTTGTTAATAAAAAAGTATTTAATAGAAAAGATTTAAATACACCAATTACGAAAGAGGAGTTATTACAAGTAAAAGACTTGTTTTTAAACACGAATGAGATTCTTGATTATAGTGCATTAAAATATATGCCAAATTTAAAATCTTTAACAGTTGCGAATGCGAAGATAACAGATCCGTCGTTCTTTGCGAATTTAAAGCAATTAAATCATTTAGCTTTGCGTGGTAATGAATTTTCAGATGTAACAGCACTTGTTAAGATGGATAATTTAGCATCTCTTGATTTGAGTAATAATAAAATTACAAATGTTGCACCACTCATTGAAATGAAAAATGTAAAAAGTTTATATCTATCAGGCAACCAAATAGAAGACGTAACAGCATTAGCTAAAATGGAACAACTAGATTACTTGAATTTAGCAAATAATAAAATTACGAATGTTGCTCCATTAAGCGCGTTGAAAAATGTAACATACTTAACTTTAGCAGGTAATCAAATTGAAGATATTAAACCGTTATATTCATTACCTTTAAAAGACTTAGTATTAACGCGTAATAAAGTTAAAGATTTATCGGGTATTGATCAAATGAATCAATTAAATAAATTATTTATCGGGAAAAATCAAATTGAAGATGTGACACCACTTGCTAAAATGACCCAGCTTACAGAATTAGATTTACCTAATAATGAGTTAAAGGATATTACGCCATTATCAAATCTAGTAAACTTACAAAAACTTGATTTAGAAGCAAATTATATTTCAGACTTATCGCCAGTTAGTAAGTTGAATAAGTTAGTATATTTAAGTTTTGTTGCAAATGAAATCCGCGATGTTAGACCAGTAATAGAGCTAAGTAAGAAGGCTTATATTAATATTCAAAACCAAAAAGTCTTTCTAGAGGATACAGAAGTAAATAAAGAAGTAAAAGTACCTATATACGAAAAAGACGGCGAGGTATCTACCAAAATCCGTCTGAAGAGTGATGGTGGTACGTATAGTAATGGTGTAGTGAAATGGAGTACACCAGGTGAGAAAGTATATGAATTTGGGGTGAAAGATCCATTTGCGGATACAGGAATCTTCTTTACAGGATCTGTAATTCAAAATGTAGTAGAAAGTAAAGGGGACAACAATTCTAAAGAAGACAATACTTCTAAAGAAGATGAAAAAGTAGAAGTAGTAGAATTTAAAGATGTACCAAAAGGACATTGGTCAGAAGAAGCAATTCATTATTTAGCGAAAGAAAATATTTTCAAGGGATATGGAAATGGACAATTTGGATTTGGGGATAGTATTACTCGTGGACAAGTTGCGTCTTTAGTACAAAGGTACTTGAAATTAGAAAATAAAGTAGAGCAGAAAGAGAGATTTACAGATACGAAAGGGCATATGTTTGAGCAAGATATTGCCACAGTTGCGCAGGCTGGAATTATGCAAGGAGATGGTACTGGGGAGTTTCGTCCAGATGGAGTATTAACTCGATACGAAATGTCTGTAGTATTATATAAAGTATTTCAGTTAAAAGAAGATAGAAATAATAAAGTGAACTTTACTGATGTACCGACTGGTCATTGGGCAGAAGGATATGTGAAAGCGTTAGCGGATAATAATATATCAAAAGGTGATGGAAAAGGAAACTTTTTAGGTGATGATTTCGTAACACGTGAACAATATGCACAGTTTTTATATAACGCAATAAAGAAATAAAAGATGAGAAAATACGTTATTCTTTGATTTAAAAAGAATAACGTATTTTTTATGTACAAAATGAAATAGGGAATAGACAGAAGTATAGATATATGAATGGCCCATTTTAAAGAAGAGCTGTGAAACTATATTGACAAAAAGGCGTTCTCATGTGATAATTCAATTAAATTTTTAGAATAATCAAAAAATATTCCTTTTACATAGAAAGGATTCGAACATTATATAAATATTATGCCGGGGGTGACGAAATGTTATTTTTTCTAAAAAAATGGAATGAATTAAAAGATGTGAAATCTGAATTGGCACTTCGTGATTGGTTTTATGGTACAAAAATTAGTTTATCACTCTGTACGTCAAAAGAGCCGTTAACTTTTTTAGTAAACGTTGAGGGAAGAGATAAAGGGTTATTTTCAGAAGAAGACTTTATTGTTGTTAATTGTATGTGTGAGCCAGTATTTGAAAATGAAGGAAAACCAGCTGCAGAATCATTTATGCATGCGGATATTTATAAAAAAAGTAGTGCAGAATGTATTTTACAAGTGCAGACTGTAGATAGCCATTTAATATCAGAGTTATATGGAGAAACAGGGGAAGTAACATTCGATAAACGTAGCGTGGAACGTGTTTTTGGAAAAGAAGGTATAACAGAAATGACAATTCCCATTGTAGAAGATGAGAAAAAATTCGCTGATTTATTAGAAAATAATGTGCCGAATTTTATTGAAGGTGGAGGAGTAGTTCTTGTTCATAATTATGGCATGATTGTGTGGGGGAAAACTCCAGAAGAAGCGAAAAAATGGCTAGAGGGTATAGAATATTTAATGAATTACCATGTAAAGTTGTTAATGATAAAAGGTGCAAAGAGCTCTGTTATATAAAATGTTTGTGACGTCGTTACAAGTCAATAAAAAATGAAAGCGTTTTAAAAATAATTTTACTCATAAAATATAGGTCTCCTTATTATATATAGATTACATGTTGACATGTAAGGAGGAACATATTTTGCGAGTTAAATACCATTTTCTCCCAAAACAACAAGTGACATTTTGCAAAATGAACGATTCAGGTGAAGAGGCTTTGCACATTATGAATGAAACGGGATTTCGAGCAATCCCTGTATTAGCAGAAGATGAAAAGAAATTCATAGGGATTATTTATAAAGTAGATCTTTTAGAAAAGAAGTGTAATAGCGGATTAGAGAAATTAAGTACGGAACATATGCTGGGAGATTCCTCTGCATTTATTTTTGAAAAGGATTCTTTTTTTAGAGCATTTTATGTTATTCGTCGACTTCCATTTTTAGCTGTGTTAAATGATTATAATGAATTTGTCGGTATCTTAACGCATTCCAATATATTTGATGTTATTGAAGATTCATTCGGTATGCGGACGGGTGGTTATATATTAACAATTGCAACACAAGATTGTAAGGGAACGATTAAAGAACTTGGGACATTGTTGAAAGCATTTAATATCGGTGGATTATTTACGCTAGATAACGGTGATCAATATATTCGCCGCGTTATCGTAAATATAGCAGATGAGTTAAATGAAAAAAGATTAAAGCAATTAATTGAAAAAATAGAGAAAAAAGGATTTAGGGTGAGTCATGTAGATTATATTTAAGGTGAAAAGGAAAGGTACCAATTTGCTATATGCAAATTGGTACCTTTTTTAGTGCGAGTAATGAATCTTATTTTGAAACAGGAGGCGGAGATAATGCTAAATCAGATAAAAAAATAAAATCTGCATGTGCGCGAATGTTAGGAATAGAGGTTTCTATAACACGTGATGTAATTTCACCTGGAGGCCCAACGTGTCCGATAGCTACCATAATCGGTTTTTCTTGAAGTTTTTTTATGAGTAATTGGGCTTGTTTTGAAATATGTGCCGCTGTATACACATCATCAAAAAATAATTGGTTTTCAATAATAGGCACTCCTAATTCTTTCCCAATTTTTGGGACAACACTCTTAGGGTTTGTTTTGCTATCTAAATAAAATAAACCGTGTTTTTTACAAGCTACAAGTATAAGCCTTACAATTCTTTCGTCCGCGGTCACTTTTGATCCCATATGATTGTTCATCCCAATTGCATGTGGTACTTCTTGAATCGCTTGTTCGAGTCGGTTATTTATTTCTTCGTCGCTTAAATCAGTTGTAATTGCTTTTGGTCCAAGCCATTCTTTTTTACCTTTAATAGGTTCCATTGGCATATGTATAATAACTTCGTGCCCTTTCTTATGAGCCGCTATCGCATCTTCCTTTGTGGAAGGGAGAAAAGGCATAACGGCAACAGTCAGTGGAATAGGAAGTGATAACATTTTATCAGTCCCCTTCATATTATTGCCGAAGTCATCAATGACAATAGCGACTTTGTTTGTATGGGCCTTTGCTTGAACAGGAAACAAGAAGGATGGTAAGAACAGAGTGAATATAAGCAATGCAATCGTATATTTGCGCATATAAATATTTCCTTTCTATTTTATCCCGCTATTTGCGAGCAGTGAGGAATGAACAAAATCCCCAATGATTAAATTTTACTTTATCAATCATCATTATGTTTTGCGTTTTTACATAAATTAAACAAAAAATGTCGAAGAAAAGTATATGGAAAATAGAGAATCCGCTATTTAATTGGTATTTGTAAAAAAAGAAGATGAAAAAAATGTCTATTATTGCGAATGTATTTACAAAGATAGAATAATTTGTAATAATTCTCAAAGTGAGGGTAAAGATTTGTAAATTACAGGGAGAAAATGTTTAATTTTCTGATTCTTCAAATTCAAATATGATTAAGTAGTTAAAAGGCCAATGGAGAAGTAAAGTTGAGAGCATGGAAGTATAATAAGGGGGATATGAATGTTTACCGTAAAAAGGAAGTACACATTAGAAAAGCTTTCACGTGATATTCATATGAAACGTGAAGAAATGATTCAATTAGGTTTAACAAGTGGGTTAAATAGTATGGAGACAATTCAAGTGAGTCAAGAATTGGACAAGCTTATTTTACAGTACCAGTGTTATAAAGAAAAACAAACACCAAAATGGTTATCAATTATAAAGGTACCTATTTTTCAAATTGGGTATGAAGGGAAATCAAGTAATTTTTGGCGAATGCTTGTGGCTGGTTTTATGAAATAAGTATAATTACCCTTTTGGGATAAGGATAATTATACTAGGTGTAACGGAATTTCGATATGAACTGTAGTTCCTTCGTTTTCTATACTATCAATAAAAATATGCCCATTGTACATCTCTACAATTCGTTTACATATGACAAGTCCAAGACCGGTTCCAGTATCTTTATTAGTAAAGAACGGATGAAAGAGGTGTTTTTGAATATGTTTCGGAATTCCTTTTCCAGTATCTGTAATATTCAATTGTGCGTGTGTTTCATTGTTTGTTACGGAAATGGTCAGTGTGTCACCAGAATTCATGGCTTCAATTGCATTTTTTGTAATGTTTAAAACCACTTGTTTCATATGGTCTTTTGAGCAATGGATATGAACAGGATGGTCTGGCAAATGTAAATGGAATACAATGTTATGTAGATTCGCCTCAGATTGAATAATTAATGCTACCTCATTTAGAATAGTTCTCACATCATATGTTTGTTCAATGATAGCAGTTGGCTTTCCAAGAATAAGAAATTCGCTTACAATTTCATTAATCCGTTCTATTTCTTGTTCGATGACGGAAAAATAAAACTGATCTTGTTCATCTTTATATTTCTCTTTTAATAGAGCGACGAGCCCTTTAATTCCGGTAAGAGGATTACGGATTTCGTGGGCTGTACTAGCTGCAAAAGTTCCAACCAATTCAATTTTTTGTAGTTCATTTTGTTGTCTTTCCAGTTTTGTTTGACGTTTTAACAACATATATTGAGCAAGTAAAAATAAAATAGACATTAAAAATAAAGTAGCTATACACTCTATTGCAACCCACTGATATAAAGTTTTTTGATGGATAGGCAATGGAGAAACAGAGACCTTCCAATTTAATCTTTTGAGTGGGGTAGTAAGCATGTTAGAATGCGCATCACTTGTTTCGTTATTATCATCGGTGAGAAAAACTACATCATGTTTATCAGTTACTTCAAAATGGTATTGTGGCTTAATGGCATTTAAAGATGATGAAATGTAGTCAAAGCGTAAACTTGCTAACAATAAGCCTGAGATTTTCTTCTGTTTATTGAAAATGGGAGAAGCAATCATAATAGCTTGATGTCCAAGAACCCGATCTGTAATGACTGATGATACAGTTGTTTTCTTCGTTTGCAATACGTCTTGAATATATTTGCGATCTGAGACATCAACAGGTGGTCGGTCGCCTTCGGATGCGATTGTAATGATGCCTTCTGGTGTAGCATAATATAAACCAGAAAAACGTGCATCGTTTCCATCCGTATCATGTACAATTTGTTTAACTCCATTTATATTTCCAGTCTCGGTTCCTACAACCTTTGAGAGCATTTCTAATGCGGAAATTGCTTCACCAAGGTGATGATCTAAATAGTCTCTATATAAAAAGAGAACCGTGTGAGCAGATAGTTTGTTTTCCTGCTTCATTTTATACGAATGATATGAATAAAATGTAGCACCAATTCCTATCGTTGGTAGAATAACAAGCACTATATATAAAACTATGCTGTGGAATTTGACTTTCAAATTTGGTACTCCTTCTTTTTTATTATCATTATATATAAACTATGTTAAAATTGTCATGTTTTTATTCAAGAATCATTCATAATATATTTGGGGAGAGGAAATGAATGAGTGAATACTCATTCGGAATTTACATGAAGTACTAAGTTGTTGTTTCTTTTTATTACTGAGAATTTAAGTGAAGGGTTGAAAGTTGTATGACATCAAATAATGAACGAGAAGATATTTCTCAATCTTTAAAAGTATTTATTGCATTATCTCGTGTACATCGTTCTGTTATGGATACTACAAATAAATCTATACAAAGTAACGGGTTAAATCCAACTGAATTTGCTGTATTAGAACTGCTATATCATAAAGGTGGTCAACCACTTCAGCAAATTGGTGAGCGTATTTTAATAGCTAGTGGCAGCATTACATATGTTGTAGATAAGCTAGAGAAAAAGGGACTAGTAAAGAGAATTCCGTGCCCGAATGACAGACGTGTTATTTATGCACAACTAACTGAATCTGGAGAGAGCTTTATTGCTTCTATTTTTCCAGGGCATGAGCAAGTTATACATCAGTCTTTTGAAATGTTAACGAAAGAGGAAAAGGATGAATTACTTGATCTATTAAAAAAGATTGGAAAATATGAAAAATGATAGTATGTTCCAAAAGAGCTTTGGATAAAGAGATCCAAGGCTCTTTTGTTTACATGTAATTATGACAGCATCTGCCGTATTTTGTTGAAGAATAAGAGGAGATTTGTAAGTAAGCATTGAATTATAGTAAGGATGCACATAATGGAGAGGAGGCTCGTTCATGTCATTTAAAGACTATGAATATAAACGGCCAAATATTGAAGAATTAAAAGCAAAGTTTACTGTTGCTTTAGAGAAGTTTGATAACGTAAAAACGGTAGAAGAACAAAAACAAGTCATCAATTCAATTAACGAAATTCGCAACGACTTCGGTACAATGGGGAATCTTTGTTACATTCGTCATTCTGTTGATACGACAGATGCTTTTTATAAGGAAGAGCAAGATTTCTTTGATGAATTCTCTCCAGTTGTACAAGGATATGGTACAAAGTATTATAATGCGTTAATTCATTCTCCATTCCGTGAAGAATTAGAAGCGTATTATGGAAAGCAATTATTTGCTTTAGCGGAGTGTGATTTGAAAACATACTCCGATGAAGTTGTGAAAGATTTACAATTAGAGAATAAATTATCTTCACAATATACGCAGTTATTGGCATCTGCAAAAATTGACTTTGCAGGAGAAGAAAGAACGTTATCACAGCTTATTCCATTTATGCAAGGGAAAGAAAGAAGTGAACGTAAAGTAGCAAGTGAAGCATATTACGGATTTTTAGCTGAGAATGAGGAAGAGTTAGATCGTATTTATGATGAGCTTGTTAAAGTGAGAACGAAAATCGCCAAATCTTTAGGTTTCAAAAACTTTGTTGAACTTGGATATGCAAGAATGTACCGTACAGATTATAATGCGGAAATGGTGGCGAATTATCGTCAGCAAGTACTTGATTATATCGTTCCAGTTACAACGGAATTAAGAAAACGACAACAAGCACGTATCGGTGTAGAGAAGTTAGCGTATTACGACGAAAACTTTGAGTTTGCTACTGGTAATCCAACTCCAAAAGGAGATGCGGATTGGATTGTAAATCATGGGAAAACGATGTATAAAGAGTTATCGGCTGAAACGGATGAATTTTTCAATTTCATGCTAGATAATGATTTATTAGATTTAGTTGCGAAAAAAGGAAAAGCTGGTGGCGGATATTGTACATATATTGAGAATTATAAAGCGCCATTTATTTTCTCAAACTTCAATGGAACATCTGGCGACATTGATGTATTAACACATGAAGCTGGTCATGCTTTCCAAGTATATGAAAGCCGTAAGTTTGAAATTCCAGAATACAATTGGCCAACGTATGAAGCATGTGAAATTCATTCTATGAGTATGGAATTCTTTACATGGCCATGGATGAAGTCATTCTTTGAAGAAGATGCAGATAAATATTATTTCTCTCACTTAAGTTCAGCACTTCTGTTTTTACCGTATGGTGTATCTGTTGACGAATATCAACATTATGTATATGAAAATCCAGAAGCATCACCAGAAGAGCGTAAGACAGCATGGCGGAATATAGAGAAAAAGTATTTGCCGCATCGTGATTATGAAGATAATGATTATTTAGAGCGCGGTGGATTCTGGCAACGTCAAGGACATATTTATAGCTCGCCGTTCTACTATATCGACTACACATTAGCACAAATTTGCGCACTGCAATTTTGGAAACGTGCAAGAGATAATAGACAAGAGGCGTGGGAAGATTATGTAAATCTGTGCCAACAAGGTGGAAGTAAATCATTCTTGGAATTAGTAGAAGTTGCAAATTTAACATCACCATTTGCTGAAGGCTGTGTGAAAAGTGTCATTACAGAAATTGAAGCGTGGCTACATGCGATTGACGACACAAAATTGTAAAAAACATGCGCTTTTTTTCACATGTTTAACATCGACATAACTAGAAAATGATGAGATAATAAAAGAAAATTCAGAATACTAAAGAGGTGTTTCTAATAAGGAGCACCTCTTTTCACCAACAAAAAGGGGGGA
Organism: Bacillus sp. ES1-5; assembly: GCF_022487605.1. Lineage (NCBI taxonomy): Bacteria > Bacillati > Bacillota > Bacilli > Caryophanales > Bacillaceae > Bacillus > Bacillus sp. ES1-5. The sequence continues at coordinate 1,526,826 of NZ_JAKVPU010000001.1, read as the reverse complement.
AAGAATTATGCTTCAATCAAATATGGATGTGAGTTTAGAAAGTTTGGTGAACTCATTACAGTCTACTCGAAGCACGCTATTATCAGAAATTGAAATGTTAAATGATACAGAAGTGAATGTAAAGCCACGTCGTGATAAATGGAGTATTATTCAAATTTTGCATCACTTGCATTTAGTTGAACAATCAGTTACGTCTGCCCTTGTATATGCTTTACAAAAAAATGAAAGAAACACGACTCCATTTAAAGACCTCCAACTTACGCTTGATCGCACATATAAACGAGAAGCTCCTCAGCAAATGCAACCAACAGAAACGTTAATGAAAAAACAGCAAGGAATTCAATTACTAGAACATTCACGACAAGAACTATTACACGCGCTTCATAGTGTGATAGATGAAAAAGATTTATTTGAAAATGGATTAAAGCATCCTATTTTTAATGATTTGAATTTGTATCAGTGGGTTCAATTTCTTGATTTGCATGAACAAAGACATCTTACGCAGTTAAAAGAGGCGAAACACGCAATTTTGCAACGATAATCAGAAGGAAGTGGGAGACCACTTCTTTTTTTGATACGTGCATAGTTTTCTTTCTTATTTTGGAATACTACATGGAGAAAGAACAGAAGGAGTTGAAAAGTATGTCCAAGAAAAAGAAAGAAGAAGAGCGCGCGTGGAAAGCACATAAAGAAAATCAAAAACCACATGGTAAAGTGAAAGCCTTTGCTGAATTAGTCGAAGGAACAGAAAAAACGTGATGAGTATTTCATCACGTTTTTTGTATGAGTGGAAAAGTTAATAAGAAGGTTGTACCTGTACCTTTTTCGCTTATAATATCAATTTTTCCGTTCATAGCTTGAACAACACTGAATACGACCATCATTCCAAGACCAGTTCCTTTTTCTTTCGTTGAGTAGAAAGGGGATCCAAGGCGCTTCACTTGTTCGGTATCCATACCGATTCCTGTATCTTTTATATATAACTGAATATGTTTATGAACAGGAACTAATGTGAAATAAAGATCACCGCCTTTTGGCATGGCCTCAATGCAGTTTTTTAAAATATTTAACAAGCATTGATTTAGTTTTTGTTTTTCTCCCGCGATAAAAAAAGAAGTGCTTTGCTTTATATAATGTGTACGCACATTTGCTAAATTAGCAAGCGGTGTAATTAACGATAATGCATGTAGTAGTTCTTCTTCTAACTGTAATCTTTGTTCTTTTTCAATACTTGGTTTTGCAAAGGTTAAATAATCTGTAAGAACGTGGTTTGCTTGTTCGATTCCGTTGATGGCTATGTCAATATATAATTTTCGCTCCTGCTCAGTACATGTATCTGATTGTAAAAGTTGCAAAAATCCTTTCGTTGAAGTTAATGGATTGCGAATTTCATGAGAGATAGACGCTGCCATTTCACCAATTAAATGAAATTTTTCAGCATTCATAAGTTCATTTTGGAGACGAACTTGAGTTTGTAATATGTGTAGTAAATATAAAATAAGTATCGTACCAAGTATCGTACATAACTCATACACAATAATATGTGGTATATAATCAGCCTTGTTTGTAACCTTTGAAAGGAAGAAAGGTATCCAACTAAATCCGTATGTGAGACTGTAGATAATAGCAAGTACTATTTTTATACGATTAGAAGTTCGGTTGAAAAATTTGTATGTAAATAATAGGACAATAAATAGAAGGATAGAACCGATAAGCGATGGGAAAACACCTATTCCTCCTAATAAGAAGCGGTATATATTTAATACAACTAATATAGATCCACCAGCAATAGGACCTCCGGTTAATGTACCGACAATTAATACGATATGACGCATATCAAATTGAAATCCATAATTTGTTTTTGCTGCGAAAGTGATACATAGTATAGTAACGAGGCAACATAATACAATAAATATAGCTGAATTTAATTTAGGAGAACGTTTCCCTTTTTGATTCCAAAATAAATGGTATACGAGCATTGTAACAAGGATGAATAATATATTTAAAAAGAGATAAATAATAAAGGGTTTCAGTGGGGTGCCTCCTCTCTTCTTACATTAAATTAATCATACTATAAAATGAAAGAAATGAGATGAGAAATAGCGGAAAAATCAGAAATTTTTTCTGGTAGTATACAATATGTTACAATAACCTTTGTCAATGAAAGAAGGAATTCCGTGCAATGCACGGGAGAGGTTCGCGAACTCCCTCTATAAAAAACTATGGAAACAACAATATCTTTAGGTATTGTTTTGTTTTTTTTATTGTGACAGTTCAAGAACGTTCTTTCTTCTTATTCGTAGTAGAGAAGGAGAATGAGTGAAATGAAAAAAGAAAAGGCAGTTGTTGTTTTTAGTGGAGGACAAGATAGTACGACATGTTTATTTTGGGCAATAGAGCAGTTTGCAGAAGTAGAGGCTGTAACGTTTAATTACAATCAACGTCATAAGCTAGAAATTGATTGTGCAGCGGAAATTGCGAAAGAGCTAGGAATTAAACATACGGTGCTAGATATGAGTCTATTAAATCAACTTGCTCCAAATGCGTTAACGAGAACGGATATGGAGATTACACATGAAGAAGGTGAATTGCCATCGACGTTTGTAGATGGACGAAATTTACTATTCCTATCATTTGCTGCTGTATTAGCAAAACAAGTTGGAGCACGTCATATTGTAACGGGTGTATGTGAAACTGATTTTAGTGGTTATCCAGATTGCCGTGACGTGTTTGTGAAATCGTTAAACGTTACTTTAAATTTATCCATGGATTATCCGTTCGTAATTCATACACCACTTATGTGGATTGATAAAGCGGAAACATGGAAATTATCAGATGAACTTGGAGCATTCGAGTTTGTTCGAGAAAAAACATTAACATGTTATAACGGAATTATTGGTGATGGTTGCGGTGAATGTCCAGCATGTCAACTTCGTAAAGCAGGATTAGATACGTACCTACAAGAACGCGAAGGAGCGAGTAACTAATGGATAACTTCTTTGGATTTCGCATCGTAGAAAATTTGCAAAAAATGGACAAGGATATTCAGCGTAAACAGCTTAAATATCATAATAAAAGAGTAATGGTCAGCAAGGAATTTACATTTGATGCAGCACACCATTTACACTGTTATGAAGGGAAATGTAAAAACTTACATGGGCACACATATAAAGTTGTATTTGGGATTAGTGGATATGTGAATGAAATAGGTCTTGCGATTGACTTTGGAGATATAAAAGAAATTTGGAAGAATGAAATAGAAATTTATTTAGACCATCGTTATTTAAACGAAACGTTACCAGCCATGAATACGACTGCTGAAAACATGGTCGTTTGGATTTACGAAAAAATGGCAGAAGCATTAATAAAAGATAATCGTGCGAACGAATATAAAGGAGCTCGTGTTGAATTTGTTCGTCTTTTCGAGACGCCAACTAGTTATGCGGAAGTAAGACGGGAGTGGATGCTCGATGAGTAAAATCCCTGTCTTAGAAATATTTGGTCCGACTATTCAAGGCGAAGGAATGGTTGTGGGACAAAAGACGATGTTTATCCGTACAGCAGGTTGTGATTATAGCTGCGCATGGTGTGATTCTGCTTTTACGTGGGATGGATCGGCTAAGGATCAAATTAGACAGATGACAGCAGAGGACGTTTGGAACGAGCTTGTAGAAATTGGTGGCGAAAATTTTTCTCATGTTACGATTTCAGGTGGAAATCCAGCATTGTTGAAAAATATTGAGTTTCTTCTTTCTATATTAAAAGAGAATGGAATGCGGACGGCAATCGAAACGCAAGGGAGTAAATGGCAAGATTGGTTACTTCAAATTGATGAGATAACGATTTCTCCAAAACCACCAAGTTCGACGATGAAGACTGATTTTCAGAAGTTAGATGCTGTTATTCAGAAACTAGCAGAAAAAGATATTAGTTTAAAGGTAGTAGTATTTGACGATTATGACTTTGAGTATGCAGTTAAGATGCACGAACGTTATCCAGATGTTCCATTCTTCTTACAAGTAGGGAATGATGATACAAAAACTGTGGATGATGCGATGCTGATTAAAAAATTATTAGATAAGTATGAGTGGCTTATTGAAAAAGCGGTTAACTGTAAAGAGATGAATAATGCAAAAGTATTGCCGCAGCTTCATGCGTTAGTATGGGGAAATAAACGCGGAGTATAATGAGAAGGGATGTTTAACATGGCAGGTAGATTAGATGAAGATTTAAAAGATGTAACATTATTAGGAAATCAAAATACAAAATATTTATTTGAATATAGCCCGGACATTTTAGAGGTATTTGATAATAATCATCCAAACCGTGATTATTTTGTGAAATTCAATTGCCCTGAATTTACAAGCTTATGTCCGAAAACAGGCCAACCAGATTTTGCAACAATTTATATTAGCTACATTCCAGAACAAAGAATGGTAGAGAGTAAATCTTTAAAGCTATATTTATTTAGTTTCCGCAATCATGGTGACTTCCACGAAGATTGCATGAACGTTATTATGAATGATTTAATTAAATTAATGGATCCGCGTTACATTGAGGTATGGGGGAAATTCACACCACGTGGAGGGATTTCAATTGATCCTTACTGCAACTACGGTCGCCCAGGCACGAAGTATGAAAAAATGGCAGACTACCGCATGATGAACCATGATCTATATCCAGAAACAATTGATAATCGTTAATATATAATAGAAAGAAAGGATCTGTATAACATACAGATCCTTTCTTTCTATTATATTATGCATTTTGATTAATGACAGTATAGTTTTTATGACTTACAACTGTAAGAGGTTCCATATCTAGTTCTCTAAAATTTTCCATAATTGTTATATCTACAATAACGGAGTTTTGATTTACTTTTTGAACACGGCCTTGCATTCCACCTTTAAATTCAATGATATCTCCAGTTTCTGCGATCTGCATAAGCAACTCTCCTTGTTACAGTTTTCCAAAAAAAGAATAATTTTGGTTTTTTTTATTTCCTCTTATTTTGAACCATATTGTCTAGTTTGTAAATGTTTCCAAAGTAAAAATTCGAAAAATATTCACATTTTGTAAGAAAATATGCAAGAACTCCAAGTTATTAGAAAAAAGAACGGTTTAAATGCGTGCATCTTTATATAGGGGTATAATGAAAAATATACAATAACCTACTAAAGTGGGAGAAATTAGAGGCGGTAAAATGATGTTTGAATTTGTGGGGAGTGTTATAGCGTTAACTTTATTTGTATTTTCTTATATAAATTTAAAAAAGATTCGTCATCATGAAACGACTACATATTTTGATGGGATGGATGGTATACATGCTTCAATCACACATGAGAGTGGCGGGGATATGTAAAGGTGTATAACTTTCTTTTTTTGCGTGGTATGATATGTAAAAATAGTACATAATAGAGTTCGTAAGTGATGAATGGAGAGTGGAAAGAATGAAGATTTCTTTTATTCGTCATGGTCGCTTAGATCGTACTATAGAACCAATGACGGTTACATCCTTTCATGAATGGATGAAAGGATATGACTTACATACTATAACAGAAAAAGCACCTATACCAATGGAAACAATGGAAGCGGTTGAAGCAGCAAAGTTGATTGTAACGAGTGATCAAAGGTGTGCTATACAGTCAGCAGCTGAATTAATGAATTCTTTATCTTTTATGCAAAATTCTCTTTTTAGGGAAGCTGAAATTCCGACGAGTTTTTATGCTCCAACATGGTTGAAATGTAAACCTAACGTATGGATGTTTATCGGGCGAACATTATGGATACTTGGTTACCATAAAGGTGTTGAGTCTTATAAGGAAGTAAGAGAGAGGGCAAGGCAAGCAGCTTACTTATTACACCGTTATGCTCTCGTACATGGAAGTATTGCTCTTGTAGGTCATAATTATATGAATGCAATGGTTGGTGCGGAGCTGAGAGCGATGGGATGGTCTGGTTCTCCTATTTTACATAGGAAGCCATGGGGATGTACAACCTATACATTCCACGAAGCGATGGATGGAAATGTATTAAATACAAATTTAACATAAAAGCACACGATTTATATATAAATCGTGTGCTTACTTTTTAAGATATAGAAATTTTGATGTTTAATGTTTTTACGAGATGTGCATAAGGTTCGCCTACAAGCATAACGATTTGATCTTTTTTATAACCTAGTTTTTCATATAGTGAATAGGCACGTGTGTTTTCTAAATTAACAAGTAATGCGATTTTTTCATGCTCCTGTTCAGTTGCATAGATTTCAGCAGCTTCAATTAATTTAGAACCGATTCCTTTTCCACCATATGCACTTGAGACCGATAATGTATCAATGTAATATTCATCAAGCTCAGCTTCTTTTTCTAACGTAATCGATTCATCTTTATGTAATTCTCTTAAGTGACGTACAATTGGTGCATCAAGCATTGTTGCTTCACTACCGTGATAAGCGACAATAATTCCAATCGCAATTCCGTCTTGTTCATATACAAAACAGTTTTCGTAGCTCAGTCGATTTCTCTTTTTTGAGAACCATGTTTCAAGTCCTAGTAATACTTCTGTCTCAACAGTGCTACCTGTGATTTTTTCAGCAATTTCGTGCAGAGCGTTATATAATAAAGGCGCAATTGCCATCGCATCTGTCTTTTTTGCTTTCCGAATCATAGTATCCCTCCTAGTTCTATTTATATATTGTAGCATAGTGGTATGGAACTTTGCATAATTGAATGTCGAAATGTTTGATATAGAGAAGTAGCTATGTTAGTATATGATATTTAGTGGACATATAGTAAAGTGATATCGTTTGTGAATAATGAAAATGAAATGAAGGTATAGCACCTGGATAATTTTACAGTTGTTGACCTATAGAATATACGATAAAATAAAATATTGCATAGAGGTGAAATACATGGATGAACAATTAGCAAATACAATTTTGGATCAGCTGAAAAATGGTGAAATAAAGGAGTATGTTGCAACGAAAGATGTATTTTATACGTTTAGGAAAGTTGTAGTAGGGCGTGAAGATTTTAAACATATTATTGGGAACGCGCAGCGCGGCGGACAAGTAATCTATACATATTCAGAAACGCCACGTTCGTAACTAGAAGAATATAGGGGAGGAGAATTATGGGCGATTTTAAACAAGGCATATTACCGCATTGGGATTATATGTGGAAAGATAGAGCCGGAAATAGGTTTATGGGGATGGTCATGTACCCAGAGAAACGAAAGTGTTCGGCAAAAATGCTTCAGAAAATAAAAAGAGCATATGAAGAGGCTGTAGAAATTAAAGTAACTGTACAAGTTCAACATACATTTCAGTACGTAGAAGGAATGATTGTGTACTTTGATGAAGAAGCTCCTGTATGTACAATGATTGATAAAGATGAAAATCCACATCATATATTTGTAAAAGATATTTTGCGTATTGAGCACTCTGAATAATCTTTTCATAAATAAGTTGAATTTCCATAATAATAATCTTTTTCTATAATAGTTATCTTTTAGTATGTAACGCGAACCGAAAGTATATGTATAATATTTAATAAACTAAAATTGATAAATGTAATCGTTTTTTAGAACAGATTATCGTTTCATGTCTGTTCTTTTTTGCGTGATGCTGGAGAAATATATTCCTCCAGCATTTGCCGTTTTATGACAAAAAATATTGACAGCTTTTTTAAAAATAAGGTTAAATTCGTTGACAACTTTTTTGAAAAGCACTTTATTGACATGAGTTTTAGAATGTTGTTTCATAGTCATTGTATTGAAAAAAATTGACTGTCTTGTCGAAAAGTAAAATTTAAAAAAAGAAAGAATTTATACATATATCTTGTGTCTTATTTTGAAACGTAATACAATATATAGAGAAATCAAGAAACAACATACAGAGAGTATAGATTGGAGAGGGAGGGTCGGAAATGATAGTTGCATATGATTCTATGACAGGAAACGTAAAGCGTTTCATTCACAAATTAAATATGCCGGCCGTTCAAATTGGTGAAGATCTAGTAATAGATGAAGACTTTGTTTTAATTACGTATACAACAGGTTTTGGCAATGTACCAGAACGTGTTTTAGAATTTTTAGAGCGCAATAATGAAAAATTAAAAGGCGTATCTGCAAGCGGCAATCGTAACTGGGGAGACATGTTCGGTGCAAGTGCTGACAAAATTTCTGCTAAATATGAAGTGCCTATTGTATCAAAATTTGAGTTATCAGGAACAAATAACGATGTAGAATATTTTAAGGAAAGGGTGCGGGAGATTGCGACACATTGAACTGAATAATGAAATCACGCAAATGCAGGACGGTTTTTATCAGCTTCATAAAGATAAAGAGGCATTAGAAGTCTTTATGGAAGAAGCTAGAGAGAATACCGTTCCTTTTAATAGCGTGGCAGAGCGAATGGAGTATATGAAAGAACATGATTACTATTACAACGTTCTGGACGAGTATAGCTTGGAGGAAGTAGAAGAGGTATATAACATCGCTTATGGTGAAAACTTCGAGTTCCAATCTTATATGGCAGCATCTAAGTTCTACAAAGATTATGCGTTAAAAACAAATGATCAAAAACAATACTTAGAAAGCTATGAAGATCGTGTAGCAATTGTTTCATTATACTTAGGACGCGGTGATGTTGCGAAGGCAAAACACTTCGCAAGCATGATTGTAAAACAAAACTACCAACCAGCGACACCAACCTTTTTAAATGCGGGACGAAGCAGAAGAGGAGAAATGGTGTCTTGTTTCTTGTTAGAGATGGATGATAGCTTAAATTCAATCGGCTTTAATATTAATACTGCAATGCAATTATCGAAAATCGGCGGGGGAGTAGCTTTAAACTTATCTAAGCTACGTGCACGCGGTGAGCAAATTAAAGGTATCGATAATGCTGCAAGTGGTGTAGTACCTGTTATGAAATTACTTGAAGATTCATTTTCATATGCGAATCAACTTGGGCAACGAAAAGGTGCCGGCGCAGTATACTTAAACATTTTCCATTGGGATATTATTGAATTCCTTGATACAAAAAAAATAAATGCCGATGAGAAGAGCCGTATTCAGTCTCTATCAATCGGAATTATCGTTCCAAGTAAGTTCTTTGAGCTTGCTGAGAAAAACGAACCTTTCCATGTTTTCGCGCCTTATACGGTGTATAAAGAATACGGAAAGCATTTAGATGATATAGACATTGATGAAATGTACGATGAATTAATGAGCAATCCGAAAGTGAAGAAGAAGCCGCTAGATATTAGTGCACGTGATATGCTTATTAAAATTGCTATGATTCAGCTTGAGTCTGGTTACCCATACTTAATGTTTAAATCAAATGCAAATAACCAACATCCACTGAAGGATATTGGAACTGTGAAGATGTCGAACTTGTGTTAAATATGTAGCACCTTCTAGTAGAAATGCTAGTCGAAAACTCCGTTAAACGGGGAAAGCCTCAAATTTGAGGTAACCTACCGTGCTAAATCTTATCTTAGAATGAAAATATAAAAGTTCAGAATGTATCTTATTATTTTGTATAGCAGAGTTATGGGACAACATAAAGTAATAAGAGACTTTCTGAAGTATTTAAGATAAGTAAAAGCCTAACGACTATCCCTTATGGGAGTAGAGCGCAAGCGATTGGCGTTCGAAAAGCGGAGCACCTAATCAGGTAATGCTGTAGGTGATGATATAGTCTGTCCTGTATGGTGACATACAGCAGTTGCATGAGCAACGGACTGAGGAGTAGCGGACTCGGTTGAACATTCGAGACAGAAATCTTCCAGCTTCAAGAAACTTCTGAAATAAATGATTACGGTACAGAGGATATTATCCGTCGTGATATTAACTGTAACTTAGGATCGTTAAATATCGTAAATGTAATGGAAAATAAAGAAATTCGTGAAGCTGTTCATGCGGGAATGGAAGCTTTAACAGCTGTGTCTGATATGACGATCATTCCGAATGCACCAACTGTGAAAAAAGCAAATGATGAGCTTCATTCAGTTGGACTTGGCGCAATGAACTTACACGGATATTTATCAAAAAACAAAATCGCATATGAAAGTGCAGAAGCGAAAGAGTTCGCTCGTACATTCTTTATGATGTTAAATTACTACTCTATTGAGAAAAGTATGGAAATCGCTAAAGAAAAAGGCGAAACATTTAAAGACTTTGATAAGTCTGATTATGCGAATGGCACATACTTTGAAAAGTACGAAACGACAGATTACAGCCCAGTAACTGAAAAAGTTCAGCAACTATTTGGAGGAATTCATATTCCAACAAAAGAAGATTGGACAAGTTTAAAAGAGCAAGTGAAGAAGAATGGATTATATAATTCATACCGTCTTGCTATCGCTCCAACACAATCTATCAGTTACGTTCAAAATGCAACTTCAAGCGTAATGCCGATCGTAAGTCAAATTGAATCAAGAACATATGCGAATGCGACAACATATTATCCAATGCCGTATTTATCAAAAGATACGTTCTGGTACTATAAATCTTCTTACGACATGAATCAGTTTAAATTAATTGATTTAATCGCAGAAATCCAAGAACATATTGACCAAGGAATTAGTACAATTCTTTACGTTAACAGCGATATTTCAACACGTGAGTTAGCACGTTACTACATTTATGCACATAAAAAAGGCTTGAAGAGTCTTTATTATACGAGAACACGTAAGTTAAGCGTGGAAGAGTGCGTAGCTTGTACCGTTTAATATAAAAAGTGAGACATCATGAGCAGGGTTTTCTGAACCCTGCTCATGCTTAGTTATCAATTTTTCATGTTTATTTAGAGAAGGGGCGATTGAATGCGTGCGGTAAACTGGAACAAAAAAGAAGATGATTTTAGTTTAATGTTTTGGAAGCAAAACATCGCTCAGTTTTGGACAGAAGAAGAAATCGCGGTATCTTCTGACAAAAATACTTGGGCACAATTATCAAAAGAAGAGCAGGTTGCTTATAAGCGTGTATTAGGTGGTTTAACACTTTTAGATACGAAACAAGGTGGCGAAGGGATGCCACTTGTACTTGTTCATCTTGAAAATTTACAAGCGAAAAGTGTATTAGCTTTCATGGGAGCTATGGAAGAAGTACATGCGAAGAGTTACAGTCATATTTTCACAACGTTAGCTACAGAAGAAGAAATTGATGATATTTTTGAATGGGTAGACAATCATCCATTACTTGAGAAAAAAGCTGGTATTGTTACTAGTTACTATCGTCGTTTATTAAAGCCTGAAGTAACGAAAAAAGAGTTATACATGGCAATGGTGGCAAGTGTATTCTTAGAAAGTTACTTATTCTATAGTGGATTCTTCTACCCACTTTACTTAGCAGGTCAAGGTAAATTGACGGCAAGTGGTGAGATTATTAACCTAATAATTCGTGATGAATCAATTCACGGCGTATTCGTCGGTATTTTAGCACAACAACTCTTCGCAGAACTTTCTGCAGAAAATCAACAAGAAGTGCAAAAAGAAACACAAGAGTTATTAATGGAACTATATGAAATTGAAATGGCATACACAGAAGAAATTTACACTTCTATCGGTCTTGTAGAGGATGTAAATCGTTTCGTTCGTTACAATGCGAATAAAGGACTTATGAACTTAGGACTTGAGCCGAAGTTTGAAGAAGAAGAAATTAACCCAATCGTTTTAAATGGTTTACGTACAGATACGAAAAACCATGATTTCTTCTCTGTAAAAGGGAATGGTTACGTAAAAGCAACGAACGTTGAAAAGTTAGCTGACGATGACTTCGTGTTTAATTTTTAATATATGATTATAAAGAAAAGCTGTCTTATTCCTTGATAAGACAGCTTTTCTTTATGATTTTGTTTACATAACACTATTATTTTTGTATAACGAGTTCTGTTTAAAAAGTTCTATCCAGCAAATGGATAGAACTTTTTTGTAATTAAATGGGTATTTACAAACTATTTGTATCGGTGTATTATTTAACTAGTACACCGATACAAAAGGAGGGAAGAAATGAAAATAGAGTTTTCTCCAAATACACCAATTTACATTCAGGTAATGGAATACATAAAAAAAGAAATCGTAACAGGACATTTATTGCCTGGTGATAAAATTCCCTCTGTACGTGAATTAGCGAGTGAATTACAAGTAAATCCAAATACGATTCAGCGTACATTTCAAGAGCTAGAACGGGATGGGGTTGTTGTAACGCGTAGAGGAATGGGACGATATGTAACGAATGAAGGGGAGAAAATTATGGAGCTGCGAAAAGAGATGGCGAAAGAATTACTTCATTCTTTTATAGATGGAATGGACAATTTAGGTTTTTCAGAAGAAGAAATTCTTACAATCCTTCGCTCTTCATTACATGAGAAGAGGGAGGAGAGCGAATGACAGAGTTATTAAAAATAGAAAACTTATGGAAGAGATACGGATTAAAAGCAGTGATCCGTGAATTAAACATAGAGATTACGGAAGGGAAAATTATAGGACTCGTTGGAGATAACGGGAGCGGGAAAACGACGTTATTGAAAATGATTGCCGGTCTGCAGCATCCTTCCGAAGGCAGTATTACAATCGCTGGTAAAAAGGTAGGATTAGAAACGAAAGAATTTGTTTCTTTTATGTCGGATAAACCAGTATTTGATGATTGGATGACGGTAAAAGATTCTTTATTTTTCTATCGAGATTTCTATAAAGACTTTGATATTCAAAAAGCGGTAGATACGATTGCGGAATTTAAAATACCGTTAGAAGAAAAAATTACAGCTTTATCAAAAGGTATGGTTGAAAAGCTACAAATTATTTTAACATTTTCGAGGAAAGCGAAGTTATACGTACTAGATGAACCGCTGGGCGGAATTGATCTTGTTTCTAGAGAACACGTATTAGAACTTATTTTACAGTTTTATCGCGAAGATTGTACCATTTTAATTGCAACACATTTAATTGGAGAAGTGGAAAATATTTTTGACGAAGTAATCTTTTTAAAAGATGGTGAAAGTGTACTGCATGAAAATGTAGAGGAATTACGTTTCCAACGAGGAAAAGCTGTTACGGATTTGTTTAAGGAGGTGTTTAGTAGATGAAGGCCAGTTTAATATATATGTACAATGCGAATAAAAAACAAATTTTTATTTCGTTATTGTCATTCATATTTATTGCAGCTGTCGCTTTTGTAAGTATGGGGAATTATATTAAACAAGAATCAGGAGAAGTAAGGCAAATGATTACAATTGCTTTAGTATTCTTAGTTTATTTAATTTTTGCGGTATTAGTATTTCTGCAGGCGATGTCTGCGTTTGGGAAAATGACTGAAAGTAAATTATTTCGGTTAACACCGATATCTGGTAAAAAAATTGTTTTAGCAATATTGTCATATGCAGCAATTAGCTTAATGTGTTTTGAATTAATAGGTGTTATGTTTTTCTATAGTATTTCGATGAAAGTAATAAAAGGTACAGAACTCTATGAATTGTTATTTACCGAAAGTACACTTACACTAGATATGGTAAAGCAGTTATTTAGTAGCGTGTTATATGTATTTAATTTATCAAGTATATTGTTAGTCTTACTATTTATAGTAGCTGGCGTTAAAGTATTTTCTTTGAAAAAGAAAAAAATGGAGTATGTAATTGTTTTCTTCTTATTTTTACTAATGACGAAAGTAATCAATATGATATATGAAATGTTAGGCGGATTTGCACCTACATCTGCTTTTATCAAAAAATTAGTTTATATAGATGAATCGACAGATGTAAATCTCATACTATATCCAGAAAAACTTATGAATGTATATAGTATTGCTTTTTCAATCGGTATATTTATTCTACTTGTTTATATAACAGGTCGCATAATCGATAAAAAACTAGAAGTCTAAAGGAGGAATCGACATTGGGAAACGTAGTAGTAAAGTTAGAGAATGTTCGAAAAAAGATTGGTGGAACGGAAATTATCCGCGGTTTATCATTTGAAGTTCGCGAAGGGGAAGTGTACGGGTTTCTTGGACCGAACGGTAGTGGTAAAACGACGACAATTCGTATGATGACAGGTCTTATATCAATGACAGAGGGCGATATTACAATTTGTGGTCATAGTATTCGCACGGAGCGTGAAAAGGCGCTAGAGCAAATTGGAGCGATTGTAGAAAATCCTGAACTATATGATTATATGACTGGAATGCAAAACTTAAAGCATTTTGCGAATATGGCAATTACACCAATTAGTAAAGAGCGCATTGCTGAGATTGTAAAGCTTGTTGAATTAGAGCATGCGATTCATAAAAAGGTGAAAACATATTCACTTGGTATGAAACAACGTTTAGGAATTGCACAGGCATTACTTCATCAGCCAAAAATCTTAATTTTAGATGAGCCGACAAATGGATTAGATCCAGCTGGTATTCGCCAAATTCGTGATTATTTACAACGTTTAGCGAAAGAAGAGAATATTGCTGTAATCGTATCAAGTCACTTATTAAGTGAAATTGAACTCATGTGTGATCGCGTCGTTATTATTAAGCAAGGTGAGTTTGTGCAAGAGTACAACTTACATGAACAAGCGAAACACGATGAGACAGTAGTTGTAGCGTTTGAAGTAGATCAAGTACAGAAAGCAAATGAAATCATTAAAGGTAAGACGCAAGGAAATGTAATTGCAGTATCCGTAATGAAAGAAGAAATCCCACAACTTGTAAAAAAACTTGTAAATGACGATGTGCTTGTATACGGAGTTACTGTTCAAAATAAAACGTTAGAGGATGAGTTCTTAGCGATTACAGGGGGAGTGAAAGCGTAATGTTTAAATTAATTCAAAATGAATTTTTAAAGTTACATGCGAAAAAAGGTATGTATATTTTAATTGGTGTCATTGCAGTATTGGAGATTTTGGGAGTTTTAGCGATGCTGAAATGGGGAGACGGAAGTGAATTTAAAGGATCATATTTAGATTTTGCAAGTTCAGAGATTGGTTTAATTACTTTGTTTGCAACAATTTTTGGGATTACAATTGCTTCTCGTATGATTACTGATGAGTTCCAAAAAGGTACAATTAAGCAGTTATTAATCCGTCCAAGAAAACGAATTACAGTTTTATTCTCTAAATATATTACAGTGTTACTTACTATAGTATTTATCATATTTGCTAGCACTTTAATTGCAATGATTATTGGTGGAATTGTAATGGATGGTAGTAAAACAGAATTAACGGTAGGAATCGTAATGAAATCTACTTTATATCAAGTACTTTCACCGTTCTTCTTTGCGACACTTGCATTTTTCTTAGCAAACGTGTTTAGAAAGTCCGTATTACCATTAATTATTACGATGTTCCTCTTTTTCTTACAAGGACCAATTAATATGGTACTGATGATGTTTGCAAAAGGTGTAGCGAAATTTGTAGTGTTTTTCCATTTAAATTTAAGTGTGTACGATAGTAATAAACTAGTAAGTGGTGGAACGGAACCAACATTTACAGAGTTTACATTTACAACTTCATTATTACTTGTAGCTGCATACTTTGTTGTATTACTTGTAGCATCAAGTGCATTATTCCAAAAACGTGACGTATTATAATAAAAGAAATCCCCGCTTGTAAAAACGGGGATTTTTATTACATAAATTTCTCGTAGATTTCAATTGAAAGAAAAGAATGATTACTATATATGTTGTTCAAAAGTGTTTGAGACAAACAGGAAGAATTTCAACTATATTCATATTATAATTTAGTTATCACACCATTTATTTTATTATCTTTGGGGGTGTTCTATATGCACTATGCATTTTCACGTATAAGACTACGTAGCTTTTTTGGATGGATGATTATAGGGGTGTTCCTTACGATGATCCCATTAGGTCTATCAAATGTTTCTGAGAATACGATGGAGGTTATTTCACAAATAACATTATTTTTTGTATTTCCGTTATTTTGGTTATACGTAAAAACAAATAAAAATAATGTTGTATTTAACAGTTTTTTTGATAAGCCAGGACGTTTACCGTGGGGATTAATTGTATTAGCAACGATAATGGGAATGATTTTTTCAGTTGGTATATCTCATATTCAATTTTACATATTAGCACATACGTTACCGAATTTCTTAGTTACTATGTTAGAAGACGGAAATGTTATTAACACGAGTAACGTATATATGACGATATTTACTTTCATTTCAGCATGTGTATTAGCACCTATTATGGAAGAGGTTATTTTTAGGGGATTCTTTTTACAGCGAATGGCTTATAAATGGGGAATTAAAAAAGCTGTAATTATATCTTCACTTATTTTTGGTTTAGGACATTTTGATGTTATTGGTGCGTTCATGTTTGGTGTTGTAATGTGTCTTTTATACATAAAGACGAAAAATATATGGACGAATATCGCTGTACATGCTCTAAATAATTTAATTGCAACAAGTATGCAATTTATAGGTGGAGAAGAGAGTAGCGCAATCTCAATTACTGAATTACAAGCGCAAAGTAATTTATGGATTGGTATTGGTCTGACAGTTGTTGGGTTACTTTGGTTAATTCCTTACGTTTGGAAACAATGGCGTACTGTAAAAGAAGTGGGTGTGCCACCAGTGCGCTTTATAAATGAGGAAAAAGTAGTGAGTGCATCACAAGAAAATGAAGTGTATAGTCAAGTAATTGTAACAGATAGACTGATGGCTGTAGAGCTACCAGATGAGGCTGTAAATAAGCTTCGATTAGAAGAAAATGATTATGTAACAGTATCTGTAGAAGAAGATAAAATTGTTATAAAGAAAGCACTTGGTAGATAATTAAAAAGTAGCTCCTAAAGAGCTACTTTTTAATTTGTAATAATTTCTACACGAAAATTATTACCGTTCTTTACATATTTAATATCTGTAACGATACGGACTGTTTTTAAAATCTCCACTTTTTCACCAATTCGAGGGATAGTGGGAACATTATCCCAAATGCCAAGCAAGTCGTCTAATTGTGCTGTTTTTTCATAAAACCAGATTTTCAATGTAAAGCCCCTTTCTCGAACTTTATGTATTTTAATACATAATATATTATTTTTATTCTTATTGTAAGGGGTTTTTTTGTGTTTTATGAATAAAAATAAATTAATCTTCTGGGAAGATATGTTCAATATCAGGAGTAAGAGATACTTCTGATAATACGATATGAGAAACTGTCGTTGCATATGAAGAAACATCATTGATAAAATCTTCAAGTTCAACGAGTGAAGGAACAGAAATTTTTACAATGTAGCATAAGCTTCCTGTTACTCGGTAACAAAAACTTGCAGATGGATAAGACTGAATAAACTGTTGCATACGTGTTGTATCACCATTTTTTAAAGTGATTTCTAAAATACAATCTAAAACAAGTCCTGCTTTTTTATAATCGATATCGATTGTGTACTTTTGAATAACGCCTTCACTTTCAAGTTTGCGAACACGTTCTGCAGTAGACGGAGCAGATAAGTTTACTCGTTTCGCCAATTCACGCATGGAAAGGCGACTATCATTATATAATTCATTTAAAATCTTTCGATCGACACGGTCTAGTTGCATTTGTAAATATACCTCCAGTAAAATAATAATTTTTGTAAAGTAAAAATATAAATTAAGATTCATATGAAATGTAAAGTGAACTTTATTTATTTTACAATAAAACGGAAGGAAATAGGAGGGGAAATGATGGAGAGAATTTCATTATCAAATGTAGGAGTTACAAAGTTTCAAAAGTTATTAGGGCATAATCCAGATCTATTACATTCATGGAGTATGGTAGAGAATACACTGTATAGTAAAGGAACTCTGTCGGCAGAGCTAAAGGAGCAAGTAAGAAGAACATTAGCGTACGGGAATGAATGTCCGTACTGTATGGCAAAGGGAAGACCTGATGATATGCAAAAGGTAGAAGAAATGAGTGTAGCAGTTACTTTTGCACATACATTTGTTCATGATAAAAAGGCAATAGATGATAATATGTTTCATGCATTGAAACAATATTGGACGGAAAAAGAAATTGTAGAGCTTTGCGCTTATATTTGTTTTATTACTGCGTCACAACAACTTGGTTTTCTGTTTCAATTACAGCCGAATGAAGGAGAAAATGATGACTAATCAAATAGCACTTATCATAATTGATGTACAAAAGGCGTTTCAGTTACCATACTGGGGCGAGAGAAATAATCTTTTTGCTGAAGAAAACATGAGAATGTTATTAGCAGAATGGAGAAAAAGGAAACGACCAGTTTTTCATATTCAACATGTAAATAAAGAAAATGCTCAATCGATGTTTTATGAAGGAGCGGAAACGGTGAACTTTAAAGAAGAGCTGAGGCCATTACCAGGTGAAGTGATTATTCAGAAATCTGTTAACAGCGCGTTCATTGGGACAAATTTAGAAGAGCAATTAAGAGAGAACAAATGTAATGCAGTAGTGGTTGTAGGATTAACGACAAATCATTGTGTGGAGACTACGACACGAATGGCAGGAAATTTAGGATTTACAACGTCTTTAGTGAGTGATGCAACGGCTACTTTTAACCGTAAAGGTCTAGATGGTAAAGAGTATAATGCAGAGGATATTCACAATATGACACTTGTAAATTTACATGAAGAGTTTGCTACGATTGTAACGACAAAAGAAGTATTAAAATTATTTTAAGAAAATAATTGCGAATTATGTAGAAAAAAATAAGAATATTTCGTATAATCTAAGTACAATCATTTTGAAATAGGGGTGGCATCATATGGAGCAAATTCCGGTAAAGAGAATAGAAGAAGTACTTGTTGTAGCAGGGGACGATAAACAGAAGCAAAAGGAATTTTATGAATTGCTCTTATCTACTGAGTTTTATGTTGCTGGTTCACTAGAAGCAGAGGACGGTGCAACAGAAGGAATACTTCGTTTGCGTCATTTCCAAGGAGAGGGTAGATGGATCGTTCCGTTCTTTACACAAATGGAAT
Source organism: Bacillus sp. ES1-5 (assembly GCF_022487605.1). Lineage (NCBI taxonomy): Bacteria > Bacillati > Bacillota > Bacilli > Caryophanales > Bacillaceae > Bacillus > Bacillus sp. ES1-5. Next base: position 1,507,875 of record NZ_JAKVPU010000001.1, on the reverse strand, counting down.
TTGTAAAAGACGTGTTGCCAGAAGGAACGCCCCTTATTACGATACGTGGAAAAGAATTATTTGGTAGCATTGAGAAAGATGCTACAGCAGTATTAAATGTTGGTACTGATATAAGTAAAACATTTACTCCAGAAGAAGTTGCAGATATCGCATCTGGACGAATTTTTAATTATTATAAATAAAAGGAAAAGCGGAATCGCTTTTCCTTTTTAATTTGAATACGGATTGGCTACGCCAGAAGAAATAGAGAGTGTTTTATTATTTGTATTTATTGTCGCTGTAGCTCCAAGAGGAATCCCGATGTTTGGGCTTATATGTCCAATCGGTAAACCGAATAGGACAGGTATATGATATGGTGCGAAATATTCATATAGTATTGTTTGCAATGATTGAGATGGTTTAGAAGGAGTGCAGTCGTGACAACTTGTAAAAATAACACCGCTACATTCATTAAACTTTCCAGATAAAAGTAGCTGATTTAACATACGGTCAATGCGATACGGTTCTTCCCCAATGTCTTCAAGCAACAAAAGTTTATTAGCCGTATTTATCTCATAGGGTGAGCCAATTATACTCGTTAATACAGTTAAATTCCCTCCCGCCAATGTGCCTGTAACTGTACATGGAGAGGTAGGTACGATACATTCTGAAGCAGATAAGATGGTTGAATACGGATGGAATAGTTGATTGAAAGAAGATAAAGAAAGAGAATCTACACCTTTACCTAATTCTTCAACCATTGGACCATGAAAAGTAACAAGCTTTGCATAACGTGAAAAGGCAGTATGTAAAGCTGTAATATCGCTATATCCCCAAAAGATTTTTGGATTCTGCTGAATGATTTCATATTGAATGTGAGGGAGGAGACGAGCACTTCCGTAACCACCTCGTGCACAGAAAATGGCCTTTACTTCATTATTTGTAAATGCTTCATGTATATCATCGAGACGAACTTGATCACTTCCAGCTAAATATCCATATTTCTCATAAACACTCTTCCCGATTATTACAGATAAACCCATTTCTTGTAATAGGGTTACCCCTTTTAATACATTTTCAATTGTTGGTGGGCCGGACGGTGCAATAACCATTACTGTATCACCTTGTTGTAACGCATTTGGATATATCATTGTTTTTAGCCTCCTTCCCTTTCAATATATTCGCTTCCTATGAAGTTCAACCCTTGTAAAAGGAGGGGAAAGTTTGTCAAATAAAGAAGATATAAGGGGAATAGGAGGAGAAATGATGTTTACAAGTCGCGTAACAGATCTATTACAAATTAAGTATCCCATCATTCAAGCAGGTATGGCAGGTGCGATTACGACGCCTGAGCTTGTTGCAGCTGTAAGTAATAGCGGAGCACTAGGAACGCTTGGAGCAGGTTATATGAGCCCTGAGCAAATTCGTGAAGCGATTTATAAAATAAGGGAACGAACAGATAAGCCTTTCGGTGTTAATTTACTGTTAACGAAAGAGATACAGATAGAAGAAGAGAAAGTAAACTTGGCAAAGGTATTACTTAGCGGAATGAATAGAGAATTCGGTATAGGGGAAGAAGAGGCGATAAAACTCCCCAAAAGCTATAAAGAACAATTACAAGTGTTAATAGAAGAAAACGTACCAGTCGTTAGCTTTGCATTTCAAACGTTAGAAAAAGAAGAAATAGATGACTTAAAAAGAAGAGGAATAAAAGTCATCGGAACAGCTACTCATGTGAGAGAGGCGAGGGTACTTGCTGAATTAGGAGTAGACATTATTGTTGGTCAAGGTAGTGAGGCAGGAGGGCATAGAGGAACGTTTATTGGGAAAGAACAGGACGCTATGATTGGGACGTTTGCATTAATTCCGCAGTTAGTAGCGGCAGTCCCGCATATCCCAATTGTAGCAGCAGGTGGTGTAATGAACGGACAAGGGCTTGTTGCGGCATTTACACTGGGGACAGAAGCTGTTCAAATGGGATCAGCCTTTTTAACGAGTAAAGAAAGTATTACGCATGATGTGTATAAAGAAGCAGTGTTACGTAGTACAGATACGAGTACAACTGTGACCCGTGCGTTTTCCGGGAAATATGCGCGGGGTATTCGTAATGAATTTATAGAGAGACATGAAGGGAAAGAAGAAGGGCTTCCGATGTATCCAGTGCAAAATGTATTAACCTCTAAAATACGCCAAGAAGCAGCAAAACAAAATAAAGGAGAATACATGTCGCTTTGGGCAGGGCAAGCGTCATCATTAGCACGAATAGAATCAGCTCAGCATGTAGTGGAGCGAGTTATGAAAGAAGCAGAGAACGTAATCGAACAATTACAAAATATATATAGAAAAAGACCACTTGAATAATTCAAGTGGTCTTTTCATTAGTTTGCTTTATAAAATTGTTGGATGGCCTCATCGATATAAACCCAGCCTTTCCAACCTAAGTGCATATGATCTTTTAAGAAGTATTTATCATACTCATGATTTGAGAAGTCGGCAATTGGATAGCCAGCTTTCTCAATTTGCTCATGAACTTTCTTGTAGTACAATTCGCGACGTTCTTTCGGGAAGCCAGCGTAATCGTACCAAGGACCTTTTACAGGAACAGAAATGAAGAGTGGTTTTGCACCAGATTGTTTTAATAAATCAAGAACAATTTGTAAATCTTCATATTCTGGCGATTGATCATAAGCATCATTTTTTAAGTAGCCTTCACGTTGCTTTAACTTCTTCTTAATTTTGCTATTGAAGTAATCATCTTCGATACCATATTCGTTAGATCCTGATTCTACTGCACCAGTTTGATCTGCATGTTTACGAGCTTCTTCCCAATTCATTTGTTTTAATGAAGGGTCAAGTTTTTCTTTATGCGGTTTAATATCAAACATTGCTGTAAATAAATCTTTACGATCTAAAATGTTACGATAAATATAAGCGAAAGGTTTAGCAGCAAGTGCTTTTACTTTATGCTTTGTATCATCATAAACGATACCTTCAAGCGAAATTTTTAGTAAAGTTTCTTTCTTAACGATCTCAAAGTTTAATAAACGTTTTGCAATTTGCTTTTTCATTTCAGGCTTTAAGTCATCATTGAAAAGTAAGTGATAGCCTTGTTGTTTTGAAAAGTTAGGTGCAAAGTGTGTTTCATCAATACCTTGTGGTACAAACCATTGAGGAGAAAGAACAAATACCATTTTCTTATCTTTCAATTGATCCATTGTAGATGCAAAGTTTAACACATGTACAAGGTCTTGTGTTCCTCCGCGTCCAAGAAGGAATGGTGTGAACCCTTCAGGCTTTACTTTGAAATAATTTGATGGATGGAAAGCATCCATACGTGCGAATTCCGATGAACCGTACATCGGAAGGTATTTCGGGTCTGCTAACATCTTTTGCTGTAATATCATACTTTGAATCTTTTCTTCTTTTAAAGAAGTGGCAGCTTGTTCTACTTTTTCATCACTTAAAAGTGGAAGTAGGAAGCGCGTTGGAATAAGTAAGAATACAGCAAAAAGGGCCAATGCTAAAAGCATCGGACCAAATTTTGCTTTGTTCATCGGATTTCTTCCAACTTCTTAATAACCATGTTTGGTGTAGCCCACTCGTCACGGTCAAAATCAGAAATAGAAACTTCAATATCTAAACGCTCTTGGAATTCAACTAATAAAGATACTACAGCGAAAGAATCAAGAATACCTTCTTCAAATAATTGAACATCTAAGTTTTCTTTCACAATATCGTTTTCACATACTTCTTCTAAAATATCTAATACTTGCTCTTTAAATTCTGCCATTTTTAAAATCTCCTTTATATCCGAAATATATTATATGTGCAACTTCTTACTAATATAAGAAGGGTGCATTAAAAGTATCTGTTAAGGTGTCCAGAGAAAATTAGGAAACCGAAACATACAACGTGGAACGTAATTACAATCGCAAGGACGTGTGTAAATTTATTGTTTGGCCAAAACTTATGCTTTTTGTTTTTGCGTTCGAAAATATCGAATAAAATAAACAGTGCGGCATGATAGAGACCATAAATAACATATTGCGCAACAGCACTTCCTTGGATGTGCCAAATTCCCATGATGAAAAAGTTTAAAAATGCACCGATATACGAAATTGTGTAGCGGTTTTTAATTAACTTTTTCTTCGTTGCAAAAAAGACGAAACGCATGTAAATAAAATCACGGAACCAGAATGATAAACTCATGTGCCAGCGGTTCCAGAAGTCTTTAATATTACGACTAAGGAATGGCTTATTAAAGTTTTCTGGCGTTTTAATTCCCATCATGTAACTGATACCAATTACGAACGCACTATAACCTGCAAAGTCAAAGAATAATTGCATGCTAGTAGCGTACATAAAAATCGTATTAGATAAAAGTGTATCTTGATTGGCGAATACTGCCTTTACAAGATATGTTGTTATCAAGTGCGCAATTATAAATTTATACAGAAAACCTTGGAAAATACGGTTAAGCCCTGTATATAGTAACTTTTGATATTCCTCAGCGCTAGGTGGCTTTTGGATATCTTTTTGGAATCTACGGTAACGATCGATAGGTCCACTTGAAATCGCAGGGAAGAATAAAACGAATTCCCAGAAATTAAAGAAGGAAAGTTCTTTAATTAAATTATCACGAACTTCAAAGACCATTTGTACTGCTCTAAATGTTACGTAAGACATACCTGCGAAAACAATAAAATGTAATTCAGGCACAAATGGTGCGATTTTTGCCAAAATAAGTGGCAAAATCGATAAAATAACAGCTATACAAAACATGAATGTACTATTATTTTGTTTTCTTAAAATTAAATAGCCTTTAATTAGGGCATATTGCCAAATAATAAATGCGGCTAACATAATCGCTTGCTTCGGTTTATCCGAGAAGATAATAGCAATCATGACTAATGTTAAAACGGCATTATATTTACGCAACATTTTACCTTTTAATCCAGCTATGATAGTAGGTATTAATAAAATGCCCACTATAGCGAAAAAATAAAATGATCCATATGCGGTCATGCTGTAACCTCACTCAATAATTTTTTGCGATCTACCTTTCCATTTGGTGTCATTGGAATAGAAGATTGATACATGAATTTACGTGGAATCATGTAGTTTGGTAATCGCTCATTGAGTTCTTTTTTGATTGCAGATGTTAATTTGAATTCTTTTTCAAATGAATGTTCGCCAGGAACAACAACCGCTAATAAATAATCGTATTTCTCACCTTTTTTAATTGGAACGATAACTGCTCCTTCTACGTAAGAACACGCACGAAGATGATGCTCAATTTCTTCTAATTCCATTCGATAACCATGCAGCTTAATTTGGAAATCAAGACGACCATTATAGAATAGAAGACCATTTTCAACATAGCCAGCATCGCCCGTTTTATAGGCGCGCTCACCGTCAATCATAGTAAATGCTTTTTCTGTTAATTCAGGGCTTCCTAAATATCCAACGCTTACGCTTGGACCGACAATTACGATTTCACCTTTTTCACCATCAGGTGCAATGGTGCCATCTTCTTTCATAATAAGAAGGCGGCAGTCTGATTTACAGTAGCCAACTGGAAGTGATTTGTATTGATCAAGCACTTCTTCTGTAACGTGAATACCTGTTACAGCGACAGTAGCTTCTGTTGGACCGTACGTATTCATAATTGTCGCTTTCGGGAAACGCTCAATTAATTTTCTAGCTACTTCATTTGGTAACACTTCACCGCAGAATAAGAATGTTTTCATGTTCGGTAGCATACTCTCAGAGAAAGATGCTTCCATTAAACACATCTCTGCGAAAGATGGTGTTGAAGTCCATACTTGTATATCCGATTGCTCTAAAGAAGCAAACAAGTCTTTTGGACGTGCAATCATATCTTTATCGATTGCCCAAAGTGTACCACCTGTTACTAAGGATGGGTAAATATCCATGACAGATAAATCGAATGAGAAAGGTGCTTGGTTTAAGAATACTTGTCCTGTTTGTAAGTTGAAATCTTCTACAGCCCATTTTGTAAAGCTTACAAGGCAGTTATAAGTAATCTGAACCCCTTTCGGATTACCTGTGCTTCCTGATGTGTAAATAATGTAGAAGTTCTCATCACCTTTTACCGCATGTTCAGGATTTGGAGTGTTCCCTTTATGAGTAAAGAAAATATCTTTTAAGTTGTCTTCACTTACAATGCGAACTGGTAAATCAGTTACAGTTACTTCAGTTCCTGATAAAAGTAGTTTCGCACCAGAATTTTCAGCGATACGTTGTACACGATCAGCTGGGATAGATAAATCTACAGGAATATAAGCGTGTCCAGCTTTTACACATCCTAAAAAGTTAATAATCATTTCAGGTTGCATATGGCCATACACCATAATTGGTGAACGATCATCTGGATACGCAGAAGAAATCCAATGTGCTAACGCATCAGAATCTTCCTTTAATTGTTTGTACGTAATTTTCGCATCTCGCCAAACAAAAGCAGTTTGATCAGGCGTTTCAATAGCCCACTTTTCAATTTGTTCTAATAACTTCATAACGTTCCCACCCTAAAATTCGTTGTAAATAAATGTACTTGTGTTTGTATCATGGAATCCATACAACCAAAGTAATGCAAATAAAATTGCAAGGTAATAAACCGTCTTTGCAACCCATTGTGTGAGTGGTCGAGACCATATCTCTTTTAATCTTTCCATGTCTTTCCCTCTCTTAATGAAATGATAGCTCTTTGTAGGTATCATGTCCTACATTATTGTGAAAAAAACAAAATTCCACATTTTAGGTAAAAATAAGTCAAAAGGCTCTTTTCTGATATTAGCACTAAATACTAAAAAAGAAAATCCCTAACTTAGCAATTATATTACATTCAGCATGAATTTGTAATGGGTTTGACATGTAAATAGGAAGTGGATTGTGTGAATGTATAAAAGTGGTCTGGGAGAATGTATAGAAATGTAATATTCGTTTGAGTTTTTCATAGTTAATGTATGAATTGTTAAAGTTTCATAAGAGGAGGAATTTCTGATGAAGAGGATGTGGAAGGATCTTATTTCAGAAGAAAACATTATTAAATGGAGACAGCATTTTCATAAATATCCGGAATTATCATTTCATGAAAAAGAAACTTCACAATTTATATATGATACATTATGCTCATTTTCTTCTTTTGAAGTAACGAGACCGACGAAGTATAGTGTACTAGCAATTAAAAGAGGGACGGGACAAGGGAAAGTAGTTGCGATTCGAGCTGATATAGATGCTTTACCAATTCAAGAGGAGACAAGGAAATCTTATACGTCTGTGAATAAAGGAATGATGCATGCATGTGGGCATGATGCTCACGCAGCTATTTTGTTAAGCACAGCAGAGGTGCTATCAAATATAAAGGAAGATTTCGTAGGTGAGATTCGTCTCTTCTTTCAGCACGCAGAAGAGGTGTATCCTGGCGGGGGACAAGAAATGGTTGAGGCAGGCGTGATGGATGGTGTTGATTATGTAATAGGTTTACATGTTATGTCTGGATTGGAGAGCGGGAAAATCGGAATTGCGTATGGACCGATGATGGCGGCACCGGACGTATTTACAGTTGAAATTCAAGGGAAAGGAGGGCATGCGGCGAGGCCAGAAGAAACGATAGATCCTATTGCTATCGGAGCGCAGATTATTACAAATTTACAACATATCGTATCAAGAAATACAAGTGCTTTTATGCAAAGGGTCGTTTCAGTTACGCAGTTTCATGGGGGAATGGCTGATAATATTATTCCTAATGCAGCAACTTTAATGGGAACTGTGCGTTCTTTTAATCAAGCGTTAAGAATAGAAGCAGAAGAGAAAATTGAGCAAATCGTGAACGGAATTACAAAGGCACATGGAGGAAAGTATACATATACGTATCGATACGGATATGATCCGGTTATTAATAATGAATATATTACGAAAGTAGTAGAAGAAAGTGCACTACATTTGTTTGGGAATGAGCGTGTTGTAAAGCTTGAACCTTCTATGGGAGGAGAAGATTTTTCAGCATATTTAAGAAAGGCACCGGGTTGTTTCATTAAATTGGGGACGGGGAATGAAAAGGTAGATACTTGTTATCCGCATCATCATCCGAAATTTGATGTAGATGAATCAGCTTTAATTTATGGAGTGGAATTATTTTTAGAGACAGCGATAAGACTACTAAAATCATAGAAAAGTATAAAAAAAGGCAACTGCGCTCTATCGCAGTTGCTTTTATTTCTTTCCGTCAGAGAGGGCTGAGAAAGAACTATGCTCATTTATAGTATATGAATAGCTAACGGACAAGCTTGTACATTTTAATCATTTTTTTAAAAATAGTTATTGACATTGATAATCACTGTCAATTAATCTAAGGGTAGTTGAAATTGATAATTATTATCAATAGGATGGATGAGACATGTTAATGAGAAAAAAATTTCACCTTCTGCGGAGGGGATTAAAAGATAAAAATAAAGATGTTGATCAGCATATGGAATGGCAACGAAATGTAATTCGTTCTGAATATGTAGATGAGAAGAGTCCGCTTCCAACAGAAAAAGAGATACAAGGTAAAAGGAGAGATTCAGTTGAGTAAGTTAGTAATGATTTTTGCAAGTATGAGTGGAAATACAGAGGAAATGGCTGATCATATTGCAGGTACAATTCGTGAAACAGAAAATGAAATTGAAGTTATCGATATTATGGATTCACCAGAAGCTTCTATACTAGAACAGTATGATGGAATTATTTTAGGTGCTTACACTTGGGGAGATGGTGACCTTCCTGATGATTTCTTAGATTTTTATGATGCAATGGATTCTATTGATTTAACCGGGAAAAAAGCAGCAGTATTCGGATCATGTGATTCGGCTTATCCGAAATACGGCGTGGCGGTTGACATTTTAATAGAAAAGCTACAAGAGCGCGGAGCTGCAATTGTGTTAGAAGGACTAAAAGTAGAATTAACGCCAGAAGATGAAGATGTAGAAAAATGTTTACAGTTTGGAGCTGAATTTGTAAAACACCTTTCTTAATGGCAGAAGGGAGATGAAGAGCAAGTGCATGAGAAAATCGCAATCAAAACGATGACAGATTATCATTTGTATGATTTTATGCGTTGTCCGCATAAATTTTATTTCCGTCATATAAAAAGAAGAGAACCTTCTTCATTTGAATGGCAACAAATCGCACAAATGATTGTGAATCGAATTATTAATGAATATTACACACTACCTGCGGGCCAACAAACGAAAATCGTACTTTTAATATTAATAGAAAAGTATTGGAAAAAAGTAAGGATTAATATGTTTGCTTCAAAGACGGAGTATTATATTGTGTTAGCGAAGTTAACGGATCACTTATTACAGTTTGTTGAAAGAGATGATAGTCAGACACCGCCGTTATTTTTATATGAAAAATTTCAAACATATATGGAAGAGTTAGGTGTCCACATGTCATTGACATTAGAAGTTGGTGAGTGGAGTACTGAGTCGTTTGTAATTAAAAAGTATGTTGTCGATGCGGATGAGGAAATGCTTGCTCTTTGTCAAAAGTTAATGACAGTATTCAGTTATAAAGCTTTTGGAATTCTTCCCGGAAAAATTGAAGTTATTAATTTAATAGAAGGAACTAAGTATGAGTACATTCCGAAACAGGAAGATATTATAACTGGAATGGCTGATTTGTCTAGAATGAAAGAAATGTTACAACAACCTGAGCATTATACAGAGCGTCATTTTCGTTCTGAGTGTATGAGTTGTGCGTTTCGCAGGGAATGCCAAGGGGAAGAAGTAAAGAAAGAAGCGAAGCAGAAGAAAAATATCGTACATTAAAGAATGCAATTTTGCATCCTTTTTTGTTATTGACATGAAAAGCTTTTCATCATTTACCGTATATTTGTAGCAAATTTTAATAAAGGGAGGAATAATCAATGGAAGATGAAACGAAAGTATTTCAATGGTTAAAAGAACAGAATGCTCCTTTTGGAATTCAACTGCAAATTTTACAAGCATTTCAACTGTATCAAGTCATTGTTGAAATGGATAAAAAGTTAATGATGTATGAGGAGAGAGAATATCGGGAGAGAATGTAATGTCATCCCTGTAGTATTACTTTCAGTTGTTCAGTACCTTCTAGGAATTTAAGTTCATTCTTTGTTTCAAAGTTATAAATCATATTATGTAGTAAAGGACTGTATTGATAAAAGGTCGTGATGCGGTGAATGAGTAATGGATCATGGTGTGAAATAAGCGTACTGTATTGTTCATATACTGATGTAGTAAATTCATGTCCGAAATCATAATATAGCCCAGCAAAATCAAAGGCGGGATCTCCAATTTGAGCATCACCAAAATCGATAATACCTGAAATGGTTTTATTTTGGTGATCAAATAAAATGTGATGATGTGTAAAGTCAGCGTGAATAATGGTATTTTGAAAAGTGGATGTATCGATACATGTAAAGAAATTCTCGAATAAACAATTTAACGCTGATTTCTGGTATGAAGTAAGACTATTGGTAAGATATTGAGTTAATTTTGTTTGTAGCTCTTTCCAGTAGGTAAGTGTTTTTTCTGTAGGGAATTCTAATGCCTTCACAAGCTTTAAAGGAATACTATGTAGAGCCGCAAGGAAAGTCGCTAATTGTGTAATAATTACTCCAAGTTCTTTTTTCTCTAGCTTGGTAACTATTTCTTTTTTAAACGGTTCACCATGAATGAGAGTATAGTAACTACAAAGTGGAAAAGTATCAGCATCATTTTTATATAATAGGTGATACTTTGGAACCTCGATTTCTTGTAGCAAATGAGAGAGAATTATGCACAGTTCTTTTTCTAAAGGAATTCGCATTGCATATTCCTGTTTTCGCGGGAAACGAAACAGTAGCTCATCATTTACTATAACTGCTACATTATCCCATCCTTCTTCATTTTGTTTATATGAATGTATAGAAAGATTAGGCAAAGCTTCTTTTATATACTGTTTGTAAGAGTCCATAATTGTTCCTCATTTCTAAGTTAAGTTATTCTACTTTATGATATCAGAATTTTCTTTCTATATGTTAAAATATAACTATCATTATGAAGAAGGTCGGGAGTATTACGAAGAAAAGACTATTCCTCATTTCTCTATGTATCGCTTTTGGATTGTTTTGGTCATATAAAGAAGAGGTTTTTGCTAGCTTTAAACCGATTGATCAGTACGGATTAAATAATGAATTAAAGAACAAAAGTATAGAAACTTTAACTCATAATGAAATGAAAAAGGTAGGAGAACATTTTGTGACAGAGCAATTATCAGTGTTTGAGCTTAATAATAAAGAAGATATGAAACGAAAAGGTGAAGAACTATTTGTAAATAGAGGGTATGAACAATTAATAGGAAATTATTATCCAAATCGGTTTCGGGATTTAGAGTATAGATTTACAAACGAGGACATACGTGAAGTGACGGATGAAAGTTTTCGTTATCAAACTGCAGCGTACGTTGCGGGTACTGAAAATGGTAAGAGAAGCGAAATGAAATTGAATTATGAAATAAAAATTGTAAAGGTTAATAATATATTTAAGGTGTTAGAACAAAAACAGTATGTACAATAAAGTGAAACATGAATGAGTGCTACAAATAGCGGATAAAAAAATCCCCCAGTTCTTTGAGGGATTTTAAAGGTTTTCATTTTGTTGACCAAGTTCTTTTTGAGCAATATATAAATTTCCTTGCTCGACTTGTTTTTGAGTAAGAACAGAATCACCTGCATACCCTTTTTCTGTTTTCACAGTTCTTTTTGAACGATTGGAATTTTGTTTCTTCATATAATAGACCACCTTCCATCAAAAATAAACGAAAATGATGAGTACGAGTAACACAGCGGCAAAAATGGTAATGCCCATTAAAAACGAGGTGTTTTTATTTTTAGGTGGCTTATGTACATCTTGTCGATATCCAGGTGAAATTTCAGGGGCGAATTCTTCATCGAATGATTGCTTTTTTTCTTTTTCGTCCATATGTATCCACCTTTCTTTTTCATTATGTTATACGTTCAAAGAAAAAATATGCATAAAGAAAACCGCCCCTCTATCGTGAGCGGCGGTTTTCTGTTGTATATTTTTTTTGAACTTGAAAGAGACGGACAAGAAGGAAGGTGGCGCCAAATGCTAGACCGATAATAAGACCGATCCAATATCCTTTTGCTGCCCAGTCAGTGTAAGTTGCTAATATGTAACCGAGAGGGAGACCTATTACCCAATAAGCGATTAATGTCATAATTAAGGAAACATTTACGTCTTTATAACCACGTAGTGCCCCTTGTACAGGAGTTGCAATTGCATCTGAAATTTGAAATAAAATCGCAAATATAAGAAATTCTTTTGCTAAATGATGAACTTGTATATCTGTCGTATAAATAGAAGCAATTTCATCATCAAAGAAGTAGAGAAGAATTGAATATAATAGGGCAAATGCAAGTGCTAAGCCAATCCCGATAAATCCATATTGTTTTGCGTTATTGTATCGCTTTGCTCCAACTTCGAATCCAACAGCGATGGTCATTGCCATTGCTAAACTTAAAGGAGTCATATATAACAAGGAAGCGAAGTTCATAGCTGCTTGATGAGCTGCGATTGTTGTCGTACTAAAATTACTCATCATAAGTGTCACTGCAGCAAAAATACTCGTTTCAAAAAAGATAGCAAATCCGATAGGGACGCCAAGTTTTAAGAATTCAGTCCAACTCGAAAGAGAAGGACGATATAATTGTTTAAAGATATGGAAAGATGCGAAAGGTTCTTTCGTACGAATAATAATAACGGTAATAATTAAAATGCACCAATAGGTTGCCGCAGAAGCAATTGCCGCTCCAACACCACCGAGTTTTGGAAAACCGAAATGACCAAAAATTAATACATAATTTAATACTACGTTAATTGGTAATGATAGTAATGTAATGATCATCGTTGTGCGAGTTTTTCCTAATGCATCAATAAACCCGCGTAAAACAGTGTAAGTAAATAAAGGGATAATTCCAATTGCAATAATACTTAAAAATTGTGCCGCAATACGTTCCACAGGTTCTTCCAGGCGCATGCCGTTTAAAATAGGTGAAACAGCGAAGAAACCGATAAGGATGACCACGAAACTAGCACAAATTGCTAAATATACTGCCTGTATGACAACTTGGGGAACATCCTCTTTTTTCTTGGATCCAATGAGCTGTGCAATAATTGGAGTGGTAGCCATTAAAATTCCTGTTAATCCGGTACTAACGGGAAGCCATATACTTGTTCCGATAGCAACACCCGCTAAATCAATAGGACTTGCGTGCCCTGACATTGTCGTATCGAAAAAACTCATTGCAAATAATGACATTTGCGTTACGAAAATCGGGAAAAATAGTAATACAAATTGCTTTAATTTTTGTGAGAATGAATTAGTTTCTTTCATAAAATCCCCTTTCCGCTAAAAAAACAAACTCTTACTATCATACAATTTAATCAAAAAATAGAAAAGAAATACGCGCATACAACATGTACAATCAATAAAAAAAGGATGCACTTTAAAAGGGGATAAGGTATTATGATAAGGTGTGAAAAATTACATATTCGTTATTAAGGAGGCACTACTCGTGGCTGATTGGTTAATTGGAATAATCATGGGAGCTGTTGAAGGTTTAACAGAGTTTTTACCAGTTTCATCAACAGGACATATGATTTTAACAGGTCATTTACTTGGATTTGACGACGAGAGAGCGAAAGTTTTCGAAGTTGTTATTCAATTGGGATCGATTTTAGCAGTTGTTGTTATATTTTGGAAGCGCCTATGGTCTTTAGTAGGTATAGGGAAAGTAACAGACGGACCATCGTTAAATTTATTACATATTATTATCGGGATGATTCCTGCCGGCGTACTTGGCGTATTGTTCCATAGTGCGATTAAAGAAGTTTTATTTGGGCCAGGCCCAGTTGTCATCAGTTTAGTGGCCGGTGGTATTTTAATGATTGTTGCTGAGAAGTTTTCGAAACCAAGTACAGCAAGAACATTAGATGAAATCACATATAAGCAAGCTTTTACAATTGGAATGTTCCAATGTTTAGCGCTTTGGCCAGGATTTTCTCGTTCTGGTTCTACAATAAGTGGTGGTTTATTAGCTCGCGTGTCACATACAGCGGCGGCTGAATATACATTTATTTTAGCAGTACCAATGATGGTAGCTGCAAGTGGTTTAGATTTAATTAAAAGCTGGGATATATTAAGTACGGCTGATATCCCATTATTTGCAACAGGATTTATTACAGCATTCGTTGTTGCGATGCTTGCAATTGTTTCATTCTTAAAATTATTAGCTCGTGTAAAACTAACACCGTTCGCTTACTACCGTTTCATTTTAGCTGCGGTATTCTATTTCTTCTTCATTATGTAATAAAAAACTGCCGAGTTCGGCAGTTTTTTTATTTTACTACTTTTTCCATCATGCTTTCCATTACATGTTCCCAAAGAGAAGTATCATCAGCTAATGTAGCACGGAAATTAGCATACATTTCTTTTTGTTTCTCTTCGAATGTTGGATCTTCTTCTTCAGGCAATGTAGCGCGCATTGAAGTTACTAACTCTTGTACTTTCGGAGCGCGTGGTCCCCAAACGGCTTGTTCATTTCCATCTTTATCAATGAAAATAAAAATTGGAATGGCACGTGCTGTTCCATTTGTTAAATATTGATCCATTAATTCTAAGTTTTCATCGCGAATTAATAATCTCATATCAATATTTGCAACTTCAGAAATTCGTTTCATAACAGGTACGCATAAAAGAGCGTCACCACACCAATCAGCTGTTAATACGATAACACGCCAGCCATCATTTTGGCGTTCTTCTAATACAGGAAGTAATTCATTTGGAATTAAAAAGTTATTGTAAATGTGCAGTAGCTCGTATTGATTTACTTTCATTTCATTCACATATGTATCAAAGGACATACCTTTATCAGCCCATTGTTGTAAGTTCATAAGTAACACCTCTTTAGTATGATTTGTTTTCATTGTACCAATTTTTATATAGAAAAGCTTGTATTCTTACTCCTTCTTGTCACTTAATAATTTATTTAATAGGAAAAGGAATAGTACGATACATAATTCAGCAATGTTGGACAGTTGAACACTCTCTATCCAATCGTCGGCAGTATGAATGACGAACCAATCTAGCGTAATTTCAATGATTGCAAAAAGAGTAATAGCCAGCCAACTTGGCATATTTTTTGTCATTGGATATAGCAACGCCTTGAGGAAACCGAAGGTAAAGAATGTAATACCGTCTAAGAAAGTGATTAATAAAAAAAATAGAAGTAAAGCAGTACGTGATCTATACTCTATACCTGTAATATGAAAGATTCCTACATATACAAAGAATATAAATGCAAAAATTATAATGAGAAACAGAATAACAAAACCAATAATCAAAGTCTTATCTTTTAGATTGAGATTAGAAAATTTGTCTTCTTCACTCACTATTCCATCTCCTTTTTCTGGAAAATTAATTTTATTGTATCATGAAATGTATATTAAAAAACTACGAATTATGGGAAAATAAGGTGACAAAAAGTAAGATTTCATGTAAAATTATTAATAAGGTTTTTATTTAACTAAATGAAATAAAAGGGGCTGTCAAAATTGTCTCAAAATCGAGAGCAATTAATGGAAGAACTATCGACAAATGTTTTTGCTATGTTTCGCACGTTGCGTAATGATATTGGAAAAATATTTGGTGGTTACATACCGTGGAATGAGTTCATCGTCCTTAGAATATTGAACCGTACGAATAAAGAAATGGTATCACGTGTAGCTAATGAGTTAAATGTGTCGAATAGTCATATTACAGCTGTTACAGAAAAATTAATTAATAAAGGCTTTGTAACCCGTTCACGTTCTACGTCAGATCGCAGAGTTGTATATTTAGAGATTACAGAGCAAGGGAAAGATTTGGTTGCAAAAATGGAAGGGGAGAAAAAGAAATATTTACAAGAAAGATTCTCCGCACTTTCAGAAGAAGAAATGAATATAATGATATCAATTTCTAAAAAACTTATTTAATTCATTACAAGTAAGAAAACGCTTACGTAATAAAGGAGAAGACCTTCCCTATGTGAGGAAGGTCTTCTTTCGTATGTAAAAGATTATAAAAAAGAAAATATGTAACATACTATTAATAAAGGAAGGGGGCAGAAATATGACAAATCGAAATGGTAGTAAAGGAAGCGGAAATCAAGGCTCACCAAAATCAGGGCAATTTCAGCAAGAGTTTAGTGCGGAATTTGAGACTGGTAATGATAACAAAGGAAAAGAATATCGTTCGAAAAAAGGAAGTAAATCAAAAAAGGAGTGAATCATTTCACTCCTTTTTTGATTTAAGATGCTGCAGATTGATCCGTATTATATTTTTCTTCTGATTTTGCGACGATCATTGCGCAAATTGCATCACCGGAAATATTTACAGCTGTTCGTGACATATCTAGAATGCGGTCAATACCGATAATTAAGGCAATACCTTCTACCGGTAGATTTACTTGATTTAAAACCATCGTAAGCATTACAAGTCCAACACCTGGTACACCAGCAGTACCGATACTAGCTAGTACAGCAGTTAATACGACGACAGCTAATTGGGACATAGTAAGCTCAACTCCGTATACTTGAGCGATAAACACAGTTGCTACACCTTGCATAATGGCAGTACCATCCATATTAATCGTTGCACCCAGTGGTTGTACAAAAGAACTTATCGCTTTTGGAACACCAAGTTTTTCTTGTGCTGTTTTCATTGCAAATGGAAGAGATGCATTAGAGCTAGATGTACTAAACCCAATTGCCATTACCGGTCCGAAATGTTTAAAGAAACGGACAATGCTTTCTTTTGCTAATACCTTTAATAATCCGCCATACACGAAGACGCCGTGAATAATAAGTACTAGCATAACGACAATCATATACTTGAACATCGCAGCGACGCCTGCAAGACCCATTTTACCAACGGATGAAGCGAGCAATCCAAATGTTCCGATTGGAGCTAATTTCATAACGAGATTAACAAGATACATCATTAATTCGTTGCCCTGTTCAAGTAATGAATGGATACCTTGAACCCGTTTTCCTAAAATAGCTATACCGAGTCCGATTAATACGGCAAAGGCAATAATTTGTAACATGTTTCCATCAGCCATCGCTTTTGCTGGGTTATCTGGTACGATATTTAGCAATGTATCGACGAAAGATGTTTCGGTTTTTGCCCCTTCATATTTAAGCCCTTCGGTTTTAAAGTTACCGCCAGATCCTGGTTGTATAATCAGTGCAAATGTAACTGCAATAGAGATGGCAACGGCTGTAGTTACAAGAAAGAATGAAATTGATTTTAAGCCGATTCTTCCAAGTTGTTTCGGGTTTCCAAGCCCAGCAGAACCAAGCACGATAGAAATGAATACAACAGGAACAACTAGCATTTTAATGAGGCGAATAAACAATTGACCAAGTGGATTGAACACATATTGATTTAATGGTTCAAAAATGGATGGTGCAGCTAAATTTAAAGTGAGTCCGACAACTAAACCGAGAAATAATGCGATTAAGATTGCTTTTGTTTGTTTCAATAAAACCCCCCCTTTATTTTTGTAAAATTACTTTCTACATTAATTGTACAAAAAAAACCACCTATTTTGACAGTATTTTCTGAATATTTTGTATAAAAATATGTATTTAAATATAGATTGATTTTGCTAAAGTAAGCAAAAAAGTTGGGGAATCTAGTTAGAAAACAAAGTAGACCATCACATAAGATGGTCTAGGGAAGGGGACAATTTATGTCAATTTAATTAGGGATGGAAGCCATTCAAAGACACTGGGGAATGTCTTATAAATTAGGGAGGAACAGCTTCGATACATATACTATAAAAGGTAGATGTGACCAGGGTGTGAATATAGAGTGAAAGAGAGAGGGAGTTTTAAATAGAAGATAGAGTAAACAAAAAATAAGACCATCACATAAGAGATGGTCTAGGGAAGGGGACAATTTATGTCAATTTAATTAGGGATGGAAGCCATTCAAAGACACTGGGGAATGTCT
>NZ_JAKVPU010000001.1:1489363-1489784 GCF_022487605.1 Bacillus sp. ES1-5 | reverse complement strand
AGATGGTCTAGGGAAGGGGACAATTTATGTCAATTTAATTAGGGATGGAAGCCATTCAAAGACACTGGGGAATGTCTTATAAATTAGGGAGGAACAGCTTCGATACATATACTATAAAAGTTGGATGTGACCTTGGTGTGAACATAGAGTGAAAGAGAGAGGGAGTTTTAAATAAGAGGTAGAGTAAACAAAAAATAAGACCATCACATAAGAGATGGTCAAGGAAGGGGACAATTTATGTCAATTTAATTAGGGATGGAAGTTGTTCAAGACACTGGGGAATGTCTTATAAATTAGGGAGGAACAACTTCGATACATACACTATAAAAGTTGGATGTGACTAGGGTGTGAACATAGAGTGAAAGAGAGAGGGAGTTTTAAATAAGAGGTAGAGTAAACAAAAAATAAGACCATCACATAA
>NZ_JAKVPU010000001.1:1427523-1489353 GCF_022487605.1 Bacillus sp. ES1-5 | reverse complement strand
GGTGTGAACATAGAGTGAAAGAGAGAGGGAGTTTTAAATAAGAGGTAGAGTAAACAAAAAATAAGACCATCACATAAGAGATGGTCAAGGAAGGGGACAATTTATGTCAATTTAATTAGGGATGGAAGTTGTTCAAGACACTGGGGAATGTCTTATAAATTAGGGAGGAACAACTCCGATACATATACTATAAAAGTTGGATGTGACCTTGGTGTGAACATAGAGTGAAAGGTATGAGAATTTGAGAAATGATACATATAAAATGATTGTTGCGAGAGTTGTAGAGTAAGAATAAATATAATAGAAAGTTTCTTGTCATAAAATGAAGTGGAGTTCGAGTATAAATAAAAGTTGAAATCTTTAAAAAAAAGGATTATGCTCAACTATATTATAAGAATATAAGGTTTATCCCGCTATGTAAGGTTTCTTATAAGCCTTTAGTTATGAGGGGAAAAGGGAGTTAGTGAATATGGAAGTAACAAAAAGACAAGGGCTGTATAATCGTTTTATACGATTAAATCCACCACAAATATTAGCATTAGGTTTTTTCTGCTTAATTGTGGTTGGCGGTTTGTTATTAAAGTTACCATTCGCAACGAAAGTACATATTAGTTGGGTAGATGCTTTCTTTACGGCAACGTCAGCAGCAACTGTAACGGGATTAGGAGTAGTAGATACTGCAAGTACGTTTACGATGTTTGGCGAGATTGTTATTATGTTTTTAATTCAAACAGGTGGTTTAGGTCTTATGACAATTGCCATTTTAATTGTTTGGGTATTAGGTAAAAAAATCGGGTTACGCCATCGATTATTAATCGGAGAGGCATTTAATCAGACAAATATAGGTGGTCTTGTAAAATTAGTAAAACGTGTCTTTATATTTTCAATTTGTATTGAGCTTATTGGAGTCATCTTTTTATCGTTTCGCTTTATTCCAGAGTTTGGCTTTGGAAAAGGTGTATACTATAGTATTTTTCACGTTATTGCATCTTATAATAATGCTGGATTTGCTCTATGGCCGGATAATTTAACAAGGTATGTAGGAGATCCTATTGTTAATATTGGGATTTGCTCTTTAATCGTAATAGGTGGTCTCGGTTTTACCGTATTAATTGATATATGGTATAGTCGTAGCTTTCGAAAATTATCACTTCATTCTAAAATCATGATTGTTGGAACGGTAGCGTTAAATGTTATAGCAATGATTGTGATTTTTGTATTGGAATATAATAATGTGAAGACGTTAGGGAATTTACCTTTAAATGAAAAGTTATGGGCTTCTTTCTTCCAAGGTATTACTCCTCGTACTGCTGGATTTAATACAGTTGACTACGGGGGAATGGAAGAATCATCTATATTATTTACGATGGTTTTAATGTTTATTGGTGCAGGAAGTGTATCAACAGGTGGAGGGATTAAATTAACAACGTTTGTTATTTTAGTTACATCCGTCCTTTCTTTCTTTAGAAAAAAAGAGGAAATCGTTTTATTTCAGCGCACAATTAAAATGTCAACAGTAACGAGAGCGTTAGCTATTGCTGTTGCCAGTCAAATACTCATTTTTGCAGCGGTATTTGTATTAATGCTTACAGAAAACTTCAGCTTTATTCAGTTACTATTTGAAACAATTTCAGCGTTTGGTACAGTAGGGTTAACGATGGGAATTACTGCAAAGTTATCAGCGTTTGGAAAATGTATTATTATGTTTGTTATGTTTTGCGGATTAATCGGACCGTTAACACTTGTCTTTTCTTTAGCACGACCAGCAAAACAAAAAATTAAATATCCATCGGAAGATGTATTTACAGGATAAGGTATCCCGCATAAAGTGAGATACCTTTTTCTTTTTAAAAAAGGGAGAACAATAATCCGACAAGCGCTACTCGGAATAAAATTGCAATGAGTGCAGCAATTCCGCCGACAATTGCAGCGATACCACCAGTTACAGTAGCTCCGCGATTATAAGCGTAAATCCCTAGTAATACAGAAACAAGACCAAATAATGTTGGGAAAGTGAAGAGTGATAAGATAGATAAAGCAAGAGCGATAAAGCCAGCAGTTGATCCAGCGGCGGACGATCTTACATCATCTTTATGATCCTTCTCATCGTAATCATAATCAATGCGCTGTGGTGCAACCTCAGCTGCATATTCTTCTTTATAGTCACTATAATCACTATCTATTCTATCTCTTTTTTTATACTCATCAAATTTCTCAGTCAAAGTCATGACTCCTTTCATAACAAGGTTCAATAGTAGTATGCATCTCTTTTTCTTTTTTATCCCGCTATTTGTGATCCGCAAACGCCCGATTGGTGAGGGTTAATACTTAATGGGTGATGAACAAAACCTCATTGATTAAAGCTTTACTTTATCCGAGCGTGTACAAGGCATAATTCTACTTAGAAGAGTGGAATTGTTTTTTGAAATAGGAAAAGTTAGTATGACTTCCTCTATTTTGGAAAGTATAAAAAAGAATAATGAGGAAAGGGTGCAATACATAATGGAACATCCAATTGAAAATTTAATGAAAACAGCAATGACTAATTTAAAAGAGATGGTAGATGTAAATACGATTGTTGGAAGTCCGGTTTCGACGGCTGATGGAAATGTAGTATTAACAGTATCTCAAGTGGCTTTTGGTTTTGGTGCCGGCGGAAGTGACTTTAAAGGTGATTTTATTTCCGAAAAACATAATAACGGACAAGGGCAGCATAAAGAGAACAAGCAAAGTCATCCATTTGGAGGCGGAAGCGGGGCTGGGGTTTCCATTAGCCCAGTTGCTTTTTTAGTAGTTGGTTCTAACGGTGTGCAAGTATTACACCTTAATAGTAGTACACATTTAATTGAAAAGGCTTTAAATACTGTACCAAGCACTGTAGATAAATTTGTAAATGGTCGCCAAAAGTGAACTTGCATTTTTTAGGAATTATGATATATTAGAAAAAGTGCGCTTTAGGATGATCGGAATAATTGAACTGTAAATATATATGATGTGTGGAATAAGGGAGAGGAATTTATGATTAATATCAAAAACTTAGTAGTTGGCTTATGTATGTTAGTAAGCGGTTTTGTTGTATATGTAATAAAAGAAAAAGCTCCATTCTAAAACAGACAAACCGTTACTGTCTGTTTTTAATTTGTAAAAAATGTTGACAAGTTATTGTATTGGTGTTAAAATTTTAATTCGTGTCTCGGTTACAGCTAGTGTAAAGTAAATAAATCTTATAAATATAATACGAAAAGTTTGCGAAAGATCGGGTAGTCTTACCAACAACTTTTGTGAACAAACCCTATAAATTATTATTGTAGGCTTTATATGTATACTAGTGAATCAAGGAGCGGTCAGTGGAACCGTAATGATGAGAGAGAGGTAGGGCTTTCATCCAGTATATGTTACTTTCCCGTTAGGTGAATATAAAAAAGAGGACTCCTTTTCAAAAGGAGTCCTCTTTCTTTTTTAAGTGCGGCTCTCAACTTGCTGACAAATTTCATCTGTTGTTAAACCATGAGCTGCAATTACCGATCCCTTAATCGATGCATCTGCAATACCCATCATATTAGAATCTTGCCCAGTTACAACACAACAATCGCACCCTTGTGCATCATGTTCGGAGCCCAGGGTAACAACTTCATGTCCCTGTTGCTGAAGAGCTTGTTGAACATCTGTTAATGAGTTTTCAACGCCAATTCTAGCCATAATTCTCACCTCCTACCATCTAGTTGCTAGTATGCTCTAGTACATCGCATATATTTATGCAAAGACGGTAGGAAGCATATATTTATCCTGCTATTTACGGATAGCTTGATTCAAGTATCACTTTATTTAGTCGTTATATACACCAGTAAGCATTTGACTTACGAATTGATCGTTTAAAGTATCTTGGGCAGAAGAAGTATTTGAATGAATGTCAATTGAAGCAATAAAATTATTCTGTTCTTTATTATTTGGTTCTACCTCTACATAATTATCGAATTTACAAAAACCTTTCGTATCCATTAGATCAAATAGTTGAAGCATTTCTACTACCTCTTGTCTCGTTCCTTTAATTTGTACACACGCCATATTGATTTCCTCCTTCATTTTGACAAATTGTTTTTTAAAAATAGGATTATGATTACGAAACGAAAAATATGAATGTTATTTTTAGACAGCGTTATTTTTATTATTTTCCCCCTTTTTCAGCAAAAGTCGTTATATATTCCCGAATTTATAAAAACGGACGTCCGTTTATTGAATACAATAGATTCGTATCAATTGATGAAAATCCTTCTTTTAAACAAATATTTTTTTTAGTGGAAATTGACGAAAAAAATTTTTTGACTTTTTGTAAACGTTAACAATGCTGTTAAATCAATATAATTAAAGATGTACGTACGATTAAAAATTATAAATTTTCTAAAAATTCACTTGATTTATTTAGAAAGGAGAGTAAACTAGGAAACAATAAAAAATTCATAGAACATAGGAGGCGCTTTCCAGTGAACGAGCAATGGATTTTCTTAAATGGAGAATTTGTTCCAAAAGACGAGGCAAAAGTTTCAGTATATGATCATGGTTATTTATATGGCGATGGAGTATTTGAAGGAATTAGAGTATATAGCGGTAATGTTTTCCGTTTGAGAGAGCATCTTGTCCGGTTATATGAATCAGCAAAATCCATCATGTTAGAAATTCCATATTCTTTAGATGAAGTAACGAATATTGTTGTTGAGACGATTCGACAAAATAAATTATCTAATGGATACATTCGCCTTGTTGTATCGAGAGGAGCAGGAAATCTTGGATTAGATCCTGATTCTTGTAAGAAACCGAATGTAGTAGTAATTGCAGAACAACTATCTTTATTCCCGCAAGAATATTATGAAAAGGGGATTCCGGTTGTAACAGTTGCAACGCGCCGAAACCGTCCAGATGTTTTGTCGCCTCAAGTAAAATCTTTAAATTACTTAAACAATATATTAGTTCGTATTGAAGCGAAATTAGCTGGAGTACAAGAAGCACTTATGTTAAATGATCAAGGATACGTAGCTGAAGGCTCAGGAGATAACGTGTTTATTGTAAAAGGAAATAAATTAATTACACCACCAAGTTCTGCAGGAGCGTTAGAAGGCATTACACGAAACGCTATTTTAGAAATCGGTGAAAAACTTGGATATGACGTTAGAGAAGAGTTATTTACAAGACATGATGTATATGTAGCTGATGAAGTATTTTTAACAGGAACAGCTGCTGAAGTAATTGCTGTTACGACAGTAGATGGTAGAACGATTGGTTTAGGGCAAACAGGTCCACATACGAATCGTTTATTAGAAGAATTCCGAAAGTTAGTTGTAGAAGATGGAGAGAAGATTTACGAAGAAAATAAAGTTGGATAACAACTTTTTATAACATAAGAAAGCGTTGAGAGGGAGGAGTAGTTGATTGTGAAGCCTCACAGAGAGTCGGTGGTTGCTGAAAACCGATGGTTCACGTCGACGAACATCGCCCTTGAGTGCTAAGCTGAAGCATTTGTCTAGGCTTAGACGGTAGCTCCGTTATTAGCTAGACTCATTTATGGGTCACTGAGGCAAGAGTAATCTTGCGAAGAAGGGTGGTACCGCGAAATCTTTCGTCCCTTCAGCACATAGCTGGAGTGTGGACGTAGGATTTTTTTTATTGATAAAAGTTTTCAAAAAGGGGGCTTATAAGAACAATGTCTTCAAAAACGGAAGAGAAACTGGCAACTGGTGCACAGCTATTGTTAGAAGCATTAGAAAAGGAAGGAGTAGAAGTGATTTTCGGTTATCCTGGTGGTGCTGTTTTACCTCTTTATGATGCACTCTATGACTGTGAAATTCCGCATATTTTAACAAGGCATGAGCAAGGAGCTATTCACGCCGCGGAAGGATATGCCAGAATTACTGGCAATCCAGGGGTTGTCATTGCAACGAGTGGGCCAGGTGCTACAAATGTTATTACGGGTCTAGCAGATGCGATGATTGATTCATTACCACTTGTTGTATTTACAGGGCAAGTAGCAACGACGTTAATTGGAAGTGATGCTTTCCAAGAAGCGGATATTATGGGGCTTACGATGCCAGTGACAAAACATAACTATCAAGTGCGAAAGGCTTCGGATTTACCTCGAATTATTAAAGAAGCATTTCATATTGCTAGAACAGGAAGACCAGGCCCAGTCGTTATTGACCTTCCGAAAGATATGGTAGTAGAGCAAGGGGAACGATGTAATGACGTACAAATGGATTTACCAGGATACAACCCTAATTATGAACCGAATTTACTCCAAACAAACAAATTATTACAAGCAATTAGGGCTGCAAACAAGCCGTTAATTTTAGCTGGAGCAGGTGTATTACATGCGAAGGCTTCGAAAGAGTTAACAAGTTTTGCTCGTAAATATGAAATTCCTGTTGTGCATACATTACTTGGTCTTGGTGGGTTTCCGCCAGATGATGAACTTTTTCTAGGGATGGGAGGAATGCACGGTTCTTACACAGCCAATATGGCGTTATATGAATGCGACTTACTTATTAATATAGGTGCAAGATTCGACGATCGTCTTACTGGGAATTTAGCTTATTTTGCTAAAAAGGCGACTGTTGCGCATATCGATATTGATCCAGCCGAAATCGGAAAAAATGTGCCGACTGAAATTCCTATTGTTGCAAGTGCTAAACGAGCTTTGGAAGTATTACTTCAACCAGATGGAAAGAAAGAAAATCATCATGAATGGATCTCTTTACTAAAGAGTAGAAAAGAAAAGTATCCATTCTCTTATAAACGAAATTCGGAAAGTATTAAGCCTCAATACGCAATTGATATGTTATATGAAATTACGAAAGGAGAAGCGATTGTAACAACAGATGTTGGGCAACATCAAATGTGGGCGGCACAATATTATCCGCTCAAAAATCCAGATAAATGGGTAACTTCAGGAGGATTAGGAACGATGGGCTTTGGATTTCCAGCAGCAATTGGTGCGCAAATTGCAAAGCCTGAGGAACTAGTTATTGCAATTGTCGGTGACGCTGGATTTCAAATGACCTTGCAAGAATTAAGTGTGTTAAAAGAACACTCGTTGCCTGTTAAAGTATTTATCTTAAATAATGAAGCTTTAGGAATGGTAAGACAATGGCAAGATGAATTTTATAATCAAAGATACTCGTACTCTTTATTGTCGTGTCAACCAGATTTCGTCGCTCTTGCGAATGCGTATGGCATAAAAGGAGTTCGCATAGAGGATCCACTTCTTGCAAAGAAGCAAATACAGCATGCGATTGAATTACAAGAACCAGTCGTAATTGATTGTCGTGTACTTCAATCAGAAAAGGTAATGCCGATGGTTGCGCCGGGGAAAGGTGTTCATCAAATGGAGGGAGTGGAAAAAAGGTGAAGAGAATTGTTACAGCGACAGTTCGAAATCAAAGTGGTGTGTTAAACCGAATTACAGGTGTTATGACACGAAGACATTTTAATATTGAAAGTATTTCAGTAGGTCATACAGAGTCATCAGACATATCGCGGATGACGATTGTGGTACACGTTGAAAATGAACAGCAAGTTGAGCAGTTAATTAAACAACTTCATAAGCAAATTGATGTTATGAAAGTATCAGATATTACAGAAGAAGCGATGATCGCAAGAGAACTGGCACTTATTAAAGTCGCAACTTCAGTAGCAAGAGCAGAATTATACAGTTTAATTGAGCCGTTTCGAGCCGCTGTAATAGATGTTGGGAAGGATTCCATAGTTGTGCAAGTAACAGGTACGCAGGAGAAAGTAGAAGCGTTAATTGAATTACTTCGTCCATACGGTTTGAAAGAAATTGCTAGAACAGGTGTAACAGCATTTACACGTAGTATGAAAAAACAAGATAAGCAAGTTATGTTAATTCAATAATCATTTAAATATAGGGGGAAATGAAAATGACAAAAGTTTATTATGAGAAAGATGTAACGGTAAATGTATTAAAAGGAAAGAAAGTAGCAATCATTGGATATGGTTCACAAGGTCATGCACATGCGCAAAACTTACGTGATAACGGATTTGATGTAGTAGTAGGTTTAAGAAAAGGGAAGTCTTGGGATAAAGCGAAAGAAGATGGATTTTCTGTATATACAGTAGCAGAAGCGGCGGAAAAAGCAGATGTAGTAATGATTCTACTACCGGATGAACTGCAGCCAGAAGTATATGAAGCGGAAATTGCGCCAAATTTAAAGGCAGGAAATTCTCTCGTTTTTGCTCACGGATTTAATGTTCACTTTGATCAAGTGAAACCGCCAGCTAATGTAGATGTATTTCTAGTAGCACCAAAAGGGCCAGGTCATTTAGTGCGCCGTACGTTTACTGAAGGCGGAGCTGTTCCTGCATTATTTGCAGTATACCAAGATGCAACAGGAGTTGCGACTGAAAAGGCACTTTCTTATGCTGATGGAATTGGAGCGACGAGAGCTGGTGTATTAGAAACGACATTTAAAGAAGAAACAGAAACAGATTTATTTGGAGAGCAAGCTGTACTTTGTGGCGGAGTAACTGCGCTAGTAAAAGCTGGATTTGAAACGTTAGTTGATGCTGGTTATCAACCGGAACTTGCATATTTTGAATGTTTACATGAACTAAAACTAATCGTTGACCTTATGTATGAAGGTGGACTTGAAAATATGAGATATTCAGTTTCAGATACAGCGCAGTGGGGCGACTTCGTATCAGGACCACGTGTTGTAACGGAAGATACGAAGAAAGCGATGGGTGCGGTGCTAGCAGAAATTCAAGATGGTACATTTGCAAGAGGCTGGATTGCAGAGCATAAAGCAGGAAAACCAAATTTCCATGCGACAAATGAGAAAGAGAATAAACATGAAATTGAAGTAGTTGGACGAAAATTACGTGAAATGATGCCTTTCGTACAGCCGCGAGTAAAGGCAGGGGTCAAATAATATGAAGCAGATTTTGTTCATGGATACGACGCTACGTGATGGCGAACAATCACCAGGAGTGAATTTAAATGAACAAGAGAAATTGCAAATTGCAAGGCAATTAGAGAGACTAGGTATTAATGTCATGGAAGCTGGCTTTGCTGCAGCTTCCGAAGGGGATTTTCAATCGGTAAAACGCATCGCAAATACCATTCAAAATGCTACAGTTATGAGCTTAGCTAGAGCGAAAGAAAGTGATATTCGAAGAGCATATGAAGCGGTGAAAGGTGCAGTATCTCCTCGTCTACACGTATTCTTAGCTACAAGTGATATTCATATGAAATATAAACTTTGTATGTCAAAAGAAGATGTATTAGATAGTATTCACCGCTCGGTTACACTCGGGAAATCATTATTTCCGACAGTACAATTTTCAGCAGAAGATGCAACGAGAACAGCAAAAGAATTTTTAGCTGAAGCAGTAGAAGTTGCGATTCGTGCAGGAGCGAATGTAATTAATATTCCAGATACAGTTGGATATACAAATCCAAAAGAATATTATTCTCTTTTTAAATACTTACAAGAATCCGTTCCTTCATATGAAAAAGCAATTTTCTCTTGTCATTGTCACGATGATCTTGGGATGGCTGTAGCAAATTCATTAGCTGCGGTTGAAGGCGGAGCGTTGCAAGTAGAAGGAACAATTAATGGAATTGGAGAAAGAGCAGGGAATGCGGCGCTAGAAGAGGTCGCAGTTGCTCTTCATATTAGAAAAGATCTCTATAAAGCGGAGTCTTCTATGACGCTAAAAGAGATTAAAGCGACGAGTACATTAGTAAGCAGATTAACAGGTATGGTTGTACCGAAAAATAAAGCGATAGTTGGAGCGAATGCATTCGCTCATGAATCAGGAATTCATCAAGATGGTGTATTAAAAGAAGTGACAACGTATGAGATTATTGAACCAGAACTAGTAGGCGAATCTCAAAATCTATTTGTACTTGGAAAACATTCTGGACGTCACGCGTTTACAGAGAAAATGAAAGAGCTTGGCTATGAATTTACAAAGGAAGAACGAGATGCAGTGTTTGAAGCGTTTAAAAAATTAGCTGATCGTAAGAAGGAAATTACGGAGGAAGATTTACGTGCACTTATGCTTGGTGAAGCAGCATTTGCTGCTCAGCAATATACCATTACGCAACTGCAAGTACATTTCGTATCAAATAGTACACAATGCGCGACAGTTGTATTAAAAGATGAAGAAGGAAATGTATACGAAGATGCAGCTACTGGCTCAGGTAGTATTGAAGCGATTTATAATGCAATCCAAAGAATTTTAGGCTTAGAATGTGAATTGGCAGATTATCGCATACAATCTATTACACAAGGTCAAGACGCACTGGCTCATGTTCATGTTGAATTAAAAGAAGGAACGCATCAAGTATCAGGTTTTGGTGTCGCACAAGACGTATTGGAAGCTTCGGCGAGAGCATATGTCCATGCAGCAGGGAAATTGAAATCTTTTATCCAGCTTGTGAAATAAGTGTTTGATAGGTGAGAGAAGCTTTCCTCACCTATCAA
The DNA here is from genome assembly GCF_022487605.1 of Bacillus sp. ES1-5. Taxonomy (NCBI): domain Bacteria; kingdom Bacillati; phylum Bacillota; class Bacilli; order Caryophanales; family Bacillaceae; genus Bacillus; species Bacillus sp. ES1-5. The sequence goes on along the minus strand of NZ_JAKVPU010000001.1, from coordinate 1,478,854 downwards.
ATTAAAGTTCTGAAAATTCAGTTAAAAGGAGTGTTGAAATTGGAGAAACGTATCGTTTGTTTAGCGGGTGATGGTGTTGGCCCGGAAGTTATGGAAAGTGCGAAGGAAGTATTGCATATGGTAGAGAGGCTATATGGGCATCATTTTCATTTGCAAGATGAGTATTTTGGCGGGAGTGCTATCGATTTAAATGGGCAACCATTACCGCAACGAACGCTTGCCGCCTGTTTAGCAAGTGATGCGGTTTTACTAGGAGCAGTTGGTGGACCAAGGTGGGATAGCGCGAAAGAAAGACCAGAGAAAGGATTATTAGCTCTAAGAAAAGGGCTTGGTGTATTTGCGAATGTTCGCCCTGTAACGGTAGAAAGCGCAACGGCACATTTATCGCCATTAAAAAAGGCTGATGAAATTGATTTCGTTGTCGTTCGTGAATTAACAGGCGGAATTTATTTTTCTTATCCGAAAGAACGAACGGACGAAGTAGCAACAGATACACTTACGTATCATCGTCATGAAATTGAACGGATCGTTTCTTATGCCTTTCAATTAGCGAGTAAGCGGAAGAAAAAAGTAACATCTATTGATAAGGCGAATGTTTTAGAATCTAGTAAACTATGGAGAGCTGTTACGGAAGAAGTAGCACTTCGTTATCCAGACGTTGAACTAGAACATATTTTAGTAGATGCAGCTGCGATGGAGTTAATTCGGAATCCAGGACGGTTTGATGTAATTGTAACAGAAAATTTATTTGGGGATATTTTGAGTGACGAGGCTTCCGTATTAGCTGGATCATTAGGAATGCTTCCATCAGCAAGTCACGCGGAAAAGGGGCCTTCATTATACGAGCCTATTCACGGATCAGCGCCGGATATTGCCGGAAAAAATAAGGCGAATCCAATTGCAATGATGCGCTCTGTTGCAATGATGCTTGGGCAATCGTTCGGATTAACGAGAGAAGGGTGTGCAATTGAAGAAGCAATTTCAGCAGTCCTTAAATTAGGAAAATGTACAGCAGATATCGGAGGAACTGAAACGACAACTTCATTTACGAAGGCAGTTATACAAGAGATGGAAGAGCAAGCGTTAGTAGGGAGAGGGAGATAATGGGAAAAAGGCTGCTAGATAAACTTTGGGAAAGACACGTAGTTACGACAAACGAAAACGGATTAGATTTATTATATATCGATCTTCATCTTGTTCATGAAGTAACATCACCGCAAGCCTTTGAAGGCTTGCGGCTTACAAATCGAACAGTCCGTAGACCAGATTTAACATTTGCGACGATGGATCACAATATTCCAACAAAAGATGTTTGGAATATTACTGATCTCATTGCGAAGCAGCAACTAGATACACTCCGGGAAAATTGTAAACAATTTCAGGTGCCCTTAGCGGATATCGGGGATGAAGAGCAAGGGATTGTTCATGTTATCGGACCAGAACTTGGACTTACACAACCAGGAAAAACAATTGTTTGTGGTGATAGTCATACAGCAACGCACGGTGCGTTTGGCGCGCTAGCATTTGGCATTGGTACGAGTGAAGTGGAACATGTATTGGCAACGCAAACGTTATGGCAACGCAAACCGAAAGCGATGGGCATTGAGTTAAAAGGAAAATTACAGAAAGGTGTTTACGCAAAAGATATTATTTTGTATTTCCTTTCAAAGTACGGTGTAGCAGTTGGAACTGGATACGTAATGGAATTTTACGGAGAGACGATTGAGGCCATGGAGATGGAAGAGAGAATGACGCTTTGTAATATGGCAATTGAAGGAGGAGCAAAGGCTGGTATTATAGCACCAGATGAAAAAACATTTGCTTATGTAAAAGGACGTCAATATGCACCGAAAGACTTTGAAACATTCGAGCAGAAATGGTCTGAACTTTATACAGATTCAGATGCAATTTATGATTTACATATTTCGATAGATGTGACGGATTTAGCACCGTACGTTACGTGGGGAACAAACCCGAGTATGGGTGTTCGTATTGATGAAAAATTGCCAGAAAAGCAGGATGCAAATGACGAAAGAGCATTTTCTTATATGGGATTAAGCCCTGGACAAAGTATATATGACATTCCTGTTCAGCATGTTTTCATTGGATCTTGTACAAATTCCAGGCTTTCTGATTTAGAAATTGCTGCATCTGTTGTGAAAGGGAGAAAGGTAAAAGAAGGTGTGCAAGCACTCGTTGTGCCTGGATCAAAAAGAGTAAGAGAAGCTGCGATGCAAAAAGGACTACATCACATATTTGAAGAAGCTGGATTTGAATGGAGAGAACCTGGATGTTCAATGTGTCTTGGAATGAATCCAGATCAAGTACCTGAAGGAGAACATTGTGCTTCGACTTCAAATCGTAATTTTGAAGGAAGACAAGGAAAAGGGGCACGAACACATTTAGTTAGCCCAGCAATGGCGGCAGCAGCTGCGTTATACGGTCATTTTGTTGATATTAGAAAGGAGAGTTATGATGGAGCCATTTCGTATTCATAAAGGTACTGCCGCAGTACTGATGAATGATAACATTGATACAGATCAAATTATACCGAAGCAATACTTAAAGAGAATTGAAAGGACGGGATTTGGAAAGTATTTATTCGATGAATGGCGTTATGATAATAACCGCCATGAAAACCCTAATTTTCCGCTTAATGCACAAGACAGAAAAGGAGCAAGTATATTAATTACAGGTGATAATTTTGGGTGTGGTTCTTCAAGAGAACATGCACCTTGGGCACTTGCTGATTATGGTTTCCGCGTTATTATCGCCGGAGGGTTTGCAGATATTTTTTATATGAATTGTATGAAAAATGGTATGTTGCCAATTGTAATGGATAAAGAAATGCGAGAAAAACTTGCCAAAACGGATGCGAGAGAACAAATAGAAGTAGATTTAGAGAATGAAGTAATTACAACGAGTACGCACAGATTTCATTTTACGATCGAGAAAATGTGGAAAGAGAAATTATTAAATGGTCTAGACGAAATTAGTATTACGATGCAATATGAACAAGAAATTGTAGAGTATGAAAGGAAAGTAGCTTTATATTAAGAAATAACGGAATGTTCAAAATGTATTTACATTCAGAATTAAGTATTATATACTATGTAAAAATCAGAGGAGAAGGGGAGTAAGTATTATGAATATCGTGCAATCTTTTACAATGCTTACACAACTGCATCATCATACATAAAGCCCTTGAACCTAGCGTGAAAACGTGTAGGCACAAGGGTTATTCCCGTTGTACCTACACGCTACTAAAGAGCCTTGTAGGTATATTTTATCTACAAGGCTCTTTTTATTTTCGGTTTAGGTGCATGAAATTGGCATACATTAGAAAGGGAAAGGTGTGAGAATTTAGATGACAAAATGGAAACGGGCAAACCCAAATGGAACGAGAGATTATTTATTCGAAGAATGTACGTTAATTGAAGAAGTGGAGCAAAAATTAAGACGTACTTTTTTAGGGCGAGGTTATGAGGAAATAAGGACACCTACAATTGAATTTTATGATGTTTTTGCCTTTCAAAATAGACCGATAGATGAAGAAAAGATGTATAAATTTTTTGATGAAAAGGGGCGGATTATCGTGTTACGTCCAGATATGACAATTCCTTTAGCGAGAGTGATGGGAACGCAGAGGTGGGATACGCCGCTTAAACTGACGTATGGCGGGAATGTATTTCGGGCGAATGAGTCCCTTACTGGAAAATATAATGAAATTGTACAAAGTGGTATTGAAATTATAGGGATTGATAATGTAAGAGCTGAAATTGAATGCGTCATAAGCGTCATTCAATCACTTCAAAAGGTGAAGGTGCAATCTTTTACAATAGAAATTGGGCAAGTGCAGTTATATAAATGTATTGTAAAAAAACTCTCCATTCATGAGGAAGAAGAGAGAGTACTTAGGACATACATTGAAAGTAAAAATTATGCGGCTCTATCAAATTTTATTAGAGAAAAGAAATTAGATCGATGTGATGAAACAGTAAGATTACTTGAGAAATTACCAAGGTTATTTGGGAATTTAGAAGTGATTGAGGAAGCAGAAAAACTCGCTTCAAGTAATGAAATGAAAATGGCGATTGCAAGAGTGAAAGAAATATATGAAGCAATTGAAAAACTAGGCTATGGATCTTACATATCAATTGATTTAGGTATGATCCAACATTTAGATTACTATACGGGAGTTATTTTCAAAGGGTATATATATGAAATTGGAGAAGAAATTGTTAGTGGCGGAAGATATGATGAGTTAATTGGAAATTTTGGAGAGATGCTGCCGGCTGTTGGACTCGCGGTGCAAGTCAATCAAATTGTGAAGGCGCTGCAAGAGCAACAAGAACCATATGAACGAAAGGGAATAGATATTATTATTCATTATGAGTTAAATAGATTAGCAGAAGCGGAAAGATTACGAAATTTACTTCAAAAGGACGGGAAAAGAGTAGAGCTATCCTTATTCTCTAATGTAAACGACACCTTTCAATTTGCAAGAAAAAATCAAATAGTAACGGTCGTTGAGGCGAAGAATGAATCGTTAGTGGAATATGTATGGAAAGAGAAATGGGTAGTCCAGAAAGAAGGAGAAACTTCATGCGTAACATTCAAATTGCGTTAACGAAAGGAAGATTAGAAAAACATGTGATTCCGCTCTTTGAGCAGATTGGAATTGATTGTTCGGAGCTCAAAAATAAAGGGCGAAAGCTTGTCTTTCAAAGTAAAAATACAGATATCTCATTTATTTTAGTGAAAGCAGTAGATGTTGCTACTTATGTAGAACATGGAGTAGCTGATATTGGGGTCGTTGGAAAAGATATTTTAATGGAAAACGAGAAAGATATTTATGAAATGTTAGATTTAGGAGTGGGCGTGTGTAAGTTTTGTGTTGCTTCTATTCCTACGTATAATCCGAAGAGCTACCGAAAGAAACGTATTGCGACGAAATATCCACATATTACTTCTAACTATTTTCATGATAAAGGGGAGGATGTAGAAATTATTAAAATAGAAGGCTCTGTAGAAATCGCTCCTATTCTTGGATTGGCAGATGCAATTGTTGATATTGTGGAAACAGGAAAAACATTACAAGAAAATGGGCTCATTGTATTTGAGGAAATGTGTTCTATATCTGCTCGAATGATTGTAAATAAGGCTGCATTAAAAACTAAAAAAGACGAAATATTCAGTATTATAAATATGATGGAGCAAGAAATTTTGTCAGGAAAATAGGGGGACTTGTAATGGAAATCGTTTGTGAAGATTTTCAAAAGGCGTTATCGAAAATAAAATTGCTACGAGAAAACGCTAATATAATAGAAGAAACTGTTCAAAAAAGTGTAAGTGAAATCGTTCGAAATGTAAGAGAGAGTAGGGATGAGTCCCTATCTTTTTATACAAACAAGTTTGATGGTGTGGAGATGAAAGAGTTTCGTGTAAGTGAAGAAGAAATAAAACAAGCGGGTATATTTGTAGAAAATTCATTTTTAGAAGCGTTACAAGAGGCGAAGAAAAACATTATTTCTTATCACGAAAAGCAAAAAAGGCAATCCATATTCGATTGCGCGAGTAAAGGCATCATTAGAGGGCAAATCATTCGGCCGTTAGAAAATGTAGGGGTATATGTGCCAGGCGGAACTGCTTCGTATCCTTCATCAGTATTAATGAATGTATTGCCAGCAAAACTCGCTGGTGTGAAAAACATTGTAATGGTAACACCACCAAGGCAAGGGGGAATTGATCCACATATTTTAGTTGCTGCAAGCCTTGCAGGAGTAGATGAAATTTATACGATAGGTGGTGCGCAAGCAATTGCTGCTTTAGCATATGGGACGGAATCGATTCCAAAAGTGGATAAAATAGTTGGACCAGGAAATTTGTACGTCGCTCTGGCGAAACGAGAAGTATACGGAATAGTAAATATAGATATGATTGCTGGACCGTCAGAAATTGTAGTTATTGCTGATGAAACCGGTAATGCAAAATATATCGCTGCTGATTTATTATCACAAGCAGAACATGACGAGAGAGCAACAGCAATTTGTATTACAACGAATATAGAGTTAGCAAAAGAAGTAGAAAGAGAGATAGAAAGACAGTTAGAAACATTACCAAGAAGCGAAATTGCACGTGAATCGATAAATAGAAATGGAGCTATCTTTATCGTTCCTTCTTTAGATGAGGCGCTACAATTATCGAATGAAATCGCTCCAGAACATTTAGAGTTACATATAAAAGAACCGATGAATGCTCTAGCATATGTGAAACATGCAGGATCTATCTTTCTTGGTCCATATGCACCGGAACCTCTCGGTGATTATTTAGCAGGACCGAATCACGTGTTACCAACAAGTGGAACGGCAAGGTTTTTCTCACCGTTATCAGTCGATGATTTCGTGAAAAAATCAAGCTTTCTGTCTTATACGGAGGACGCGTTAAGGGATGTACAACATCATATTGTAGAACTTGCCAATAAAGAAGGGTTACATGCGCATGCGAGAGCAATTCAAATAAGATTTGAGGAGGAAGAATAATGCGAGAGTCTAGTCAAATACGTGAGACGACAGAAACAAAAATAAAATTAAGTTTGCAGCTTGATGAAGGAAAGAACGTTTCTGTACAAACGGGAGTGGGATTTTTTGATCATATGCTAACTTTATTTGCAAGGCATGGAAGGTTCGGTTTGCAAGTGGAGGCGGAAGGCGATGTATTCGTTGATGCGCATCATACAGTTGAAGATGTTGGAATTGTACTCGGAAATTGTTTGAAAGAAGCATTGCAAAATAAAGAGGGGATTAACCGTTATGGCTCTGCTTATGTACCGATGGATGAATCTTTAGGTTTTATCGCAATTGATATTAGCGGACGCTCGTATATTGTATTTCAAGGAGAATTAACGAATCCGAAGCTAGGGGATTTTGATACAGAACTAACAGAAGAATTTTTTAGAGCAGTTGCGCATGCTGCCAATATTACATTACACGCTCGCATTTTATATGGAAGCAATACACATCACAAAGTTGAAGCTTTATTTAAAGCGTTTGGTAGAGCGCTTAGAGAAGCAGTCGAAAGAAATGTCAACATTACTGGTGTAAATTCAACGAAAGGGATGTTGTAATTGATTGCTATTATAGATTATGGAATGGGAAATATTCGTAGTGTAGAACAAGCATTAAAATATATTGGAGCAGAGTACATCGTAACGAGTGATAAAGAAGAGATTTTTAGAAGTGATGGAGTGATTTTACCAGGAGTAGGTACATTTCCGAAAGCGATGGATGTATTGGAAGAAAAAGATTTAGTGCGTGTGTTAAAAGAAGTTGGGAGTTCAGGAAAACCGCTGCTGGGCATTTGCTTAGGAATGCAGCTTTTATTTAAAAAAAGTGAGGAACTACAAGACTGTAACGGATTAAGTTTATTGCCAGGTGTTATTCGAAAGTTAAAAGTTTCTTATAAAATTCCACATATGGGATGGAATGAGTTAAAGAAAGAGGGGGAAATAGCGCTTTGGAATGGAGTAGAGGACGGTTCTTTCGTATATTATGTCCACTCTTATTACGCAGATTGTCCAAATGAAATTGTATATGGAATAAGTGAATATGGGGTGAAAGTACCTGGTTTTGTAGCAAAAGGAAATATATACGGCGCACAGTTTCATCCTGAAAAAAGTGGTGACATTGGGATGCAAATGTTAAAAAATTTCAAAGGGGTGGTAGAAGCATGGAAATCTTCCCAGCTATCGATGTAAAAGAGGGTCGCTGCGTTAGACTTTATCAAGGAGAGTTTAGTAAAGAAACAGTAATGAATGAAGATCCGGTTGCGCAAGCGATTATATTCGAAAAATTTGGAGCGAAAATACTACACATTGTTGATTTAGATGGTGCAATTGCTGGGGAGTCAGTAAATTTACCCGTCATTGAAAGAATTTGCAAGGCAGTACGTATTCCTGTGCAAGTTGGAGGAGGAATTCGATCACTTGTAGCGGTAGAGAAGTTATTGTCAGTAGGTGTAGATAAAGTGATTTTAGGAACAGCTGCTCTTTATGATAAGGCATTTTTAGAAGAAGCCGTTCTTCTATATAAAGAGAAAATCATTGTTGGAATTGATGCGAAAAATGGTTTCGTAGCAACGAGAGGCTGGCTTGATGTGTCTGAAATTTCTTACATTGATTTAGCAAAGCAAATGGAGAATGTAGGTGTTCAAACGATTGTGTTTACAGACATTTCGAAAGACGGGACACTTGCAGGGCCGAATTTAGAGCAATTGGAGTTACTACAAAAAAGCGTGAGCATTCGTCTTATTGCTTCTGGAGGAGTGGCATCTATTCAAGATGTGAAAAAATTAAATGATATGAATATATACGGCGTCATAATTGGTAAGGCTCTTTATGAGAAAACGATTGATTTAGAAGAAGTGTTAGAGGTAACAAAGTTATGTTAGCGAAACGCATTATTCCATGTCTAGATGTGAAAGAAGGGCGAGTCGTAAAGGGTGTAAATTTTATAGGGTTACAAGACGTCGGTGATCCTGTTGAAATAGCTGCTTTATATAATGATGCGGGAGCAGATGAAATTGTATTTTTAGATATTACTGCAACGCATGAAGGACGAAAAACAATTATCGATGCTGTAGAAAAAACAGCTTCGAAAGTATTTATTCCTCTTACAGTTGGCGGGGGGATTTCAAGTGTTAAAGATATGTACAATTTACTAAGAGCGGGAGCGGATAAAGTTTCAATCAACTCAGCGGCAGTGCGAAATCCAAAGCTAATCGAAGAAGGGGCAGAATACTTTGGCTCACAATGTATTGTCGTAGCAATTGATGCTAGAAAAGTAGCAGAAGATAAGTGGAATGTATATGTGAACGGCGGAAGAGTTGATACGGGTATGGATGCAATCGGGTGGGCAAAACGCGTTGCCGAGCTAGGGGCAGGCGAAATTTTGTTAACGAGTATGGATGCAGATGGAACGAAAAACGGGTACGATCTTCGCTTAACAGAAGAAATTTCAAAAAGCGTTTCCGTACCAGTCATCGCGTCAGGCGGATGTGGTCATGCTGATCACATTATAGAAGTTTTTCAAAAGACAACAGTTGATGCAGCACTTGCGGCATCCATCTTTCATTATGGTGAGGCGACAGTGCAGGACGTAAAGAGAAAATTAAGAAATGCAAACGTTGAGGTACGGTTATGAAACCTAACTTTTCAAAAGGATTATTACCAGCAGTTGTAATTGAAAAAGGGACAAAAGAAGTTTTAATGCTAGCTTATATGAATGAAGAAGCATATGAAAAAACGCTAGAAACGAAAAGAACATGGTTTTATTCTCGTTCAAGAAGGTCGTTGTGGAATAAAGGAGAAACATCAGGAAATGTCCAATATGTGCAATCTCTTTATTTAGATTGTGATCAAGATTCAATTGTTGTTGTCGTAAAGCAAGTGGGACCTGCTTGTCATACGGGAGAGAAAACATGTTTTCACTACCAAATTATATAGGAGGATACATATGGAGAATGCCTTTAAATTACTATTTGAAACAATTGAAGAACGAAAGGAAAATCCACTTCCTGAATCGTATACAAATTACTTATTTTCAAAAGGAGAAGATAAAATTTTAAAGAAAATTGGTGAAGAATGCACGGAAGTAATTATCGCATCTAAAAATAATGACAAAGAAGAATTAGTGAAAGAAATGGTTGATGTATTGTATCACTGCTTTGTTTTATTAGCTGAAAAAAATATATCATTAGAAGATGTTATGGAGGAAGTGACAGAAAGAAATGGGAAGCTTTCGCGAGTAGGGGACAGAAGTGAAATAGATACATTATAAGGGGGAAATGTAGATGAAGGTGGATTATCACATTCATTTAGAAGAAGGGCCATATTCAATAGGATGGCTAGCTAAAATAAATGAAGCATTGCAACATTATGAACCGCTTAAAGAAGAAAAACATTCTATGGAGTGGCTTGTGAAAACACAAGAACGCCTGCAAAGACGTGTGAAAGAAGGGCCATTTACAACGAAATGGATTGATTTATATTTAGAAGAAGCTTTGCGAAAAGGTATAAAAGAAGTTGGTATTGTCGATCATTTATACCGTTTTTATGAAGCGAAAGAATACTATGAAAGATATGTCGATATAAGTGATTCAGGGCTTGGTCGTTTACAGAAGGAATGGTTAGACCAAGTAAGGGTAGCGTCACTGCATGATTTTACAAAGGCAATTGAAGAGGCGAAAGAACGATGGAGTAAACGAGGCGTGACGCTAAAACTTGGAATTGAAGCGGATTATTTTATTGGTGGTGAACAAGAATTACAATCTTTACTGGCATTAGGAGATTTTGATTATGTAATTGGTTCTGTTCATTTTTTAAATGGATGGGGATTTGATAATCCAGATACGAAAGAATATTTTAAGGAACATGACTTATATGCTTTATATGATACGTTTTTCAAAACGGTTGAGTGTGCAGTTCGCTCTAATTTATTTGATATTATAGCTCATCTTGATAACATAAAAGTATTTAATTATCGGTTAGATGAAAATGAACAACTTTCTTATTATAAGGAAATTGCGCGTGCGTTAGTAGAAACAAATACGGCAACGGAAATAAATGCGGGATTGTATTATCGCTATCCTGTGCGCGAAATGTGTCCGAGTCCGCTATATTTACAAGTATTAGCTAAGTATGGCGTTCCAGTTACTCTCTCCTCAGATGCTCATTATCCGAATGATTTAGGGAAATATGTGGAAGAGAATATAAAGACATTACGTAATCATGATATTTCTCACATAGCTACATTTACGAAGCGAGTAAGAACGATGAGATTATTGGAAGAAGAAGTAACAATTTCAAAATGATCACGATTTTTTGATGAAAACCACCCTTTTTGTTCAAAATAAGAAAGAATAAAAAGGAGGGTAAGAAATGGCGAAACAACATAAACAAAATGTACAAGATGTACAAGGTGCACAACAACAGGCTTATACTTCTGAAACGAATGCTACATCTCAATCAGTTATTGAGGAACAAATTAGCGATACAGTTGCAGAAGGAACGATCGATGCAAAGCTTGGACAAGAATCGCAAGAGAAAGCGTAAGAAAAGGGGAGAGATGAATCTCCTCTTTTCTTATGGGTAAAAAATGTCGATTTTCAAAACTATGATCAAATTCCTTGGTTTTTATAGGTGGATTTCTTACAATGAAAGATAAGAGATATCTTATTTTTTATAGAAGAGGTGTTAGTAGTGGCAAAAATATTAGTAGCAGGGAAAATTCCAGAAATTGGATTAGAACTATTAAAGGATCATGATGTAGAAATGTACGATAAAGATGCATTAATTTCTTTAGATGAATTAACAGATCGTGTAAAAGATAAAGATGCATTGTTAAGTCTACTTTCTACGAAGGTGACAAAAGAAGTTATTGATGCGGCACCTAATTTGAAGATTGTTGCAAACTACGGTGCTGGTTACGATAATATTGATTATTCGTATGCCGGAGAAAAAGGGATTCCGGTAACGAATACACCGAAAGTATCAACTGAAGCGACAGCAGAATTAACATTTGCACTTCTTTTAGCAGCTGCACGTAGAATTCCTGAAGGTGATACATTATGTCGTACAACTGGATTTAATGGATGGGCACCATTATTTTTCTTAGGCCGTGAAGTACATGGTAAAACAATTGGAATTATTGGCCTTGGAGAAATCGGAAAGGCAGTTGCAAAGCGTGCGAAAGCGTTTGGAATGAATGTTTTATATACAGGACCAAATCGAAAGCCTGAAGCTGAAAGTGAACTGGAAGCAACATATGTAACATTGGAAGAATTATTACAAACAGCAGACTTTATTACAATTAATTGTGCTTATAATCCGAAATTGCATCATATGATTGATGATGAACAGTTTAAAATGATGAAGAAAACAGCGTATATTGTAAATGCTTCACGTGGACCAATTATGAATGAAGTGGCACTTGCTCATGCATTAAAAACGAATGAAATTGAAGGAGCAGCTCTTGATGTGTTTGAATTTGAACCGAAAATTACAGAAGAGCTAAAAGGATTAAAGAATGTAGTACTTGCTCCTCACGTAGGAAATGCAACGTTCGAAACGCGTGATGCGATGGCTGAAATGGCAGTGAAAAATATTTTAGCCGTATTAAAAGGGGAAGAGCCTGTAACACCTGTAAATCAAAAAGTATTGGTTACAAAATAAAGTGAAGCTTTAATGAGAGTGGGCTTTTACGGCATAAAAAGAAACCTTCCGGAATCGGAAGGTTTTTCTTATTTTTCTTTATTTGCTCTTTTAGACGGTCTTTGTCTAAGAAATTGAGATAGCATATACAAAATATATAGTGGAATAGCAATGAATAAGAAAACAGAAAAATTACCGAACCCTGTTTGGTACATTGTTATAATGATTCCAACTAAAAATAGTGTAATAATGATGCTATATCGTGGAATTGGTACATCTTTTAAACTTGGGATACGAATGCGGCTCACCATTAAAAATGCGAACGTTACAAATACTGTAATAAGAACGATTTTTGGAATGGTATGTGAAAATAATGTTAAGAAAGCAACAAGCCCTCCCGCTGCTGTAATCGGTACGCCAGTGAAATATTTCATTGAAGTAGAAGATGGTGTTACATTAAATCGTGCTAAACGGTATGCTCCGAAAAGAGGGAATAGTCCCGCTATGTATAGTCCGATGATTCCGTAATTGGAGAAAGATGTGTAATACATGAGAACAGCAGGTGCTGCACCAAATGTTACGACATCCGCCAGCGAGTCAAGCTCTTTTCCCATTTGTGAATCAACACGTAATAAACGAGCAACACGTCCATCAAGACTATCTAACATCATCCCGATAAGTACTAAAATAGCAGCTGATTTATAATATCCTAAAGATGCATAGCCGATTGACAAGAATCCACTATATAAATTTCCGAGCGTAAATAAGTTTGGAATAGCTGCTCTATACAAAATCTGATCCCTTGCTTTCTGTAATAAATTCTTAATTAGTTTATGAAAGTTTACTTATTTTATCATACCATAAATTTCTTCCTCATACGAAAAAAATTCCCAATTTGTGAAAGATTTCATAGCGGAATGATTTGAAAAAAAAGTAAAAAAAGAAGCAACTTTTATAAAAGTTGCTTCTGGCGCTATTCAAATTTCGTTGTCATTGTTCCGGTTTTATAACGATTGTTAGGGTCGAAACGTAATAAGTCTCCATAAATGAGTTTGTCGGAGAGTTTCAATTCAGTTTTTGCTTTTTCAATATTTGGTTGACATAATGAAATGTCCGCTTCTTCACCTGTATTTCGTTTATAGCACATGTTTTTTGTATAAACATAGTTTTCCGAAACGAAGCTACCATCACGCATTACCATAAGTGGATCTTCTTCTTTGATAAATAGGTCAGTTCCAAATTCAACTGATTGATTTGTTTTAATACCAAGTAAATGAAGTAGCGTTGGTTTAATATCAATTTGACCAGATACTTTAGAAATGACTTTTCCTTCTTGACCAGGTACATGAATAATGAGAGGGACGCGTTGTAATTGCATAGAATCAAACGGTGTAATAGCGTCTTTCCCAAGGAACTGAGCCATAGCTGCGTTATGGTTTTCAGAAATACCGTAATGATCTCCATAAATGACAATAACGGAATTATCATACAGTCCTTCGTCTTTTAATTGTTTAATAAATAATTTCAGAGCTTCATCCGTGTAACGAACGGTTGGGAAGTAGCGGTTTACAACACCACTTTCCGAATTAAACTCATCAACATATTGATCTTCTGGATTTAGAAGAAATGGAAAATGGTTTGTTAAAGTAATAAATTTTGTATAGAACGGTTGTGGTAAAGATTTTAGCTTTGGGATCGATTGTTCAAAGAACTCTTTATCTTTCAATCCCCAACCGACAGACATTTGTTCTGTGCCTACGTAATCATTTAAATTAAAGTAACGATCATATCCAAGTGCAGGATACATTACATCACGATTCCAAAACGTTTTATCGTTGGAATGGAAGACAGCAGAAGAATATCCGTATTTTTTTAATTGTTCTGGTGTAGCTGTATATTCATTTGTTGCGTGAGTAAAGAATACAGAACCACGGTCTAGCGGATAAAGTGAATTTTCAACGATAAATTCAGCATCAGAAGTTTTACCTTGTCCTGTTTGATGATAGAAGTTATCGAAATAAAAACTATCTTTAATAAATTCATTTAAAAATGGAGTAATTTCTTTTCCATTTATTTTTTTATTAATAACAAAACTTTGTGTAGATTCCATTGAAATCAAAATTACATTTTTACCTTTTGCAGCTCCAAATAAGTTTTTATCAACTTGCTTATCTTTTGAGTCTGTATAGTTTTTTATTTCAGAGAACCCGTCACCACTTGCAAATACACGTTCAGCTGAAGATTTAGATTGAAGTGTAATATCAAATAGATGATATGTGTATAAACCTAAATTTTTCACGACAGTTTGACGATCAAATGAGCGTGAGAACATTTGTGGTTTATAAATAACTGAAACAACAATTTGTAGTGCTAATAAAGCTGTTACACCGCTAAAGAAAGTTCGCTTCTCAGTGCGAGAAAGCGGCGTCTTGTCACAAAATGCCGGGAATTTACGCGAAAGAAACATTAAAATAATCGCATCTGCAAATAAAAGTAATGTTTTGTACGTAAAGAGTTCTTTTATACTTGTCCCTAAGTCAGCCATATTATTTGTTTGGAATAAAACTGGGAACGTAACGAAATCGTTATAAAACCCATAAAACATTGCATTTCCAAATAAAATAAAGGACAGTATAAAACTGATTCCAATTATAATTCGGTTTCGGTGCTTAGATGCAAGTAAAGCAAAACCGAAAAATAAAAGTAACGCAGCTAGCGGATTAATAAAAAGCATAAATTCTTCAAAGAAATTATCAATTTTAATATCAAATGCGAGCTTGTACACAATATATGTTTTTATCCATAATAAAACGACTGCAACGAGTGCAAATCGCAGTTTTGGAAACAGACGTTGTAGCATAATATACTCCTCTCCTAAAAAGCATGACAGTTCTTGTGAGCCGGTTTGGTTAGCGCCTCATTTTATATATACGAACAGTCCTTTGTTATTATGTTTATTATACTATGAGTATCATTATACGAAAATAAAAGAGAGTTGTGGGCTTTTTTATAATAATTGAGTAGAAAAAGGGCAGTGGGAGACAATAAAATGGAGTTTCTATGTATGATAATTATCGTGCGCAGAAAGAATCGTGTAATAATACGGAGGTTATAATGCGAAAATTATTATATTTTATAGTATGCAGTAGTGTTATACTTTTTGCTTCACCGAGTGTGTCGGTAGCCCAATATGATGCACCTCTTATGGAAGATGCCCTTTATTCTGTTTTATTTCCGAAAATAAATAAAGCAATTGAAAAACAATATGGGAATTTGAAACCTTATCAATGTCCTAAAATTATTAGTTTAAAAAAAGTGTATAGTGGTACATATTTATTTCAAGCAAGTATTGAAGTAACGAAGTATGAACGAGTTGCTGGGAAAATTGCTCCACCATTTGAGAAGGTAACGATTACATTTAATAATGAAGAAGGCGAATGGGAAGTGTCAAAGATTTCAGTAAAGCGCTTACCAAATGATACGAAATTAAACTGTAAAAAAACAATATAAAAAATTGTTTGACAAATAAAATGGTCCTTTGGTATTGTTAATAGCAACAATTAGATGTTTGAAAATTAAATAGACTTACCTCATCTACTCTCAAAGGTAGAGGCCGCGATAGGAAAGAGTAAGCTATGGGAGATTTAATGGAATCTGTGATCATAGGTTGAAAGGGACTATTGCCGAAATATAAGAATAACCATCTTATTCATATATTGGGACTACATTGAATAAATGTAGTACTGTCATAAGATTTCTTTTATGGAGAGCTATTTGGAGATGTTGATGCGGTTTCTTATTTTGAGGAGATAACAACTCGTTTATTTTTTCAATATATATTTTTCCTAATAAGAAACGCGTGTGAACATTGTTCCGCGCGTTTTTTGTCTATCTAAAAGCGTGCTGCAATGAATAGAAGATTGGGGTTATGAGTTTTAGAGGAAATAAGGGAGGAATTCAAATGTATTTACACGGCACAAGCCGAATCAATGGGCAAGGACACTTAGAAATTGGAGGGTGCGATACGACGCAGCTAGCAAAACAATACGGAACACCACTTTATGTATACGATGAAGAGTCTATTCGAGGAAAGTGCCGCGCGTTTCATCGTGCGTTTAAAGAAAGTGGTTTCTCTTATCAAGTAGCATATGCAAGCAAGGCGTTCTTGTGCATGGAGATGTGCCGAGTAGCTCGTGAAGAGAATATGTCATTAGATGTTGTTTCTGGTGGGGAATTATATACTGCGCTTCAAGCTGGATTTCCAGCATCTCGTATTCATTTTCACGGCAATAATAAAACAGAAGAAGAAGTCGTGATGGCTCTGCAGGCAAATATTGGTTGTTTTGTCGTAGATAATTTCTTAGAATTAGAAATTTTGCATGATCTAGCAGTGCAACATGGGAAATTTGTGAACATATTAATCCGTGTAACGCCTGGAGTAGAGGCGCACACACATGAATATATTACAACAGGTCAAGATGATTCGAAATTTGGGTTTGGAGTTTCAAATAGTCAAGCGATGCAAGCAATTGAGCTTGCTTTACAAAAATCAAATTATAATGTGTTAGGAATTCATTCACATATCGGATCGCAAATATTTGAAACGGCTGGATTTGTTCGAGCGATTGAAGTTCTTCATCAATTTTTAGAACAGGTGAGAGAACGCGCGAACTATGTAGTAAAAGTATTAAATGTAGGCGGAGGATTCGGAATACGCTACACAGAGTCAGATACGCCATTAACTCTTGAGACATATGTGCGAGCTGTAACAAGTGCAGTGAGGGAACAATTTACAGTATGTAATTATCCCTTGCCAGAAATATGGGTTGAACCAGGCCGTAGTATTGTAGGGGATGCTGGAACGACAATTTATACAGTCGGATCTGTGAAAGACATTCCTGGTATTCGGAAATATGTATCAGTGGATGGTGGGATGACTGATAATTTAAGACCTGCTTTATATAACGCTCGTTATGAAGCGATGTTAGCGAATCGAGGGAATGATGAGAATGAGGAACTTGTTTCGATTGCTGGGAAGTGCTGTGAGAGTGGAGATATGTTAATTTGGGATATTACTCTACCGAAAGTTGCTTCTGCCGATTTACTAGCAATTTCTTGTACAGGGGCATACGGGTACTCGATGGCGAATAATTATAATCGGATTCGTAGACCAGCTGTCGTCTTCGCGAAAGGCGGCACATCACAAATTGTTGTAGAACGCGAAACATATGAAAATATTATTGGGAACGATCGCATACGTATTAAAGAACTTGTTTAAATAGAGAAAAGGAGTTGTTCGGATGGGCAATTCCTTTTTTGTAAAATAAAATAATTAAAATATATCGGAAAACTAGGATTGAAAAAAATCAGAATTGTGATAAAATACAAATACAAAGCTTATCAAGAGAAGCGGAGGGAACTGGCCCGAAGAAGCTCGGCAACCTGCTTATAGAAAGCAAGGTGCTAAATCCAGCAAAATGGAATCCATTTTGAAAGATAAGGTAAAATATATTACCGAACAGTCTTTTCGAAATGGGAAAGATTTTTTTTATGAATAAAAAGGGGGGCTGTTCGCGTGAGTGTACGGGAACATTTTGAAGAAGTATCTGAGAAAATTCAAGCGATGCTTGCTGATATGAAATATGGTTCAATTACAATTGTTGTGCAAGATGGGAAAGTCATTCAATTAGAGAAAAGTGAAAAGGTACGTTTAAAGTAAAAAGCGCTGACTAGAAAAACTAGAGGCGGTTTTAACCTATTATATTAGGTTAAAGCCGTCTTTTTGCTTTTACAGGGGGAAAGAACATGTTGACGTATGAAACGTGGGAAGAAAATAATGTTTCATTTTCAGAAGAAGATGAAACGAAAGGCGCGCTATCAGTATTAAGTTGGGCTTATAAAGAATATAAAAGTGAAATTGTATACGCATGTAGCTTCGGAGTGGAAGGGATGGTATTACTGCATCTTATAAACCAAGTAAATCCATCTGCTAAAGTTGTATTTTTAGATACAAATGTTCATTTTCGAGAAACGTATGAATTAATTCAAAAAGTGCGGGAACGATTTCCTTCATTAAATATTATAGAAAAACAGCCGGAACTTACACTTGATGAACAAGCGAAGTTGCATGGTGAGAAATTATGGGAAAGTAATCCGAACCTTTGTTGTAAAATTAGAAAAATTTTACCGTTAGAAAAATCATTAGCAGCGGAAAAAGCGTGGATTTCGGGCTTAAGGAGGGAACAATCAGAAACACGTAAGCATACAAAGTTTATAAATCAAGATCATCGTTTTCAATCGATTAAAGTTTGTCCACTCATTCATTGGACGTGGAAAGAAGTGTGGCGATATGTATACAAACATAGCTTGCCGTATAACCCGCTGCATGATATTGGATATCCAAGTATTGGGTGTGAGAAGTGTACGTTACCTGTAGGTGAGGGGGGCGATTCGAGAGATGGTAGATGGTCTGGGAAAGTGAAAACAGAATGTGGTCTTCATTACCAATAAGATGAATTTGAAAATAAAACTAAGAGAGGGTATAGAAAATGAGTATAAGAAACGAATTAGTAAACCGTATAGACGAGACATACGACGTATCACAAATTGAAAAAGAAATTCAACTAGACAACATTGCGTTAAGTGATTTAGAGCTATTAGCGACAGGGGGATATAGCCCGCTTATTGGTTTTTTAGGAAAGAAAGATTATGATTCGGTCGTAGAAACGCTTCGCTTAGCAAACGGGAGCGTATGGAGTATACCGATTACATTACCGGTAACAGAAGAAGTAGCAGAGAGTCTGAAAGCTGGAGAGGAAGTAAAACTTGTTAACGCCGGAAATGTATATGGTGTCATTCAAATAGAAGATATTTTTGTACCAGACAAGGAAAAAGAAGCGTTACTTGTGTATAAAACGACGGATGAGGCTCATCCAGGAGTGAAAAAATTATATGAGCGACCGAACGTTTACGTTGGTGGAGCTATTATTCTTACAAAACGCTTTGAAAATAATCCGTTTCCTTCTTATCATTTAGATCCAATTGAAACGAGAGAAGAATTTAAAAAACGTGGTTGGAAAACAGTGGTTGGATTTCAAACGAGAAATCCGGTACATCGTGCCCATGAATACATTCAAAAATCTGCCCTTGAAATTGTAGATGGTCTCTTTTTAAATCCGCTCGTTGGGGAAACGAAGTCGGACGATATTCCTGCTGATGTAAGGATGGAAAGCTATGAAGTATTACTTCAAAACTATTATCCGAAAGATCGTGTCTTTTTAGGTGTATTTCCTGCAGCAATGCGTTACGCAGGACCGAGGGAAGCGATATTCCATGCATTAGTCAGAAAGAATTTTGGATGCACCCACTTTATCGTAGGGCGCGATCATGCAGGAGTAGGAGATTATTATGGGACTTATGAAGCGCAAGAAATTTTTACAAACTTTACAGTGGAAGAGTTAGGGATTACACCGTTATTTTTTGAACATAGTTTTTACTGCACGAAATGCGAAGCGATGGCTTCGACGAAAACATGCCCGCACGGAAAAGAGGATCATGTCATTTTATCAGGTACAAAAGTAAGAGAGCTATTAAGAAACGGTGAGGTTCCGCCGAGTACATTTAGTCGTAAAGAAGTAGTGGAAGTGCTAATTAAAGGTTTGAAAAAAGAAGTAGTAACAGAATAGGGAGAGAATGAGATGGATACGAATATTACTTGGCATACAGCATCTGTTTCAAAAGATGAGAGAAGAGTAAAAAGTGGGCATCATAGTTTTGTAGTTTGGTTTACTGGTCTATCAGCTTCAGGTAAATCTACGGTGGCGAACGCAGTTGCTCGTAAACTATTTGAAAAGAATATTGGAAACTATGTACTAGATGGAGATAATATACGCCACGGTTTAAATAAAGACTTAGGTTTTTCTGAAAGTGATCGTATGGAAAATATAAGAAGGATTGGCGAAGTGGCGAAGCTATTCGTAGATCAAGGTACTGTTGTTCTTACAGCGTTTATTTCACCGTTTCGAGTAGACCGAAAACAAGTAAGAGATTTATTAGCAGCAGATGAGTTTATAGAAGTGTTTGTAAAGTGTCCAATTGAAGAGTGTGAGAAGCGTGATCCGAAAGGGCTTTATAAAAAAGCAAGACAAGGTGATATTAAAGAGTTTACTGGTGTTGATTCACCATATGAGGAACCAGAACAAGCAGAATTAATTGTAGAAACGCACAAGTATTCTATTGAAGAATGTGCAGAACAAATCGTGAAGTACTTACAAGAGCGTAGTTTTATATAGGGGGATAAAAAATGAGTTATGAAAAAGTATGGGCTAACAATGAAAAGTTAAATCAAACTGAGAAAAATAAATTAAAAAAAGATGGATTGGAAATCTTTAATGATATCCCTTACTATGCAGAAAATGGCTTCGAATCTATTCCGAAAGAAGAGTGGGACGCATTCAAATGGGCAGGGTTGTATTTACAACGTCCCAAAGAAGCTGGTTATTTTATGATGCGTGTAAATATTCCATCAGGGATTATTACGAATGCACAGGCAGAAGTGCTTGCTTCTATCGCTGAGGATTATGGGCGTGACGTAATAGATATTACGACAAGACAGGCGATTCAGTTTCATTGGTTAGAAATTCATCAAATGCCAGATATTTTTAAAAGATTAGCGAGAGTTGGGTTATCTTCAGCTGGGGCCTGTGGTGATATAACGCGTAATATTACGGGGAATCCACTTGCTGGCATTGATGCAAATGAACTGTTTGATACAACTGGTATTGTGAAAGAGGTATATGACTATTTCCAACATAATGAAGAGTTTTCTAACTTACCCCGTAAATTTAAAATGTCTATTAGTTCTAACATTTATAACTCAGCAAACGCAGAGATTAACTGTGTTGCATTTACACCTGCTACGAAAGAAATAGATGGCGAGAAAAAAGTTGGTTTTCATATAAAAGTAGGCGGTGGATTATCAGCTCGTCCATATTTAGCTGATGAATTAGATGTATTTGTTTTACCAGAAGAAGTGAAGACGGTAGCGATTGCGATTGCTACGATATTCCGTGATTTTGGATACCGCGAAAAACGTCATTTAGCTCGTTTGAAATTTCTTGTTGCAGACTGGGGAGCAGAGAAATTTAAAGAGAAACTGATAGAGTATACAGGGCCTTTACAAAGTAAGGGAGAAAGTGCTCTCAAAGGATGGAATGCAGGATACTTCTATGGTGTTCAAGACCAAAAACAAGATGGACTAAAATATGTAGGTTTTAATGTGCCGGTAGGACGTTTACATGCAGAAGAAATGTTTGAGATTGCAAGAATTGCTAAGCAGTATGGAAATGGACAGATTCGTACATGTAATTCGCAAAACTTCATTATTCCGAATGTTCCGCCAAAAAATGTAACAGGTTTACTAAATGAGCCGTTGTTTGAAGCGATATCAGCAAGTCCGAAATCATTTATTGGTCATGCGGTTTCCTGTACCGGTATTGAGTATTGCAATCTTGCTTTAGTAGAAACGAAAGAAAGATTACGCAAAATCGCAGAGTACTTAGATACACAAATTGCACTCGATGTTCCAGTCCGTATTCATATGGTAGGATGCCCGAATTCATGTGGGCAACGTCAAATTGCTGACATTGGATTACAAGGGGTGAAAATGAAAACGAAGGAAAAAGGAATTGTTGAAGCATTTGAAATATACGTAGGTGGAACGTTGTTAGATGGCGGTGCTTACAATCAAAAGTTAAAAGGGAAAATAGATGGCGAGGATCTACCTGATGTACTTGCATCATTTATAAGTTATTTCAAAGAGAGTAAATTACCAGCTGAAACGTTTTATGATTTTGTCGGTCGTGTTGGTATAGAGACATTACAAATAGTGTTAAATACCGTGTTAGAAGAAGTAATAGCGTCTTAGGAGGGACAACATGGATTTATATCGATTTGAAGCTGTGTTAGTAAATAGTATTGTTCCGATTGTTGTTGTTGCTCAAAGTGAAGAACAGGCATTTAAGCTCGCGGAAATGGAGCTTGAAAAGCATTTTTTACCGTTACCAGAAGTAAAGGAGATTTCCCTATTTGAAAAAAAGAAGATTCGAAAAGGTGCGGCATTTGTTATTCATGAGTAGGGAAAAGGTAATACGAAATAATGAAAACTTCCATTCGTATATAAGGATGGAAGTTTCACTTTAATAGTAGAAATGAGGAGAGATGATGGGGAAGGTTTATATCGTTGGTGCAGGTCCTGGTGATCCAGATTTAATTACTGTGAAAGGGTTGAAATGTATTGAGAAGGCAGACGTTATTTTATACGACCGTCTCGTGAATAAAGAATTACTTTCATACGCAAAGCCTGAAGCAGATTTAATTTATTGCGGAAAACTACCAAATTATCACACGATGAAGCAAGAGACGATTAATACGTTTCTTATTAAATATGCGAAAAAGGGAAAAGTTGTAACGAGGCTTAAGGGGGGCGATCCATTTGTATTTGGTAGAGGAGGAGAAGAAGCTGAAGCGTTAGCAAAGCAAGGTGTACCATTTGAAATCGTTCCTGGTATTTCAGCTGGAATAGCTGCTCCTGCTTATGCTGGCATTCCAGTGACACATCGTGATGCAAGTGCAAGTTTTGCTATTGTGACAGGACATAGGAAAGAAGGTGCTGAAGAAGAAGTGAAGTGGCAACATTTAGCGAAAGGTGTAGAGACTTTAGCTGTATATATGGGGGTTAGCAATTTACCCTACATATGTGAACAACTGATGAAGCATGGAAAAGACAAAAGTACACCTGCTGCTATTATTGAGCGGGGAACGACATCAATGCAGCGCACAGTTGTTGGGACGTTAGGAACAATTGTGGATGTTGCAAAAAAAGAACAAATTCAAAATCCAAGCATGATTGTAATTGGAGAAGTGGTCCGTTTTAGAGAAAAAATCCATTGGTTTGAGAAACAGACAGAAAGTACGTATCAAGTAAGCGGAGTGTTATAAAATGAAAGCCATCTTATATATATGTCATGGAAGTCGTTTGAAAGCAGCTAAAGAAGAAGCGGTTGCATTTATTACGTCATGCATGAACCGTGTAGAGGCAAGTATTCAAGAAGTTTGTTTTTTAGAGTTAGCGAGTCCAACGATTGATGAAGGGTTCCGTACATGTGTGAAGCGTGGTGCTACAGAGATTATTGTTATTCCAGTTTTTTTATTAGCGGCAGGTCATGTGAAAAAAGATATACCGTTTGAATTGGAAAA
This sequence comes from Bacillus sp. ES1-5, assembly GCF_022487605.1. NCBI lineage: Bacteria > Bacillati > Bacillota > Bacilli > Caryophanales > Bacillaceae > Bacillus > Bacillus sp. ES1-5. The sequence continues at coordinate 1,455,390 of NZ_JAKVPU010000001.1, read as the reverse complement.
GTTAAATAATCAATTTTCGAATGTTAAAGTGACCTACGGTAACCCGTTTGGTGTATCAGAAACACTTGTTAAATCGGTGTATAGCGGAAGTGGCATTGAACAGGAAGATAAGAATGAAGTAACGCTACTTCTCGTTGCAAGAGGGAGTAGCGATCCTGACGTATTAAGAGATATAAACTGGATCGCTTCTTTATTTCAACATGAAGAGAAAATTAAAAAAGTAGAGGTTTGTTATTTAGCGGCTGCCGAGCCAAAATTTGAGGAGAAGTTAAAGGAAGTTGTTGAACGAAAAGAAAAGAATATCGTTGTATTGCCTTACTTATTATTTACAGGTTTACTTATGAAACATATTGAAAAAGAAGTGCGCCAATATGAGTCGGATGAGATAAAAATAAGTCCGTATTTAGGGAAAAATGAAGCGTTTCAATATATGTTAATTCAGAAAACGAAGAAATTATTGAAGGGAGATCAATATGTATCCACTTACAGTGCGAGTTGAGAAGAAACGTGTTGTTGTCATTGGTGGAGGAAAAGTCGCGGGATTTAAAATTATTCCTTTACTAAAACAAGGTGCGGATATAATTGTGATAAGTCCTGAATTGGATGCGAATTTAGTGAAACTAGTAGAAGAAAAGCAAATTCGTTGGTATCAAAGGGAGTATGAAAAAAGTGATATTCAAGGTGCTTTTTTAGTTGTTGCAGCGAGTGGTGATGCCGTATTAAATGAACAAGTTGCTGAAGATAGTACAGAGAATCAATTAGTAAATGTTATTACGAATCCGGAAAGTGGCAATGTTCATTTTCCGGCGGCGATTCATCGTGGATTACTGAATGTGGCTGTTTCTACTGGAGGAGCAAGTCCGAAACTGGCAAAAAAAATCCGTGATGATATCGCAAATAAATATGATGAGGCGTATGAACCGTATCTTGATTTTTTATACGAAGTTAGAATAAAAGTGAAAGAATTGCAAATAGAAAAAAGAGAGAGAAATATATTGTTGCAAGAAGTATTAAAGTCGATATATGTTCAAAATGAACAAAAAAGAGAATTGTTTTTACAAGAATTAGAGAGAAGAGTTCATATAGGATAATGAATAAATTGTACTTTACAACTATGAAAATATAATTTATAATCACAAGTAACTTCAATAAATGAAATCGATGAGCAAGAAGAGTATGTGTATTTGATACGTTCAGAGAGCTGGGGTAAGGTGGGAGCCCGGTACGATAAAATATACAGAATGGGCTTGCGAGAGGTATGTTGAACATTGTAGTAGGCAACCCGGGTTCCGCCGTTAAAAGGATAGAGTATCGGAGTTTTCCTGTACTTGAACAAGTGGGATTTATCAATCCAATTGAGGTGGTACCACGGTATTTACATTACATATATCGTCCTCTACATGCATATTTGCGTGTAGGGGACTTTTTTATTTTCTAAAGGAGGTGTGCGAGTATGAAATGAAAGTGTATAATTAATAAAAGTTTAAATATTCAGAAAAGGAGAATTTATGATGAAAGAAACACAGCAATGGACGTCGAAAATAGGCTTTGTACTCGCAGCAGCCGGAGCCGCAGTAGGTCTTGGTGCCATATGGAAATTTCCATATGTTGCAGGTAATGGTGGGGGAGGCGCATTCTTCCTTGTATTTTTACTATTAACTTTATTTATAGGTATGCCTTTACTATTAGCGGAGTTTGTTATTGGACGTAGCACTCAAAAAGAGGCGGTTACAGCTTATAAAGTACTAGTACCAAATAGTAAAGTATATCCTTGGATTGGTCGCATGGGAGTTGTTACTTGTTTTAGTGTACTCTCTTTTTATAGTGTTGTAGGTGGATGGATTTTACTGTACTTATACTATAGTGTTACAGGGAGCTTCTGGAATGGTGTTGTTGATTATGGAAAATTGTTTGGTGAAACGATTTCAAATCCAGTAAGCGCGATTGGAGCGCAATTCATCTTTATGCTTTGTACCATTTTTGTTGTTAGTAAAGGTGTAGAAAAAGGCATAGAAAAAGCAAGTAAGTACATGATGCCGCTATTATTCATTTTATTTATTGCTATCATTATTCGTGCGTTAACACTTGATGGTGCTATGGCTGGGGTAGAGTTCTTCTTAAAACCAGATTTCTCAAAGCTGACAGCAGATACGATTTTATACGCGATGGGACAATCGTTCTTCTCACTAACAGTAGGTGCCTCAGTAATGGTCACGTATAGTTCGTACTTGAAGAAAGAAGAACATTTAGCTAAATCAGCAACATCTATTGTAAGTTTAACTGTTTTTGTTACAGTACTTGCAGGATTAGCAATTTTCCCAGCGATTTTCGCATTAGGCGTTAAGCCGACTGAAGGGCCAGGATTACTGTTTATCGTCCTTCCGGCAGTATTTGCAAAAATACCATTTGGACAATTTTTCTTCATTATGTTTTTAGTTTTATTCTTCTTTGCAACGTTAACATCTGCGATTTCTATGCTTGAAATTGTAGTAGCATCTGTTGCGAAAGATAATGAGAAAAAGCGTCCGTCAGCATCATTATTAATTGGTATTCTTATTTTTGCAGTTGGAATCCCGTCAGCATTATCGTTTGGAATTATGAGTGATGTGAAAATATTTGGTAAGACATTCTTTGATTTCGTTGATTTTTCGGTAAGTAATGTATTACTGCCGCTCGGAGTACTAGCCATTTCGCTATTCGTACCAAATAAAATGAGTAAAGAGATGTTAATGAAAGAATTAGAAGTTACGGAAACGAAAGGGAAAACATTATTTAATATTTGGTTCTTCTTGCTTCGTTATGTTATTCCAGTAACTGTAATTATTGTATTTTTAAATGCGATAGGCGTATTTAAAATGTTTGCATAATAAAAAGACGGAGATTTCTCCGTCTTTTTATTATGTTGTAGGTGTATTTAATAAACGATTATATGCTTTATAGGCTGTGACGACTGCGATAAATGATCCGATTAAAAATAATGCTGAGCCGCCAAATGTAAATATTCGGCCAATGTAAGTTTCTCTAGCTTCTTCTATTTTTTGTTGTAATTGTGTATTCATATGATTCACCTCGTAAAATATAGGCATTTAGTTGTAGTCTATGTGGAATGCCTATATTGTGTGAAGGGTATAGAAAAAACTCGGTATGCACCGAGTTTTTTCTATAATCCGATATAAGGAGATGGGTCAACTGCATTTGTCTTGCCGACATTCCATTCTCCAAGGTGAAGTTCGAAGTGTAAATGTTGTCCGTATGATTGACCAGTATTACCCATAAATCCAAGTTGAGTGCCTTGTTTTACAGTTTGTCCATTTGATACAGAACGGCTACTCATATGAGCATATACTGTCGTATATGTTTTTCCATTTATACGGTGAGATAAGTACACAACGTTTCCGTAACTAGATGATAATTCCGAGCGGATAACAACGCCATCAGCAGCGGCAATAATTGGAACGGTTCCTGAAGCTGCGATATCGATTCCCTTATGGTTATCTATAGAGCGCACACCAAACCCAGAAGTTTTTGATCCAGCTGCTGGCTTAATAAATCCGCCAATATTTGTATCGTGTGGTGTTGGAGCTGCTTGAGCTGTTTGAGCAGATGTAGTAGCTTGTTTACGAGCTTCTTCTGCCTTGCGAGCTTCTTCAGCTTTACGAGCCTCTTCAGCACGTTTTTCTTCTTCAATTGCTTTTTGAACAGCTTGACGCTGGTTTTCTAAAATGCCTTTAGATTCTTCTAATCCTTCAATCTCTGAATCTACTTTTGCTACTTTCGTATGTAGATCGTTAATAAAGGTTTGCTGCTGTTGCTGGTTATTTTGTAATTCTTGCTGTTTTTGTTCTAATTTTTGCTCGGATTCTTTCAGTTGTTGCTCTTTTTTCTCAACAGCCTCTTTTTCTTTCGCGACAGCATTTTGATCAGTTGTTTGTTTTTTCACAATATCTGTATCGTTGTTTAAAATTAAACTTACAGAGTACATATTATCAACAAGATCAGCGATATTTGTAGAAGTTGTTATTACCTCTGTAATAATATTTGTACGAGGTTTTTCTTGCATAGATTGTAAACGTTGCTTAATAACTTCCTGACGCGTATCTATGTTTGTTTGTAATTGCTCTATATGCTTCTTTTTTTCAGTAATTACTTGTTGTGTTTTGTTAATTTCTTTTTTTGTATCGTTTAATTCAGCTTCGTTTTTATTAATAGAAGTAGTTAAGTCGTCAATTTTCTTTTGTAATTCTTGAATTTCTTTTTCTATTTGGTCTTTCTCAGCTGATTTATTTTGTAAGTCATTTTGTTTTCCTTCTAATTCAGATTGAATATTAGATAATTTATCTTGATTCGTTTCAGCATATACGGGTGAAAGTAGCGGAGAAACAAAAAACGTTCCTGCTGCTAAAACACTAAACGCTGCAAATTTCTTTTTCATGGTTGTCTGGCTCCTTTCCCTATGAATGTTATATATCATAAGAAGAAGAGTGTCTATCGTTGTAACCATAATGTAAAGAAAATTTTATAAAATTGCTAAGTTTTGTCGGAAATTATCATTTTTTAATGATAATTGTCATGTTGGATGCGCTTTTTATTCGTTCAACAAGGATGTATTTTTTGGATTTTGTTGTAAAATAAAGGGAAAATGTATTTGTTTTATATAGTAAAATAGTAGATAGGAATCCAATAAAACACTGATAAGGAATCGTTCTCATGTTAGGTTTTCTGACATGGGTTTTATTTTTGTCAAGAAAATTATTTGTGTTAAGGAAAAGTTATTTTGTTGTCAGATTTAATTTTTTGATTTATGATTTTTAACAGGGACAAAATGTAGTGAATTGTCGAATAATATGTAATACTCTTAATTTCAAGTTTTATAAATATAGAATGAGAGGTAGAGTGACACATCGAAGAGGGGGTTACAACAAATATGAAAAGAATAGGACTTGCATGGCAAATATTAATTGGTCTTGCGTTAGGTATTGCAGTTGGTGCGATTTTCTTTGATAATCCAGCTGTTGTGAAGTACTTACAACCAATTGGTGATATTTTCATCCGATTAATTAAAATGATCGTTGTACCGATTGTTGTAGCAAGTATTGTTGTTGGGGTTGCTGGTGTTGGTGATGTTAAAAAACTAGGCCGACTAGGCGGAAAAACAATTATTTATTTTGAAATTATTACAACACTTGCAATTGTTGTTGGTCTATTAATAGCGAATATTTTCCAACCAGGAAAAGGCGTAAATATGGATCAGTTAACAAAGACAGATATTTCGAAATATACACATACGACAGAGCAGGTACAAAGTCATTCATTTGCAGATACATTTGTAAATATTGTTCCAACGAACATTATGAAGTCATTAGCTGACGGAGATATGCTTGCTATTATCTTCTTCTCTGTATTATTTGGTTTAGGTGTAGCAGCAATTGGTGAAAGAGGAAGACCGGTTCTTCAATTTTTCCAAGGTGTAGCAGATGCGATGTTCTACGTGACTAACCAAGTTATGAAATTTGCACCATTTGGTGTATTTGCGCTAATCGGTGTTACAGTTTCTACATTTGGTCTTGCGTCATTAATTCCATTAGGTAAATTACTAATTGTCGTATATGGAGCAATGATCTTCTTCGTTGTAGTTGTCTTAGGACTTACAGCGAAAATATTTGGAATTAACATTTTCCAATTCTTTAAAATTTTGAAAGACGAACTGATCTTAGCATACTCTACAGCAAGTTCAGAAACAGTTTTACCGAAAATCATGGAGAAAATGGAGAAGTTCGGTTGTCCGAAAGCAATTACATCTTTCGTTATTCCGACAGGTTATTCATTTAACTTAGATGGATCAACTTTATATCAAGCAATTGCAGCTATTTTCTTAGCGCAAATGTACGGTATTGATTTATCTATTTCTCAACAAATTACATTATTACTTGTATTAATGGTTACATCAAAAGGTATTGCGGGTGTACCGGGCGTATCATTCGTTGTATTATTAGCAACACTTGGTACAGTAGGTATTCCAGCTGAAGGTTTAGCCTTTATCGCTGGTATTGACCGTATTTTAGATATGGCTCGTACAGCAGTTAACGTTGTAGGTAACTCTTTAGCAGCTGTAGTTATGTCTAAGTGGGAAGGTCAATATGACGCTGAAAAAGGACAAGCCTACTTGAAAGAAATTTCTAATAAGCAAGCAGCTTAATTATAATTTGAACAAGCTCTCACATAATATGTGGGGGCTTTTCTATATAGAAGGGAAGCGGACGTAATGAAACGTAAATATGGTGACGGTTCTTCGTGGAAGCGACTAATAGAGAAGGATTATACGGTTAAGCAAGTAGAAGAAGGAATGTTAGGAATATTAGAAATAAAAAAGGTAAGAGAACCTAGTTGTAAAGAATATGATGGTAAAAAACTTTGTATTGCAGGGAATCAATATACGTGGATTCAATATTTCATAGACGGGAAAAACTTTGCGATTACAGCTATGTTAGATGATCAGAAAAAATTAGTGCAATATTATATCGATGTGGCGAAAGAATATAAAATTGACGAACGTGGTTTACCGTATTTTGATGATTTATATTTAGATGTAGTGTTATTACCGAACGGTAAAATGTATGTACTAGATGAAGATGAGCTAGAGGATGCTTATAAAAGTGGCGATGTTACAAAAGAAGAGTATGAGTTAGCTTGGTACACTACGAAATGGATAATAGATGCAATAAAAAATAGTGAATATTATTGGATTTCAATATTGGAAGAAGAAATCAAAAAGTTAAAATGATTGTTGTATTCAAATTTTTGCATAATTACCAAAAAAATCTATACAAAAAATAATTGACTTTTGTTTTGTAAGCGAGTAAAGTTAGGGAAGAAATTATTATTAAAAAATAAATATGAAACCTTCTTATAAAGAGAGGCGGAGGGACTGGCCCTACGATGCCTCGGCAGCGGACTCGATTTCAGAGTGCTGTGCCAAATCCAGCAAGCATGTGCTTGAAAGATGAGAAGAGTGTTTCTTATAGATGTATAAGACCTCTTCTCATTGGAAGAGGTCTTTTGTTATTCATTAGAAAAAAGGTTGAAACTAGGGAGAGATGGTACTTTGAAAGAAACGAGAGGAAATGGTTTGGCTTTATTACCACTTGGGGTATTTTTGGCGCTATTTATTGGTTCTGGAATTATTACAGGTGATTTCTATAAATTGCCGATACTTGTAGCAATTTCAATTGCTGTAGGAGTCGCTTTAGCAATGAATCGTAAAGAAAGCTTTAATGTAAAAGTAGAACGATTTGCTAAAGGTGCAGGGAACCCAGATATTATGATTATGGTTCTAATTTTTGTACTGGCAGGAGCGTTTTCTGAAACAGCAAAAGGGATGGGCGGCGTTGATTCTACAGTTAATTTAGCGTTATCCATTTTACCGCAAGGGTTTATCGTAGCTGGAATTTTTGTTATAGGGGCATTTATTTCATTAGCGATGGGAACTTCAATGGGAACGATTGCTGCATTAGCACCGATTGCTGTAGGTATTAGTGGACAAACTGATATCTCAATTGCACTGACGATGGCTACCGTTGTTGGCGGAGCGATGTTTGGTGATAATTTATCATTTATTTCAGATACAACAATCGCAGCTGTACGTTCGCAAGGAACAGAAATGAAAGATAAGTTTAAAACGAACTTTTTAATTGTATTACCAGCGGCTATTATTACAATTGTACTATTAGTAATCGTTACTTTAGGAAGCGATACGCAGATTAAAGCGCATAGCTTTGACTGGATAAAGATTTTACCGTATGCAGGAGTACTTATTACAGCATTGCTTGGTTGGAATGTACTTATTGTGTTAACTGGTGGAACTGTACTATCTGGCGTTATCGGTCTTTTAGATGGAAGTTACACGTTAGAGGGTTTCTTTAAAAGTGTAACGACTGGAATGAGCGGTATGATGGAGTTAGTGTTACTTGCTATTTTAATTGGTGGTATGGTCGAACTGATTCAATATAATGGTGGCATTCAATATTTAATGAATCTTTTAACGCGTAACATTCGTTCAAAAAAAGGAGCAGAATTCGGTATTGCTGGCTTAGTGAGTCTGACGAATATGTGTACAGCGAATAATACGATTTCTATTATCTTTACAGGTCCGCTTGCGAAAAACATTGCAGATCAATATGAAATTGACCCTCGTAAATCAGCGAGTGTATTAGATCTTTTCTCATGCTGTGTGCAAGGATTAATTCCGTATGGTGCGCAAATGTTAACGGCAGCAGGATTTGCGGCGTTATCTCCGATTGAATTGTTACCATATGCGTTTTATCCGATCTTAGTTGGAGTATGTGGAATTATTTCTATATTAATTGGTTTCCCGAGGTTTTCTAAAGTAGCGGGAAAGAAAGAGTATCATAAAACAGCATAATGAAAAATGAAGTTTATTAAAAATAACGAAAGCCGTACAGAGAATGTTCTTTGTACGGCTTTTTATGTGCGATAAAAGAGTAAATCATCCTATTTTACCGCATATTTTTACAAAAGGCTGAATGCAACTCGGTCTTAAGTCTGAGTCGAAAACGGTTCTTAAGCTCGTTATGGAAAAGTGAAAAAATAGTTAAGATAAGAGTATCAAATCGAAGGGAGGCAAGCACAAGATGAAACAATTTCTAGCGTTTATCGCGGCCGGTATTTTGGCTTTAATTGCTCTTGGTAGTCTTGCTGGTATTGTAGGATTCGCAATCGGAGCAGGAGTTGTGTACTGGAGCTATAAATCATTTGTGCGAGCACAATCGTTTTTTGGAAAGTTAGCTTGGGGTATTGTAGGTTTAATCGGTTTATCCGTTGCACTTTCGCACTCCCCAGCATTAATCGGTATCGCAGCATTAGTAGTTTTATACTACGGATACCGTGAGTGGAAAAAAGAAAAAAATGTAGTTGTTGATTCTGCACCAGAAAGTTCTAAACCATATAGCAACTTTGAAGATGAGTGGAACAAGTTAATGAAAAACTAATAAAAACCAAATAAAAACCAAATCAAATTGATAAAGTAGAAGAGAGGAAGATTATAATGAAACAATCTTTATTCGGACGTGTACGCGATGCAATTTTAGCAGATTTTCATAATGTGTTAGATGAGAAAGAAAGAAAGAATCCAATCGCGATGTTAAACCAATATTTACGCGATAGTGAGCGTGAAATAACAAAAATTGAGAAGTTAATTGAGCGCCACAAAACATTAAAATCTAATTTTGCTCGTGAGCTTGAGCAAGCACGTTATTTTGTTAATAAAAGATCAAAGCAAGCGATCGTCGCTCAAGAAGCAGGCGAATTACAACTACATGAGCGTGCGTTAGAAGAAGTAGCGTATTATGAAGGGCAAGTAACTCGATTAGAAGAAATGTATGCAGGTGTTGTAGATCAAATTGATGAGTTAGAGCGTCGTCTTGCTGAGATGAAAAATAAATTAAAAGAAATGCATGCAAAACGTATGGAATTAATGGCACGTGAAAATATGGCACATGCAAATCGTCGTATGAATACAGCGATGCATAAAATGGATGAAAATAATCCGTTCTTACGCTTTGAAGAAATTGAAGATCATATTCGCGACTTAGAATCTCGTATAAATGAGGAGCATGAACGTGACACATTTGATATGAAGATTGCAAAGCTTGAGCGTGAAATGAAAGAAAAGAATGATGTATCGTTAACGAAAGAGTTAACAAAATAATAGTAGTATATTATAAAACAGGCTTATGATATAGTGATAGGAGAAAAGGTGTTGGAAAGCAATGCCTTTTCTTCTATGTATATGTGACAAGGAGGGGGGAGCTGAAATGAAGAAGCATTTTTCAAAAACACAATTAATGGGGATGCTCCTCATCATATTTGGATTCGGTCTTTTTCTTGATATGATACTTGGACATTTTGAACCAGGTGGTCTCATTTTTGCATTTATTATGCTTATGTTTGGAAGGCATTATCGCAAGAAGAATCGTTATGTACGGGGAAATGTATTTTTATTTGTTGGTGGTATCGTATTTTTATTCTTCTTATTTTCATCAGCAGCATTTGTTCTTGTCGTATTTGCTTGTTTAGCTTTAATTGGTTATCAACTGATTCAACAAGGACATCAGCAAAAAGCAATGAAAGTTGAAATTAAAGAAAAGGGATATATAGATGAAGAAAAACAAATATATCGTACAGAACCGTATATAAAAAATATGTTCGTAGGTAATGTACGAATGATGGATCATATTTATGAACTTGAGGATATTAACGTCCAATATGGTGCTTGTGATGTCGAGATTGATTTAACAACCGCGATGATTCCAGAGGGAGAAACGGTAATTGTTATTCGAGGTGTAGTTGGTAATATTCGTTTATATGTGCCATATGATATTGAACTGTCTTTAAATCATTCTGTTATTGTCGGACGTGTGCTTCTGCCAGGTCATGAAGAAACAGGATTTAACCGCAATGTTACATTTAGAACAGAGCAGTATAGAGAGGCTCCTCGTCGTATTAAAATTATTTCTTCGCTTGTCGTAGGCGATACGGAAGTGAGGAAAGTATAATGAAAAAACAAAAAAACATTTCATGGATGTATATTCGTTATTCTATGTTGTCCTCTGTTAGTATCGCACTTATTTGTACAATTGTATATGTATGGAAAAGCGAGCAACAAGTGTATGATTTATTATGGAAGGAATCCATCGCTTCTGTTCCAATTGGCTTGTTTATTATGACTACAAGTTTACTTATCGGGGGAATTGTAGGATATGCAATCGGTTACTATATAGAGCAGCGTATACAAGGATTAAATACTTTTCTATTTGAAGTGGAGCGAGGGAATTTTCCGAGCGATGTTTCGTTTACTGCAGATGATGAATTTCATGAAGTAGAACGAAAAGTAATCGGTCTTGCTCGTCGATTAGAGGAGCAAGCTGGACTCTTTCAAAAAGTAACGAATGAACGAGCTCATTGGAATGAAGAGATGAGACAAGAAGCGATATCCCAGGAAAGGCACCGATTGGCGAGGGAGCTGCATGATTCTGTAAGTCAGCAGCTTTTTGCAATGTCGATGATGATGTCGGCTATTAATGAGCAAGTAGCTGAAATTCCAGAAACGACGAAAAAGCAGTTACATCTCGTTGAAAATATGGTTGTAAATGCACAGTCAGAAATGAGAGCATTGCTTCTTCATTTACGCCCAGTGCAGTTAGAAGGTAAGAAACTAACTGAGGGTATAGAAGAATTATTAACAGAACTGTCTAGAAAGCAACATATGAAAATTGAATGGTTAATTGAGCCAATAGAATTGAAAAAAGGTGTAGAAGATCATTTATTCCGTATTGTACAAGAGGCGCTGTCTAATACTTTACGACATGCGAAGGCAAAGAAAACGGAAGTACGTCTACGCAAAATTGAGCAATATGCAATATTGAAAATTATTGATGATGGTGTCGGTTTTAAAGTAGGGGTCAATAAGGCTGGTTCGTATGGTTTAAGATCAATGCAAGAGCGAGTTCATGAAATTGGTGGTACATTAAAAGTGCTTAGTTTTCCAAATAAAGGTACACAAATAGAAGTGAAAGTACCGATTATGATTGAGAGAGGGGGAGAGTTATGATAAAGGTATTACTAGTGGATGATCATGAAATGGTTCGAATGGGTGTATCAGCATATTTATCAACGCAACCAGATATTGAAGTAGTTGGAGAAGCTGAAAATGGAAGAAAAGGTTCAGAGTTAGCACTGCAATTAAGACCAGATATTATTTTGATGGACCTTGTCATGGATGAGATGGATGGGGTTGAAGCAACACGTGCTATTATTCAGGAATGGCCAGAAGCGAAAATTGTAGTTGTAACGAGCTTTTTAGATGATGAGAAATTGTACCCTGTTATTGAGGCTGGGGCGACCAGTTATTTATTAAAAACATCAAGAGCGAGTGATATAGCGGACGCTGTACGAGCTACTTATGATGGAGAAACGGTATTAGAGCCAAAAGTTACTGGTAAAATGATGTCTCGTATGCGTCAGAAGAAAGAACAACCTTTGCATGAGGAGTTAACAGAAAGAGAGTCTGAAATTTTGTTATTAATTGCAGAGGGGAAAAGTAATCAAGAGATTGCAGATGAATTGTTTATTGCCCTCAAAACAGTAAAGACACATGTGAGTAATATATTAAATAAGCTAAATGTCAGTGACCGGACACAGGCGGTTATTTATGCATTTAGACATCAATTGACGAAATAAGAAGGAGGCTTTGACTATATATGGTCAAAGCTTTTTGTTGACGGCAAACTTTGTAAGCGTTAACATTATAGTGTTAACAGTACATACAAAGGGGAGAGAGTGTATGTTAGTTCAAACAATATTTGGAATGGATGAAACGAAAAAATTAGGTAACTATGTGAATGCGTTGCAAGCACTTTGTGAACAATATGATATTGAAACAGATCGTATCGCAATTATTGAGGCAACAGAAGAACGTTATTTATTTCTAGTAAAGCAAGAAGATTGCTATGATGTTGTAAAAGTAGAAACGGTGGATACGAATATTGATTACTATACGAAAGCTTATAAAGTAAGTAGCTTTAATCATACTTCTTATCAAATGTAAAAAACTCCCGAAATGGGAGTTTTTTATGATGCTTTCGATTCAGGTGAATGCTCCGTTAATGGTACTGTTTTTGCACCACTTAATTTTGCGATAGCAAAACCGATAATAGCCCCAACTAACGCTGGTACTAACCAGCCAATTCCTTCATTATATAATGGAATAAACTCAAAATAAGATGTGATAAATGAAACAGGAATATTCCCTTGTTTTAATCCGTCAAAAACGCTAACAACTGCTGTTCCGATTAAAGCACATACATAAACAGATCGATAGCCACCGAAATATTTATGAAGTAATGATAATAATACGAGTACAATTGCAACTGGATATACAACAAGTAAAATAGGAACAGAGATGGCGATGATTTTTGTTAAACCTAAGTTGGCAACTAATAATCCTAACAAGCAAATGACACTTGCTAACGTTTTGTATGAAAATTTTGTAAATAATGTTGAGAAATATTGACTGCACGCAGATACAAGTCCAACGCATGTTGTTAAGCAAGCAAGTGTAACGATAAGAGATAAAAGAATTAGACCATATGGACCGAATAATTGTTGTACGATAACGGTAAGTAGCTGTCCTCCATTTTTTGCGTATCCAAGAGAGACACTGGTTGTACCGAGCCAGCCAAGTGCACCATATACAAGTACGAGACCAGTAGCGGCAATAAGTCCTGCTTTCGCTGTAGCGATGGCAATTGCTTTACGATCACTCACACCTTTAGAACGAATGGCATTTACAACGATAATTCCAAATGCAAGCGCAGAAATGGTATCCATCGTTAAGTATCCTTCCATAAAGCCTTTGAAGATTGGAGAAGTTTGATACTCTTGCATTGCTGGTCCAGATTGTCCGAGGGGTGTAAATACACTTTTAACGAATAATAAAAAAATAGAGAGTAATAAAATAGGTGTTAATACACTTCCGATACGATCGACGAGCTTAGAAGGGTTTAAACTAAGCCAAAATACGATAGAAAAGAAGATGACTGTGTATAAAAATAGCACTAGGTTGCTAGAGCGAATAGTTTCTGGTAAGAAAGAACTAACCCCCATTTCATAAGCGACATTAGCAACACGTGGAATGCCCATAGATGGACCAATTGCAATGTATACAACTACCGTAAAGAAAATTCCGAATAATGGGTGAACATGACTTGCAAGTTGCTGCATTCCATTTCCTGATAAGGAAATAGCGATAACAGTAAGTAACGGTAAACCAACTCCTGTTAGTAAAAAGCCGATCATCGCTGGCCAAAAGTTTTCACCAGCATTTTGTCCAAGCATTGGAGGGAAAATTAAATTTCCTGCCCCAAAAAATAAAGAAAATAGCATAAGTCCTGTGAAAAAAACATGTTTTTTTGATACAGTGTTCATTGTTTTTCCTCCTTTTTTTGTAAATTCATTGTAAGAACACAAAAAACCCGTCCCTAAAGAAAGGGACGAGTTATATTTACCCGCGATACCACCCTAATTTATACATATAGAAATAAATCTATATGTATACGGCTTTGCAACGTACAACATGATACGTGTTCCTTGTAACGGGGGACAGCCGGTAAGAACTTACTGTAACATTCGGTTCTACTTCTCGGAGATGATTTTCGGCTACGCACTGAACGTTGGCTTTCAGCAAATCGCCAACTCTCTGGGGACAGTCCTATAACGTACTCGTTCTCGTCAATGAATTTTTATTCAAGTATTCTGACAGTATTGTCACATGTTTTTTTTTGAAAGTCAACATTTTTTTGAAAGTTATATTTATATATGGAAATATCTAATGTGATATTCGTTGTTGTAAAGGGAATGGTGAATTGTAAAACGGGAGTAAAAATTTGTAGAGAATTGTAAAACTTATAGAGAAAGTTGATATTTATAGGAGTAAAGAAGGTATTGTTTGAATTTACAGAGAATAATACAACAATCCACTTGCTGGAAAGAACAAACCAAAAGAGGTGACTGGAATGCTTGCGATGGGAGTATTATTTGGCATTATTGCTATAATTGGTTTTATGTGGTTATATTATTCGCGTTCGTTTAAACAAGCAGAAGTTTTACTCTTTCAAAAAGGTAGTTTGTTGACAAATCAGTCTAGATATTTAGTATGTCCGAAGTGTGGAAGTGCACAGGCCAGAAGTGGAGGATATCAAGAGTGTTGCAAAATTAGATTATGAAAGAAGGAAGCCTCACATTATGTTGTGAGGCTTCCTTCCTTACAATTTCATGGCGCTCCAAATTGTCCACCGATCTCTTTCGATAATAGGAGAGATGCTTTGTAATGCGGTCTGGACCTGTTGTAGAAGTTGAGAAAGTTCATGATCTGTTAATTCATATAGAATGGATCGACCTGTTCGAGGCGATAAATCTTGTAGCAATGCTTCTACAGAATCATGTATTTTTCGTACTTCCCATTGGGTTTGAGAGGGGAACACATGAAGAAAATGTTTTTGTAATTCTTGCTGTATCGTGGTGGTTTTTGGCCGCCTTTTTGATTCTATTTCAATGAGTTTTGGAAAGGTAGAGAAAAAATATCCACGAATGTGTTCGGGGCTTCCAGGAATTGTACAATCTTCAATAGTTCGGTCTTGTACAATAAGTACACCGTTTTTCTTTAATATACGAGAAGCTTCACGTAGAAATGTAGGAATGTCTTGTAAATGATGAATCACTGCGCGCGAAATAACAATGTCAAATGTATCATTAGGATATGGGACGCTATGTGCATCACCGTGAATGAATGAAATATTTGGAAATCCGTTACAATTTTCTTTTGCAGCTTGTAATATTTCTTTTGAAAAATCAAGTCCAATGATATTTTTGGCCCCCATAAGAGCAAGTTCTTTCGTATAAATCCCGCCACCACAGCCGATATCAATTATTTGCTTGTTTTGTATATTTGTAATACTTTTTATCATTTCTCCCCAAGAAATATGGGCGTTTCGCTGTGCGTATGTGTATTTATTATTTGCATCGTGAAAATTAATGGACATGAAAAAGACCTCCTTTCAATACTTAGTATAGCGTATTTTATAGTGTGTCACGTTTTTGTTTTTTATATGAAGAGTATAAGAATTTCTTATTGTAAAAGGAGGATTAAGTTGAAAAGGAAATATGTATTGTTGTTATTTGCTATGTTACTAGCATCTTGTGGTCAAGTAGAGCAAAAAAAAGAAACAAAAAAAGTGGAAGAGGCGGTGAATGAAGTGAAAGAAACAGTAGGGGTAACCGTTATACAAGAAAAACATAAAGAGAAAAAGTTACAGGAATCAGAAGCTAAGTTAGTAATAGACATTATAGATAAAGCGGAAAAACAAGAAGTAACAGGTAGTTTTGGTGAACCGGAATATGAAATACAAATTAATAGGGATGGAAAAAAAGAAACATATTATGCATGGCTAAGGGGAGAAGACAGACGAGGATGGGTACAATATAAGAAAGCTATGTATATGCTGAATAAACAAGATACGGAAAAGCTTTTGGCTATATTTCCAAATTTTTCAGAACAAAAAGAAGATGAGATGCAGGTAGGTCCTTTAACGGAAGTAACAAAAAAAGATTTGCAGATTACTGCGTTTCATATTAAAGCAGGCGATCAAAAAGTGAATTATATGGTGCGGTATACGATTTCACAATCATTATACAACAAGTTAGAGAAGGAACAAGAATATTATTTACAAGTCGTTTTCCCAGAAAAAGTTCAAAAATTAATTGGAGCAAAAGAAAGTGAAAAAATTTCAGGTGAAAAGGTAAAGGAAGGGTATAAACAGTATGAATTACAGGCTACTGTGCAGGTAAAAGATGCTTCAGAATCACAATTAAAGTCATTAGAGACATATTATGAAAATTATGATTTGAAAATATTAAATAATAAAAAAGAAAAAATAGGTGTTTTTCAAAATATCATTCAAATTGTTAAAGAGTATGGTGAAAAAATGAATTTACAAAGATAAAGTGAAACTTTAATTAGTCCTTACGAATCGGAATGAATGTAAAGTTTATATGGCCTTTCCTAGAAAATGATAATAGAGAGGGGGAAAATCCCCCTCTCTATTACTTTGCTTTTGCAGATGGCTCATTCATTGATTTTCGTGTAATAAGAAAAGAAATCATAAGAGCGGAAAGGATGACAAGGGCAATAAATACGTGATTGGGCAACAAATCTAATAATAATACGTAACTAACGGTATAGAAAATAAGAGTTGAAGCTAAAAACGATAGAGCGCCTATTATGAGAGATTGTAAATTCATTTGCAAACACCTCCTTTTATTTATATTTTTGGCTAAAAATGGATTAAATAAACATTATTTCTAACGATAGAAAAAAATATGTCATAATAGAGAAAAGAACAAGCTTTCATGAACATGACTCATTAATGAGAGATAAAGGAGAGGAATATGAAAAAAAATAAAAAAGGATTATGGGGAATTATAGTTGCCATAGGTTTATTTTTACTTTCTAAGTTAAAGTGGGTATTTGCAATTTTTAAATTAGCAAAGTTTTCAACGGTATTTAGTATGTTTCTATCACTTGGTGCATACGCAGTTATATATGGTTGGAAATTTGGGGTAGCGCTCATTTATTTATTGTTTATTCATGAAATGGGCCATTTATGGGCTGCGAAAAGAAAGGGGATACCAACATCGCCAGCAATATTTATTCCATTTATGGGCGCTCTTATTGGGATGAAAGAGATGCCAAAAAATGCAAAAGATGAAGCTTACATTGCCTTCATGGGACCTCTTTTCGGATTGTTGTCATTTTTACCTGCGATTCCACTTTATATAATAACGAAAGAGCCATTTTGGGCATTAATTATTTTACTTGGAAGTATGATTAACTTCTTTAACTTGATTCCGGTTTCTCCATTAGATGGTGGACGAATTATCTCAGTTGTAAGTACGAAGATTTGGGGAGCGGGCCTTATTGTATTGCTCGGTTATGCCATTTACTTTAAAAGTATTTTGGGAGGATTTATTTTTATTATCGGCTGTATGGAATTATATAGAGTAATAAAGAGAGATGAGCCAATTAAGGAATTAGGATATAGAATTGATGGAATGAAAGAATATGTTGCAAGACTTGAAGAGGAGTTAAAAGAAACAGGTGCGGTGCATCGAAATATATATATGATGCAACATGAAATAAATATATTAAGGCAAAAAGAAAGAGAGAAAGAATTAAAAGTAGGAGAACTTCAAAAGATTGAAGTGTTAGAGCATCTTTTACCAAAATTTGAGCCGCTTGATTACGTTCCATATGAAGATGAAAAAGAAACGCATACAATTCATATAAGAGAAGCGTTTGAAATGTCAGAAAAAAAATTACAGGAATGGGAGACAGAAAAGAGACAACAGGAAAACTATTATAAAGTTGATATGAAAACGAAATGGACAGTCTTTGCTTGTTATATCGGATTAATGGCTATACTCGGTTACACAGCTTATGAAGGGTATATTGTTTTACAAGAACATTTACCAACGAGAAATGTATAGAAAAATATTGTCGAAATGATAGGAAGAATTTATACAGGAATTATATTTCTACGAGAGAATGTTACAAGTATAGTCATACATTGTAATATCTTTAGTAGAGAAGGAGTTCTGTATATGAAGAAATTGTTAATTGTATTCGGGATTATTATCGTAATGATCATTGCGAGCTATAGTCTTATGAAATTGCTATTACATTATGCGAATAAGCCTGCTGAGGTAAGTACAATAGCTCAAATAGAAGATGTGCAAGAAGAGACAAAAGTGCTAGATTTTATTCGTATGACGCACGAAAGTTATAATAATTTCTTAAATTACGGTAAAGCAGGGAATTATACAGAAGGGGACTGGAACCAATTTAAACAATGGTTTCAACAACAAGAATCGTCTTTAAAAAATATACATACAGAAATAAAGAATGAAAAAATAAAACGTGATGTAAATAGAAGCTATGAAATTGTAAAAAAAGGTGTGGAACTTCAAAATATTGAGTATGTAGTTTATGCACATCGTATATACCATGACTTAGATATTATTGTAAATAAATATAGAGGTGAAACGAACATCTGGGGGTATACAGAGTTTGGAGATGGGAAAGATATAAGGGTAATTGAACAAGCTATACAGTCCAAATAATAAGCTAGCTAGAATTCTAGTTGGCTTATTTTCTTTTGTAAGTGCAATGTTCATATATTATTCACAAAAACACCGTGTTAATAGTGATTAAAATCACAATATGTACTATACGATTCAGTTAAACTAAAAACAGTTAAGGAAATAGAGGAGTGGGATACAATGTTAAGTGCAAAAACAATTGAAATCGTAAAGTCAACAGTACCATTATTACAAGAAAAAGGCGTTGAAATTACAACGAGATTTTATCAAATTTTATTTTCAGAACATCCGGAGTTATTGAATATTTTCAACCATACAAATCAGAAAAAGGGAAGACAACAACAAGCGCTAGCGAATGCTGTTTATGCAGCTGCAACGTATATTGATAATTTAGAAGCTATTATTCCAGTTGTAAAACAAATTGGTCATAAGCATAGAAGTTTAGGTATTAAAGCAGAGCATTACCCAATTGTAGGTACATGTTTACTACGTGCAATTAAAGAGGTTGCAGGTGCACCTGATGAAGTTTTAAATGCATGGGGAGAAGCTTATGGTGTCATTGCTGATGCATTCATTAGCATTGAAGCAGAGATGTATGAAGAAGCGGCACATAAAGAAGGTGGATGGAAAGATTTCCGTAACTTTGTGGTTGTTAAAAAAGTGAAGGAAAGTGACGTTATTACATCATTTTATTTAAAACCTGAAGATGTAGGGCAAGTTTCTTCATTCATCCCAGGACAATATGTAACGATTCAAATAAACATAGAAGGTGAAACGTATACACATAATCGTCAATATAGTTTATCAGATGCTCCTGGAAAAGAATATTATCGTATTAGTGTAAAGAAAGAAAAAGGTGTAGATACACCGGACGGTAAAGTATCTAACTACTTACACGATCATGTAGAAGAAGGGGATATGTTACCAGTAAGTGCACCAGCGGGAGATTTCGTATTAAATATGGATTCAACATTACCAGTTGTGCTAATTAGTGGTGGAGTAGGTATTACACCAATGATGAGTATGCTAAATACGTTAATTGAACAAAACTCAAAACGTAATGTATGTTTTATTCATGCAGCGATAAATAGTAATACACATGCAATGAAAGAACACGTTGAGGCAGTAGATAATGAATACGAACAAGTTAAAGCATACACTTGTTATTCTGCACCAACTGAAAAAGATTTGGAAATGAAGAGCTTTGATAAAGAAGGTTTCATTGAAGCTGAATGGTTACAAACTATTATTCCGACAACTGAAGCAGAATTTTATTTCTGTGGTCCCGTACCATTTATGAAGCATATAAATGCTGCACTAACTAATTTAGGTGTGAAACAAGAGCATATTCATTATGAATTTTTCGGTCCAGTAGCAAGCTTACAATAGATGAGGTTTGAAATAAGTAAAAAAACGAGGTATTATTTTACCTCGTTTTTTATTTGTTCTCGTAACAGCCGATTTACCGTTTCGCGGCGTATACCTATGAGTTGACCGATTTCAGTTTGTGTTAATATTTCATATATAGGAATGTCACCTAAATATAGTGTGAACCATTCTTGTAAACGATGTAGACGTTCTTTCGGAGAGACGGTTGTCAATTGATCGATACGCTGTTGCATCATTCTTAATTTTGATTGTAGTTGCATAGCAATATTTGCATATGATGCAGGATTTGCCTGAAGTTGATCGTACCATTCATTACTAATTATAGGTTCAACTTCTGTTTTCATTAAAGCGATTGCTGTACCGTGATATTCCTTCGGTGAAATTAAAGAATGGTGAGGTATCGTTTCATCTGGAACGATAATGTTGAATAGAAATGGTGTTCCATCTTCTTCTATCCGTACTACTTTTAATAAACCTGTTTTTATAAAATATAAAGGACCGTCCTCGCCTTGACGGAATAGTACATCTCCTTTGTGTAGAATCAATGTTAGCCCCCCATTTAAACATTTCTATTTCTTCTATTTTAGCGTATATGTATAAAGACAATATGCTATTTAAACAGCAATTTCATTGACGAAATATATGCTATTACAGTAGTATACTATTTAGTGTGTAATAGTACTAGCAATGAATACGCTGTAGGGGGTTTAGTATATTGTTAGATGCGATAAAAATGACGGATATGAGAATTCCGGCGAATGCTATCATTCATGTAGAAGAGATGAAAGGTGGAGTCGTGTTATCCGTTGAAGTAGACGGCCAAATTATTTATACGATGGCTTATGATGAAGAAACAGATAGTTATGCTGAATTATATGATCGAAACGATAAGAGGGCGTGCCAAGTACATGAGGATTTTATGGGATGGTCACTTCTTCACTAAAAAAGATGTCAATATGACATCTTTTTTTATTAAAACGATAGAATATACAAAGAAATGAAATATAAGGATAAAATTTGTAATAAATGATTTTGCATTGTTAGCACTTTGTAACTGCAAGTGAATTATTTTTTCGCTATCATAAAGATAACAGTCGCAGTTATAGGAGTGGTCAACTTGAAGAAAGTACATATTTCCAATTATATGTTATTATGTGTTTGTTTAATTTTATTTGTTCTCTTAGGAGGATTTTTATATTCATGTGTATAAGAAAAACGCATTCTAAAAAGAACGCGTTATAAAAAAGAAGTGATGATTAATCTAGTTCCGAGAATAATTAATGTGATACGTAATAAATTAATTACGGCATTACCACTTAATTTTGTATTAATATAAGCCCCGATTTTTCCGCCAATCCATGCACCAGGAATAAGAATTAATGCGTAAACCCAGCTGACATTTCCAAGGGAGATGTGAGTTGCAGAACTTACAATTGCTGATAAAAATACGATAAACATCGAAGTTGCTACAGCAATATGTGCTGGGAATGCAAAAAGTAGCATCATTGCTGGAACAAGTAAGGCACCGCCGCCAATTCCAAATAACCCAGATATAAAACCAACTATAAAGGCGATAAAGATAGCGAGAAGCGGTGGGAATTGATAGTGTACAGTGTTTCCTTCGTTATCTGTAAAAGAACGCTTAATTACCGTCATATTTGATAAAGAAAGGGGGTTTAATTTGTCTCGTAACATAAGAAGAATGGAGACAAAAATAAGGAAAATCCCAAAATATAAAGAAAATGTATCTTGGTTTAAAAATTTGTTTGCCCACGAGCCGATGATACCACCAGGGCCACTCCCGATAAATAAAATAAGTCCACTTTTGTAATCTACTCGTTTATGCTTCATATAAGTAAGGGTGGAAGATAGTCCGGTAAAAACGACTGTTACCATTGAAGTTCCTACTGCAAGTTGTGGTGATAGACTGTGTAATCCGATTAATAACGGAACAATAATAATTCCGCCACCAAGCCCGACTAGACTCCCGACTGTCCCGGCGATTAACCCGATGAAAAGTAACATGATGTATTCCAAAATTTCCAACTCCTCTATATAACTTATCCACCAATTATTATACACGCTTTTTAATAAGAAAAAGGTTTGTTCACAAAAAAGTCGTCTTCCTAGAAAAATAAGGAAGACGACTTTTAATTAAAAGATTAAGTGTAATATAGCGTAAAATAATGCAGCTAACGAAGCTGAAATAGGAAGTGTAATAACCCATGTAATTAACATACGTTTTGCAGTTCCCCATTTTACACCTTTCACACGATGTGAAGCACCAACCCCTAAAATAGAAGAAGAGATAACGTGCGTTGTACTAACCGGTAAGTGAATGAATGTTGCGCCGAAAATAACAAGTGATGATGATAAATCAGCAGCTACACCATTTACAGGACGAATTTTCATAATTTGTCCACCGACAGTTTTAATAATTTTCCATCCGCCGACAGAAGTACCAAGCCCCATTGCGATTGCACAACATAATTGTACCCAGAACGGGATGTCGTCAGAAGTATGATAGTTATTGGCCATAAGAGCCATCGTAATGATTCCCATTGCTTTTTGTGCATCATTCGTACCATGTGTATAAGCTTGTAATGCTGCAGTGAAGATCTGGAATATACGGAAGTTTTTGTTCGTTTTCGTTAAATTAAAGTTTTTAAAGACCACTTTAAAAATACTGTATACGATATAACCAATAACAAAAGCGATAATCGGTGAAATGATTAAAGCTTCAAGAATTTTTATGAACCCTTTAAGATTTAATGAGCTAATACCGGCAGCAGCGATAGCTGCACCTGCGATTGAGCCGATAATTGCATGCGAAGAACTACTTGGAATACCGTAGTACCAAGTAATTAAATTCCAAGCTATTGCCGCAAGCAAAGCAGCTAAAATTACAAGAGAACCATTTTGCAAAGCAAATGGATCAACGATATCTTTTGTAATCGTTTTTGCTACACCTGTAAATGTCATCGCACCTAAAAAGTTCATAATAGCTGCCATAATAATTGCATGTCTAGGCTTTAGAGCTTTCGTTGAAACAGCCGTTGCAATAGCGTTTGCTGTATCGTGAAATCCATTGATAAAGTCAAAAGCTAAAGCGCAAATGACTACTAAAACGGTCAGTATCAAGAGTGTATCCATGATCAAACTCCTTACGCGTTCTTCATAATAATTGTTTCTAATACGTTTGCAACGCTTTGGCAGCTATCCGCTACTTCTTCAAGCTCTTCGTAAATCTCTTTGTATTGAATAATCTTAATCGGATCTTTCTCACGAGAGAATAAGTGCTTAATCGCATGACGGCGAATATCATCACATTGTGATTCGTAATCCTTAATCTTAATCGCGTTCGTACGAATGTCGACTAACTTCTTTTTAGACAGTAGTTCAACAGAATTTGCAATCTCAATCGCACATTGATTAATTGCTTCAACGAATTTAATCATGTATTCATCAGCTTCTGTAATAGAATACATTTCGAATAGACCAGCACTATGATCTAATCCGTCTAATACATCATCCATACTCATTGCAAGTTGTAGGATGTCCTCACGTTCAATTGGAGTAATAAACGCTTTGTTTAGCTCCATAATGATTTCGTGAATAAATGTGTCACCTTTTGACTCATACTCTTTCATGCGCATAGAAAACTCTTTTAAATCGCTAGCATTTTTAATTTTATACTCCACGAAAAACTGCGCGCCTTCTTTTAAATTTTCGGAAACATTCATTAACATTTCAGAAAATTTATCTTTTTTTGATTTAAATACCATTATTAGTTACCCCCACAAAAGTAATATATGTAAAATATATTGGCTAGTCAATTCTAACAAAAAACTGTCGTTTTTTAAAACATTTTATCGAAAAGTTTACAAAAACTTAACATAACTCTCATTGTTGTATTAATAATATTAATAATCAATAGTGAATATCTTACTTGTAGAATGTCCTTTTCTTGCAAAAAGTATGAATGTGAAAGAAAAGCTTTACACTATAGGAACGACTACGTTATTATAATAAATTTAAAAGGAGGTATATTCTTCCTTTTGAAAAGAAGAGTGTAAACAAACGAAGGAAGTGAACGAATGAAATTGAAGAACACTCACTTGAAAAAAATGCAGGAGTGGTTCAACAAGAGGAAGAAACTTCGTAATTCATTAATTGTATTAGGGAGTTTACTCGCTACTCTATTTATTGCTATAAATATAATAATTTCCATTCAAGACATATCTGAATTAAAACAAGCTGTTCCGCAACCGACCTTAATTTATGATGCAAATAATGAAGTTGCGACAAAATTAGCTTCTTCTAAAACAGAAGGTGTTAAAAGGAAAGATATTCCTGACATTATGGTTCAGGCAATTGTTGCAGTAGAAGATAAGGAGTTTTTTAACCATCACGGTATTTACTATAGTGGAATTATAAGTGCAGTTTTTAAAAATATTACAGCAGGAGAAGTTGTAGCAGGGGGAAGTACAATTACGCAACAACTTGCGAAAAATGTATTTCTGACACAAGACCGTACGTTCTCGCGTAAAATAAAGGAATATTTTTTAACAAAAAAAATAGAACGTACGTATACGAAAGATGAAATTATCGAAATGTATATGAATCAAATTTATTTCGGTGAAGGTGCTTGGGGCATAAAAAGGGCAGCTAAGTCTTATTTCGATAAAGATGTAAAAGATTTAACAATTTCAGAGGCTGCAACGATTGCTGGCTTGATCAAAGCACCGTCTGCGTATTCGCCATATAAAAACTTTAATAAATCAATCGAACGACGTAATGTTGTATTAAGTTTAATGAAAGAGCAAGGATATATTTCTGACGAACAATATAATAAAGAAAAAGAGAGCGGTCTTGTGTTAAAACGTGGTGTGGATGATAAATACAAGGGAAAATACTCTCAATATGTAGACTATATTGTTCGAGAAGCAATGGACAAGTACGAATTAACACAAAATGAAATTTTAGCAGGTGGTTATCGTATTTATACAGAGCTTGATCCGAAAAAACAACAGGCTGTAGAAGACGTTGTGAATAATGAGAGTTATTTCAAAGATAATGGCTCAGACCAGCTTATGCAAACGGGTGTAGTTCTTATGAATCCAAAAACAGGTGGTGTACCAGCTTTAGTTGGAGGTAGAGGACCGTATCAGTTTTTACAGTTTAACCATGCAACCCAATTAAAAAGACAACCTGGCTCAACGTTAAAGCCTCTGGCTGTATATGTACCAGCGTTAGAGCAAGGGTATGAAGTATACGATATATTAAAAGATGAACCATTTAATATTAAAGAATATAAACCGCAAAATAGTGATCATACTTTTCACGGTGATGTGACAATGTATGAAGCCGTGGCAAAGTCGTACAATGTTTCGGCTGTTTGGCTCTTAGAACAAATTGGATTAGATAAAGGATTAAAATCTTTAGAGCGATTTGGTATTCCATTAGTGCCAGAAGATCGTACGTATCCGATCGCTTTAGGCGGTATGCATGTGGGGACATCTCCATTTGTAATGGCTCAAGCGTATAGTACATTTGCAAATGACGGTGTCCAAGTGGAAGCTCATGCGATTAGAGAGATACAAAATGCTGAAGGTGAAACAATTGGAAAATGGTATAAGAAAGAGACACGAGTGACGAGCGAGAAAATTGCTCAAAAGATGACATATTTATTAAAAGGTGTTGTCGAAAAGGGAACGGGCGAAAAGGCGAAAGTTAATAATGTTGATACGGCAGGTAAGACAGGAACGACTCAAATTGTAAATGGACCAAGCACAGGCGCGAAGGATTCATGGTTTGTTGGATATACACCAGATTTAGTAGGTGCGATTTGGGTAGGATATGATAAAACAGATAGTGATCATTATGTTCCGGGGGGAAGTCAAATTACTACGACAATGTTCCGGGATATTATGAAAAAAGCGAATGCCAATCCAGCTCAAAAAGCATTCCAGTTATCGCTCATATCTGAGGCTGATTATAAAAAACAATTGAATACAATAGAAGAGGAAAAACGAAGAAAAGAAGAAGAGAAGAAAAGGAAAGAAGAGGAACAACAAAGAAAAAAAGAGCAACAAGAGTGGATTGATAAAGTGAAAGAATGGATTCCTTCATTTTGGTAAAAGAAAGAGGCGAATAACGAAATTCGCCTCTTTTTCGTATGAAAAACAAAATGAAACTTTAATCGGTGGAGATTTTTGTCTATCCCTACTAGTTATTAATCCTTATCCATTGAGATACATGATATTACTCGTTAAGTAGAATGTTCGTACTGCCAAAGGATTCGGAATCGTATGTGACGATTATTTTCCCTTTACTAATAGGTTCGTAAGGTAATTCTTCTTCAAAATTACCATTATTTTCATTGTGGATAGAAAGTGTAATTTCATCGATTTCTTTATTTGTATACTGATCTTTAATCGTTTCAGCAATTTGAAGTAACGCTTCGGAACTAGAAGCTTTCGTAATAAGCATTCCTTTTATAACCTTTTTTTCATTCTTTGTGGCATTGGAATAAGGGATGTTGCTTTGTTTTGTATACAAAAGTTTGTATGGAACAGTTTTTCTCTCTGCTTTTGATATAGTGGAATATTTTAGAGTTAAAAAAAATCCTACACATAAAATAATGCATATCATAAGAGCAAACCAAATGCGTATTAGTGACATAACTCTCATTTTCATCCCTCTTTCATATCTTTGACTTCACTATTTATCATACAAAATGAGGATTAAGATAGAGTAAATTTGAGGTAAAGAAACGTAAAGAAGGAGCACTTATCCTCCCAAATAAGTGCTCCTTTCTATATAAAGAGAGATTTAATGCACGGTTAAACGATACATATTATTATAAATATGCTTATTTAGTGAAAATTAGTAAATTCGGAATACAGATAGTGTTGCAGTTGTATCGCCTGTGTTAGGAATAGAAATAGTGTTTGCTGTAGGCTGTACAGCAATCGTTGTACCAGCTTGTAAAGTGACGATTGTAGAGAAAGAAACAGCACTACCGATAACGTTAGTTGAGAAGTTACGATTAGGTGGTTGGCCATTGAATGAAATACCGAATCCAAATGGTGAAGATCCTGGGAAAGTTGTAGACGCTGAGAAACTAATATCATATACGCCTGTTTCTAAAACTGTTAGAGTATCTGTAGTGTCATTGAAATCGATATTATTTATTTCAAAAACTTGATTAAATTGGATATTCATTCCAGGTGATATTGTTTGAGCATTGGAGTTTCCGATTGCTGCGATAGTTACAGGAATTGGAGTACCCGCTGGTCCTGTTGCGCCAGTAGCACCTTGCGCACCAGTAGCACCTTGAGCACCTGCTGGACCTTGCGCACCAGTAGCACCTTGAGCACCCGCTGGACCTTGCGCACCAGTAGCACCTTGAGCACCCGCTGGACCTTGCGCACCAGTAGCACCTTGAGCGCCCGCCGGACCTTGAGCACCAGTAGCACCTTGAGCGCCCGCCGGTCCTTGCGCACCAGTAGCACCTTGAGCGCCCGCCGGTCCTTGAGTACCAGTAGCACCTTGAGCGCCAGCTGGTCCTGTTGCGCCAGTAGCACCTTGAGCGCCAGCTGGACCCTGCGCACCAGTAGCACCTTGAGCACCCGCTGGACCTTGAGCACCAGTAGCACCTTGAGCGCCGGCTGGACCTTGCGCACCAGTAGCACCTTGAGCGCCCGCCGGACCTTGAGCACCAGTAGCACCTTGAGCGCCCGCCGG
>NZ_JAKVPU010000001.1:1359938-1427513 GCF_022487605.1 Bacillus sp. ES1-5 | reverse complement strand
GCTGGACCTTGCGCACCAGTAGCACCTTGAGCGCCCGCCGGACCTTGAGCACCAGTAGCACCTTGAGCGCCCGCCGGTCCTTGCGCACCAGTAGCACCTTGAGCGCCAGCTGGTCCTGTTGCGCCAGTAGCACCTTGAGCGCCGGCTGGTCCTTGAGCACCAGTAGCACCTTGAGCGCCGGCTGGTCCTTGAGCACCAGTAGCACCTTGAGCGCCGGCTGGTCCTTGAATACCTTGAGCACCTTGAGGTCCAGTAGCGCCTTGAGCACCCGCTGGTCCCTGGGCACCTTGAGGTCCTTGAGCACCAGTAGCGCCTTGAGCGCCAGCTGGTCCTTGAGCACCGGTAGCACCTTGAGCACCAGCCGGTCCTTGAGGTCCAGTAGCACCTGTTGCTCCTCCTCCAAGGCAACCTGATCCGTATTGGACTAGGATAGTTTGGATCTCTGTTATGAGTTTAACTAGTTTGTCGATAGTGGAGCAATCTACTTTGAATAACTTAGCGATATACAATAAATAATTAAGCAAGCTTTGTAGCTCAACGTACAATGCTCCGCATGAGAAAGGTTTTGTTCTTAGAATAGTTAATAGATTAGCAATAATAGAATTTCCAATTTGTTTTTGTGCTGGAGATAAATCTAAGCAATTGAGGAATTTTTGTAGGTTATTTAGGGCAGCGATCAAGTTATCGATATTATTTTGAGAAGGGTTTTGAAAGACCGCTTGAATAGCTTGGCCAAGAGCTTGAAGAAGTCTAACGAATTCTGTAAGTTCGGACTTAGAGATGTTAATATAACTACAAGCTCTTACTTCGCAACAATCATTACCATAAAATACTTTTCCTTTTTTCTTATTGTTCATCTGTTCATTCCTTTCTTTCATAGAATCAATAGTCATTACTATATATTAAAATGAAATTTATACTAAATTCGTGATGGACGAACTACCATTTCTAAAAAAATAAGAAATTGGCCCTCTTAGCAAAAATAAGTAAGATAAAGAGAAGGTTTATATAATGTAAAGACGAAAAGTTCAACATAAAAAACTGCATGCTAATTGTTGTAGGTATTTAACAATTGGCATACAGTTTGTAGAGGAGTACCTCATTTGTATTCATTCAATTTTTCCAGAGTGGTTTTAGGTAAAATTGGAATTGAAACGGTAAAAGTTGTACCATCTTGATTACTAGTCATTTTTAATGTACCGTTATGATTTTGAATAATTTTCTTCGTTACTGACAAGCCCAGTCCTGTGCCTGAATCTTTTGTTGAGAAGAATGGATCAAAGATATATTCTTGAATGGCTGGAGGAATACCAATTCCATTATCAGTGAAAGTAATACGAACAAAGTTATCAAGGCGATAACTAGTGATTTGGATAGAAAGTTTTTTTTCGCCTTGAGCATCGACAGCGTTCTGAAATAGATTTAAAAAAACTTGTACAAGTTCATGACGATCAATATGGACTAATACATCATCTAATTCGGTAGAAAAATTATAATCAATGGAAATGTTATGTAAAAAGACTTCACTAGCTAGTAACTGTTGAATATACTCACGTAAAAATGTATTAATAGGAAACGGTTCTCTTTTAAATTCGCGTGTTTTTGAAATAGCTAAAAATTTTGTAATAATGCTATTTGCGCGGTCTAATTCAGGAATAAGTAAGTTTTTAAATAATTCTTTATTAGATGGAGAAACATTTTCTTGTAAAAATTGTAAATAACCCCGTACGGTTGTAAGAGGATTACGTACTTCATGTGCAATCCCAGCTGCAATTCGCCCTGCTAACGAAAATTTCTCTGCATCACGTTCTGTGTTTAAATAATGAAAGACACTAATAACTCTAAAAATCTCTCCGTTATAATCACGAATAATTCGGTTATTTAAAATGCCATAGTTTTTGTCTAACACTTCTTCATTATATATTTCTGTTCCCGTTCTTAATGTTTCAAGAGCTTTAATTTTTTCTTCTGGCAATTGTAGTAATTGTTGAATTGGCTTTCCGATTATATCATTTCGTACTACACCAAAAGCATCTGCTGCAGCTTGGTTACATAAAGTGATATTTCCTTTAGCATCAACAAAGGTTACATGATGTGAAAAAGCATCAAAAATATGAACAAAGTATGTTTCAAGTTGCTCAAATAAAAATAATGAATCACAAGTAAGTTGAAAATCAGCCTCTTTATTTTCTTTTTGTATGTTTTGGATGGAATGAGTCGTTCTCGTTTTCTTTATTTGTAAACCAATATGTGGATTTTTGTATGTGAAATGATGTGGTAATTGATTCACAAGCTCTTCATAAAAACGTACTTTATTTTCTAGTTCTTCTATTCGTTTTTCATGAGATACAATATCATCGTTTGGAAGCATAAATAAATAACCCCTCAATTTAAAAATTCTTCCATCTAGTATATCATATTTTTATACGGATACTCTTAAAGAAGGGGCTACTTAATGAAATTGATTAGCCGAAGTGTTCGGGAAGTGAGTAGAATGAATAGAAGGTGAAGTTAAAAAGGAGGGATATATTTGCTTTTCATTGGAGTGACAGGGTGGGGAGATCATGATTCTTTATATATAGACCCCTATGAAAATAGAAATAAATTACGAACATATAGTGAGTATTTTCCTATAGTGGAAGTGGATAGTTCATTTTATGCGATGCAACCTGCACGAAACTATACAAAATGGGCAATGGAAACACCGAAAGATTTTGCTTTTATCGTAAAAGCATATCAAGGGATGACAGGACATATGAAAGGTGAAATTCCTTTTTCTACGTTTGATGAGATGTTTGATGTGTATAAACAATCTATTCTTCCTTTAATAGAAGCTGATAAATTAAAAACGATTTTATTTCAATATCCACCATGGTTTGATTGTAAAAAGAAAAATGTAGATTTTCTTCGATATACGAAAGAAAAAATGGAAGGTTTGCCGTGTGCTATAGAATTTCGAAATCAAACATGGTTTTATCCAGAAATGAGAGATAAGACGTTACAGTTTCTAGAGCAGGAGAAATGGATTCATACAATTTGTGACGAGCCACAGGCGGGGACAGGTTCGGTACCGCTCGTATTAGAAGTAACGAATGCAGAGATGGTGTTAATACGTTTTCATGGTCGAAATGTTCATGGCTGGCTTGATAAAGGAGAAAATTGGAGAGCGGTTCGTTGCTTATATCGCTACAACAATAAAGAATTAGAAGAATGGGTAGAAAGACTAGAGCAATTAAAAAAGAAGACAAAGGACATATATGTACTATTTAACAATAATTCGGGCGGAGATGCAGCGGATAATGCGAAACAGCTTATGAAAATGATGGACATTACATATGGTGAGCCGAAGCCCGAGCAATTAAATTTGTTTGAATGATAATAAACAAGAAAGGCACTGTACAAACAGGGGGAATGTACAGTGCCTTTCTATATGAAAAAGAGGGGTAACAATGTTACTGAGCGTTTGGTTGATTCATCAATTGTTGGCTTCGTAATAAATGATAATGGTTATCATTATCATTGTCAATAGTTTTCCGAAAAATAAATAAAAAATTTTTTATGAGACAGTAACGGGTAGAAATATTCCTGATAAAAGGTTTGGCTGAAGCAAAGAAGTTTTTCGGGGCAGAATGCTAGTAAACTCCTGATAAAGTATCAAAAAAAAGAACAGCAATTAATGCTGTTCTTTTCCAGTGACGAATTGTTGTAAATCAAAAGGAGTTATCGCTTGGATAAATTCTTTTGAGATAAGTGTTTGAACAAGAGTACTCTCAGAAATGGAAGCACCTGTTTTCTTTTCATAAGCTTGTTTTAATAAATCAAGTTTTTCAGCCGTTTCTTTCGGTAATTCAATTGTTAATGTGTTCATAATTTCTCCCCCTTACTATTAGAGTACCACTACAATATAGGAGAGACAAGAAAAGAGAATGTGAAACATAAAAAAGGTTACCATTTATAAATGGTAACCTTTTTTATGTATAAGAGTTATTAAGCAATACCGATATACTTTAAAGTTTTTGATGGAGTACTATGATCAAAGAAGTGTTGTAAAAATGCGATATCAACACCTGATTTGTATGCACAATATCCCCAAGTTTTTCGAAGTGTATGTGAGCTAATCCCTTCTAATCCAACTTCTTTTGCAGCTTTGTTTAAAATGTACCATGCATGTTGTCTCGTAATAGATTTTGTTCCTTTTTGAGACTTTAATAATGGTTCATTACGTTTCCAAGTTTTACGTTCTTTCATGTAGTCTTCGATCGCGTGCTGTAAGTCTTCATTTACAGCAAACCATTTATGTTTCTTGACTTTTTCATTGTAAAATAAAATGGAATGGCGAACATTTTCATGTTCATCGATTACATCACTAACTTTTAATTGTAAGATTTCACTTACTTTTAAGCCAGAATTTACAGCTAATACGAATAATAAGCCATCACGTTTCGAAGATTGTAAAAGTATATTTTTGATAGTTTCTAATTGTTTTTCATTTTGAATAGGTTGTCCTGCTTGTTTCATTTCACGCACTCTCCTCTTTTATGTGTG
Source organism: Bacillus sp. ES1-5 (assembly GCF_022487605.1). Taxonomy (NCBI): domain Bacteria; kingdom Bacillati; phylum Bacillota; class Bacilli; order Caryophanales; family Bacillaceae; genus Bacillus; species Bacillus sp. ES1-5. Next base: position 1,422,968 of record NZ_JAKVPU010000001.1, on the reverse strand, counting down.
TAAAGGAAAGGATTAACTTGTTTCTTACTATAAAGGGAGAGTGTGAATTTCATGTGAACTCCTAGTGAAATTAAGACAAATTATTTGACTTCTTTTACTTTTTGTAAATTAAAGTAGAATACAACACTATTAGTCGTGTTATATACACCGTACTCGGCATGGTGGAGGTCTAAAATGTTTTTTACAATAGATAACCCGAGACCGGTACCTCCAGTATGACGGCTACGAGATGCATCTAAACGGTAGAAACGATCCCAAATTTTTTCAAGACTTTCTTCAGGGATAGGGTTTCCTGTGTTTTCGATTTCGATTTTTACGGTATCTTCCAGTGCTATAACGGAGACTTGTATTTTTTCTCCATCGGGCGTATAGCGAATTGCATTGCTAAGTAAGTTCACAACGACTTGCTCAATACGACTACGATTCGCTTTAACGAATATAGAAGAGTCTACATCTACGTTTACTTGTAAATGCTTTTCCTCCATGCTAAATAATAACTTTGTATAGACTTGTTGAATTAATTCACCGATTGAGAATGTCGTCATATCTAGTTTGTACGTACCAGATTCTAGTTTTGCTAATTCTAACATTTCAATAATAAGTCTGTTCATGTTTTCTGTTTCTTCTAAAATAACATCTGTGTAATACGTTGTATCTTTACTAACGCCATCTTTAATTCCTTCTGCGAAACTTCTAATTACACTAAGTGGTGTTTTTAATTCGTGTGATACACCAGAAATGAATTCTTTTCGCGTTTTCTCTAATTGACGTTCACGTTCAATGTCTTGTTGTAATTTTGTATTGGCAACATTTAATCGATCGATTCGGTCTTTTAAGTTTACAGATAACGTATTAATACTACCGGAAAGCCCGCCAATTTCATCGTCTGCTGTTACAGGTAATTTCTCGCTAAAATCAAAATTGGCCATTTTCTTTGTAACGCGATTCATTTTAATTAATGGTTTTACAATGATTTTTGAATAGTAGAAAGATAACAAAATAATTACGAGAAAAACGATGATTAAGGCATAGACATAATAATCCTTTAAAACGAGCATCGCTTCATTAACAGGTTGCAAAGACGCTATCGCAAAAGCGTATTCCGTAATTTTTCCATTTTCCACAATAGGTTTTACAAAGATACTATTTTTTATATTCTCTCCACCATCTATTATATAAGTGTTTAATTGGTGCGAGTTAGCAGTGCCATTTCTAATAATGTCTGCAAAATATTGAACGGCTTGTAATGTTTCAAAATCATTTGCAAGCCGAACCTCGGCTTTTGATGGAAGCTGTAATTTAGATACGATACCAGTAAACTCAATTTGAGTCACAATTTTTGAGCGGTTTGTAAGTCTATTTTTAGAAGAGTTGCCATTAATGGATTGAAAATCTGAATTGAAACGTTCGTTTTGCCATCGATTATAATTTGTTGTCAATTCTAGTGGTGTTATTGATTTGCCTTGTACCAAACCGACGACGTTTATCATACCATCTTTTTTCAATCCTAAGTTTTCGAATTTCTTATATTCTTCAGGCGTTAAAAGATTATTGAGTGGAATGGAATATGTTTCATTATTTTTAGGATTAATTACATCAATGTAGTAATTGTTGTCACTTTTAATAATGCCCTCAGAATTTAAAAATTGCATATCAGCATTTGTTTTATCATGAAATTCTTGTTTTAGTTTTCTAACTTCCTCAGGGTCTTTTTCGCTTTTTTCATAATTAGCTACGAATTTTTCAAAAGCAGTTTGAACGGTTTTTACCTTTTTATTAATATAAAATTTCTCTAAAAATAGAGATTGTCCTAGGAAAAAAAGGAGGAATATGATTGTAAATAATGTTGATGTTAATAAAAATAGTTTAAAGACGATACTTCTGTTTTTCACTGTGTCACCTCTTGTGAGAAATACTGTAAATGATTTCTTTATTATAACAAACGTTACAAAAAAGTAGAGGAGAAAATCTGTCTCTTCCGAAAGTAGTTTTTTATAAAAGGTCACATAAAAAGAACTCGACAGACGTATGACGAGTTCTTTAATGTATTATTGTTGAATTGCTGCATCTAAAGCAATTTCAATCATTTCGTTAAATGTAGTTTGACGCTCTTCAGATGTTGTTTCTTCACCAGTGAAAATGTGATCGCTTACTGTTAATACAGATAACGCATTTACACCGTATTTCGCTGCTAATGTGTAAAGAGCAGTTGTTTCCATTTCTACTGCTAGTACACCGTAATCTCCAAGTTTTTTAACCATGTCCATGCTTTCGCGGTAAAATACATCTGCTGTTAAAACGTTACCAACACGAACGTGTAAGCCTTTTTCAGTTCCAGCATCGTAAGCTTTCTTTAAAAGGTCAAAGTTTGCAGCTGGTGCAAAATCAAAACCTGGGAATGTTAAACGGTTCATATTAGAATCCGTACAAGCTGTCATTGCAATAATAACGTCACGTACTTTTACGTCTTTTTGAATCGCACCGCAAGTTCCAACGCGAATTAAATTTTTAACTCCGTAGCTTTGGATTAATTCGTTTACATAAATAGAAATAGAAGGAACACCCATACCTGTACCTTGAACAGATACGCGTTTTCCTTTATAAGTTCCAGTGAAACCTAACATACCACGCACGTTATTATAGCAAGTAACGTCCTCTAGAAATGTTTCAGCGATATATTTTGCACGTAATGGATCACCAGGTAATAGAATAGATTCAGCAATTTCGCCTTGTTTTGCTTCAATATGTACACTCATGAAAAGTCCTCCTTATAATGTATTGATAGAAATCAATATCATTTGCATTATACACTATCAATCCTTTCAATTAAAATCTTTTAATTATTTGTAATATGTGCAAAGCAGGAGGATTTCATAAATCATAATCTAGAATATATATGTAAGAAGTTTTGTATGAACAGAGACAATAAAAATGGTAGGTGATGTTTTGAAAAATCTTGTCATTGGAATTGTTGCTTTGCTATTTATTGTGGTAGGAGGATTTTACATAAAAAAGTATCAGGAAACTACAGAGACTGTAGGTGATGTTCAGGAAGTAAAATGGGATGTGTCAAATGGAAAAGGAAATGAGAAAGTAGATATTTCGTTTCAATTACTAAATAATAAAAATAACGAAGTTCGTGGTGTGAATGATCAAATTCGGGCAGTTATTGTAGACGGACAATTAAAGCATGTACAACAAATGAAACCTACATTTGCAGGAAATGGATCCTATAAGGTATCTTCCAAAATAGCGAAAGATGAAGGATATACAATATTTTTATATGAAGACAAAAACAAATCTGTGAAATCATTTGCGAAGAAAGATTTTGGGAGAGAAATAGAGGAGAAAAATAAGAAAAAAGTAAAATTTTCAATCGATAGTGTACTTACAAAAAAAATAGGGGAGTATGAAGTTTCTCTTTTATTTGGTGCATTGCATCCTAATGAACCAGCGACGTTAACATTTCAATTCCAAGCGAAAAAGGGTGACAAATTGAAATTACATTCAGAGAGAGGAGAAGTAGAGGCGCTCTATATCGTGGACGAAACGAGAGAAAACTTTTTATATGCAATACCTGTTGATACAGATGAGCAATTACAATATCGTATTACATTTCCTGTAGAAGGAACGTATAAAATATGGGGAGATTTCTATATAAATGGTAAGAAATATGAAAAAGAATTTATTGTACAAGTTCAAAAACGAAAAAACAGCTAAATGCTTAGCTGTTTTTTCGTTTTCCTATTAATTTTGTTACAGAAAGCATTGTAATTGGTAAAGAATGATTCTTTCTAAATGCTAAATATTTACCGCTCCATGCTGGTTTATATTTTTCTTTAAAATGACGTAGCCCGCTGAAACTATACGTATAACGAACATTATTAAAGATGGCAGCAGCAACTCGTTCAGACCAGAAAGATTGTGTCGATAAACCTACATTTGAAAGTGGTGCCATACCAATATTAAAGGAATGGTATTCATTTTCTTTGGCCCACTGGAATAGGTGGATGAAAATTGCATCCATAATGCCGCTAGGCGCATCTGGATAATAGCGCATTAAATCAACAGACAATGATCCGTCTTGATATACGGGCATAAAGGTCGTGAATGCAATGATTTTTCCATCTGCATCAGATAATGTAGCGATAGGAGCACGGCTAATATATTCACGATCAAAGTATCCGAGTGAAAAACCTTTCTCTTTTTTTCCGCCGAGCCACGCATCTGAAACTTTTCTTAACTCTTCAAATAATTCGTTTGAGAATGGTGGCTGATGAATAGAGAATGTATAGCCTTCTCGTTCGAAACGGTTGAAAGTCGCTCGCATACCGGCGCGTTTTTTTCCTGTTATTGTAAATGTGTTCAAATCAACGACAGCTTCTTCACCAAGTTTAAAGAAGTTGTAACCAAAATCATGATATAAACTCATCCATTTACTTTCTATTTGGTAGAATACACAAATGTATCCAAATCGATCAGCCTCAGCTAAAAACTCTTGTAAAACAGTACGGTAGGAGGAAGGATCCCCAATTGGATCACCTAGCACAACGAGACGTTTTCCAGTTATAGAGAAGAGAAGGAGCGCTTTCCCATCACTACTGAAGAAAAATTGTTTATCTCCTAAAAATCCTAAATGACTAAGTACATTACCATCATGTTCATCTAAAAAGTTTTGCAACCTTTTATCATTAGCTGGTTGCCCGGGAAATTCATTTCGATAACGATTGGCAATGAGTGAGCCAATCAGTAAAAATGTAGGAACGAAAAAGGCTGCTGCTAATGCACTTCGTTTCACTTGTGTAATATTACGAACGACAAAATCAGGTTTAAAAGCTTCTTTTGCACCTGCAAATAAAATACCTAAGTTTTTATATAAATATAAAGTTATAAGTAGGAATATAAAAACTTTTACCATATCAGAAAGTGAGACTTCCATTTTCTCGCGTACAAACCTTTTACGAAGCATATATAATACAGCGAGTACGATTAATAAAATAAACGTTTCTTCAATATCAATTCCTTTTAGCGTATTAAAGATGGCTGCTCCGATTAAAGAAATAATCGTCATATAGTAAGAACGCTTTGTTCCATAATATATGCCTCGTGAAAGGATCAGGAGGAGAATACCAAATGTTAGTGATAAGCTAAAAGAAAATTGAATAAGATGTTTTGGAGCTAGAATATGTAAGGCGTGTGCTCTGTTTATACTTGTCGGTAGAATGGTCGATAAAATAACCATTAATCCAGCAAATACTGTTAAAGCAGCAGAGGCCCATGAACCTAGTTTTCCTAGAAAATCACGCTGCAAAGTCCATATAACACCAGTTGTTTCTAATGCAGGTGCAATAAAAGGTTTATCTTCAAACTTTTTAATGGCCACGCCTGTCATTTCAAAAGCTGCAAAAATAAGACCAAGGCAGAAAGGTAAAATATAATAGACGAGGCGATATAATAACATGGCAGGTAGTAATACGCCTGTATCAATGCCATACTGTCCGAGCCCAGTTAAAAAGACAAGATCAAATGAACCAAGTCCACCAGGAACAAGACTAACAACACCAGCTAAAGCAGCAATTACATACACACCTAAAAACTTTTGAAATTCGATATCGATACCAAATAATATTAGTATGACGTACATAACAATACCGGCAGATACCCACTCAACTAATGAAACTAATGAGTATAAAACAGTTGGATTTTTCTCTTCTTCCCCTTCTTCTTGCCCTTCGATTTGCTTTGGTTTTCTATTTTTTAGTTTAGAAAAGCCAATGTATATAGGGACGAAAAGGGCAAAGAAAATAAGAACAGGCCATAGCCACGGTTTTTCATGCAAAATAAAACTTGTGTCTAATATTCCAATAAGACCGAGGAAAGAAAGAATTGCGAGTCCGTTAATAAAAGCAGTTGTCATCCAGGCGATACTTTTAATAAGTTTGCCATTTTCTTTTATGTATGGACGATAAAGCATTGTGCGTACACCAGCTCCAACGAGACCACCAAACCCAATAAATCCATTTAAAGTATTAGCAATCCATGAGATACGAAAAATCTTTTGGACTGGTATATCAGCTTTTAAATAACGAAGCATAACATAGTCATAAAAGAACATTGTTGATACGGCAAATGCACCAAGTGTAATTGCTAAAAAGACTCCTCCGGTTGGAATGTTTTTAATTGTATTGATTGCTTCTAAAAAAGAAATGCCTGCTAATTCTTTTTTTGCTTGAAAGAATACAATTGTTAATACAACAAATGGGAAGATAATTTTCCCGATTTGTAAGAAACGTTTCCATGAAAACGACATAAATACAACTCTCCTTGTATAAGAAAACTGAGACAATAATATTATTATGACAAACTTCAAGAAAAATAAAAAGGTAAATTCCTGTATAGGGAAGCTATTTTTTATATGGGTTATATTTAAAAGAGTATTTCGTTTGTCGGAAAATTAAGTTAAAATGAATTGAAAGAAGGAAGTGAGGGGAAGTAGATGATTATAATAGGTTATGCGGGATATGAGTTAGAGAAAGCAAAACCTAATACATCAGAAGATTTCTTTAATAGATCTGAAGTGACATATATATTAAATAATAAAGAGAGAACTTTTTCCGTTTTATACGTTCGATATTTTGAAGAAGTTTTACAAGAAATTACTCCTTTTGAAGGAAATCCAGTATGTAAAGTAGAAGAACAAGACATATATTTACGGGATATTGTAGCGATATGTTGTTTACTGAAAGAGAATGAGCATCGCATGCAAAAACGTTTATATTTAAATAATATAGAAGCATTCCAACAATATTTTGATGAGGGAACAGTGGTGAAAGTACAAGAAATATTGGCTGAATTACATAAAAATAAAAGAGTAGAAATAGCGTGAAATGGCAAAGGAGAGGGAAAAAATGTCTAATCTAATGGTTGAAAATCAAACAGAACAAGTTTCTATGTTTTTAGAAGATGTTATTACTTTGATAACCAATTATGTAAATTATCATACGTTGCCTTCTTTATTAGAAGAAACACCAGCAGGGAACGAGCAATATTATAAAGGGTTATTAGCATCAATAAGACGTCTTCTCGTTTTTTGTGAAGAAGGACATGATGCATGTTTTGTTTTGTTAAATAGCCAGCCATTTCGAAAAACAGCAGCTGAGAAAATTTTATATAAAATTTATCATCAAGTAATTGCAGAGTTTTTCTCACCAAAGAGTGATCATTGGTATGAAAATAGTCGGTCTGCCTATACAGGGAAAAACTCCATCGTTTTTCAACAAACGCCACCAGCATCTATAGAGCAAGTGATGAAGAGTTTAGAAGGAAAATTTCAATTGATGCGTGAAGAACTAGAATATTATGAGACGGATTACCAAACAAAGATGTTACACAAATATTAATTGCGAAAAAGAAGCTAAGGGGACTTAGCTTCTTTTCCTTTTGTAAAGTTATATAAGGGATTTCTTTTGAATATATTTATGGGGATAGCATTAAGGAGGTGTAACATGAGTCAGCAAGGTGTATTTACAGATTACTTTCATGAAGTAGAAAACTGGTGTGAAAGTGTTCTTCACGTATTAGATAGCCGTGCAATGGAAGTGTATGATGTCCATATGCTTGCTTATAAAATTCAAACGTTATTAGATCGTATGAAAGAGCATGAGTATGATACAGATGCAGAGTTTATGTATGAAATAAGTGATGATGTAGAACATATTCAGCATCATTTGCAGGAAGTATTCGTGCAGGGAGAAGAGGAATATGAACTATATGAAAGAGGAGATAGTGAACGAGCTGTTCCAATTGGAGGGCATACACTTCCACCATTACCTTATCCGTATAATGCGTTAGAACCGTATATTTCTAGAGAAATTATGATGTTACACCATGATAAACATCATCGCAGTTACGTGGAAGGATTAAATAAGGCAGAGAAGATGATGGAAGAAGCGAGAAAAACGAATCAATTTGATTTAATTAAGCATTGGGAAAGAGAAGCGGCTTTTCATGGATCAGGTCATTACTTACACACGATATTTTGGAATAACATGAAAAAAGATGGTGGTGGAAGTCCGAGAGGGGCTCTTTCACAACAGATTGAACAAGATTTTGGGAGTTTTTTACGTTTTCAAAAACATTTCACAGAAGCAGCTTCTAAAGTGGAAGGATCAGGCTGGGCGCTTCTCGTTTGGGTACCACGATCTGGAAGATTAGAAATTTTGCAGAGTACACTTCATCAATTATTTACACAATGGGATACGATACCGCTCCTCGTACTAGACGTGTGGGAACATGCGTATTATTTACAATACCAGAATCGAAAAGATGAATATATTAAAAACTGGTGGAATGTTGTAAATTGGCCTGATGTAGAAAAAAGATTTGAAAGTGCGAAACAAATTGAATGGACACCGTATTAGACGCAGGTTCTCTGCGTCTTTTTTATTAGAAGGAGAAGGAGATTTCGTTCATATTTTAAAAGGCCAAGCATACACTTGTACAAAAAGTGCCAAAAGGACGTGGGGGGAAATATGAGACGAATTTGTGTAATAATCACGCTTCTTATTATGTATGCAAGCGTTATGCCAATTCCTACATATGCAAAGATGAACAGTAATGTCAGTGCTCGAAATGCTGTATTAATGGAGCAACAGTCCGGTCGTGTATTATATGGAAAAGCAGAACATGAGCCACAAAAAATTGCTAGTATAACAAAAATTATGACAGCCTTGTTAGCTGCTGAATCAGGAAAAATGAAAGAACTGGTATCGGTTAGTAATGAAGCGGTGAGAGTAGAAGGATCAGCAATTTATTTAAAGCCTGGACAGAAAGTGAAGTTAGAGGATTTAGTATACGGACTCATGCTTAGATCTGGTAATGATGCAGCACAAGTAATTGCTGAAAATGTAGGAGGAAGTATAGAAGGATTCGTATATTTAATGAATGAAAAGGCGAAACAAATTGGAATGAAAGATACTCACTTTTCAAACCCACATGGTTTGGATGGAGATGGATCTCATTATTCATCAGCCTATGATATGGCACTTTTAACAAAGTATGCAATGGGGAACGAAACCTTTAAGAAGATTTTTGGGACAAAAACGTATAAATCAGATTCGTGGGATTATCCGTGGAAAAACAAACATAAACTCGTGACGTCTTATTATGAATTTGCGACAGGAGGAAAAACAGGTTTTACGAAGAAAGCAGGGCGGACACTTGTTACAACAGCATCAAAAGATGGACTAGATCTAATTGTCGTAACTTTGAGCGCTTCTAGCGATTGGGATGATCATATGAATTTATTTGATAAAGGTTTTGAACGTTTCAAGCAAACGAACGTTGTAGGACGAGGAGCTCTTGCTGAAATAACTGAAAAGAAATATGCCAATCATGTATATACGAAAAATAGTTTTGCGGTGCCATTAACTGAGCAGGAAAGAAAGAATGTCGTATTAAAAGTTGAACTCGATAAAAGTGCAAAGCTTAATGATGGCGTAAAAGTTGGAAAGACAGAAATTTATGTTGGCAACGAGAAAGTTGGAGAACGGAATTTATTTTATAGTAAACGAAAGTTAGTAGCGACAACGGGACTGTATTGGAATAATGTGAAAGAAATTTTTTCTCATATGATAGGTGTTGGGAGCGATGGTTAATCTTGTATGGGTAGCGATGGCAGTCATAGGGATTATATATGCCATGATAAATGGAACGATGGAAGCGATAAATAAAGCCGTATTTGACGGGGCAAAAGATGCAGTAACAATTTGTATAGGACTTATTAGTGTATTAGTATTTTGGCTCGGTTTAATGAAAATTGCAGAGGAAGCAGGGTTGTTAAAAAAGTTAGTGTCACTTTTTATGCCGATAGTAAAAAGGTTGTTTCCAGAAATACCGAAAGATCATCCGTCAATGGGATTTATTTTATCGAATATGATGGCGAACTTTTTTGGATTAGGGAATGCAGCGACCCCTCTTGGTATTAAAGCAATGGAACAATTGAAAGAGTTAAATGGAGGGAAGGATTCGGCGAGCCGTTCTATGGTAACGTTTCTCGCGTTAAATACATCAGCGATTACTTTAATTCCTACTACTGTCATTTCGATTCGAATGACGTATGAATCAGCGAATCCTACTGAAATTGTTGGGGTAACATTCATTGCACAAGTACTCTCTATGATCGGAGCGATTTGGATTGATCGCTATTTTTACCGAAGAAGGAGTAGGAAGGGGCGGAAAAAATGAGCATTGTAAATACAATTTCATTATGGGTAATCCCTTGTGTAATTGGTTTTATCCTTTTATATGGCACGATAAAGAAAGTGCCAACCTATGAATCGTTCGTTGAGGGAGGAAAAGAAGGAATTCAAATTGCAATCTCCATTTTACCGTTTATGGTTGGAATGCTCGTATCTATTTCTATATTTCGAGCTTCAGGTGCATTAGATGCAATGATATCAGTAATGAAGCCGATGTTAGATTTAATTCATGTCCCAGCAGAAATTGTTCCACTAGCACTTATACGCCCTATTTCAGGCTCTGCTGGTTTAAGTATTACGACCGATTTAATTGCCACATATGGGCCAGACTCGTTTATTGGAAGATTGGCTTCTACGATGCAAGGGAGTACAGATACGACTTTTTATATTTTAACAGTATACTTCGGAGCTGTTGGAATTAGAAAAATGGGAGATGCATTAAAAGTAGGACTTTTTGCCGATTTAATCGGGATTATTTGTTCAATTGTGTTTGTTTCTTTAATGTTTAAGTAAGGCGGCTATTCATTTTTTATGCTATTTCGCTTATAATACGTATACGACCACTATTAAGGTGTTGCTTAATAGTGGTTTTTTTATGCGGTATTTTTGACAAAATGATGAACTTTTATTGTGAGCAATATGAAGAATATGGACAATAATAAAAGGTAAAAACATGATTTGCCCTTTATATGTTTATTATCATCGCTATGTTGTTTAAGTAAGATGAAGCGAATAGCCGTCAAGCGTATGCGGTTGCCAAGTCTTTCTAATGTAAGGTAAGATAAATTCGAGGTGAAAAAAAGAAATGGAACGATTACAAAAAGTGATTGCGCAAGCAGGTATTGCATCGAGAAGAAAGGCTGAGGAATTAATTCAGCAAGGAAAAGTAAAAGTGAATGGAAAAATAGTGAAGGAGTTAGGAACGAAAGTAACTCCTCAAGATAAAGTAGAAGTAAATAACATCCCTCTTGAAAAAGAAGAACCTGTTTATTTTTTACTATATAAACCAACTGGCGTAATTTCAAGTGTATCAGATGATAAAGGAAGAAGCGTTGTAACAGACTTTTTCCCTGAAATTAGACAACGTTTATTCCCAATCGGACGCTTAGATTATGATACGTCTGGCGTATTATTGATGACAAATGATGGGGAATTTGCAAATGTATTAATGCATCCGAGATATAAAGTTGAAAAAACGTATGTTGCAAAAATTAAAGGGCCATTAACAGGTGAGAAAATTCGCATGTTAGAACGAGGTGTTGCATTAGAAGATGGGAAGACAGCACCAGCACAAGTGAAAATTATTTCTTGGGACAAGCGTAAAGAGACTGCGATTGTACAATTAACGATTCATGAAGGACGTAATCGTCAAGTACGCCGCATGTTTGAAGCGTTAGATTGTAAAGTAGTGAAACTAAAGCGTGAACGCTACGCCTTTTTAGAAGTGGGTAGCTTGCGCCCTGGTGATGCTAGAGAATTGTCACCACATGAGGTGAAACAATTACGTGCATTGGCTTCTACAAAGCCACGCTAATCGATAGTGTGAAACTTTCACCAGTGGAATGCTCCGCTGGTGATTTATTAAAAAATACATATATTTATCACTCGTCGAAGAGAGGGGAGACAATATGAAGAAAAATCGCTTATTATTTCGCGTTATTATTCTGCTCATTTTAAGCGGTGCTGTAGGATTTACACTTTATCAAGGGTTCTTTGCTGATAAGGAGAAAATGCAAATCGGAAAAGAAGCACCTAACTTTGTTGTGACAGATTTAGAAGGAAAGAAAATTGAACTAAAAGATTTAAAGGGAAAAGGTGTATTTTTAAACTTTTGGGGCACTTGGTGTAAACCGTGTGAAAAAGAAATGCCGTATATGAATGAATTATATCCAAAGTATAAAGAAAAAGGCGTTGAAATTATTGCGTTAGATGCAGACGAAACAGATATTGCTGTTAAGAACTTTGTGAAACAATATGATTTGAAATTCCCAGTTGCTATTGATAAAGGAACAAAAATCATAGGCACATATGGGGTAGGACCATTACCGACAAGCTTTTTGATTGATAAAGATGGAATAGTAGTGGAGCAAATTATAGGTGAACAAACGAAAGAACAGTTAGAAGGATATTTAAAGAAAATTACTCCGTAATAAAGAAAGCCTTTACATACGAGGTGCATTCATATAGCGCCTCCGATTTAAAAATTCTGAGTATTGCGGTAACTCGAGGTTGGAATATACAATAGTACATATAGATACAGGGGCGGTGAGAGTGTTGAAAGAAATTAAGTGTGAATGTGGACATGTTAATCCAATAGGAACTGTTTTTTGTGAAGCATGTGGGAAACCATTTGAAAGCAATGAAAATATAAAACTATTGGATATGCGCTATGAGGGGAGTGCTCGGAGATCTCTCACGCAAACAAAAACGATAGTCGATAAAATTTGGAGCTTTTTCTCTTCTGTAAAAGTGGGTGTATGGCTCATTGTAATTACTTTGGCTGCATCGGCGATTGGAACTATTTTTCCGCAAGAAATGTACATAACTCCGGGGATTGCACCAGCTGAATATTATAAGCAAGAATATGGATTTTTAGGGCAATTATACTATCAATTAGGATTTAATAATTTATACGGTTCGTGGTGGTATATGATTTTAATTGCTTCAATTGGTATTTCACTTGTAATATGCAGTTTAGATCGTGTCATTCCGCTTTATAAAGCTTTAAAGAAGCAAGGGGTGAAAAGACATCCTAGCTTTTTAAAGAGACAAAGATTATACGGCACTGGTACACCGCAAGATGGTGATTTGGAAAAAATCCAAATGAATTTAAAGAAAACGAACTATAACGTGAAAGTGGAAGACGGTAACATTTTAGCTGAAAAGGGACGGTTTTCACGCTGGGGTCCATATGTGAATCATATCGGTCTCATTATCTTTTTATTCGGTGCAATGCTCCGTTTTTTACCGAGTATGTACGTAGACGAAGCGCTTTGGTTACGTGATGGTGAAACGAAAGAAATACCAGGAACGGATGGGCAATACTACTTAAAAAACGAGAAATTTATAAAGGAAGTGTATGATAAAAGCAAGGACAAGGAAGTTTTTGATGAAGCAATTGACCGTGTAGGTGATAAAATGATTGCGAAAAACTTCCAAACGAATGCTGTATTGTATAAAGCGGTCGGCGAAAATATAGCAGGACAAAAACCGAAATTAGAAAAAGTAAAAGAAGCGGAAATTCGAGTGAATGAACCGCTGAAATTTGATCAATTTGCTGTTTATCAAGTGGATTACAAAGAAAGTGAATTTAAAAGCATGTCATTCCATTTGCAAAACAAAGAAAATAATCAAAAGTGGGGACCGATTAAAGTAGATTTAACGAATCCCACAGAAAAATTCGATTTAGGAAATGGTTATTCTTTAGAACTATTAAGCTATTTTCCAGATTTTTATTTTGACGATAATGGAAGACCAAATACGAAAACGAAATTACCAAACAACCCTGCATTTGTGTTTAAAATGTTTACGCCTGAAACACCAGATGGTGAAGTGAGTTTTGTTGGTATTCAGCAAAATATAGAACCAGATGGGAATAACAAATATAAAATGTCCTTTGCAGGTGTTGAAATGCAAAATGCAACAGCACTTACTGTAAGGAAAGATTTAACGCTTTGGATTCTCGGTATCGGAGGATTTATATTTATGGTTGGTGTGATTCAAGGGATGTATTGGAATCATCGCCGTATTTGGATACAACGGGTTAATGATGAATGGTGGATTGCAGGACATACGAATAAAAATTGGTTCGGTTTAAAGAAAGATATTGAAAGAGTACTAGAAGGTACAGCAATTCCGCAGCCGAGTGATAAAGTAGTGGATAAAAAAATTAGTTAAGGTGGGGAAACGATATGGTGCAAATAAGTAGTAACTTTCTCTTTACCGCATTTATTTTATATTTAATTGCAACTCTATTTTTCGGGGGAGCAATTAAAGAAAAGGGTCATAAATGGGCAAATATAGGAATAACGATTACAATTTTAGGGTTTATTGCACAAACAGTATATTTTGTTACAAGATGGATTGCATCAGGACATGCACCAGTTAGTAACTTTTTTGAATTCGGTACATTTTTCGGCATGATGCTTGTCGGAGCATTTATTGTCATGTATTTTATGTATCGCGTAAGTATAATCGGACTCTTTGCATTACCAGTTGCGCTTTTATTAATTGCCTATGCAAGTATGTTTCCGAGGGAAATATCTCCGCTTATTCCTTCTTTAAAAAGTAATTGGTTACATATTCACGTGACGACTGCAGCGGCAGGACAAGCAATTTTAGCAATTAGTTTTATTACGGGCGTTATGTATTTATTGAAAAATGTAGATCAATCAACGAGAAGTAAACGTACATTTTGGTTAGAAACGGTAGTGTTCACACTTGTTTGTACAGTTGGTTTTATTGGAGTGACAACGGTATTTTCTAGTATGAAATATGAAGCGAAGTTTCAATGGATTGATAAAAATGAACAACAAGTGGAAATGAAGTACAATCTTCCGGCTTTAGTGGGACCGCACGAAGGAAAGTTATTGACAGAAAATAAATTAGAACCGACAGTTGAAGTTCCAGCGATTGTAAATGCGAAAAAATTAAATACTGTTATTTGGTCAGTGTTAGTTGGGACATTACTTTATATTGTATTAAGACTTGTTTTACGCAAACGAGTATCGGCAGCACTTCAGCCGTTAGTAAAGAATACAAATAGTGATTTACTGGATGAAATCGGATATCGTTCTATTGCAATTGGATTCCCAGTTTTCACATTAGGTGCATTAATTTTCGCCATGATTTGGGCTCAAATAGCGTGGACGCGTTTTTGGGGTTGGGATCCAAAAGAGGTTTGGGCGCTTATTACTTGGCTCTTTTATGCGGCGGTATTACATTTACGCTTATCAAAAGGGTGGCACGGAGAGAAGTCAGCGTGGTTAGCGGTAATTGGTTTTGCAATCATTATGTTTAACTTTATTGTAGTAAACTTAATTATCGCGGGTTTACATTCATACGCATAGAGAAATAAAATAGGAGAGTGAATGTCACTTTCCTATTTTATTTTTGTCAATTTTTCTTCTTTTTTGAGAAAAACATGACAAAGTAGCGATTGATTTTGTAAAATGATGTCGAGGACATTATATACTGTTCAAAAAAAATACATAGTTTTGGAAAAAAATTGAACAAACTTTATTATTCTTGTGAAGCATAATATGGGAAGTGAAACATTTAGAAGATTGCTTAAATAAACGAGAATAGCGCAACATATTAGTGTAGAAGGGTAGGTGTAAACCGTTGTGGTAAAAGTACGCAACGGGTAGAAATGGAAAATGAATCAAGAATTTTAATTGTAGACGATGAGGATCGTATTCGTCGTTTGTTGAAAATGTATTTAGAAAGAGAACAATACACAATTGAAGAAGCGGACAATGGTGATACAGCTTTAGAAATGGCACTGCAAAATGATTACGATTTGATCCTACTAGATCTTATGATGCCTGGTAAAGATGGTATTGAAGTGTGTAAAGGGGTTCGTGAGAAGAAAGCGACGCCAATTATTATGTTGACGGCAAAAGGTGAAGAAGTAAACCGAGTACAAGGGTTTGAGGTAGGAACTGATGATTATATTGTGAAACCATTTAGCCCGCGTGAAGTAGTACTTCGTGTGAAAGCGGTCTTACGCCGTTCTGTACCAACAACGTTCTTTACACAAGATACAACGACAAAAGATGTTACTGTGTTCCCTCATTTAACAATTGATAATGATGCACACCGTGTTACAGCAGATGGTAATGAAGTAAACTTAACACCGAAAGAGTACGAATTACTATTATTCTTAGCGAAAGCGCCTGATAAGGTATTTGATCGTGAGCAATTGTTAAAAGAAGTATGGCAATATGAATTCTTCGGAGATTTACGTACAGTTGATACGCATGTAAAGCGTTTACGTGAGAAGTTAAGCAAAAAATCACCAGATGCTGCGAAGATGATTGTTACCGTTTGGGGCGTAGGTTACAAGTTTGAGGTTGTGAACGACTGATGCTTTGGAGAAGTGTAGTAGGGAAGTTATGGATGACCATATTACTTCTCGTTTCGTTTGTGCTTGGATTTGTTGCGATTTTGCTTTCACAGTTTTTTAGAACATATTACGTTGATATGAGTGAAGCTAGGCTTCAAAAAGTTGCAACAAGTGTTTCAGAGTTAATTGAAGAAGGTGCCGATGTAAAAACGATTGAGAATATCGCGTACAAATTCTCTGATCCCCTTTCAAGGATCATTATTGTAGAAGATGGTAAAGAAATATCTTCTTCGCCGAAACAAGAAGGGTTAGTCACTCTTACAATGGATGATTTGAAAGAAGATAAAGAATTAGCGGCTGTTTTTACAGACAAAAAAGAAATTAAGAATAACATTAGAAAAGCCTCTAATAGTAGAAAGAATAAAAACACTGAAAATGATATTATGATTGTCGGAAAACCAGTGCATTCAAAAAATCAAAGTGCAGTGTTCGTATACGAATCTTTACAAGTACCGATACAAGGTATGGAGAGAACGACTGATTTTATATTCTTATCAGCAGGGATTGCGATTATATTAACAACGTTCTTTGCATTCTTCTTATCTACTCGAATTACAGCACCACTCCGTAAAATGCGTGAGGTTGCTTTTGAGGTCGCGCGTGGGAAGTTTGATGCGAAAGCTCCTATGGTATCTCAGGATGAGATTGGTGAGCTTGCAACGGCCTTAAATCAAATGGGGAAACAGTTGAAGTTTAATATGAATGCCCTGCAGCAAGAAAAAGAACAGTTAGCTAGTATTTTAAGTAGTATGGCAGATGGGGTTATTACGTTAAATCAAGAAGGTGAAGTCGTTGTAATTAATCCGCCGGCTGAACATTTCTTACAAGTTTGGCAAGAGGAAAAGGAAGTAGAGCTCAGTAAAAAACTACCTTCTGAACTTGTTGAACTATTCCATCTCGTTGTAGAAAGTGAACAACAACAAGTGGTTGAAATTAATTTACAAAAAGGGAACTATGTAGTTCTTATGACGCCGCTTTACAACCAAACGAAAATTCGTGGTGCTGTAGCTGTATTACGTGATATGACGGAAGAACGTCGTCTTGAGAAGATGCGTCAAGACTTTATTGCAAACGTATCACATGAACTTCGTACACCGATGGTAATGCTTCAAGGGTATAGTGAAGCGATTTTAGATGATATTGTGCAAACGAAAGAAGAAATTAATGAGTTTGTTCAAATCATTTATGATGAATCCGTTCGTTTAGGTAAACTTGTAAATGAACTATTAGATTTAGCGCGTATGGAAAGTGGTAATGTAGAGTTACATATAGGTGAAGTTGATATTCATCCTTTCGTTGAAAAAATAGGTCGTAAATTCCAAGGCATTGCAAAGGATAAAGAAGTCGCATTAACGGTTGATTTCCAGAATCCAATTGAACAATACCCGTTTGATGCAGATCGTATGGAACAAGTATTGACGAATTTAATTGATAACGCAATTCGTCATACGAATGCAGGCGGACATGTAACGCTTGTAATTGATACGAAAAATAATGGTCTTACTTTTGAAGTACAAGATTCGGGCGCTGGTATTCCAGAAGAAGATATTCCATTTTTATTTGATCGTTTCTACAAAGCTGATAAAGCGAGAACACGCGGAAAAAAAGGTGGAACAGGGCTCGGGCTTGCGATTGCAAAAAATATTGTGCAAGGCCATGATGGTAAAATTGCTGTTTCAAGTGTTGTTGGAGAGGGAACTACATTCTCTGTATATTTACCGAATCGTATAATTTAGATATACGTTTTTAAAGTTGATAATGAATAAAGTTCTACTGTTTTTTATTTTTTTGTAAAATCAATTAAATAAATAACAGTAGAACTTTTTTTCTATCTTAGTCGAATGAAGAATAGTAAGAGGGGTGTCGTGAAGCGATGAAATTATACACGAAAACAGGAGATAAAGGGACAACAAGTGTAATAGGTGGCAGAGTGGATAAAGATAATATCCGAGTTGAAGCATATGGCACGATAGATGAGGCAAATTCTCATATTGGATATGCAATGACTAAGCTACAAGGCGGATCTTTTGGAGATATTTACAATGAACTTGAAAATATTCAACATGAACTATTTGATTGCGGGGGAGACTTGGCGATAGTAGAGGGGAAAATTCCTTATAAAGTAACGGTTGAAATGGTTGAAAGCTTAGAAAGAATGATTGATTCGTATATAGAAGAAGCACCGCCGTTAGAGCGTTTTATTTTACCAGGTGGAAGCGAAGCGGCAGCTGCTATTCATATTGCACGTACAGTTGTAAGGCGAGCAGAACGATGTGTAGTGTCCTTGCAAAAAGAAGGGGAAATAAATGAAGTTGTTCTAAAGTATGTAAATAGATTATCTGATTATTTGTTTGCGGTAGCTAGAGTAATAAATGCTCGATTACAAGTAAAAGATGTGGAGTATAATCGCAGTGCAATCGTTTTTCGTGATAAAAAAGAGAAGGAAGTGGAGTGATTCACTTTCTTTTTTTTGTATACTTTTTTCTGTAATATACCAAAATAGAGAAGGTATGGTGTTAATTAGAAAACGGAGGATGTATATGAAAGTGTTAAAATGTGGCGTCATGTTATTGACGGTATTGTTTTTATCCCAATTACATGTGTACGCAGAGGGAAATCAATGGACATGGCCTGTTGAAGGGCAGATAAGTGATTATTTTGGGACAAGGCATGGAAAACACTACGGTATAGATATAGCGGCACCGATTGGCACATCTGTGGCAGCTATTCAAGAAGGTAAGGTAACAAAGTCTTATTATTCAAGTAGTTATGGAAACGTTGTATTTATTAAACATGGAGAATATGAGGCCGTGTATGCACATTTAAATAAGAGATATGTAGTTCAAGGGGATTATATTTCAAAAGGAGAAATAATTGGAGAAGTAGGAAATACAGGAGAATCGAGAGGTGCACACTTACATTTAGAAGTTCATCAAGGAAGATGGACGATGGCGAAAAAGAATGCGATGAATCCATTACTTGTTCTAAATGAACAGAGAAATGAAGTTGTTTCCTCATCCTTATATGTCGTCCAAAAAGGGGACACTTTAGTTAGTATTGCACGGAAATTTAGTATGTCAGTTAAGGAAGTTAAAGATAAAAATGGACTGCAGCAAGATCGGATTTATCCAAATCAACAATTATACGTCAAATAAAAAAAGAGCTAGTTAAACTAGCTCTTTTTTTACCAAAAAATAAAGACACATATAAATCCAGAAATAGCTAAGTAGCTATATAAGTAAAATACTTTCGTTCTTGTTTTTTCGTTCGTTCGAAATAGTACAATAGTTGGTTCAATTAAACCGATTGTCAAACAAAGTAAACCAAGAAGCATACAACCGATTGAAATGGAGTACAGGGCGATTTGTGGTGCTTGAAATGGAATCATCCATTTTAATAAAAATGCAATAAGTGCAGTGTAGCAAATGCTGCCGATGTATTTATTCAACGGTGCATTAGAACGGAACCCTGGAAGTTTTTTTAAGAAAGAGCGGGAAACAACTTCAGTTTGTAAAGATGTGTGCTCTTCAATTATTTTTTGAGCTTCTTTTCCTTTTTGGAAAAGGGATAATATCCAGTTTCGCTCACCTTGAAAAATAAATTGAGAAGTTGTCAAATAATGATCCACCTTCACTTTATTCCAACTCTTCCACGGGTGACGCTCACACAGTTTTAATTTACTCTCTGTTTTTTTATCATACTGATAAATACTGATGCCATCTTCATCGAAAACAGCATAGTATGTCTCGCTTGAGAATGTGCCTAAATCAATTGGACAGTAGAAAAGTAATTCTTTTTTTAAGTAAAAGTATTCTTTTCTTAAGTTTTTTTTCATTGCTTCTCGAATAGAGTGTCTCTTTTCTTTTTTCATGACATTTCCTCCATAATCCAGAAAATGTTCTTATCTTAACAATTCAACATCTTATCACTTTTCATTATATATGACTAGGGGATTCGTAGGGGAAATGCCGAATACTAAAAAATCTGGGGTGTATTGTAAAATATAGTGATTGGTTTTAATTATATAAAATTAATAACTTATTTTTAATAAGTTACACTTTTTTTGTTCACAATACGATTATGTTGTTGTATAATAAAGTGGAAAATAGAATATCGGTCTATCTTCGGGGCAGGGTGAAAATCCCGACCGGCGGTGATGAACTATATGTGATTTTGTTCTAAGCCCGCGAGCCGTTAAGGCAGGATTTGGTGTGATTCCAAAGCCGACAGTATAGTCTGGATGGGAGAAGATGGAGGTTCAAGCGTTCAAAAAAGATATGAATTTGAACGTCTGTTTGATGTGCCTTAAATTCTCCCTTTGTGTAAAACACAAAGGGTTTTTTCGTTCTATGAAAAAGTAGGCATAGCAGAACCTTTCCACTTTCCATGAGATGATCGATGGAAAAGGAGAGAGAAAGATGAAACAAAAAAACAGTGTAGTGCAGATGGTGAGTGTAGCGATGCTAAGTAGTATTGCATATTTACTGATGATGTTGGATTTCCCGTTTCCAGGGCTTCCGCCATTTTTAAAAATTGATTTTAGTGATGTACCAGCTCTAATTGCAGCAATTATTTTCGGGCCAGTTGCAGGGATAATTGTAGAGGCGATAAAGAATATTTTACATTACGGAATTCAAGGGAGTTTAACGGGAGTGCCAGTTGGAGAAATTGCTAACTTTATTGCAGGATGTTTATTTATTGGACCGGCAGCTTTCTTATTTAGAAAGTATCGTACTGTTAAGAGTTTAACGACAGGATTAATGCTAGGGACAATTACAATGGCGCTCATTATGAGTGTATTAAATTACATCATTATATTCCCAGCTTACACTTGGTTTTTAAATTCACCAGCTATGTCTAGCGAGGCTATAAGAACAACGGTTGTAACGGCAATCTTACCATTTAATTTGATTAAAGGAATTGTTGTGACAATTGTATTTATAGCGTTATTCTCACGCCTGAAAGTATGGGTGTTTGCAAAAATGAAAAATGCATAAAATATAAAATAAAACCATTAGTAGTATGGAACTACTAGTGGTTTTTTATTAAGTGGAATGAAAATAGAAAACAAAAAATATCCCTCATATTAATGAGGGATATTTTTTGAAGTTAATAAAAGACTATTCGAATTTTAAAGAGTCGCCATCAAATGATTCATCAGCAACTTTAATTGAGTCAGTTGGACAACCTTCGAATGCATCCATCATATCTTCAATTAATACATCTGGAATTTCAACGATACCTTGGTTATCGTCTAACGTTACAAATGCAATACCTTCATCATCATAATCATAAATGTCTGGTGCAGCAGCGCCGCAAGCACCACATGCGATACAAGTATCTTTATCAACGATTGTATATTTTGCCATCTTTTTTCCCTCCTGATAATATGTATGTGAAAAGCTCGCCATAAAAATTATAACCTTATTGTAAAACGGTTTTTAAAACTTTTCAACATAAAATTATAATGATAATCCTTATCAATTAGGGTGTCAACTAATTTTTGCATTATGTCATAAGATTTTCAAAATACGTAAATGTTATTTCGTTTGGTACAATATACTATATACAAGTACATAATGCCGATATGATAAGTTTAATGAGTAACATAGAATGGTGCAATCATACTAAAAAGTAATTAAGCTAGATTGAAAGGTGGAAGCGGTAATGCAACTACAATATACTTTATTGTATTGTTTAAAACAATTGAATGGTGAAAGGACCGTTTCTTCTATTTATTATTTATTAAAAGGAAAACGATCTTCGCAAACGTTACAAGATGGAAATATGTTCCGAATTTCATTTTTGTTTGGAATATATAAATCGTTAAATAGAACAGACTATGATCGTGAAGTTGCAAAGTTGTTGCAAGCAGATTTGATTCGAGAAATACATGAAAATACATATTTGTTAACATCTAAAGGTAAAATGCAGTTACATACATGGGAGGAAGTGTATGCTTTTCCCGTGCATTTACATGGTTTACACTATGGTGAATTAGGTGAAACATTTTGGAAGCGATTATCATTAATTATTCAAACTATATCTAATTTACAACAGAATAATACGAAGTTTATTCCCATTCAACAAGATACAGAAATAATGATGTGGGTAAAACGTTTTTTAACAGGTATACCATATAGGCGAAGTGAATTGGCTAAAAGATTATGGAAAGAAATACATAATCTTTTAGGAAAAGGTGATGTGGTAGAAGCGACGATTGTAACATATAGATTAACAGGATATGAACGTATCGGTTGTACATTGCAGCAATTAGCGGAAATTACGAAACAAGATATATTCCGGGTGTATTTTTTATTTTGGGGTACAATTCATTTCTTTATACAAGAAGTTCACGATAAAGAAAATGAATTTCCGCTATTAGCTGAGATTATCTCTTATCCAAATGAGAGAGCTGAATTATTTAGTTTATCAACGAAAAAAACATATAATTTTTGGAGACAAGGACGCTCTTTAGATGAAATAGCGACAATTAGAAATTTAAAGGTTGCAACGATAGAAGATCATTTTGTTGAAATTGCTTTGCGGGAAAAAGAGTTTTCAATCGAGATGTTTATGGAAAAAGACAAAATAGATAAAGTAACAAAAGTAATTGAGGCATTACAAACACGTAAGTTGCGTGAGTTGAAACAAGCGGTTGGAGAGGGTATCTCTTATTTTGAAGTTCGTCTTGTATTGGCGCGTATGGAGGGTATAAATGAAGCTTGAGGAATATTTATATAGATGGTTTGGATATTCTGAATTTCGTACAGGGCAAAAAGGGGTAATTACAGATTTATTAGAAGGAAAAGATGTTATAGCAATGCTTCCGACTGGAAGAGGGAAGTCTATGTGCTATCAACTTCCAGGGCTAATGCAAGAAGGAACCGTGCTTGTTGTATCACCATTATTATCTTTGATGGAAGATCAGGTTACACAATTAAAGTATGTTGTGAAAAACCGAGTAATAGCATTTAATAGTTTTCGGACATTACATGAAAAAAGAGAAGCGATGAAAAAATTAGCTTCATATAAATTTATTTTTGTTTCACCAGAGATGTTGCAGTCGGAAGTGTTAATAAGAGAATTGAAGAAAGTTCATATTTCATTATTTGTTGTGGATGAGGCTCATTGTATTTCACAATGGGGTTATGATTTTAGGCCAGACTATAAAAAACTAAATGTAGTCATTGAAAATATCGGGTCTCCTACGGTGCTAGCATTAACGGCAACAGCGACAAAAGATGTACTCCGAGATATAGCAGAGAGTTTAGATTTGAAGAAAGTGACGCAGCATGTATACTCTATTGATCGTCCAAATATTGCGATGGAAGTACAATTTGTGGAGACGATAGAAGAGAAGAAAGAAGCGCTTTTGGATCAGGTGATGTATTTACAAGGGCCAGGGATTGTATATTGTTCAAGCAGAGCGTGGACAGAACGTTTAACGGAGTATTTAAGAGGAAAAGGCGTGACTGGTGTCGCTTTTTATCATGGTGGTATGGAACATGAAGAGCGTATGTTAATTCAACAACAGTTTATGAATGACCAGTTGCAGCTTGTAATATGTACAAGTGCTTTTGGTATGGGAGTAAATAAGTCGAATACGAGCTATATTATTCATTTTCATTATCCGACTAATATAGCTTCCTATTTACAAGAAATCGGAAGAGCTGGAAGAGATGGTGAACCGAGTATAGCTATCTTACTATGTAGTCCGTTAGATCACGATTTACCAATTTCAATAATTGAAGATGAATTGCCAAGTCAGTCGCAAATACAATTTTTATTCTCTTTACTACAAGAAAGAATGTTTCAAACGAAAGAATTACCAATAGAAGAGGTAGAAGAAATTTGTTATAATGCAGCAAGATTTAATGAACAATATTGGCGTTTCATCCGCTATCATCTTGAACAGCTTGGAATCATACAACAGCGAAAATTAAAATTAGAGAGCTTGTCAGATGAAATTATGAACAGATTAATAGCTGAAGTAGAAATAAGGCTACGTAATAAATATAGTGAACTAGAAAACATGAAATCGTGGATACAAGTGAAAGAATGTAGGCGTGAATATTTGTTACAACAGTTCGGTTATAGAAAAGAGAACGAGTTGAAAAATTGCTGTGACTATTGTGGTATTACAAAAACAGATTATAAAAAAAGACAAGCGCAACAATCGGATTTCGACTATAATTGGGAAACAGAGTTACAAAAGCTTTTCGGTCTAGAAAAGATGGGGGAATGATGAACATTCAAAGGCATAATATTGAAGATATGAGTCCGAAAGAAATAAGGCTGAATCTGTATATCACACAGTTCATTATTATCGGTATCGGTTGTTTACTAGCATATGTATTATTCCGAGATATAAAATCGGTGTATAGTCTGTGGAAGTGGGAACCGGTATCTATACTTATAATAGGCGGCTTGTTGGCAATTGGTATTGTGTTATTAGATTATGTTGCAATGCGAGTATTTCCAGAGTCTTGGTTTGATGATGGTGGTATTAACGATAGGATGTTTCAAGGAATGTCAGTTATGCACCTACTCGTTATTACGTTCATTATCGGCTTTGCAGAAGAATTTTTATTTAGAGGTGTAGTGCAGACTCACTTTGGAATTGTAATAGCGAGTTTAGTATTTGCAGTGTTACATATTCGGTATATAACAAAGCCATTTTTGTTTTGTTTCGTCTGTTTCATTAGTTTTGTCTTTGGTTATGTATTTGAATGGACAGGAAATTTGTTTATAACAATCTTTGCACACTTTCTTGTTGATTTTATAATGGGACTCCAATTAAGAAAATAAATGGAAGGTGGTGGTGAACAACATGAGAAAACGAATTCCTGATTTCGAAGAGGAATTAGAAGTTGAGCGAGTGGAAGAAAAAGAAAGTTTACCGCCGCGTAGTGAAATTCATAGAAATAAAGAGAAAAAAGAAAAGTTTAAAATGAATCATATTTTTGTCCGAGTTTTAACATTTCTATTCATATTACTACCAATTAGTATCTTATGGTATACAGATAAATATATTCAGGTGAAAAGTGATGGTAATAACGCTGGGAAAAGTGCGTTTGAGGTCATTTTCTTTGATTCAGCTAAATCTGAGTCTGAGGCAACATCTGAGAAAGTAGTAACGCATACGGTAAAAGAAGGAGAAACTTTAGAAAGTATAGCGAAGCAATATTTTTCAGATGAAACTGGGATTGAAGTGATTAAAAAGTATAATGATTTACAAGAAGATGACGTGAATGTAGGTCAAGAAATAAAAATTCCGATAAAAGATAAGTCCGCAAAGCAGGATAGCTAGTAACATACCTACTATAAAAACGGAGGATTATCTTTATGAGGAAGGGAGTAAAAAATATATGATATGGATTATCTTATTAAGTGCTCTCATATGTATTGGTATTATATTTCTTCTTGTAATGTATACAGAAGCGATGCGTAATACTGTGTTAGAACATACTTTACTTTTTGAAGAATTTCCGAAAAGTTTTCAAAAAGTAAAGGTGTTTTTTATTTCTGATATTCATAGAAGGGTCATTTCAAGTTCATTAATTGAACAAGTAAAAGGAAAGGTAGACCTTGTGATTATTGGCGGTGATTTAGCGGAAAGAGGTGTCCCTTTTTCGAAAATTTCTGCAAATATACAAAAGTTAAGAGCGATAGCTCCTGTATATTTTGTGTGGGGAAATAATGATTATGAGATTGAATATCATGAATTAGATGCTTTGTTATTAGAAAATAATGTGAAAGTTTTAGATAATACAAGAGTTGTATTTGAGTCTGAACTAGGAGAAAAAATTTGTTTACTCGGTGTAGATGATGTTGGTTTGAAGCGTGATCGTTTAGATTTAGCGTTGGCTGATTGCAAAGAAGGTGGTTTTCGCATATTAATTAGCCATAACCCTGATATAATAAATAAAATGTCTGGAAAAGAACAAATTTCACTTGTGTTAAGTGGACATACACACGGAGGACAGATTCGATTATTCCCATCTAAAAAATATTTAAAAGGTGGCGTATATAAGCATTCAAATATGACTCTTTTTGTTAGTAATGGGTATGGAACAACGTTGATTCCACTTCGCTTCCGAGCACCTGCTCAAACACATATTATTACGTTATGCGGAGGGAAATGATGCCAACTCTAAACGGGAAATATAACATAAAAGCTGTTTCGAATATAATTGGAATTCAGCCGAGTACGCTTCGTGCATGGGAAAGACGATATCAAATTATTGCCCCAAAGCGGAATCATGCGGGGCATCGATTATATACAGAAGAGCATATTCAAATTTTGAAATGGTTAATGGACAAGGTTTCTTCCGGCATGATGATTGGACAAGCAGTTCAATTATTAGAAGAGAATCGTTTGCAGAGTAATGTTCAAAAAGAAATACATTACGATAGAGAAGTTGTTTTAGTGGACGATTTACTGCAAGCTTTGTTAAAATTTGATGAAATTACAACTTCTGCATTGTTAAACGAGGCTTTCAGTATTTATGCAACAGAAAAAGTCATAGCAAGTATTGTTCTTCAAGTGTCAAATAAATTGTTAACGTTAAAAAATAATAATGAAGTTACAATGGTGCAATTCCGATATGTCGTATCATTTTTACAAACTCGTCTAGGAATGGTGTATCATAATGCATCATCATTTTCTTCTATACACAAAGTTGTCGTGTTAGAAAATAATATGTTGAAAGGGTTTGTTTTCTCAACGTATTTACGCTTAAAAGGATATGAGGTGATATATATTAGGTCAAGCTTAGTGAAAGATGGTATTTTGCTAGCTGTTGAGCAAATACAACCTACATATGTAGTAGTCTCTTTTGATGAGGAACGAGAACTTAAGAACGCGATGAAAGACATGAATTTGTTGCAAGAAAAAAGTGAGAAACTTTCTGTTGGGTTTATAGGAGAAATAGGTGCTCGAGATCAGTTGAACATTCAAACATGCCTAATTGGCGATACGAAAGAAGAATGGGATGATTGGTTAAAAATGTTAGAATAGTTGTTCGAAAAGAACCATCTATTTTCTATTTCATATAATAAAAATTATATTCATTGGTTACGTAGGGAGGGTATGAGATGAGGCTGGAACGATTAAATTACAATAAGATAAAAATTTTCTTAACATTTGATGATTTATCTGAACGAGGATTAACGAAAGAAGATTTGTGGAGAAATGCACCGAAAGTACAGCAATTATTTCGTGATATGATGCAAGAAGCAAATAAGGAACTAGGGTTTGAAGCGGATGGCCCGATTGCAGTTGAAGTATTTTCTCTACAAGCGCAAGGAATGGTCGTAATTGTAACGAAAGAACATCAAGATGTGGATACAGATGATGAGTTCCGTGACGAGTTTATTGAAATGCAAGTGACTCTAGATGAAAGCGAGCATATACTTTATGAGTTTGCTACACTAGATGACGTAATTAACCTGTCGAATCGTTTATATAACCTTGATGTAACTGGCGGAAAACTATATACGTGGGATGGGCATTTCTATCTTTGGATGGAAGAAGAGGAGCAAGTTCAATTACTGAAGGCAGATTTTATAGCTATTTTAGCGGAATATGGTAATCCGTCTACAGCAACTATTTATCGTCTAATGGAGTATGGTAAAGAATTAATGGCTTCTCAAGCAATTGAACAAATACACAATTACTTTGTGAAAAAACAAAACCTTAGCTAATATAACAAAGCTAAGGTTTTGTTTTTTATTTGGAGAAACCTAAAATGTTGGCCTGAAAATGTCAAAGCGATTAATGGTATAACGGGAGTCATAAATATTTGGGCGCTCTTTACTATACTTAAAAATATCTTCTTAAGTTGTTATATATAGGTAAAATAAAAAATATTTAAATATTTAAGTATTTTACTTTTCTAAAAGCAATAAAAGGACTATAATGATAGTGAAAACGCTTGCAATAGGAAATAGTTTGTATATATTTGTTAGCGTTTTCTATTGCATTCCAAATTTAACGGTGTATACTAGGCAATGAAGGTTTACTAAACAAGTGAAATTACAGGGGGTTTACTTACTATGGTAGCCGAAAAGGGAACTCAAACAAAAACACAACAACAAAGGGAACAACATTTTGAACTATTGAATTCGACACAAATTGTTATTAGTGAAGCATTAGAAAAATTGGGTTATCCAAACGAAGTATATGAATTATTAAAAGAACCAATTCGTATGATGACAGTGAAAATACCAGTTCGTATGGATGACGGGACTGTTAAAATATTTACAGGATATCGTGCACAACATAATGATGCTGTTGGTCCAACGAAAGGTGGAATTCGCTTCCATCCGAATGTAACAGAAAATGAAGTGAAAGCACTTTCAATCTGGATGAGTTTAAAATGTGGTATTGTTGATTTACCATACGGTGGAGGTAAAGGTGGAATTATCTGTGACCCACGTGAAATGTCATTCCGTGAGTTAGAAAGATTAAGCCGTGGTTATGTACGAGCAATTAGCCAAATCGTAGGACCGACGAAAGATATTCCAGCTCCAGATGTATTCACAAACTCTCAAATCATGGCATGGATGATGGATGAATATAGCCGTATTGATGAATTTAATTCACCAGGATTTATTACAGGTAAGCCACTTGTATTAGGTGGATCACATGGACGTGAAACAGCAACGGCGAAAGGTGTAACAATTTGTATTCGCGAAGCTGCAAAAAAACGCGACATTGATATTAAAGGTGCACGCGTTGTTGTTCAAGGATTCGGTAATGCTGGTAGCTTCTTAGCTAAATTTATGCATGATGCAGGCGCGAAAGTTATTGCAATATCGGATGCTTACGGTGCATTGCATGATCCAAACGGATTAGATATTGATTATTTATTAGACCGTCGTGATAGCTTCGGTACAGTAACAAAACTATTTAATAATACAATTTCAAACAAAGAATTGTTAGAACTGGATTGCGACATTTTAGTTCCAGCTGCAATTGAGAACCAAATTACCGAAGAAAATGCTAATAATATTAAAGCGAAAATCGTTGTTGAAGCTGCAAATGGTCCAACAACATTAGAAGCAACTAAAATTTTAACAGATCGCGGAATTTTACTTGTTCCAGACGTATTAGCAAGTGCTGGCGGTGTGACAGTATCTTACTTTGAGTGGGTACAAAATAACCAAGGTTACTACTGGACTGAAGAAGAAGTAGAACAACGTTTAGAAAAAGTAATGGTAAGATCATTTGATTCTATTTATGAAACAGCACAAGTTCGTAAAGTGAACATGCGCTTAGCTGCGTATATGGTCGGTGTTCGTAAAATGGCTGAAGCAAGTCGCTTCAGAGGTTGGGTATAATATTATATCGTGAGAAAACGTGATTCCTTTCGAGGGAATCACGTTTTTTTGTTGAAGTATTAGTGTGAGGTGTTGTATATGGAAAATGAAATGATGGAACGAGTAGAACAATTAGAAGAAAAGGTTAAGAGGTTAGAGGGAGAACTCTCAAGAACGATGAAAGCCCGAAAAACAAGTAACGTTCGGATGTTCGGAGAAGGACTACTGTTTTTAATATTTGGTGCAGTTGTAGTAGGGCCGATTATCGCTTTTGTAATCTCGATTCTTACTTGGATTGTTGAAAAATAGAATAAAAACAAAAAAAGAACGCTTGTTCTACACGAACAAACGTGCTATACTTTCCTTAGATAAACAAAACGGAAATGATTTTAAGGAGAGATAAATGATGAAAATGACAGTAGACCAAAGATTTATGATGCCAGCAGATGTTGTAGAACGAGTGGAAGTATTAAGAAACAAACAAAGTAAGCGCGGCACATTATTGCAATCTGTAAATAAATTTTTCGGTTTAGATACGAAAGAAGATTGTGTTTGGTTTTACGGTTTTTATGGAGTTGCTGTAAGTATTTTATTATTTATGGTGTTCACATCAAATATTTTCGATTTTCTCTTCGCGTAAGAAATATGCGATAAGGACATTGCTACCGAATACATATATAAAGAAGTAAGGTAATCTTCTGAAGTGGGAGTTGGTAGTAATGGCGATGTTTCCTATAGAGCGTAACTATATTGGGTATGGAAGTTCACGACCGGGAATTCCTCTTTCTAAAGTAAGGTTTATTGTAAGTCATGATACGGGGAACCCTGGTAGCAATGCGATAGGGAATCGGGATTATTTTAATGAAATACAACCGAAAGCTTCGGCACATACATTTATAGATGATAAAACAATATTGGAAATTGTTCCTATAAATGAAGTTGCCTATCACGTTCGATATGGTGTGCCGACAGATAATGACTTATATGGTTATGATGCCAATAAGGCTGCCATTGGAGTGGAACTTTGTTATGGCGGTGATGTTAACTTTTGGGAAGCATATACCCGTTTTACATGGTATCATGCGTATTTATGTCAAAATTTCGGCTTGAATCCGAAGAAAGATATTGTATCACATAAAACACTTGACCCAGCTAGAAAGATTGATCCTGAAAATGTATTAGGGAAACAAGGTATTAAATTTCAGCAGTTTTTAGCAGATGTCTATCGGATGTACGTTTCGTTTAGATGACAAATATATGAAAAATGAATACAATAAAGATAGGTGCCTACTGCTGTAAGTAGGTTTTTTCTTGTTTTTATAAATAGCGTATTGGTAGAAGACTAGGAGTGAGCTGAGTATGCAGAAAGAAACAGCTATCATAATTGGAGGCGGTCCGTGCGGATTAGCAGCAGCAATTTCGTTGCAAAAGGTAGGGATAAATCCGTTAGTAATTGAAAAAGGAAACATTGTAAATGCGATTTATAATTATCCAACTCATCAAACATTTTTCTCTTCTAGTGAAAAATTAGAAATTGGTGATGTAGCTTTTATTACAGAAAATCGTAAGCCAGTTCGAAATCAAGCGCTTGCGTATTATCGTGAAGTAGTAAAGCGTAAATCTGTACGTGTAAATGCTTTTGAGCGAGTGGAGAAAGTACAAAAAGATGGAGAAGTTTTTCATGTTGAGACAACAAAGCGTGACGGAAGTAAAGAAATATATATAGCGAAATATGTTGTTGTAGCAACTGGATATTATGACAACCCAAATTATATGAATGTTCCCGGCGAGGAACTGAAGAAAGTAGCTCACTATTTTAAAGAGGGACATCCTTATTTTGATCGAGATGTAGTAGTTATAGGTGGGAAAAACTCGAGTATAGATGCCGCGTTAGAACTTGTTAAAACCGGTGCGCGTGTAACGGTTTTATATCGCGGAAGTGAGTATTCACCAAGCATTAAGCCATGGATTTTACCGGAGTTTGAGGCGTTAGTAAGAAGCAGCACAATTCAAATGCATTTCAGGGCTCACGTGAAAGAAATTACTGAACATACAGTAACGTTTACGGTCGATGATGAGGCAAATACAATCCAAAATGATTTTGTATTTGCGATGACTGGTTACCATCCTGATCATAGTTTCTTAACGAAGATGGGTGTTCGGATTGATGAAGAAACAGGACGTCCGATTTATGCAGAGGATACAATGGAAACGAACGCTGAAAATATTTTCATTGCAGGTGTAATTGCTGCTGGAAATAATGCGAATGAAATATTTATTGAGAACGGTCGATTTCATGGGGATGCGATTGCGCAAACCATTGCGTCAAGGGAAATATAAAAAGAAGCTGTCGAAATAAACTTCGACAGCTTCTTTTTAATTGTGCATAAACATATTTTGGATTGTTTCATGAGAATTTGTATTCTCTAATGCAACTAATAATTTAATACGTGCTTTTTGAGCATTTAAACCGTATGTGAATACAATGCCCATATCTTTTAATTGTTTGCCGCCACCTTCATATGAATATACATCTTGCACGATGCCGTTGAAACAGCGAGAAACTAATACGACAGGAATTCCTTTGTTGATTAATCCTTCTAGACTAGGAAGTGTTCTTGGAGGTAAATTACCTTGTCCAAGTGCCTCAATAACAATCCCGTCTACTGGAAGTTTTTCAATTGCTGCTAACAATGTATCGTCCATACCAGCGTATGCTTTTAGAACAACTACGTTTTTAGAAACCTTATTTACTGAATATGTTTCATGATGTACTAAAGCGTGATGGAATACAACGCCGCGCTTTGTTACCATACCAATTGGTCCATACTGTGGACTCTGGAATGTTGCCACGTTACTTGTATGTGTTTTCGTTACATTTGTAGCGCAATGAATTTCGTCGTTTAATACGACTAGAACACCTTTTTCAGTAGCTTCACTACAGCTAGCTACTTTTACAGCTGATAAGAAGTTATATAGACCATCAGCACCTAATTCATTACTAGAACGCATTGCACCTGTTACAACGATTGGAATAGTTGCTTGCACTGTTAAATCTAAGAAATAGGCTGTTTCTTCTAATGTATCCGTACCATGCGTAATGACTACGCCATGAATGTTGTCTTGTTTTACTCTTTCATCAATGATGACTTGTAATTGTAACATTTCGCTCGGTGTCATATGAGGAGATGGTAGATGGAACACATCTTCAACGATTAAATCAACATCGCCTTCTAAATCAGGAATAAATTTTAAAAGAGGATTTTTTTCACCTGGTTGTACGACCCCAGTTTCTTTATCTTCCTCCATTGCAATTGTTCCACCTGTGTGTAAAACTAGGATTCTTTTCAATGCTTATACCCCTTTCAAGTTGAAAAATACATTTAGAACATAACATGTTTTGAGTAAATTCGACAATGGAAATGTATAAAAGTATGCCTCGAAAATGACAATAAAATTAGCTGCTATATATACGATGTATAAAATCATGAAACGAAATGTGGAAATTTAGGATAGGAGGGAGCAATTACATTGAAAAAGATGGAGAGAATTTTTATTCGTATATTAATAATACAATTCATTTGTCTTTCTGTTGTGCAATTGTTATTTATACATAAGTCATCAGTGAAATATTTATCTAAAATTGTTTATTATGAAGGTGTCATGGTAAAAAACAAAGCAGAAATCTTACAGGTGAATAGGTAGTTTTCATTTTCTTCTATGAAGGATTATGCTACAATAATTGAGGATTTAATGACGTGAAGCAAATGAGAAGAAGCAGGAGAATACCTGCTTTTCGTTTTGTTTTATAAGTGAAAAAATGAGGTGTTACAATGGATAAACGAATTTCAATTGCTATAGATGGTCCAGCAGCTGCTGGAAAAAGTACGGTTGCAAAAGTTGTGGCAAAGAAACTTTCTTACGTTTATATTGATACAGGCGCAATGTACCGCACGATTACATATGCAGCCCTTGAACAAAAAGTGGACATTGAAAATGAAGAGAAGTTAATGGAAGTTGTAAAGAATGTAAATATTGAGTTTCAGCAAGGAGAAAATACACAACTTGTATTTTTAAATGGACAAGATGTTTCTGAAGTAATTCGTACACCTGAGGTGACGAATCGAGTATCTATTGTGGCGAAACATCGCCTTGTTCGTGAAGAAATGGTACGTCGTCAACAAGAGTTAGCGGAAAAAGGCGGCGTTGTAATGGATGGCCGTGATATTGGTACACATGTGTTACCAGATGCTGAAGTGAAGATCTTTATGCTTGCTTCTGTTGAAGAAAGAGCAGAAAGAAGACATTTAGAAAATATAAATAAAGGTTTCGATTCTAATTTAGAGCAGTTAAAAAAAGAAATTGCTCAGCGTGATAAATTAGATTCAGAACGCGAGGTTTCTCCTCTAAAGAAAGCTGATGATGCATTGGAATTAGATACAACCTCTTTATCAATTGAAGAAGTTGTCCAAAAAATTATGAGTATTGTTTCAGGAGTGTTTGCGAAATAAAGAAAGGGGATAACCTCTTTCTTTTTTTGTTTATATAGAAGTGTAAAGGTTATGTGAATTGTGAGTCTCTTTCCTTGACAAATAATCGGATTTGTAAGAAGTTAGTAAAAGAAGGATAAAACTTTCAGAATATATTCGCTATTATATTTCAAAACATACTTTCTTCAAGATGATTTTGCTGTATACTATTTATATAGGTTTAATATATTTTCTAGTGAAATGTATGAAAACTGAGTATGTGATGATAAATTCTTAAACATGCAAATGAAAACATATGTTTTCATTTCGTATATACATAAAAAATGCTTTGTCAATTCTGTAGGGAGGTATTTCCATGGTAGAGAAAATGAATGAAGAAGTTATGAATTCAAAAGAATTACAAGTTGGTGACGTTGTTACAGGTTCTGTAACGAAAGTTGAAGAGAAACAAGTGCTTGTAAATGTTGGATACAAAACAGATGGCGTAATTCCAATTAGTGAATTAGCTAACGTTCATATTGAAAAAGCAAGCGATGTTGTAGAATTAGATCAAATACTAGAATTGAAAATTATTAAATTAGAAGAAGATGATCTTGTCTTATCTAAACGTGCTGTTGATGCAGAAAAAGCATGGGTAGAATTACAAGAAAAATTTACTTCTGGTCATGTGTTTGATGTTACTGTAAAAGATATCGTGAATGGTGGATTAGTTGTGGACCTTGGTGTTCGTGGTTTTATCCCAGCTTCACTTGTAGAAGTACATTATGTAGAAGATTTTACTGACTATAAAGGCAAAACATTAGCCGTGAAAATTGTTGAATTAGACCGCGAAAAAAATCGTGTAATCCTTTCGCATAAAGCAGTAGTAGAATTAGAACTAGATTCTAAGAAAAAAGAAGCGATTTCTTCATTAAAAGAAGGAGACGTTGTTGAAGGAACAGTGCAACGATTAACGGATTTTGGTGCTTTCGTTAACGTTGGTGGTGTGGACGGTTTAGTTCATATTTCACAAATTTCACACGAACGTGTAGAGCAACCTTCTGAAGTATTAGAGCAAGGTCAAAAGGTAAAGGTAAAGGTATTATCTGTTGATGCTGATACACAACGTATTTCTTTATCAATTAAAGCAGCTCAACCAGGACCTTGGGAGAATGTTGCTGGCGAAATAAAAGCTGGAGATATTCGTGAGGGAGTAGTAAAACGTCTTGTTACATTCGGTGCATTCGTTGAAATTTTACCTGGCGTTGAAGGTCTTGTGCATGTATCTCAAATTGCAAATCGTCACGTGAAAAATCCAAATGAAGTATTGGAAATGGGACAAGAAGTAAAAGTGAAAGTGCTTGAAGTCCATGTTGCAGAGAAACGTATTTCTTTAAGTATAAAAGAAACATTTGAGGAAAATAATGTAATTGAGGATTACAGTCAGTATGAACCAAATGCTGATTCTGCTACTTTCCAATTAAGTGATATTATTGGTGAACAACTGAAAAAATTGAAGAAATAAAGAGGGGTACAAGTGGTAAGGGCAAAACGTAAATTAGATCATATTGAATACGCTCTTTCTACTGGTCAGTCTCGTACGCATGGCTTTCATGATATTGATTTTGTGCATCAAGGATTGCCAAATTCAAGTTATGACACAATAACATGTGAAACAAAAATCGGCGAACTTTCACTAAGTTCGCCGATTTTTATCAATGCGATGACTGGTGGTGGGGGAGAGAGAACGTTACATATTAATGAGCAATTAGCATATGTAGCGAAACATCATAATCTTGCTATGGCTGTAGGGTCGCAAATGGCGGCGTTAAAAGATGAAAGTGAGGCTGCTTCTTATAAG
Source organism: Bacillus sp. ES1-5 (assembly GCF_022487605.1). Taxonomy (NCBI): domain Bacteria; kingdom Bacillati; phylum Bacillota; class Bacilli; order Caryophanales; family Bacillaceae; genus Bacillus; species Bacillus sp. ES1-5. Next base: position 1,386,926 of record NZ_JAKVPU010000001.1, on the reverse strand, counting down.
GTTATCAGAAAGGTAAACCCAAATGGTGTTTTCTTTGCTAATTTAGGTAGTGAGGCAACTATCGAACAAGCAGAGCGTGCCGTTGATATGATTGAAGCGAATGCGTTGCAAATTCATTTAAATGTCATACAAGAGTTAACGATGCCAGAAGGGGACCGTGACTTTACTGGTGTACTTCAGCGCATTGAGAAAATTGTATTAAATAGTAAAGTTCCTGTCATTGTGAAAGAAGTTGGATTTGGGATGAGTAAGGAAACTGTACAACAGTTAGCGAGCATAGGTGTAACGGCAATTGATATTGGTGGACAAGGTGGTACAAATTTTGCTGCTGTTGAAAATGAAAGAAGACAGCGAATGCTTTCTTATTTTAATAACTGGGGCATACAAACTGCAACCTCGATTATTGAAGCAACCTCTACAAATAATAACCTCTCTTTTATTGCATCTGGGGGTATACAAACAGCGCTTGACGTAGCGAAAGCAATCGCATTAGGGGCGAATACAACTGCGTTTGCTGGATACTTTTTACGTATTTTAATGCAAGATGGTATCGAGAAGTTAGTGGATGAAATTGATCTTTTACATACAGATTTGAAATTTATTATGACAGCTCTTGGTGCAAAGACGATAGAAGAGTTACAGTCTGTACCTCTTGTTGTAACGGGCGAAACATATCATTGGTTAACGCAGCGTGGTATTGATACGACACATTATAGTAGAAGATAAAAAATCAACCGTTTGGTTGATTTTTTTGTTTTCTGTTCGTTTTAGTAATATAAGGTGAGGAATGGAATTAATATTCTATCAAAATAAAATTATTCCTATGTAAATACTATCTTGTGCAAGTTGCGACTGAAAAAGAGGTTGGAAAATGTAGATAGTGTGCTACTGAATTATTGGGGAGGGTTTAATTTTGCAAAGGAAAAATAGGTGGAGATAAAAATAAGCCATAGAAAAATTTGGATATTAAATGTTATTTTGATATAAGTAAAAATCATTAAAGTAATTATGTAAAAGACGGTTTCGTACAATATCGAAACCGTCTTTTTGTGTTCATTAGTGCTGATTTTGTTTTCGGGCTTGCTCTGGTGTATCCAGTCCAGTTGCACCCGGATATTGTAGTGATTGGTCACGATCAGATTCAACGCGGCGTGATTCTCTTAGTTTTCGTTCTTGACGATCTTTACCCATAATGAATAGCACCTCCTTATTAAAAGTGTTGCTGTTATATGAAAAAACTATGCGCGAAGAAAGTGGATTAACTTTCATAAAAAGTTCCCATAATGGAAAACATAGGAGGTGAAATGATGGAAGGGAGTATTTTTTATTTTTTAGCTTGGATAGGGTGGATTGTTGTAACTTTTTTTATGAAAAAGGACTCTATGCGGTGGAAGATAAGCGCTTGTATATTGATTTTTATTATTTGCTCTCCGTTACATGTAACGATTGCTTCATTCACGGTATCAGTAAATGCACTTTTGCTTTGTATTGTTGCTTTTATAGGAATCGCACTATATTCTATTTGGAAAAAATTATATAGCTTACTTTCGGCACTTATTATTGCAATGTTATATACAAGTTTTCATTTGTTAGAAGTATATGATCCGATTTGGATTGTGGTGGACAGGTTGTTTTTGTTGAGTGGTGCTCTTGTGTATGCATCGGTTTTATTGCATGAGGATCGCATATTGCGATTATGTTCTCTTTATATAGGAATGTTACAGGGGGAATTGTTAGTGACACTTATTTTTCGAAAACTACATTTTCCTTATGATTACGGAAGTTTAGCGTTTTTTGATATCGTCGCCGTTGCTACATTTTTCATGGCAATTTTGTTTTGGATTGCAAAAGCATCAGTATATATGGAACAGTTCAAGAGGAAAGCACGTAAAAGAAAGGCGAGGGTAATACATGACTGAATATACACCGGCCATTTTATGCGGAGTAATAGCGGGGACAGTAACGAGAGTGCTAATGCTCCGGACAGATACGCGTCAATATCCGACGAGGCTCCACGGAAAAATTATTCACGTTGCGATGGGGTTAATTGCAGCGGCTTTAGGAGCGATTGCGATTCCGTCAATTTTGAAAAAAGATTTTTCTGCTATTACATTTCTTACATTAGCAGCAACACAGTTTCGTGATGTGCGTAATATGGAAAGAAATACCCTTCAACAATTAGATGGATATGAGCTCGTACCGCGTGGAAATACATATATTGAAGGGATTGCATTAGTTTTTGAAAGTCGAAACTATTTGGCGATGTTAACGTCGTTTGCAACGACGTTTGCGTATATAGGATTCCATTCATGGATTGCTGGAGTAATTATGGCTATAATCGCATTTATTATCGCAAAAAAATTAATGTCTGGCAGAAGGTTACATGATCTTGTTGATATCGAGCATGTTCCACTTCGTTTTGAAGGAGCGGGGCTGTATATTGATAATATTTACATTATGAATATTGGATTGCCAGCAAGGCAAGAGGAAATTATGAAATATGGAATGGGCTTTATTTTAAGGCCGAAAACAATTGATGCGATGGTGACAATCTCAAACTTAGGACAACGACAAGCTATTTTACATGATGTTTCTGTTGCTTTAGGTATTTATAGAGATTCTGGTACGCCAGCGCTTGTGCCGTTAGCTAAGCGTGATTTAGAAGATGGTAGGGTTGGGATTTTTGTCTTGCCGCAAGATCAAGATGCAGAGAAAGCGATAGGTGTCATAGGGAATGTGCCGACGTTAGAAAGTGCTGTTCATATGTCATCGGAAGCCCCGAAAGGAAGGGGAGATAAAAGATGATGTTAGAAAGTGTAATTCTTGCGGTTATTACAACAACGCCGGAGAAATTTGCTGGTGGTGCCCCTTTGTTTACTTGTGAATCGACAGATGAGTTAGAATTTGTTGCAAATAATTTAGAGGCAATTTTAGATGGTATTGCGCATCGCTTACAAGAGAATGTATATATTATTGTGAAACATTAGTAACGTGTGGTATAATGTGAGGTGTTTTGATACGCTGAGAAATATTCTGGAATGCAAATCCCTTCTTGCACAAAGAAGGGTTTTTTACATAATAAACAGAAGCAAGTTGAAAGGATGAAAGTATATGCCGAAACCAGTAATAGCAATAGTAGGCCGCCCGAACGTAGGAAAATCTACTATTTTCAATAGAATTGTTGGAGAAAGAGTTTCAATCGTAGAAGATATACCAGGTATAACGCGAGACCGTATTTATAGTGCGGGAGAATGGTTAAATCATGAGTTTAACATTATTGATACAGGTGGAATTGATATTGGAGACGAGCCGTTCTTGACACAAATTCGTCAACAAGCGGAAGTAGCGATTGATGAAGCAGATGTTATCATTTTTATGACGAATGGTCGCGATGGTGTAACTGCAGCAGATGAAGAAGTTGCTAAAATTTTATATCGTTCTAAAAAACCAATTGTACTTGCGGTAAATAAGGTTGATAATCCAGAAATGCGTAGTGATATTTATGATTTTTATGCATTAGGATTTGGCGAGCCATTCCCGATTTCAGGTACACACGGTTTAGGACTTGGTGATTTGTTAGATGAAGCTGCAAATCATTTTCCGAAGATTGAAGAAGAAGCGTATGACGATGAAACAATCCGTTTCTCTTTAATTGGACGTCCAAATGTAGGGAAATCATCACTTGTAAATGCACTTCTTGGTCAAGAACGTGTAATTGTAAGTAATATAGCGGGAACGACACGTGATGCTGTTGATACACCATATAGTAAAGATGGTCAAGATTATGTAATCATCGATACAGCTGGTATGCGTAAAAAAGGGAAAGTATACGAAAGCACAGAAAAGTATAGTGTACTTCGTGCACTTAGAGCGATTGAACGTTCTGACGTTGTTTTAGTCGTTTTAGACGGAGAAGAAGGAATTATTGAACAGGATAAAAAAATTGCTGGATATGCTCATGATTCAGGACGTGCTGTTATTATCGTCGTAAATAAATGGGATGCAGTGAAAAAAGATGAAAAAACAATGAAAGCATTTGAAGAAAACATCCGTGCTCATTTCCAATTTTTAGAGTACGCACCGATTGTATTCTTATCTGCGAAAACGAAAAAACGTACACAAACATTATTACCAGTTATTAATGAAGTAAATGAAAGCCATAGTATCCGTATTCAAACGAACGTATTAAATGATGTAATTATGGATGCGGTAGCGATGAATCCAACACCAACTCATAATGGTAGCCGTCTGAAAATCTTCTATGCGACACAGGTTGCGGTAAAACCACCAACATTTGTTATATTTGTAAACGATACAGAATTAATGCACTTTTCATATGAGCGCTTCTTAAAGAATCGTTTACGTGAAGCGTTCGGTTTTGTAGGAACGCCGATTCACATTATCGCTAGAGCAAGAGACTAATGGAGAGGATGTGATTTTATGACAAAAATCACAGTAGTTGGAGCAGGTAGCTGGGGAACAGCGTTAGCGATGGTATTAGCTGACAATGGACATGATGTACGTATTTGGGGAAATCGTTCTGAACTTATGGATGAGATTAATACAAAACATGAGAATAGTCGATACCTTCCAGGAATTACATTGCCAAGCACAATCGCAGCCTACTCTTCTTTAGAAGAAGCATTAGTAGATGTAAATGTAGTACTTCTTGTAGTACCAACGAAAGCGTATAGAGAGGTATTACAAGATATGAAGAAATATGTAGCAGGTCCGACTACTTGGATTCATGCAAGTAAAGGGATTGAACCTGGTACATCAAAACGTATTTCGGAAGTGATTGAGGAAGAAATTCCAGAAGGCTTGATTAAAGACGTTGTTGTACTGTCTGGACCGAGTCATGCTGAAGAAGTCGGTTTACGTCAAGAGACGACGGTTACGTCTGCAGCAAAGCGTATGGAAGCTGCTGAGGAAGTACAAGATTTGTTTATGAATAGTTACTTCCGTGTATACACAAATCCGGATATTGTTGGGGTTGAGCTTGGTGGTGCGTTAAAAAATATTATCGCATTAGCTGCTGGGATAACTGATGGACTTGGATTAGGTGATAATGCAAAGGCGGCATTAATGACACGTGGTTTAACGGAGATTGCTCGTTTAGGAAGAAAAATGGGCGGAAATCCGTTAACGTTTGCTGGTCTAACTGGTATGGGAGACTTAATTGTAACTTGTACAAGTGTTCATAGCCGAAATTGGCGCGCTGGAAATATGCTTGGAAAAGGACACTCTTTAGAAGAGGTGTTAGAAAGCATGGGTATGGTTGTAGAAGGTGTAAGAACAACGAAAGCTGCTCACGAATTAGCAGAGAAAATGGAAGTTGAAATGCCGATTACAGCTGCTTTATATGACGTGCTATTCAATGGGAATAATGTGAAAGATGCAGTAGGCTCATTGATGGGACGTGTTCGAAAACATGAAGTGGAAGCTATACCTGACTTACTTTAAAGAAAAGCGACAGAAGTACATTTGTACTTCTGTCGCTTTTTATTTTTATGGGTCTTTTCACCATTTTTTTAATTTTGCATAGGATGAAGAGTAACTTGAGGAGAGGGTGAAAAGAATGGATAATAACATTTTTAATAACATTGAAAAAGAAGCGAAAGTGAATAAAGAAGATATTTTTAAATTAGCATCATCTGTACAGAATGCGAATTTACGTGATGAGACTGTGCTTCGTCAATTGATTCATCAAGTGGCTCTTATGGCAGGACGTGAAGTGCCGAAAGAACAAGAGGATCAAATTGTAAAAGCGATCATTAACAATAATATGCCCGCTGATTTTGGTTCGTTAAGCAAAATGTTTAAAAAATAAAATATAAGAAACAAAGAGTTTGTAGATTGCATATGATAGCCATGAAAGTATGGGAATAGAGCTGTTTTGGGCATATTTGGTCAACCGAAGCGAGAGATACACTCGCTTCGGTTTTATTTTTATTTAGATTAGTGGAAGATGCGAAAAAACCTGTTGATTAAAGTTATATATTCGTAATTTGTAGTAAAATGTTCTTTTTGTATTTGTTTAAACATTTTAATTTGTTAAAATAGTATAAAAATAGATTGATAAAAAGGGGTGTGTATATGTCAGAAGGGCTCATGAAAATGTGGTTTGCTTTAGGAGCAATTGGATTTATGTTTTTTGCAGTAAGTTTTATTTTACTAAGTAGATACAAAATAAAGAATAAATTTTTGAAAGGGATTACAGCGTTAGTAGCGTACACCCTTATGATTGTGTCAGGAATTGTTATTTTTCTTGTTGTATTTAGTGGACCTGTACAGCAGTAAAGGGAATGGTCTCGAAAATGCTACATACGGAGCAAGTTATATTAGTATGAAAAGGTGATTGCTAGTGAAAAAAGTCCATATTATTTTAATATTTTGTTGTATGAGCCTTTTAACAGGATGTCTGTATCCGAAAGAAAGTATGAAACAAAATGCCGTTCCTTATGAAGATCAGATACAGGTTGTTCAAAAAGCTGTAGTGACATTTAAGGAGCAAAATGAGGGGATATTGCCAATTAAGACGCGGGATATGAGTACGCCTATTTATCAAAAGTATCCAATCGATTTTCAAAAGATTGCTCCGCGTTACATACAAGAAGCGCCAGGAAATGCGTATGAAAGCGGAGGAGTATACCAATACGTATTAATAGACGTTGAAACAAACCCAACAGTAAAGTTAATTGATGTTAGGATGGCTGAACAAATCCAGGAATTATCATTAAAGCTTAGGATGTATCGAGATGAACATCAATATCCACCTTTTAAAAAGGTAATTTCAGATGGTGTGTATGAATTAGATTTCAAAAAACTAGGATATAAAGATGTACCGCAAGTGACAAGTCCGTATTCTGGTAAAGGGCTTCCTTTTGTAATCAATGAAAAGGGAGAAATTTATGTTGATTATCGAATCGACTTATATGAAGCGTTGAAAAAAAATGAAGGGCAATTTAAGGAGGGGGAAGATATTCGGAATATACTTTCGAAAGATTCTCCATTTGTACCTGCATATTCTTTACCGTATACGGTAAAGAATGGAGAACCAATTTTTTTAAAATCATAAGTCATGAACCTTTCTTCTAGTGAATAAGTTCTAGAAGAAAGGTTTTTTATGTTACACAACTTACGATGCAAACAAAAGGTATTTTTTAATAGTCATATGAAATTGGACAAAATTATATGATATATTGTCCGAACTTCTAGAATACCATTATATTATATCAGATATTATAGGCAACGTTAGAGAAGGTATTGGTTGACTATAAATGTGGAATTATTCCCAAAAATATTGAGGGAGGGAATCACTTGGAAAAGGTAGATATTTTTAAAGATATTGCGGAACGCACAGGCGGTGATATTTATTTTGGAGTTGTAGGAGCTGTTCGAACAGGGAAATCAACATTCATTAAAAAATTTATGGAACTTGTAGTTATTCCTAATATTGAGAATGAGTCTGACCGTCAAAGGGCGCAGGATGAACTGCCTCAAAGTGCTGCTGGTCGTACAATCATGACGACGGAACCGAAGTTTGTTCCAAACCAAGCGGTTTCTATCGAGGTAGATGAAGGTCTTGAAGTGAATATTCGATTGGTAGATTGCGTTGGATATACGGTTCCAGGAGCAAAAGGCTATGAAGATGAGAATGGCCCACGCATGATTAATACTCCTTGGTATGAAGAACCTATTCCATTCCATGAAGCTGCAGAAATCGGAACACGTAAAGTAATTCAAGAACATTCCACAATTGGTGTTGTAATTACAACAGATGGAACGATTGGTGAAATTCCAAGAAGAGATTATATAGAGGCAGAAGAACGCGTAGTAAATGAGTTAAAAGAAGTCGGAAAACCTTTCATTATGATCATCAACACTGTACAGCCGTATCATCCAGATACAGAGCAATTGCGCCAAAGTTTATCTGAAGAATACGATATCCCAGTCATTGCGATGAGTGTAGAGAGTTTAAGGGAAACAGATGTGTACAATGTGCTTCGAGAAGCGTTATTTGAGTTCCCTGTTTTAGAAGTGAATGTTAACCTTCCGAGCTGGGTGATGGTGTTAAATGAAGGGCATTGGTTACGCCAAAGTTATCAAGAAGCTGTTCAAGAGACTGTGAAGGATATAAAACGTCTTCGTGATGTGGACCGTGTCGTTTGGCAGTTTAGTCAGTATGAATTTATTGATCGAGCGAGCCTAGCTGGCATTGATATGGGGCAAGGTGTAGCAGAGATTGATTTATATGCACCAGATGAATTATATGATCAAATTTTAAAAGAAGTAGTAGGAGTAGAAATTCGAGGGAAAGATCATTTATTGAAGCTTATGCTCGATTTATCTCATGCGAAAGTAGAATACGATCAAGTGGCGGATGCCCTGCGTATGGTAAAGCAAACAGGATATGGTGTAGCAGCGCCTGCGTTAGCTGACATGAGCTTGGATGAGCCGGAAATTATTCGTCACGGTTCAAGGTTTGGTGTGAAATTAAAAGCTGTAGCTCCGTCTATTCATATGATTAAAGTAGATGTGGAGTCAACGTTTGAGCCGATCATTGGTACTGAAAAGCAAAGTGAAGAATTAGTTCGTTATTTAATGCAGGATTTTGAAGATGACCCATTATCAATTTGGAATTCTGATATATTCGGACGTTCACTTAGCTCTATTGTTCGAGAAGGCATTCAAGCGAAACTATCTTTAATGCCAGAAAATGCGAGATATAAATTAAAGGAAACGCTAGAAAGAATTATTAATGAAGGATCTGGCGGATTAATTGCGATTATATTATAAGAAAAAATCCCTCTCATCGTAGAGGGATTTTTTTGATTTTCGCGTATAGAATAGCAAAATAAATAGTCATTATCTAATATATTGTTGTAAATTGTCAAGTTTCATCAGATTTTCACATTTTAAGAGTAACAATTTCCTTAAAAATATTGAATTATAAAGGAGAATCGTATAATATAGGCGTTGATAATGATTTATCTACATCTTTGTAGTATAGAATTTGCAAAAATTGCCTACAAATGAAAGTAAGACTCATTTTATGATCATTATACAGTCTTATCTTTGGGAGGAGGTGAATGGCATGAACAAGACAGATTTAATCAATGCTGTTGCAGAAGCAAGTTCCCTTTCTAAAAAGGACGCAACAAAAGCAGTAGACGCTGTTTTTGATTCTATCTTAGAAGCTTTAAAACAAGGTGATAAAGTACAACTGATCGGATTCGGTAACTTCGAAGTTCGTGAGCGTGCGGCTCGTAAAGGTCGTAACCCACAAACAGGTGAGGAGATTGAAATCGCTGCAAGTAAAGTACCTGCATTCAAACCTGGTAAAGCGTTAAAAGATGCGGTTAAATAATCCTTACATATTAACAGGGAAGAAGAGTTTCCTTTTTGGGAACTCTTCTTTTTGCTTTTAAAAACACAAATATGCTAGAATGTGTTCGTATCACTTTTAGGTTTTCGGGAGGGCTAGCGGATGGCAAAAGTTAATTTAGAACAAATTGAACATGCAGTACGCCTTATTTTAGAGGCAATCGGAGATGACCCAAATCGTGAGGGAGTACTTGATACACCAAAGCGTGTTGCAAAAATGTACGCAGAAGTGTTCGCGGGTATGCATGAAGATCCGAAAGAACATTTGCATAAAGTGTTCGGGGAAGATCACGAGGAGCTTGTACTAGTAAAAGATATACCGTTTTATTCGATGTGTGAGCATCATTTAGTTCCATTCTATGGAGTTGCTCACGTTGCATATATTCCGCAAGGCGGAAAAGTGACAGGGTTAAGTAAATTAGCTCGAACTGTAGATACAATTGCACGTCGTCCACAACTGCAAGAACGTATTACATCAACAGTAGCGAACTCTATTATGGAAGTACTAGAGCCGCATGGTGTAATGGTAGTAGTAGAAGCGGAACATATGTGCATGACGATGCGTGGTGTGAAAAAGCCGGGCGCGAAAACAGTAACAACAGCAGTACGTGGTGTGTTAGAAAATGATGCAGCGGCACGTAGTGAGATTTTATCTTTTATTAAAACGAAGTAAAGAAAAGTAGGAAACTGCTTTTCTTTTTTTTTTATGTAAATAAATGATATAGTTTTAGCAAGGCAGAGTGAGAATAGAAAGACTACTAAAAAGAATGGAAGATGTTATTTAGTTCGGTGGAAGTTTGGAAAGAGTAGCCAAGTTTTGGTTATAGAAAATAGAATGTATGTGTTATAATAAGTTTTATGAATTAGAAAACAAGGGTGATTTTTGTGTGTGACATCTACGGAGGGTATGCGGGTATAAGAGAGAAATTGATGGAGAAATTACGCCATCCTTATTTTATAAACTATATTGAAGAACCATTTATTGATGAAGAAAAAATAGCATTGTTATATGGTGCTTTAAAAAGTGCAAATTTACATATAGAACAAATTGAGCATTATGTAGTAACGATTATGCTTGTGCAAATTGCGCTTGATACACATGAAAGAGTATCAAATAAAGCAGGGGAAGAAGCAAATGAATCGCATAAACGTCGCCAGTTAACAGTGCTTGCTGGTGATTACTATAGTGGGTTATATTATTACTTACTGTCTATGAATCGTGATATTGTTTTAATTCGTGCGCTTGCTGAAGGAATTAAAGAAATTAATGAACACAAAATAATGTTATATCAAAAAGCGCATGAAACGATGGATGACATAATAGAAAGTGTAGTAACGATTGAGTCTGCACTCTTGCAAAAAACATGTGATCATTTTCATTTATCGCATTGGAAGCCGTTTATAACGTATGTACTAGGAAAAAACCGTCTTCAAAAAGAATGTGAACTGCATGCTGAAAAACAACATTCACCTGTTTTTCAAGCAGTTCAAGGGATTGCGAAGGATCAAGCGGAGGCAGAAAGAGTTATTCATGGATGGATGATGGAACTCAGAAAGAAAGAAAATCAATTTTTGGAAAACCACACAGATATAAGTGAAATAAACTCTGTGTTAAGAGATAGATCGAAGACATAAGCAATTTTACATTGGAAGAAGGTACGAGCATGCAACAATCAAAAGAAGAAAGAGTACATGATGTATTTGAGAAAATCTCTGATAAATACGATGTGATGAATTCTGTCATTAGTTTTCAAAGACATAAAGCGTGGCGTAAAGAGACGATGCGCATTATGGATGTAAAACCAGGTAACAAGGCTCTTGATGTATGCTGTGGGACAGCAGACTGGACAATTGCGCTAGCTGGAGCGGTAGGTGAACAGGGCAAGGTTGTTGGTTTAGACTTCAGTGAAAATATGTTATCTGTCGGTAAGCAAAAGGTAGAGGCGTTACAATTAAAACAAGTAGAACTTCTACATGGGAATGCAATGGAACTTCCATTTGAAGATAACACATTTGATTATGTAACGATTGGATTTGGTTTACGTAACGTACCGGATTATATGCACGTATTAAAAGAAATGACGCGTGTAGTAAAACCAGGTGGAAAAGTAATTTGTTTAGAAACATCTCAACCAACAATGATTGGTTTTCGACAAGGGTATATTTTATACTTTAAATATATCATGCCGTTATTTGGAAAGTTATTTGCGAAAAGTTTTAAAGAATATTCATGGCTGCAAGAATCTGCTAGTACATTCCCGGGTATGAAAGAATTGGCTCATATGTTTGAAGAAGCTGGACTTGAACGTGTACAAGTGAAGCCGTTTACTTTTGGGGTAGCAGCGATGCATTTAGGTATGAAACCAGAATCGAAATAGAAAAAAGAAAAAAGAAAAAAGAAGTTTTAGGTTAAGGTGAACAATATGAAGTTACAACTTATGTACTCTTTTTTACGATCGGATATTAATGTGATAGAAAAAGAATTAAAAAAGACAGTTGCTTCTGAACAGCCATTGGTAGAAGAGGCGGCATTACAACTTATTGAAGCTGGTGGGAAGCGAATTCGTCCTGTATTTGTGTTGCTTGCGGGAAAATTTGGAGATTATAAGTTAGATGCAATTAAGCATGTAGCTGTTGCGTTAGAACTTATTCATATGGCTTCTCTCGTTCACGATGATGTTATTGATGCTGCATTTTTACGACGTGGTAGTGCAACTGTGAATGCAAAATGGGGAGATCGTATTGCAATGTATACAGGGGACTATTTGTTTGCTAAGTCTCTTGAATGTATTACAAATATTGAAATTCCAGAGGCGCATCAGGCGCTATCGCATACCATTTTAGAAGTGTGTAAAGGTGAAATTGAACAAATTAAAGATAAATACAATTATGACCAAAATTTACGAACGTATTTAAGAAGAATAAAGCGAAAAACAGCATTATTAATTGCTGCGAGTTGCCAACTAGGAGCGATTGCTGCTGGTGCTAATCGTGATACGGTAAATCGACTATTTTGGTATGGATATTTTGTAGGAATGTCGTATCAAATTATTGATGATATTTTAGACTTCGTTTCCACAGAAGAGAAGCTTGGAAAACCTGCTGGCGGAGATTTACTACAAGGGAATATTACGCTTCCTGCCCTATACGCTATGGAAGATCCAGTGCTTCGTAAGAAAATCATATCTGTACATGAAAATACAACAGCGGACGAAATGAAAGAAATTATTGAGGCTGTAAAAAATAGTACCGCTATTGATCAAGCATTTGCGTTTAGTGAACGTTATTTACATAAAGCATTAGAAATCATAAAACCACTCCCGCGTGGACAAGCGAAGTATGCATTACAAAATGTAGCAAAGTATATTGGGAAACGAAAATTTTAGTGTTTTTTCTAAAAAATAAAATAATCTCTCTATTTCAAAACTATTGCACAATTGTGATAAGGGTGTTAATATGTGTGTGGGGATATACAATTACATACATAATTCAGAAGTGGAGAGATTTTTTATGGAAAAAACATTTCTAATGGTAAAACCAGACGGTGTACAACGTGCATTCATTGGGGAAATCGTAGCTCGTTTTGAGAAGAAGGGCTTTCAATTAGTTGGTGCAAAATTAATGCAAGTCACTCCGGAAATTGCTGGACAACACTATGCTGAGCACACAGAGAAACCTTTCTTTGGTGAATTAGTAGACTTTATTACATCTGGCCCTGTATTCGCAATGGTATGGCAAGGTGAAGGTGTAGTAGATACAGCTCGTAACATGATGGGTAAAACAAGACCACATGAAGCAGCTCCTGGAACAATTCGTGGAGATTTCGGTGTAACTGTTGCGAAAAACATTATCCATGGTTCTGATTCGTTAGAAAGTGCAGAGCGCGAGATTGCTATTTTCTTTAAGGAAGAAGAATTAGTTGACTACTCAAAATTAATGAATGAATGGATTTACTAATTATTTTGAAATAATTTGTAAACGCTTTAATCACTGTGATAATAGTAGAAAGTGCAAGGAGAATAGGGGTATTCTTCTTGCACTTTTTTTATTTCAATTAGTTACGAAGTTAGAGCTGTTATGATATATTGATATGTAAAGTAAAAGGCCTATCGGAGAATAAGCGAATGGCTGATCAAATATATAATTTCTTTCATATTTTTAGAGTAAGGAAAGATAATATCATTGCTTAATATAGCGAGATAAATACATATACGAAAAGAGGAATAACGTATGCGATATATTACAGCTGGTGAATCTCATGGTCCACAACTTACAACAATTATAGAAGGTGTTCCAGCAGGACTGCCTTTAGTAGCGGATGATATAAATGAAGAGTTAGCTAGAAGGCAAAAGGGGCATGGGCGTGGTAGACGCATGCAAATTGAAACAGATCAAGTGCAAATTGTAAGTGGTGTTAGACATGGAGAGACATTAGGTTCTCCAATTGCACTTGTTGTTGAAAATCGTGATTTTGCACATTGGACAAAAATTATGGGCGCAGAGCCTTTAACGGAACAAGAAGAAAAAGAAATGAAAAGGAAAGTAACAAAACCAAGACCTGGACATGCTGATTTAAATGGTGCGATTAAATATGGTCATAGAGATATGAGAAATGTACTGGAGCGTTCTTCAGCACGCGAAACGACAGTGCGTGTTGCTGCTGGTGCGGTTGCTAAAAAGGTGTTAGCAGAACTTGGTATTACAGTAGCGGGCCATGTAATTGAAATTGGCGGTGTACAGGCTAAGGAAATTACGTATAGTTCAATTGAAGAATTAAAAAGTATTACGGAAGCATCACCTGTACGTTGCTTAGATGAAGAAGCAGGTAACCAAATGATGAAAGCAATTGATGATGCAAAAGCAAATGGAGATTCAATCGGTGGAATCGTTGAAGTGATTGTGGAAGGAATGCCAATTGGGGTCGGTAGCTATGTGCATTATGATCGAAAACTGGATGCAAAATTAGCAGCCGCAATTATGAGCATTAATGCTTTTAAAGGCGTCGAGATTGGAATTGGTTTTGAAGCAGCGCATAGACCGGGAAGTGAAGTTCATGATGAAATTCTGTGGAATGAGGAACATGGATATACACGAAGAACAAATAATGCAGGTGGATTAGAAGGCGGTATGACGACTGGAATGCCAATTGTGGTGCGCGGTGTGATGAAACCGATACCTACACTATATAAACCTCTTCAAAGTGTAGATATTGAAACGAAAGAGCCTTTTACAGCGAGCATTGAACGTTCAGATAGTTGTGCTGTGCCAGCAGCTAGTGTCGTTGCAGAAGCGGTTGTGGCTTGGGAATTAGCGACAGCTTTAATAGAACAATTCGGATTAGATCGTATGGACCTTATTCGTGAAAATATTGAGAAACATAATGAATATGCGAGGGGATTTTAATGGGAAACATACATATTCAAACGAAATCAAAAGAATATGATGTACATGTAGGAAAAGAATCGTTGTCACATTTGACAACAATCATTCAAAACATGCAGCCATCTGTATCAAACATCATGATTATTTCAGATGAAGCTGTTGCAACTTTACATTTACAGACAGTTGTAGACGCGTTGCAAATAGAGCAAACAGTATTTTCATTCATTGTACCGAGTGGCGAAAAAGAGAAGTCTTTTGAAAATTTCTATGCGGCTCATACGTCAGCTCTTGAAAATAAATTAGATAGAAATTCTTTAATTATTGCACTTGGAGGCGGGATGATTGGAGATTTAGCTGGTTTTGTTGCTGCGTCGTTTATGCGTGGAATTCGCTTTGTTCAAGTTCCAACGACTTTATTAGCTCACGATAGCGCAGTAGGTGGGAAAGTAGCGATCAATCATCCGTTAGGTAAAAATATGATCGGTGCATTCCATCAACCGGAAGTAGTTGTATATCATACGCCGTTTTTACAGTCACTTCCTGAAAAAGAGTGGCGTTCAGGTTATGCAGAAGTGATAAAACATGCTCTTATTGGTGATGTAAAGCTGTATCATTGGTTAAAAGAAGAAGTGCAAACATTAGCGGATCTTCGTGATGAGAAGTTAATCCATATATTAACGAAGGCAATTCCTGTAAAGGCAAATATTGTATCACAAGATGAAACAGAAAAAGGTGTACGTGCGCATTTGAACTTTGGACATACGTTAGGCCATGCTCTTGAAAAAGAACTAGGATATGGAAATATTACTCACGGTGACGGAGTAGCGGTTGGAATGTTATTTGCCTTGTTTTTAAGTGAGCAAGTGTACAAGGTTGATCTTTCCTATGAAGAGATGAAGCAGTGGTTCTTGAAGTACGGATATCCCAAAATGCCAAGTGATTTGAATGTAGAGAACCTCGTTCAATTGATGAAACAGGATAAGAAAGCGAATGCTGGAGCGATTCATATGGTGCTTATGCAGGAATATGGGGTAGTGAATGTCGTATCTATTCCAGATGAGACTGTTCATATTGCGTTAGAGGCATTTCAAAAGGATATGGTTTAAAAGGTGCGAAGTGCTTGTTTAGAGGTATTCTCGTAATAGTGACGGTAATGATAAACGATTATAGTAAGGGATTATAACCATATTGTAATTGAATAAAATGACTGGGGGAAGAAAAATGAGAGTGAAAGAGCAATTGTTAACTTTGAGAGCATATGTACCTGGGAAAAATACTGAAGAAGTAAAAAGGGAATATGGATTATCAAAAATTGTGAAATTAGCATCGAACGAAAATCCATTCGGTTGCTCAGCACGCGTAACAGAAGCATTAACTTCTTTAGCGAGTCAATACGCTCTTTATCCAGATGGATATGCATTTGAACTTCGGACAAAAGTAGCAGAGCAGTTAGGTGTCAAAGCAGAACAACTGTTGTTTGGTAGTGGATTAGATGAAGTCATTCAAATGATTAGCCGTGCATTACTACATGAAGGAACAAATGTTGTAATGGCGAATCCAACATTCTCGCAATACCATCACCATGCTGTTATTGAAGGAGCAGAAGTTCGTGAAGTATCACTTAAAGATGGCATTCACGATTTAGATGCGATGTTACAGCGAGTAGATGATAAAACGAAGATTGTATGGATTTGTAACCCAAATAATCCGACAGGTACATATGTAGAGAAACAAAACTTACTTTCATTTTTAGAATCAGTTCCTAAGTCAGCGCTCGTTATTATGGACGAAGCATATTATGAATATGTGGGGGCAGAAGACTATCCGCAAACATTACCACTTCTTGAAAAGTATGAAAATCTTATGGTTTTACGCACGTTTTCAAAAGCATATGGTTTAGCTGCTTTCCGTATCGGATATGCGGTTGGTAATGCAAATTTAATCGGGCAGTTAGAAGTAGCAAGGTTACCATTTAATACATCGACTGTAGCGCAGGCTGTAGCACTCGCTGCATTAGAAGATCAAGTATTTTTACAAGAATGTGTGAAAAAGAATGAAAAAGGATTAAATCAATATTACGCATTTTGTAAGGAATATAACGTATTTTATTATCCATCTCAAACAAATTTCATTTTCTTAAAACTCGGTATTCCTGGTAATGAGGCTTTCGAACGATTAATGAAGAAAGGATATATTGTTCGTTCTGGTGCTGCATTTGGTATACATGATGGTATTCGTATTACTGTCGGTTTGAAAGAAGAAAATGATGAAATTATAGAATTATTGAAAGAGCTTGTAAATGAGCAAGTAAAGAAAGAAGAAACATACTCTTAAGAGTTTGTGAAGGCTCCTAATATAGGAGTCTTTTTTATTTAAATGAAGGCCTGTAAAGCTTGATCCGTGCGTGTTAATAATTAATAAGGGAAGTTATTTGCACGGTAATGAAAGAAAACGGTACAATAGAAAGTAGTAATGCGGTATCGGTGTCATATTCGAATCGTTATCAGTGAAAGTACAAGAAGAAGTATGCTCATTCTAAAGATTGCGTTCATACACCTAGTTGCTTATGATAATGAACAGAAAATAATATTTGTTAGAATTAAAGGAGACGTTTATGCAAAAGTTTGAACAAGCTGTTTCATATATTGAAAATGGTGAAGCGGAAAAAGGATTACAATTATTAAAAGAACAATTACAAATTGCGAATGATGAAGAGAAGTATGATATCGCTCGCTATTATCATACACTTGGATTTACGGATGAAGCGTTAGCTATTACAGAAGACTTGCGTTTATTGTACCCGGAAGAAAGTGAATTCACTGTATTTTTAGCGGAATTATATATTGATCTAGACAAAGAAGATGAAGCGATTGAAGTGCTTCATGATATTCCAGAAAATGATGACTTATATGTTCAATCGTTATTACTTGTTGCAGATTTATTCCAAATGCAAGGTTTCGATGATGTAGCAGAACAAAAACTATTAAAGGCGAAAGAAATGATGCCTGACGAACCTGTTATTACGTTTGGATTAGCAGAGCTATATAGTAGTAAAGGTGAAGAACAAAAGGCAATCACTCATTATGAGTCGCTATTAGCAGAACATAAAGTCATGGGTGGTGTTGTCATTGCACTTCGCCTCGCAGAAACGTTAAGTGCGATTGGAAATTGGGAAGAAGCGATCTCTTACTATGAAGCAGGTTTAGAGGAACAAAAAGATATCCACTCATTATTTGGATATGCCTTCACATTATACCAAGGTGAAGAATACCAAAGAGCAATTGGTGCTTGGCAAGAACTAAAAGAATTAGATCCGGAGTATGCATCGCTGTACATGTATTTAGCGAAAAGCTATGAAAAAGAAGGAATGCTTCAAGAAAGCTATGAAACACTTCAAGAAGGAATTAAAGTAGATGAGCTTTCTGTACCATTTTATGTAGAATTAGCGAACATTGCGGCGAAATTAGGAAAAATAGCAGAAGCAGAGGAAGTGCTTCAAAAAGCGCTTGAGTTAGATCCAGGACATTTAGGTGCGATATTAAAATATGCGTATATCTTAAAAGAACAAGAAAAGTATGAAGAGCTAATTGCAGTTGTAGAGCGTGCGATTGATAGCGGAGAACCAGATACACAACTACTTTGGGATCTTGCGTTTGCAAAAAAACAATTAGAAATGTATTCGGATGCATTAAAACACTATGAAAGTGCATATACTTCTTTTAAGAATCATCCAGACTTCTTGGAAGAGTACGGTTATTTCTTATTGGAAGAAGGTATGCGAAAAGAGGCGAAAGAAGTATTTACTCAGTTAATACAACTAGACCCGACACAAATTCATATTGAAGAATTGTTATATAATTTAGAGGATTTTTCATAAGTTGGAAGGAAACTGAATGCCGCTTCTTGAATCTAAAAAGAAAAGAGAAAGACAGAGGAGGGACTTAATTGCTATGAATACCCCTGTTTCTGTAAACGAGAAGAAGGATTTTGTAAAATGGTTTTTGAATAATTACCAACTGAAACAGCGTGAATGCGTATGGATTTTGAATTATTTAATGAGTCATGACCAATTGATGCATAAAGTCCACTTCGTAGAGCATGCAAAATATTGTCCACGTGGTTTAGTGATGTCCGCGAATTGTGTGAAGGACACACCATTTCACTTTTTTAAACAAAATGTTATGACAACAGATGCTGAAAAATCGTTTCATGATATTCGTTTAAATCGAGATGAAGATATTTATATTCAACTCAATTTTAAATCATCGTTTCAAAATGCCAATTATGTAGCTGTATTAGAAGAAAACCCGTATTTACCAAAGCATATTGAAGTAAATGAAAAAGATCGTTTACTTGCAGAAAGATTTTTAGAAGAAAGTGTATTTTCTTTTAGAAGAGAACGTATTTTGAAACAAATTGATGAAGCGCTGGATAAGCAAGATAAGGAAGCCTTTCATAAGTTAACAGCTGAGTTAAAGATGTTATAGAATTCATTTGGATTCATAAAATTTTACAAATTTCAGACTTTTTAAGAAAAACTACCTTAATATAGGTAGTTTTTCTTTTTTTACCTCTTTTAGTATGGTTTAATATATATAAAGTGAAAGTTCTGTCATTTACAGGTGAGGGGAGGGAAGACATTTGAAATGGAGTGTAAAAGATGTGGAGCAGTTTGAGCAAGCAAGAGAGTATGTAGATACAGGTGTTATACCACTTTTATCAATTTCGGCAGCAAAAGAAATGAAAATGGTAGTAGAACAAGGTGAATTTATCGAATTGTTGAGTATGGAGTTGGAAAGAGAATATAAAGGAAGAGTACTTTTACTACCGGCATTTACGTATTTAGTAGAAAGTCAAAAAAATGAAAAAGGTCGTTTGCAAGAATGGACAAATCATTTGCAAAAGCAAGGTTTTAAGCATATTGCTTATGTTACAAGTGATTTTTCATGGAAAGAAGATATGCAAGAGTTACAAGGAGATTTATTTTGGTTTCCTTCATTAGCGTTAGAACAATTTAGTGATCAAGCGAAAAGAGAAGTTATTCATGCACATATAAAAAATATAATGGTGATGTTAGAAGAAAAATGGGGAAAGTAATAATAAACAGAAAGTTCTTATTATTATGAGTAGTATGATATTGACCTGTACCTAAGCGTATTATATCATGATAGTGTCCTAGTTTTTATTTTTTATATAATTTATCACGAGGGGACAATTTCTGATAGAGGGGGGAAATTTTCGTGGGCGAGAAAGAACATCGTGTATCAAGAAGACAGTTTTTAAATTACACCCTTACAGGGGTAGGAGGCTTTATGGCAGCGGGTATTTTAATGCCGATGACGCGATTTGCGCTTGATCCGGTGTTAAGAAAAGAAGCGGGAACGGATATGGTTGCTGTTGCACAAGTAAAGGATATTACAACAGAGCCGAAACGTTTCGACTTTAAGGTGAAGCAGGTTGATGGTTGGTACAAGTCCGAAGAGCCAAAATCAGCTTGGGTTCATAAAGATGAAAGCGGAGACATTGTTGCGTTCTCTCCAGTATGTAAACATTTAGGATGTACAGTTAACTGGAATTCGGACAAAGCACATCCTAATCAATTCTTTTGTCCATGTCACGGGGGCCGTTACACAAAAGACGGAATGAACATTAAAGGCACGCCGCCCCTTGCTCCGCTTGATGTATACGAGTCCAAAGTAAAAGATGGAACGCTGTATTTAGGCAAAGCGAAGCCAAAAGGGGGTGCAAAGTAGATGCTAAATAAAATTTATGATTGGGTAGATGAAAGGTTAGATATTACACCAATATGGCGTGATATCGCTGATCATGAAGTACCTGAACATGTAAACCCGGCACATCACTTTTCTGCATTCGTTTATTGCTTTGGAGGACTTACCTTTTTCGTTACTGTAATTCAAATTTTATCAGGAATGTTTTTGACGATGTATTATGTGCCTGATATTAAAAATGCTTGGGAATCGGTTTATTATTTACAAAATGAAGTTGCATACGGGCAAATTGTTCGTGGTATGCACCACTGGGGCGCTAGTCTCGTCATTGTAATGATGTTTTTACATACACTTAGAGTTTTCTTCCAGGGTGCGTATAAAAAGCCTCGTGAGTTAAACTGGATTGTTGGTGTTCTTATTTTCTTTGTTATGTTAGGTCTTGGTTTTACCGGATATTTATTACCGTGGGATATGAAAGCATTATTTGCTACGAAAGTAGGGATTCAAATTGCAGAGCAAACGCCGCTTATTGGTCCTTATATTAAAACATTACTCGCTGGTCATTCCGAAATTGTTGGCGCTCAAACATTAACTCGCTTCTTTGCTATTCACGTCTTCTTCTTACCAGCAGCACTTCTAGGTTTAATGGCCTTCCACTTCATCATGATTCGCAAACAAGGTATTTCCGGTCCGCTATAAGAGATTGCTAAATTAAAGGGGAAAGAACTAAAGGAGGGAGATTATGCATCGCGGCAAAGGGATGAAGTTTGTAGGAGATTCTCGGGTACCAGTAGCTCGGAAACCAAATATTCCAAAAGACTATTCTGAATACCCAGGAAAAACAGAAGCGTTTTGGCCGAACTTCTTGTTAAAAGAATGGATGGTTGGTGCAGTTTTTTTAATCGGTTATTTATGTTTAACAGTGGCGCATCCGTCACCACTTGAGAGAATGGCGGATCCAACTGATGCTGGATATATACCACTTCCAGATTGGTATTTCTTATTCTTGTATCAGTTATTAAAGTATTCTTATGCTTCTGGTTCATTTACTGTAATTGGAGCGTTTATTATGCCAGGGATTGCGTTTGGCGCATTACTGTTAGCTCCATTTCTTGATCGAGGACCAGAAAGACGCCCATTGAAGCGTCCTGTAGCAACTGGATTTATGCTTTTAGCAATTGCATCGATTATCTTTTTAACTTGGGAATCTGTAGCACACCACGACTGGGAAGCTGCAAAAAAACAAGGAGCAATTGTAAAAACAGCACCAGTTGATAAAAATGATGACGGCTATAAATTAATGCAAAAAAATACTTGTTTAACATGTCACGGTGACAATTTACAGGGCGGGGCAGCAGCACCGACACTGCAAAATTTAACTTTAAAGCCAGAAGAAATTGCTAAAATTGCGAAAGATGGAAAAGGTTCCATGCCTAAAGGTGTATTTAAAGGTACAGATGAGGAACTGAAGAAACTTTCGGAATTCGTTGCAAAGTATAATAAAAAATAATAAAAAGCTGACTACAAAATTTGTAGTCAGCTTTTTATTTTGATGAAAGAAAGTTTACTATATAATAGAGTAGAGTTTGAGGAAAGAATGACTTTGTTTGAAAGGTGTTGGACATACAGCTTGGTTTACTTGTATGCAATGTTAAGACAACGCTCTATATTATTATTTTTATTAGTTATTAACATATTAGGTACAATATACGGATTTATATGGTATGGAAATCAATTAAAAGAAACCTCACTTATATTTTGGCCGTTTGTACCCGATAGCCCGATGGCGAGTCTCTTTTTTGTCTTTGTTTTAATTGCTTTTTTAAGGAAGAGAAATTGGGGATTAATAGAGGCGCTAGCGATTGTTACTTTAATGAAATATGGTATATGGGCTGTTGTTGTAAATGCAATTATGATCTATGTAAAAGGTCCTATTGGTCTTATGGGGTATATGTTAATGCTTTCGCACTTTGCGATGGCAGTACAAGGATTGTTATATGCACCGTTTTACCGTATAAAAAAATGGCATTTTGCGGTAGCGGCTATATGGACATTACATAATGATGCAATTGATTATTTATTTTGGCAAATGCCGAGATATGGAATTATGCATTTGTTTGTAGAAAAAATTGGTTACTTTACGTTTTGGCTAAGCATCGTCACACTATGTCTTACATATTATTATTGCTTGCGTGAGAACCGAAAACAGTTTTCTTTATGATAGCTAGAACATTTAGGGGGAGAAAATGAAAAAAAATAAGAGTGGTACAAAAATATTGGATCGATTGATTACTATAATTGTTTCATATAGCATAGCATTTTCTATATTTGCACTCGCAACAACGGCGGTTGTATACGGAAAATGGCTATATTATTTTGAAATTGATTTTTTAAACATTCCAGATTTAGCGGATATGACGAAGGATGATATTAAAAGAAATTATGATGTGCTTATTACATATTTATCGCCGTTTTATGATGGAGCATTGCAGTTGCCAACATTAGATATGTCTACAAATGGACGTATTCATTTTGTAGATGTTAAAAATATTTTAGTAAAGATTCAATATGTAATGTATGTGACAATTATGATTTCAATAATAGGCGGGATTTATTTATTAAAAAAGAAAAATGAAAAGTTTTTACTGCACGGATCAATTTTAACAATTATGTTACCGATAGCGCTCATGTTACCGATCGCTATTAATTTTGAAAAGAGTTTTGTATTATTCCATAAGCTTTTATTCAGTAATGATTATTGGATGTTTGATATTGAAACGGATCCAATTATATTAATGTTACCAGAAGAATTCTTTATGCATGCTGCGTGTGCAATTTTATTATTTATTTTATGCGGCAGCATACTTTGTTACAGCTTGTATAGATATTTCGTAAAAAAGAAAAGGATTTCAAAGGAAAAATTCTCTGTTTAAAGAGAATTTTTTTGTTTGTAAAACGATAATATATTTTTCGGTCTAGTACTGTTCTATTCTTGTCCAAATTAACATATTTTGTACTAGTAGTTATAGGGGGGACCGTGATGAAGAGAACATTAATTGGATTAATAGCATTTCTAATTATAATGTTTCCGTTACGTATATATGCTGAAGAGTGGAGTGAACTAACAGGGTTGTTAGACGACTCATTACAATTAGTGAAGCGTAATGAAGATGAAAAAGCAGTACAAGTATTACAACATTTCTCCGAGCAGTTTGTTATCAAGGGGAATGAAAAGAAGCAAGAAGTAACGCCAGATCAAGTTAGAGTTATTTCTTTAGCTTACGACAAGGCGAAACAATCTCTCTCGGAAACAGATGTAGGTAAACAAGTTAAAATTGATAATGTGTTAGCCCTGCAGCTCGCTGTTGATGCGCAAGTGTCGAAATATCAACCACTTTGGATGGAAAGAGAAAGAAAAGTAATGGGTGCCTTTTCTCAAATGGAAAAAGCGATGAAAAAAGAAGATACGGGACAGTTTCAGCAAACGTTAAACACATTTTTACATGAATTTAATATTATTTATCCAAGTTTAATGATTGCCCTGCCAGAAAACGAAGTGCAGCGTGTAAATGCCCATTTATCTTATTTGGATGAATTTCGTAACGTTATGTTAAATACGAAAGGTGGGCAAATGCAAGTAGGAATCATTAAAGGGGATTTGCAAAAAATATTTCACACAGTAAAAAAAGATGAAATTGCACCCTCTCTCATTTGGTTTATGACAATTACTGGAGGTCTTATTTTATTCACATTAACTTATGTTGGATGGAGAAAATATAAAGGAGAGAGAGAAAAAAGAAAAAGTAATGTACACTCTAAGAATAGATAATGCAATAAATAAAGATATGGATTGTAAGGTTTATTCATTGACAATGATGGCAGAAGAAAATAGAATGAGAAGTACTATAATTAAAACTTCAATGGAGGTTCATGATGTTTTATTTAATTTACTTCGCGATCATAATGATCATACCGTTGTATGCACAGTCAAGAGTACGTAGTGCTTATAGCAAGTATTCACAAGTTTATTCAACATCAGGTATGACAGGAGCGGAAGTGGCTCGAAAGATTTTAGATGAAAATGGATTATACAACGTAGCTGTAGAAGAAACACCAGGTCATTTATCAGACCATTATGATCCAACTGCCAAAACAGTTCGATTATCAACAGATAACTATTATGGTCATTCAGTTGCTGGTACAGCAGTGGCAGCACACGAAGTAGGACACGCAATTCAAGATGCAAAAGATTATAACTTTATGCGTATTCGTCATTCGTTAGTGCCTGTGGCGAATTTTGGATCGAATATATCATGGGTATTTATTATGATTGGTATATTTGCGACAATGTCAAAACTATTGTTATTAGGAATTATTTTAATGGCAGCAGGTGTTGTGTTCCAACTCGTTACATTACCAGTTGAGTTTGATGCATCAAAGCGTGCAATGCAACAAATTGAAGCGTTAGGTATCGTATCAACAGATGAATATGGCCAAGCTCGTAAAGTATTAAATGCGGCGGCATTAACATATGTAGCGGCTGCAGCTGTAGCGGTATTTGAATTATTACGTCTCGTATTAATGTATACTGGTATGCAGCGTAGCGACGACTAAAGACTATCATTTGATAGTCTTTTTTTGTATTGTGGATTGAATTATATAATGTACTGCAAATAGAAATAATAGAAGCAATAGAAGTAATGCGGAAAGGCAGTGTGGGAAGTGAAATATCCAAGCCATTTAGTAAAACAAGTGAAAGAACAAAGCGCTTCTTATCAGTTAGAAGGCTTTTTAAGTGGACAAGGTCCTGAAAATCCAAAATTTATGTTGTTAGGAGAAGCGCCTGGTGAAACAGAAATTCATAATGGGATTCCGTTTAGCGGGAGAGCTGGAAAACAATTAATGGGTTTTTTAGAACGGATTCATGTTACAAGGGAAGAAGTATATATTACGAGCGCTGTTCGAAGTAGACCTTATAAGTGGCGAGAGAAAAAAGAACGAAATGGTGAAATCATACAGAAAAAGTATAATAGAACGCCAAATCAAGGAGAAATACTTGCCCATGCCCCTTTGTTAGATTATGAATTAGAGAAAATAAACCCGAAGCTTATTGTCACACTTGGAAATATCGGTCTTCAACGTTTAACGGGAAAAAATACAAAAATCACAGATGTGCACGGACAATTATTAAAACAGCCTATTCAAAAATTAAAGGATATGCAAAGTGCAGCGTTTACATGGTCAGAGCAAGAATATCATATCTTTCCGACTTTTCATCCTGCTTCCATTTTTTATAATCGGAGTTTATTGGAGCTTATTTATGAGGATTTAGAGAAACTTAAAAAATATGTAATAAAAAACTAGAAAAGCTAGAGAGCTTTTCTAGTTGCATTTATGTATGTAACGGATTTTTATTTTCATCTAATGTAAAACCTTCACCAACTACATCATGTACATCACTTACTGCAACAAAGGCATGAGGATCTACAGAAGTAATAATATTTTTTAATTTCACGATTTCATTTTTAGCAACAACGCAATATAATACGTTCCGCTCCACTTTTGTATACGATCCAACAGCTTTTAAAAAAGTAGCTCCGCGTTCCATATCAGATAAAATTTTGGCAGCAATTTCATCGTTTTTATCTGAGATAATAGTTGCTCCTTTCGCCGCATAGGCTCCTTCTTGCATAAAATCAATGACCTTCGCCCCGATAAAAACAGCAACTAACGTATACATGCCCTCGCGGTATGATAAATATGTAAGAATCGAGACGATAATGACGATAGCATCAAACATAAACATTGTTTTCCCCATACTCCAGCCAACATATTTATGAGCGAGTCTCGCGATAATATCTACACCGCCAGTAGTCCCGCCATATTTAAATATTATTCCAAGACCGATACCAATAAATGCCCCGGCGAATAAAGCCGCGAGTGTCATATCATTTTGTAAATTTAAATGTAAGTTCAGAACATCGTAACGTTGAAAAATCCATAGAAATAAAGATACGCTAAAGGTGCCGATTAGCGTATATAAAAATGTCGTTCTTCCAAGTAACTTCCAGCCAATAATAAATATAGGGATATTTAAAATTAAGTTTGAGTAAGAAGGGTCAAACTTAAATAGAAAATACAATAATAGTGTAATACCGGTAAATCCACCTTCCGCAAGGTGATTTTCAATATTGATATTCACAATACCGAAAGAAAAAATAGCGGAACCGATTAAAATGAAAATGATATTTCGAATCTTCAAATTTGATGTCATATAGAAATCCCCCTAATTATGTAGATTGCATTGCTCCGCTGAAACGGTAAAACCTAATGATAAGTAATTTCTAGTTGTTAGTAAAAATAGTGAAGGCTACAAAAATCCGATTGGTTCGGGCTGATCTTTTGCAAAAATCGCAAAAGAAAGTTTCCCTTTACCCCGTTCCAACGGCTGGTAGGGGATAAAGCTCTGAAGAAGGACAAACCAGCCATA